>JAURVZ010000046.1 GCA_030655215.1 Pseudolabrys sp. | reverse complement strand
ATTGAGCTTGAAGCCTATGCCTTGCGGCTACGAATCCTGTACGGACTGCCCGATCGAGGCCGAACTCCACGGACGCAGCGTCATCCGACAAGGCCCTCACAGGCGACGTTCCTGGCACACTTGTGCAAGATCGCTCACGTTGTCCTCAGGCGATTGGAGCCGGACCGTCGGAATTTCTCGTTCAGGATCGGAGTTTTCAGGCGCGCACGCCGTTCTCAGGCCGCGCTCGAATGATATGCGCGGCGCTGGCAGACTTTGATCCGGTTGCGCCTTGGGGCGCAACCGTATCCCTGTGCCTGACAAAACAATCAGGTCGCCGAAGCGCGCTAATTTATCGAATTGAGCAGTTCGTAGACTTTTTCCGGATTCGGAATCTCTACGTCATGGGGAACAGGCAATTCAATGTATTTCCATCCCGCTTTCGTTCGGGCGCGCTGGCGGCTCGGTTCGATCGAGGCTAGCGCTGGATTGGTGTAGGCCACGTAAGTCACCGGCAGGCCCGCACCTGCAGGCTTAGTCAGGCGAACCGAGCTCTCATACGTACTGATGGGATGGGGACGCAGGCGCCGCATGAACCAATCCTTGCGGGGGCCATCGGGGATTGGGAAACCTTCCGGTCCGGGCACCGGCAACGCAACGCCTCCGCCTTGTTCCATAGCGGTCTTCTTGCGTGCCGCTTCCGCGCCGGCCGGAAGAATGCTGAAAGCACTCTCTCCATTCTCCGGGATGAGAGCGTCGAGATAGACGATATGGCGAATACGCTCCGGCATCCTATCCGCGACGCCGGTCACTGCCATACCTCCGTAAGAGTGGCCGACGAGGATGATGTCATTCAATTCCTCGGTCTCGATCAGGCTGGCAACGTCCTCTATATGCGTGCTGACGGTGATTTGCCGCGAGATCAGATGCGCCCGCTCACCGAGGCCGGTCTGGGTCGGTGTGTAAACCTTATGTCCCTGCTTTCTGAGCCCCTCCGCTACATCGCGCCAAATCCAGCCGCCGCCGTATGCGCCATGAACCAGGACATAGGTTTTGGAACTTGTGCCGCGATCAGATTGCGCCGCCGCAGGTTCCGCAAGCGAGGCCGCAGTGAGCGCTGCTGCGGCACCAAAAAGAACATTTCGTCTCATGATCATGTACGTTTCATCCTCGTTTCGACGATTATAACTCGCCTTGTGGTGCCTCGAACTCCGCTCTGAGCATGCACCAATGTCCCGAGCGAATTATATTACATCTCGATCAAGCTTCTGAGTAGGTCCTGATCTTCTATAGGCAGGACTAATCAAATCGCGGGTACTGCGCAAGTATCAGACCTGATGCGTGATTTTCGCGGGCCGGATAAAGAGCTCGGGGTTTTGCTGGTCATCGAGTTTGAAAGAGCACGACTGTGATAAAAACTCTAAAAGTCCTGGCGGCGACCACGTACCTTTTTGACTTTTAGGCTGCCAGGCAGACGCTCGTTGTTGAGAAAGGCGCCGTCGCGAGTTCCGCTCGACGAACTCGTAGCCCCGCTGGTGCTCGGTGCGTCGATCGCGACCTTCCATATCTTGATTGTCGCCGGCAAGGTGATCATCGAAGGTCGCCGCATCGTCGCTTTATTAGGTGCAGCAGGCGGACTTGTTGCGATTACAGCTGCCGGTGACCCATGGGCCTGACCGTTTGGAAGCCGAAAAACCAGAGTACGATTCTTTTCCTCAACCCATCTCTTGACTTTTTCTTGCGCACTTTTCGCTTTCAACGAACAATCTCGCACCACGCCACTATCCAGCATGAGAATTGCATAGCCGGAATGATCGAGGCCGGAGCGATTCCATGAATCTCATCAACCTGGATATTCGGATGCTGCGCTCTCTGACGTCGGTCGTGGAAACCGGCAGCATCACCGAAACGGCGCGGCGGCTCGGCCGCACGCAGCCAGCGATCACGTTGCAATTACAACGGCTTGAGGAGCTTACCGGCAAGCCAATCTTTGTTCATGAGGGGCGCAAGCTGTATTTGACCGCCGACGGCGAGATCGTGCTGTCCTATGCCAAGTCGATCCTCGGCTTTCACGACGAGCTGCTGTCGCAACTGGCCTCGCCGGATATCGAGGGCCACGTCGTGCTCGGCACGCCGGATCTCTACGCCGCGTTCCTGCTGCCTTCGATCCTGAAGCTGTTTCGCAAGACTTTTCCGCGCGTTCAGGTCGACCTGAACTGCTCGCTGTCGACGCCGCTGGTCGGCTGCGTCCGGCGCGGCGAGGTCGATATCGCGCTGGTGACGCGGATGAACGACTTTACGGGCGGCCAGGTAGTGCGCCAGGAGCAACTGATCTGGATGACCGGCGAGCAATCAACGGCCTACAATGAAAGCCCCATCCCGCTGGCGCTGCTGCCGCCCGGTAACATCTACCGCGACCATGCGATCGAGCGGCTGGAGTCGCAGCGGCTGCGCTGGCGCCTTGCCTGCGTCAGCGACAGCGTCGGCGGGCTGCAAGCCGCGGCTTTTGCCGGCATCGCGATTACGGTGCTTGGGCGCAGTGCGCTGGTCCGCAACATGCGCGAAATTGGCGCAGCGGAAGGTCTGCCGCCGCTCCCGAAGGTCGATCTTCTGCTCTACAAATCAGCAACGGCGACTTCGAAAGCGGCAAGCGCCTTGCACGACTATCTTGCGCACTACCTTAATCTCGACGACGAATTGCTGCTCGGCACCGAATTGCCGATGACGGTCGGGCATCATCCCGGTTCGGTCAACCTCTCGGAGCAGCCAGCGCTGAAGGCGTCGTCCAATGCCTGCAGCTTTCCAGGCGTTTCGAATGCTGCGGACGGCGGCGAAATCCCCGGCACCCGCCGCATCCGGCCGCCGGATCAGGTCTACCGTCCGCGCGCGCGGCGCCCGGTGTAGCCGATCGCCGCGACCACCGCCTTCTTCGCCATCACCGTAATCAGATGCGCCCGGTACTCGGCATCGGCGTGAATGTCCGAGCTCATGTTTTCGGCCAAAACCTTGATCCCGGCGACAGCAGCAGGCGTGAACGACACGGCGAGCGCGCTTTCCATCTCCGGCACCCGGAAAACGCCCGGACCGGCTCCGGTCACGGCGACGCAGACGCCGCCGGTCGATTGGACTACGCAGACGCCAACCACCGCGTAGCGCGACGCCGGCGACTTGAACTTGGCGTAGCCGCCCGCGGCCGGCACCGGGAAACGCAGCGAGGTGATGACCTCGCCGGGCTGCAGCGCGGTCTCGAACATTCCGGTGAAGAAGTCGGCGGCCGCGATCTCGCGGCGATCGGTGACGATGGTGGCGCCCAGCCCCAGAACCGCGGCGGGATAATCCGCCGAAGGGTCGTTGTTGGCGACCGAGCCGCCGATCGTGCCGCGGTTGCGAACGGCGGGATCGCCGATGCCGGCGGCAAGCTTCGCCAGTAGCGGGATCGTCGTCGCCACAACGTCGGATTCCGCGACATCGACATGTCGTGCCATCGCTCCGATCACCAGCGTGTCGCCCTCGATCGTGATGGCTGACATCGCGGGAATTTTCGACAGATCGATCAGCGCGGCCGGCGTTGCCAGCCGTTGCTTGATGGTCGGCAGCAGCGTCATGCCGCCAGCCAGCGGCAGGCTGTCGGTGATGCTGCCGAGCAGAGCGACGGCTTCGGGCGCGGTGGCAGGCTGGTGGAGGGCGAAAGTCATGGCGTGCTCCTATTCCGCCGCTTGCGGCATGGTCGCGTTCTGGATGATCCGCCAGATCCGGTTCGGCGTCGCCGGCATGTCGACATGCTGCACGCCTAGATGCGACAAAGCGTCGACGACCGAATTGATCACTGCCGCGGGCGAGCCGATGGTACCGACCTCGCCGCAGCCCTTCACGCCCATCGGCGTATGCGTGCACAGCGTCGAATGGGTCTGGATATGCATGTTCGGCACGTGGTCGGCGCGCGGCATGGTGTAGTCCATGAACGAGCCGGACAGCAGCTGGCCGGACACCTCGTCATAGACCGCGCCCTCGAACAAGGCCTGGCCCACGCCCTGCACGATGCCGCCGTGCAACTGGCCCTCCACGATCATCGGATTGATCACCGTGCCGACGTCATCAACGGCGGTGTATTTTGCCAGCGTGACGATGCCGGTCTCGGGATCGATCTCGACCTCGGCGATGTGGCAGCCGCCGGGATAGGTGAAGTTGATCGGGTCGTAATAGGCCTGCTCTTCCAGGCCGGGCTCCAGCACTTCCAGCGGATAGTTGTGCGGCACATAGGCCGCGCCCGCGATCTCCTGAAAGGTCTTGCTGCGGTCGGTGCCGGCGACCGAGAACACGCCTGCCTTGAACTCGATGTCGTGCTCGCCGGCTTCCAAGAGATGCGCGGCAATCTTCTTGCCCTTCACCACCACCTTGTCGCCAGCCTTCGATAGCGCCGCGCCGCCCACCACGAGGGAGCGCGAGCCATAGGTGCCCATGCCGAACTGCACGCGGTCGGTATCGCCGAACACAATGTCAATGTTCTCGAAATTGACGCCGAGCTTTTCCGAGATGATCTGCGCGAAGGTCGTCTCATGGCCCTGGCCGTGGTTGTGCGTTCCGATCATCACCGTCACCTGCCCGGTCGGATGAACGCGCACCGTGGCGCTCTCGTAGAGACCGCCGCGCGCGCCCAGTCGCCCGGCAAAGCGCGAGGGGGCAAGACCGCAGGCTTCCACATAGGTGGAATAGCCGAGGCCGCGGAATTTGCCGTTGCGCTCGGACGCCGCCTTGCGCTCGGCAAAGCCCGCGACGTCGGCGGCCACCAGCGCGCCTTCGAGGCAGCCCATGGGGTCACCGGAATCGTATTCGACCAGCATCGGTGTCTGGTACGGATAGGCCTCTTTCGGGATGATGTTGCGGCGGCGGATCTCGACGCGGTCGATACCCATTTCGGCGGCGGCGACGTCGACGATGCGCTCGACCACGAAGGTCGCCTCCGGCCGGCCCGCGCCGCGATAGGCATCGACCGGCACTGTATTGGTAAACACCACCTTGACGTTGCAGTAGATCACCGGCGTCGTGTAGACGCCGCCGAGCAGCGGCGCATACAGGTTGGTCGGGATGTTCGGCCCGAAGGTCGAGAGATAGCCGCCCATATTGGCGAGTGTGTTGACCTTCAGCGCCAGGAACTTGCCGTTTTCGTCGAGCGCCAGTTCGGCCTCGGTGACGTGGTCGCGGCCGTGACGGTCGGAGACAAAACCTTCCGTGCGATCGGCGACCCATTTGATCGGCCGGCCCACGCGCTTGGCCGCCCAGGTGATCACCGCCTCCTCGCCATAGTGGAACTGCTTGACGCCAAAGCCACCGCCGACGTCGGGGGCGACGACGCGCAGCTTCTGCTCGGGAATGTTGAGCACCAGGGCTGCCATCAGGAAGCGCACCACATGAGGAAATTGGCTGGTGGTCCACAGCGTGTAATGACCGGTGCCGGCGTTGTACTCGGCGATCGCCGATCGCGGCTCCATCGGATTGCCGATCAGCCGGTTATTGACCAGGCTTAGCCTGGCCACATGCGCCGCCTTCCGGAACGCCACCGCGACGGCGGCCTTGTCGCCCATCTCCCAGTCGCAGCACAGATTGTTCGGCACGTCGTCG
>JAURVZ010000029.1 GCA_030655215.1 Pseudolabrys sp. | reverse complement strand
CGCGGTACCCTGCTATGCCTTGCGACACCGGCGGGCGAATTACCGGGGCGGGGTTGAGGCGGTCTTAACCAGGAACCCGAGGATGCGGCGACATTAATCTAAGCAACAAGTAATGCCGCTACCACATACGGGCTCTGCCGGGAGATCCGCTTGTTTTTCCAGATCTATAACTGCCTGACCGTCGACCATGACTGGCGCCTCGTCGCGCTGGCCGTCGCCGTGTGCCTGTTGTCCAGCGCCGTGGCGATCAGCCTGTTTCATCGCGCGCTGGCGGCAACGGGCCGCACGCGGCTGATCTGGATCGGTCTCGACGCCGCTTGCGCTGGCTGCGGCATCTGGGCGACGCACTTCATCGCCATGCTGTCTTATGTGCCGGCCGGCGAAACAACCTACAATCTCGGCCTCACTTTGCTGTCGCTGCTGATTGCCATGCTGATGACCGGCGCGGGCTTCGGCCTCGCGCTGTTCACGCACAGCCGCCTGATGGCCGCCGCCGGCGGCGCCATTGTCGGCACCGGCATCGCCGCCATGCATTACACCGGCATGATGGCGCTGGAAGTCTCCGGTTCCATCGGCTGGACGCCGGGGCTTGTTATGGCATCGCTTGTCTTCGGCGTCAGCTTCGGCATAGGCGCGATGCTGTGCGCGACCAGAGGTGACTCCTGGTTGAGCACGTCGATCGCGGCCGGGCTGCTGACTGTCGCGATTATCACCATGCACTTCACCGGCATGACGGCGGTGGAACTGTTGCCTGATCCGTCGAAAGCGCCGGCGCTGTCATCGCTATCGACGGGACTGTTCTCTCTGGTGGTTGCCGGCGCGACGGTGTTGATCCTCGGCATGTGCCTGGTCGCCGCGTTGGCCGACCGCAGCTGGAAGGGCACTGTGGTGCAGCAGAAGATGCTGCTCGCCACCGCGCTGCAGAACATGTCGCAAGGCCTGTGCATGTTCGACAAGAACGGCCGCGTCACGTTGTCGAACGAGAACTATGCCCGCATGACCGGCCTGAAGAACTCCCAGATCCTCGGCCGCTCGCTCCTGTCATTGTTGCAGGAGAGAGAAGCATCAGGTCATTTTCTCAGCGACCCGATGATGCAGTTTGAAGATATCATGACCTCGATGCGCCGCGGTGAGATGGACAGCCGCAATGTCGAGGTCGGCAAGCGCACCTTGCGTGTCGTTGAAGTGCCAATGCAAGAGGGCGGCTGGATCGCGACCTTCGAAGATGTGACCGAGTGGCTCATCGCACAGGAGCGGATGTCGCACATGGCGCATCACGACGCCCTGACCGATCTGGCCAACCGGACGCAGCTGATCGAAAAGCTCGATGCTTCGCTGTCGGCCATTGCCGACACCGGCAACAATATGGCCCTTCACTTTATCGATCTTGACCGGTTCAAGAGCGTCAATGACACATTTGGCCATGACGGCGGTGATTTTCTGCTCAAGACGGTCGCCGAGCGCCTGCGCGCCGCGACGCGGCCCCGCGATATCGTCGCCCGGCTCGGAGGCGATGAATTTGTCGTGGTGCAGACGAATGTGAAATCGAAGGAAGCAGCGGAAAAATTCGCGCAACGTCTATCATATTCCATTCTGTCGCCGATCGACTGGAACGGGCAGACCATCGCCGCGTCGATCAGCGTCGGCGTCGCACTTGCGCCTGCCGATGCCGAAACGTCGGAGCAGCTTTTGAAGTGCGCCGATCTGGCCATGTACAAGGCCAAAGGCGACGGGCGAAATCGTATCCGGTTCTTTGAGGAGGCAATGGATACGGAATTGCAGACGCGCACCCATGTCGAGCGCATTTTGCGGGCTGCCATTGAGAACGAGGAGTTCGACGTTCACTACCAGCCGATCGTGGCCGTTGCCGACAAGCGGATTCTCGGATTCGAGGCGCTGGTGCGGATGCGCGGCGAGGACGGTGTGCTGATCGCGCCCCTCGAGTTCATCCCATTAGCGGAGGAACTGCGGCTGATCGACAAGATCGGAGCTTGCGTGCTGCGCGAAGCCTGCCGCACCGCCGCGTCGTGGCCGGAAGACGTAAAAGTGGCGGTCAATCTGTCGCCGTCGCAGTTCACAGCCGGCGATATTGGCGAGATCGTTGACGGTGCCCTGCGTGCCTCGGGTCTGGCGCCGAGCCGGCTCGAGCTCGAGATTACCGAAAGCCTGCTGCTGGACGAGGAGACCTCGACCATGGCGCAACTCAAGGCGCTGAAGGCGATGGGCGTTGCCATCGTCATGGACGATTTCGGCACCGGCTATTCGAGCCTGAGTTATCTTTGGAAGTTTCCGTTCGACAAGATCAAGATCGACCGCAGCTTCATGGAAGGATTCAACGGCTTCGGCAGCAATGCCGAGACCGTGATCAAGACGATCCTGGCGCTCGGGCGTGAGCTGCGCATGCGCGTCACAGTAGAAGGCATCGAGAACGCTAGCCAGGCAGACTTCCTCAAAGACGCCGAGGGCGATCAGGCGCAGGGCTATTTCTTCGGGCCGCCCATGCCGGCCTCCGAGATTGCCGCCAGCCTGCTGACGAATTTCCAGGGCCAAAGGCGCGCGCCGCAGCGCGAGGATGAGCCGAAATCGTCAGCGGCGTGACGAGCTCGCTGCGCAAGCAACCTTAGCTGCGCAAGCCTGGCGCTTCATAGCCGGTGCGCTCGACATATTCGGTGTAGCCGCCGCCATATTGGTGGATGCCTTCCGGCGTCACTTCGAGCACGCGGTTGGACAGCGCGGCGAGGAAGTGGCGGTCATGCGACACGAAGAGCATGGTGCCTTCATATTGCGACAGCGCCGTGATCAGCATTTCCTTGGTCGCCATGTCGAGATGGTTGGTCGGCTCGTCGAGCACCAGGAAATTCGGCGGATCGAACAGCATCTTGGCCATGACCATGCGCGCCTTCTCGCCGCCGGACAGGACGCGGCAGCGCTTTTCGACATCGTCGCCGGAGAAACCGAAGCAGCCGGCGAGCGCGCGCAACGTGCCTTGCCCCGCTTGCGGGAATGAATATTCCAATTCCTCGAATACGGTGCGTTCGCCATCGAGCAAATCCATGGCGTGCTGGGCGAAGTAGCCCATCTTGACGCTGCCGCCGACCGCGACCGTGCCGGTGTCCGGCGCGGTGGCGCCGGCGATCAGCTTCAGCAGCGTCGACTTGCCGGCGCCGTTGATGCCCATGACCGCCCAGCGTTCCTTGCGGCGGATGGAGAAGTCGAGCCCGTCATAAATGCTGCGCTTGCCGTAGCCCTTCTGCACTTTCTTCAGGCTGACGACGTCTTCGCCCGAGCGCGGCGCAGGGAGGAAGTCGAACTGCACGGTCTGGCGCCGTTTCGGCGGCTCGACGCGTTCGATCTTGTCGAGCTTCTTGACGCGGCTCTGCACCTGCGCCGCATGCGAGGCGCGCGCCTTGAAGCGCTCGATGAATTTGATTTCCTTGGCCAGCATCGCCTGCTGGCGCTCGAACTGCGCCTGCTGCTGCTTTTCATTGAGCGCGCGCTGCTGTTCGTAAAATTCGTAATTGCCGCCGTAGGTGGTCAGCGTGCCGCCATCGATCTCGACGATCTCGTTGACGATGCGATTCATGAACTCACGGTCATGCGAGGTCATCAGCAGCATGCCGTCATAGCCTTTGAGGAATTGCTCGAGCCAGATCAGGCTTTCCAGATCGAGATGGTTCGACGGTTCGTCGAGCAGCATGGCGTCGGGCCGCATCAAAAGAATGCGGGCGAGCGCGACGCGCATCTTCCAGCCGCCGGACAGCGCCCCGACATCGCCGTCCATCATTTCCTGCGTGAAAGAGAGACCGGCGAGCACTTCGCGCGCTTTGCCCTCAAGACCATAGCCGTCGAGTTCCTGGAAGCGGTGCTGCACCTCGCCATAGCGCTCGATGATCTCTTCCATTTCGTCGGCGCGCTCCGGATCGGCCATCGCGGCTTCAAGCTCGCGCAATTCGGCGCCGACGACGCTGACCGGGCCGACGCCTTCCATCACTTCGGCCACGGCGCTGCGGCCGGACATTTCGCCAACGTCCTGGCTGAAATAGCCAATGGTGACGCCGCGATCGACGGCGACCTGGCCTTCGTCGGGCGCTTCCTCGCCGGTGATCAGGCGGAACAAAGTGGTCTTGCCGGAGCCGTTCGGGCCGACGAGGCCGACCTTTTCGCCTTTATGCAGGGCGGCGGAGGCCTCGATGAAGATGATCTGGTGGCCGTTTTGCTTGCTGACGTTATCGAGGCGGATCATGACGGTTCCATAAGAGATTTCGGCGCCCTTATGCCACGTTGCGGGCGTCAGGGAAGCGGCTTTTCCGGCACGGCGGCGGCGCATTCCAGCATGCTGGATAACTTCACCAATTGTTTGTGATCAGGCCGCACAGTGGCAGACGTGGCCGCCGAATCTGCGGCATGACATTTTGTAACGGTGGCTTGGGACTTTGGAGCGCGGCGTGAGTTTTTCGGAATGTGGTGGGCTGCGGTATTCGGTGCTGCGTGGCGTTGTGCTATCGGCCGTTTTCGGCCTTGGCGTGTTGCAGCCGCAGCCGGCCGCGGCGCAGTTTTTTGACTGGTTCGGCGGCGGGTCGCGTTACGAGAACGCGCCGGTCGATGTCGAGCCGGCGCCGGTGCGCCGCCGCCCGAACCGCTCGACCCAGTTCGACAAGGATGCCAATAAATTCGGCACACTGACCGGGCCGCTGGCCATCGTCGTCTCGATCGCCAAGCAGCGCGTCACTTTGTTTGCCGACGGCAAGCCGGTGGCGGACGCGCCGGTGTCGACCGGCACGACGGGCCACGAGACGCCGATGGGCATCTTCGCGGTGATCGCCAAATCGCGGTTCCACGAGTCGAATATCTATAGCGGCGCAGCCATGCCCTACATGCAGCGCATCACCTGGTCCGGCATCGCGCTGCACGAGGGACCGCTACCGGGGCACGCCGCGTCGCATGGCTGCATCCGGCTGCCGGGCAGCTTTGCATCGAGCCTGTTCAAGGTCACCCGCATGGGCGCGCGCGTCGTCATCACGCGCGATGCGGTGGCGCCGGTGGAGTTCGCCAGTACGCGGTTGTTTGTGCCGAAGAAGCCGGATCCGGAGCCGCCGGTCGCGGCTGCGCCGCCGGTGGTTGTTGCCGATGCGCAATCAACGGCCAGCATCAAGACGGATGAGCAGAAGACCGATCTGTCCGGCGGTCTCGGCGCGCCGGCGGTGATTGCCAAGCTCGACGAGCAGCCGGCGATTGCCGCGCCGCAGGTCAAACCGGAGATCAAGAAGCGCAAAGGCCCGGTGCAGGTTTTTGTCAGCCGCAAGAGCGGCAGGCTTTATGTGCGGCAGGATTTCCAGCCGCTGTTCGACGTGCCGGTGACGATTGCCGAGCCGGACAAGCCATGGGGCACGCATATCTTCACGGCAATGGCGGTCAAGGATGACAGCGTGCGCTGGACGGCGATGACCATTCCGAGCGGCTATGCGTCGAAGGCTGATGCCAAAGACAAGCGCGACGGCAAGAAGCTGTCGGCGCGCGAGATCGAACGGCGCGCCAGGCTTGCGTCCGACCTCGCCAATGCGCCGCCGGCCCATACGGCCCTCGAGCGCTTCGACATGCCGAAGGAAGCGGTCGACCGCATTTCCGAATTGCTCGCCCAGGGCACGTCGCTGATCGTGTCGGACAATGCGCTGAGCGTGGAAACCGGGCTGGAGACGGATTTCGTCGTCGAGACGCCGTAGGCCCCGGCGGCGCATTGGCGCGGCATTGGGAACATCACAACTCTGTCAGCGCCGCAGCGACATTTTAGCCGCGCCAGCGCTTTTCAACCCTCAAGGCTGGCTTTAAGGACTTGCGCCAGAGAGGGTTTGGAATGGCGCAACAGTCGGGTTCGGAACTCTGGTTCCTGCAAGGTGGCGGCGACGTAGGCGAGCGGATGCGCGGCCATGACTGGTCGGCGTCGCCGCTTGGACATCCCGATCAATGGCCGGCTGCCCTGCGCTCCGGCGTCAGCCTGATGCTTGCCTCCGGCTTTCCGATGTTCATCGCCTGGGGGGACAAGCTCGGCTTTCTCTACAACGATGCCTACCGGGCGATCCTGCGTGGCAAACATCCGTGGGCGCTCGGAAGGCCGTTCAAGGATGTGTGGTCCGAAATCTGGACCGACATTCTGCCGTTCATCGAGAAGACCTTGGCCGGCCATACGCATTATCAAGAAAACATACCGCTGATCATGCGCCGCACCGGCGTCGATGAGCAGGCCTGGTTCACGTTTTCCTATTCGCCGTTGCGTCAGGAAGACGGATCGGTGGGCGGCATGTTCTGCGCCAATTACGAGACCACCGGGCAAATTCTGGCTGACCGCGCCGCGCGCGAAAGTGACGACCGGCTGCAAATGGCGCTGTCGGCCGGCAACAGCATCGGCACCTGGGACTGGGACATCGTCAATGACCGCGTGGTCGCCGATGCGCGCTTCGCCAGGCTCTATGGCGTCGATCCGGACCGGGCGAAAGCGGGCACGCCACTCGCCGAATTTTTCAGCGGCATGCATCCGGACGATGCCCTCAGGGTACAGGGGCAGGTCGAGGCGGCGCTGGCGACGGGCGATATTTTTTCCAGCGAGTATCGCATCGTGCAGCCGGACGAATCCATTCGCTGGGTGATCGCGCAGGGCCGCGTCTTGTTCGGCGAAGACGGCACGCCCCAACGCTTCCCGGGTGTGAGTTTTGAAATCACCGACCGCAAGCGCGCCGAAGAGCGATTGCGTTTTCTCAATGCCGATCTTGAGCGGCAGGTGATCGAACGCACACAGGCGCGCGGGCGCACCTGGCAGGTCACGCCGGACTTGATGGGCGCCTTGAACGCGGCCGGTTACTTCGAGACCTCCAACCCGGCATGGAAGACCGTGCTTGGCTGGTCTGAAGACGAGGTCGCCAGCATGTCGATCTTCCAGTTTCTGCATCCCGATGACGTCGAGCGCACGCGCGCCGGCTTCGTTCGGACACTGGATGGCCAGCCGGCGATCCAGTTTCCCAATCGCTATCGCTGCAAGGATGGCAGCTATCGCTGGATTTCCTGGGTCGGTGTGCCGGAAGATGGCCTGATCTATTGCACGGGCCGTGACATCACCAAGGAGCGCGAGCAGGCCGACGCCTTGCGCGAGGCCGAGGATGTGTTGCGGCAAGCGCAGAAAATGGAAGCAGTCGGGCAACTGACCGGCGGCCTCGCGCACGATTTCAACAATCTGCTGACCGGCATTGGCGGCAGCCTGCAGATGATCAAGACGCGCATGGCGCAAGGCCGCATGGATGTGGTCGACCGCTACATCACTGCGGCGCAAGGCGCGGTGAAACGCGCGGCCGCGCTGACGCACCGGCTGCTGGCCTTCTCACGCCGGCAGACGCTTGATCCGAAGCCGACCAACGTCAACCGGCTTGTGGCCGGCATGGAGGAATTCATCCGACGCAGTGTCGGGCCGGGCGTGAATATTGAAGTGGTCGGGGCCGGCGGGCTGTGGCCGGTCCTTGTCGATCCGAACCAGCTTGAGAATGCGCTGCTCAATCTCTGCATCAATTCGCGCGACGCGATGCCGGACGGCGGCAAGCTCACCATCGAAACCGCCAATAAATGGATCGATGAACGCGCCGGCCGGGAGCGCGACATGACGCCCGGCCAATATATTTCGCTCTGCGTCACCGATACCGGCACCGGCATGACGCCGGATGTTGTCGCGCATGCCTTCGATCCTTTCTACACGACGAAGCCGATGGGTGATGGCACCGGACTCGGCCTGTCGATGGTGTACGGCTTTGTCCGGCAATCCGGCGGGCAGGTGCGGATCTATACCGAAGTCGGGCAGGGCACGACGATGTGTCTCTACTTCCCGCGCCATGAGGGCGAGGAAGATGCCGAGGATGTCTTGGGCGGCCAGCTTCAGGCGGCGAAAGCGGCCGGGGCCGGCGAGACTGTGATGGTGATCGACGATGAGCCGACCATCCGCATGCTGATCGCCGAGGTGCTTGAGGATCAGGGTTACGCCACGATCGAAGCGTCTGACGGCGCGTCGGGACTGCGCGTGTTGCAATCGCAGGCGCGGATCGATCTTCTCATTACGGATGTCGGGCTGCCCGGCGGCATTAACGGACGGCAGATCGCCGACGCCGCGCGGGAGCTGCGGCCCGGACTGAAGGTGCTGTTCATCACCGGCTATGCGGAGAACTCCATTCTGGCGAATGGCATTCTCGACAAGGGCATGCAGATCGTCACCAAGCCGTTCGAGATGGACGCGCTGGCGGGGAAGATACGCGAGCTGATTGAGAGTTGAGAGCTGCTGCGGCCGCACGAAAGGCCCTCTTCCAAGCCATATAAAAGTATGGTATAATAGCCATATCATGACGGATGCGCCGACTTTCGAGTGGGACGCGACCAAAGACAGCGCTAACCGCGCCAAGCACGGCGTGGCATTCGCGCTGGCGCAGCAGGCTTTCTTCGATCCGCGCCGTGTCATTGCCGAGGATCTGGACCACAGCACGAAGGAGCCGCGCTACTTCTGTTTCGGCCAGGCGGGCACGGCGTGATGACAGTGCGGTTCACATGGCGTGACGGCCGCATTCGCATTTTCGGCGCCGGTTACTGGCGCAAAGGAAAGACGATCTATGACCAGCAAAACCGTTGACTACAGCGAAGGAGATATCGGCCGCGTCCGCGTCGTCGATGATTTTCTGCCGTCACCTGACGCGCTGGTGGCGCGCGAAGAAAATGTGAAAGTGACGATCGAACTGTCGCGCCGCAGTGTCGAATTTTTCAAGCGTGCCGCCAAGGCGCGCCGCGTGCCGTATCAGCGCATGATCCGCGCGCTGGTCGATGCCTATGCGGAGAAGCAGACGGGGAAGTGAGCGCCGCACGCATTGCGGCGCAGGATTGACGCCGTTCAGGCGCGTCAGCCACACTGTCCCACAATAACAAAGGACTTGGGGGGAGGGCGGCATGCTTGGCGTTGCGGACTTGGCGCAGGCGCGCGAGAAACTTTACACAGCGGTCCTCTCTGACGTGCTTGATGGCTTCGGCCATATGAAGCAGGCGATGGGGCCGACCATCCGTCCGCTGGACGAGACCTTGGTGCTGATCGGCCGCGCCCGCACCGGCGCCTATATGGCGGTCTGCGATGCCGGCGCCGATAACGAAAACCCTTACGAGCTTGAGATCCAGCTGATCGACGACATCAAGCCGGGCGAGATCCCGATCCTCGGCTGCGCCGGCAATTTGACCATCGCGCCGTGGGGCGAACTGCTGACCACGGCCACGAGGATGCGCGGCGGCGTCGGCTGCGTCACCGATGGGTTGTGCCGCGACGTCCGTTTTATCCGTGAGCTGAAATTTCCGGTGTTCTGCGGCGGCATCGGGCCGCTGGATTCGCGCGGACGCGGCAAGATGCAGGAGATCGACCGGCCGATGGAATGCGGCGGCGTGAAGGTGCGCTCCGGCGATATCGTGTTCGGTGACGTTGACGGCCTGGTCGTTATTCCGCGTGAGATCGAGGACCAAGTCTTCGAGGCAGCATTCAAGAAGGTCGATGGCGAGAACCGCTCCCGCGCCGAACTGCTCAATGGCCGGCTGCTGGCGGATGTCTATGCGACGTATGGGATTTTGTAGCCACTGTGTCGTCCCCGCGCAGGCGGGGACCCATACGGCGCGGCGCGAGCTTGTGGCAAAGTCAAAGTAAGCTCGCTTCTTCCTTGCTCAGCATCGGTCGCCGGTGGCTATGGGTCCCCGCCTGCGCGGGGACGACACTGCACAAAAAACCCCGGAGCGTTCTGCCCCGGGGTTCAAGTTGGGAGTGAGCCGCCTGAGGCTCCGTTCAAAACGAACGCACGCACGCGGGGGGAAAACCTGTCGCACGCAAAGCCGAGGGCAAAAATAAAAGGGCGTAGATTGCTCTACGCCCTTCTGGATACTGGTCTTGAAGCTCGGGCCGTCTCCTTCGAGGCTCGCCGCTTAAGCGGCTCGCACCTCAGGATGACGGGTCTTAAGCTGGAATACGCTCTTCGACGTCGCTCGGCTCGCGCAGCACGTAGCCGCGGCCCCACACCGTCTCGATGTAGTTCTTGCCCGAGGAGGCATTGGCCAGCTTCTTGCGCAGCTTGCAGATGAAGACGTCGATGATCTTGAGTTCCGGCTCGTCCATGCCGCCGTAGAGATGATTGAGGAACATCTCCTTGGTGAGCGTCGTGCCCTTGCGGAGCGAGAGCAGCTCGAGCATCTGGTATTCTTTGCCGGTGAGGTGGACGCGCTGGCCGCCGACTTCGACCGTCTTGGTGTCGAGGTTGACGACGAGATCGCCGGTATTGATGACCGACTGGGCATGGCCCTTTGACCGACGCACGATGGCGTGGATGCGGGCGATCAGCTCGTCCTTGTGGAACGGCTTGGTCATGTAGTCGTCGGCGCCGAAGCCCAGGCCCTTCACCTTGTCCTCGATGCCGGCCAGGCCGGACAGGATCAGGATGGGGGTCTTGACCTTGGAGACCCGGAGGGAGCGCAGAACCTCGAAACCCGACATATCGGGGAGGTTCAGGTCCAAAAGGATGATGTCGTAGTCATAGAGCTTGCCAAGATCGACGCCTTCCTCACCCAGATCGGTGGTGTAGACGTTGAAGCTCTCGCTTTTCAGCATCAGCTCAATCGACTGAGCCGTCGCGCTGTCATCTTCGATTAATAGAACGCGCATGCCAGTCCCCTATCTCGCCGCAATCGGGCTGAAGGTCAGCGCCGCAAAGGCGGCGAGTGTGAAAAAACGCGGTGGGACAAACCGATTCGACACTATTCGGACATGGTTAACAAAACCTGATTCTCGTACGCAAGCATTCACTGGCGATCGCATGACGAATCGCCCTAAGATGTTGCTTATGAGTGGTTTTTTAGCCACGTGCCGCTTCATGCCCCAGTTGGTGGACCGGTATTATCCGGCCCGGTCGACTCGAAAGGTCCAGACTGGTCCCCGCGAATCATTGGTTCTCGTCCTGCCGACGATGACCCAATGATTAACGACCCGGGTAAACACGGAGTTAATGAGCACAGGCTGCCGGTAATCCTAAGGGCGAGTTTACGGCCTTTTTTACCGGAATAAGGCAGCGGTATCGGGCTGCCCAAATGATGAAGGCCAGAACGTGAAGGCACTCGCCGAGCAGATCGCGGATATTGACGGGGTCGAGATTTACGGCCGGGTGGTTGGCGTGCGCGGCCTCATGGTCGAGATTGCAGGCCCACTTTACGCAATGTCTGTCGGTTCAAGGCTGACATTGGACGGCGGCAACGGCCCGGGTATTCCGTGCGAGGTGGTCGGCTTTTCCGGCGAGCTGGCGCTGGCCATGCCTTACGGCGCGCTCGAAGGCGTGCGGCGCGGCTGCCGCGCGGTCGTTAACAGCTCGGCCGGCATGGTGCGTCCTTCCGACCGCTGGTTGGGCCGAGTCATTAACGCGATGGGCGAGCCGATCGACGGCAAGGGCCCGCTGCCCGCCGGTCCTGCGCCTTACAGCTTCCGCAATTCACCGCCCGCCGCGCATTCTCGGCAAAGAGTAGGCAGTCCGCTCGATCTCGGCGTGCGTGCACTCAATACATTCCTCACGGTCTGCCGCGGCCAGCGCATGGGTATCTTCGCCGGCTCCGGCGTCGGCAAGTCGGTGCTGATGTCGATGCTGGCCAAGAACGTGTCGGCCGACGTGTCGGTCATTGGCCTGATCGGCGAACGTGGCCGCGAAGTGCAGGAGTTCTTGCAGGAAGATTTGGGCGAAGAGGGCATGCGCCGCGCGGTCGTCGTTGTTTCGACCTCCGACGAGCCGGCGCTGATGCGGCGGCAGGCGGCTTACCTGACCATGGCGATTGCCGAATACTTTCGTGACGAGGGCAAGGACGTGCTTGCCATGATGGACTCGGTCACGCGCTTTGCCATGGCGCAGCGCGAGATCGGCCTGTCGGCCGGTGAGCCGCCAACTGCCAAGGGCTACACGCCGACCGTATTCACCGAATTGCCGAAGCTTTTGGAGCGGGCAGGGCCGGGCGCGGCCAACCAGGGCACCATCACCGGCATCTTCACGGTACTGGTCGATGGCGATGATCATAATGAGCCGGTCGCCGACGCGGTGCGCGGCATTCTCGACGGTCATATTGTCATGGAGCGGTCGATCGCCGAGCGCGGCCGCTATCCGGCGGTCAATATCCTCAAGTCGATCTCACGCACCATGCCGCGCTCCTGCGATCCGCAATATCTGCCTACCATCATGCGGGCACGGCAGGTGATGGCGACCTATTCCGACATGGAAGAGTTGATCCGGCTGGGCGCCTACCGCCCCGGCTCCTCGGCCGATGTCGACGAAGCGATTACGCTGCACGGCCCGCTGGAAAACTTCCTCGGCCAGGGCAAGAACGAGGCGACGAGTCTCGCGGCCGGATACCAGCAGCTCGAGGAAATCCTCAAAGGCCAACAAACACCGGGCCAACAAACGACGGGATAACCCCGTCTTTACGCGGTCGCCGTAACCGAAAACTAACGATATTGCCGCACAGTCCGGGGGCTGAACGATCCGGAGCGTCCGGACGGTGGCGTTGTATGCCGCTAACGGGGCGCTATTCGGGGCTTCGCGGGAGTATGTAGTCGATGAAGTCACGTGAAACCCTCATCCGCCTGAAAAAGTTTCAGGTCGACGAGAAGCGGCGCAAGGTCGCTCAGATTGAAGCGATGATGGCCGAGTTCGACCGCATCGCCACCGAGCTCGATCGCGAGATCAAGCTCGAGCAGGACCGCGCCGGCATCCACGACCCCGCGCATTTCGCTTACCCGACCTACGCCAAGGCGGCGATGGGACGGCGCGAGAACCTCAAGCGTTCATCCGACGACCTCAAGGCGCAGCTGGACGACGCCAAGGCGATGCTCGGCGAAGCCTTTGAAGAGCTCAAGAAGGTCGAGATGCTCGATGAGCGCGACAATGCCCGCGAGAAGGCGGAGCAGAACGCGCGCGAGCAGACCGAACTCGACCGCATCGCCGCGATGCGCTTTGCGACGAACGGCGCGCACGCTTAAAGAGCCATCGGCTGCTGAAGAATTTCGCCTCGCGCCGGACACGGTGTGAGGCGTTTCTGCATTTGGGCTCGCGATGGAACTTTGGCTGGTGGGCCGCGTTGGCCGCAGTTCCATTCGGACCGCGCAGAGGCACATGACGACCAAAGACCCTGATCTGAAAGACGTGCCGCCCGAGAAGGCGTCGCCTCCCGATGTGCCAGAAGATCCCGAGTTCGTCGCCGAGGGCGATGGCGACAGCCCGACAGACACCCAGAAAAAAGAGTCGATCGACGATCTGCCGGAGAACATCCAGATCGCCGAGGCGACATCGGCTGTCGATGAAGCCGCGCAGGCCGACCAGGAGAAGCTGCGCAAAAAATATCTGCTGAAGCGCTTCTGGCACACGGCGAAAGGATTCTGGAGCCGCAAGCGCGGCGACCGCATGGCCTGGCTGCTGACGGCAAGCCTTTTGGTACTCATCCTTCTCAACCTCTCGGCGATGTACGGCATCAACCGCTGGAATCGGTCGATCTTCGACGCGTTGGAAAAACGCGACAGCGGCACGGTGCTTTATCTCGCCGGTATCTTCTTTCCTCTGGCCATTGCCAGCGTGCTGTTCGGCATGACCAATGTGTGGGCGCGCATGACGACGCAACGGCGCTGGCGCGCCTGGGTATCGGACGCTGTCATCAGCCGCTGGCTGAAGAATGGGCGCTATTACCAGCTCAATCTGGTCAGCGGCGACCACCAGAATCCGGAAGGCCGCTTGACCGAGGATTTGCGCGTCTCGACCGATGCGCCGGTCGATTTCGCGGTCGGCGTGTTGCAGGCCGGACTGTCGGCGCTGACCTTCATCGCCGTGCTGTGGACCATCGGCGGCGCGCTGACCGTGACGCTCAGTGGCACGACGGTGACCATTCCCGGCTTTCTCGTCATTGCCGCGGTGCTGTACGCCGCTATCGCCAGCGGTGCGATGACGGTGGTCGGCTCCAAGTTCGTTGCGACATCGGAAGCCAAGAACCAGGCCGAAGCCGACTACCGCTATCAACTCACCCGCGTGCGCGAGAACGGCGAAAGCATCGCGCTGCTCGGCGGCGAGGAAGAAGAGCGCGCCGGCATCGACCGCTCGCTAGCAACCGTGTTGCGGCGCTGGCGCGATCTGTGCCGCCAGCACATGAAGACGACGATCGTGTCGCAAGGCTCGTCGCTGATTGCGCCGGTAATCCCACTGATGCTGTGCGCGCCGAAATATCTTGAAGGCTCGATGTCGCTCGGCGAGGTGATGCAGGCGGCGTCGGCTTTCACCATTGTGCAGGCGGCGTTCTCTTGGCTGGTCGACAATTACCCGCGGCTGGCCGACTGGAATGCATCGGCGCGGCGCATCGCCTCGCTGATGGTGTCGCTCGACGCGCTGGAGAAGGCGGAGACCGGCGAGAATTTCAACCGCATCAAGCGCGGCGAGACGACGGAAGCGGCGATGAAGCTGCTCGATCTGTCGGTTGCGCTCGACGACGGTACAGCTGTGGTCGACGACACTGCGGTTGTCATTCAAAAAGGCGAGCGCGTGCTGGTCGCCGGCGAAAGCGGCTCCGGCAAGAGCACGCTTGTGCGCGCCATTGCCGGCCTGTGGCCGTGGGGCGGCGGCGAAATCCAGATCCAGCATGACTCGCGGCTGTTCCTGTTGCCGCAGCGGCCTTATGTGCCGACTGGCACATTGCGCCGCGCCGCCGCCTATCCCGGCGCCGCAGAAGACTGGACGCCTGAGGAGATCGGTGACGTGCTCGACAAGGTCGGCCTCGGCCATCTCAAGGATCGTCTTGAGGAAGAGGCGCCGTGGGACCAGACATTGTCCGGCGGCGAGAAGCAGCGCCTTACCGTGGCGCGCGTGCTGCTGCACCGGCCGGACATCATAGTGCTCGACGAAGCGACAGCGGCGCTCGATCCGAAGAGCCAGGACGAGCTGATGAAGCTGTTGTCGGACGCGATGGAGGGGCTGACCATTATCAGCGTCGGTCACCGGCCGGAGCTCGAGCAATTCCATAGCCGCAAGCTGGTGCTCGAGCGTCGCAGCGGCGGCGCGAAGCTGGTTAGCGACATCGAACTGGCGAAGCTGCCGCGCGAGAAGCGCGGCATGATCAAGCGTTTCCTCAAGCGGAGATGATTGAGGCGAAGGGGTGTCGGCTCAGTGGCGGTTTCATTGTTGTGGTTCCACAAATCGACCACAGGGCGCGATTAGGTTTCGCAAGTAACGAGTTTAGTCAGTCGGGTGAACCGGTGAAGCGTACATTGTCCCTCTTGGTTGCTTTCGCAGGGCTCGTAGCCACGGGTTCGGCCTTTGCCGCCGATGTGGCGCCCAGCCCGACGCAGGCGTCGCCGGTTTACACTGCGCCCGGCGTCCCGCCGGTCGATTGGTCGGGATTCTATGTCGGTGCGAACGGCGCCATCGGTTTCAATGGCGGCGGTCTCGGCGGCGGGCAGGTCGGCTACAACTGGCAAGCCGGCAATACCGTGCTCGGCATCGAGTCCGACATCGGCTGGGGCAATCTCAAACCGTCAGCGAGCGGCGTTCAGCAGGACTGGCTCGGCTCGACGAGGGCGCGGCTCGGTCTGGCCGTCGGCCGTTTCTTGCCGTTCGTCACCGGAGGCATCGCCTATGGCGACGTCAATGCTATGCAGCCGGCCGGCACCGGTTCAACGAAACGCACCGGCTGGACCGCGGGCGCTGGCGTGGAATACAGCCTGAGCCGCAACTGGAGCGCCAAGGTCGAGTATCAGCGGCTCGATCTCGGTACCGCGACCTTCATGGGCGGGGCGAACACGCCGCCGCAATCGGTGCCGATCACCAATGATCTGGTGCGCGCCGGGTTGAACTATCACTGGTAGCTCAACGGCTGGCGAACTGCGGCGGGCGTTTGGCGACCACGCGGCGATACCTTCCTCTATGGCAATTCCTATCGTCATGGGCTGGATGGAATGCGGCGAAGGGTTCGCTCGCCGACGAGCTGGAGGCGATGGCGGCGACGATTTTGGTGCGCGAGAAACGTTTTAAGAGAAGGTCGTAACGCAAACTCCGTTCGTCCCGCGCAAGCGGGAACCCAGGGCCGCAATTTCATTTTTATCAGAAAGAACTGGGTTCCCGCTTTCGCGGGGACAAACGGAGAATGGCTATGGCTTCTTCGCCGGCGCCACTGGCTCGGCCGGTTTCGCCTTCAGCGCCGCAAGCTCGGTTTCCAGCTTCGTCAAACGTGCCTCGAGAGCCAAGAGCTTGGCATCAGCCGCCTTGAGCTTGTCATCGGCGGCACGGGTCTGCTTGGCCAGAGCCTGCTGCAAAAATTCGTTGTTGGCCTGCAGGCAGCCGGTGCGGCGCTCCATGGTCTTTTCGGCGGTGCAAAGCTCCATGCCACGAATGTCCTGCGCCGCGGCGGGGGAGGCGAGGGCGAGCAAGCTCGCAACAACAAATTTCTTCATCAGCGGTTGTCCCATGGGATCGATCCCCACTCCGTTCGTTCCCGCGAAAGCGGGAACCCAGAGCTACGTTTACAAAATTACAAGTTAGAACTGGGTCCCCGCTTTCGCGGGGACGAACGGATATTGCTACGTGTTGCTGCCCGCCCGGCGATAAGGAAAATAACGCGGTGTCCACATCTTGGCGCGCACGGCTTGTTCTATACCGTCCGCGTCAACGCCGGAGGTAAGACCCTCGGCATGCGCCTGCTTGCCGACCGCAATGGCGACAGCAATCGCGACATCGCGCAATTCGGTGACACGGGGCAACAGATTGGCTTCCGGATTGCCGCGCGCCGGTGACAGGTCGGCCAGAGCCTTGGCAGCAGCCATGAACATTGCGTCGGTAATGGCGGTGGCATGCGTAGCAATCGCACCCAAGCCGACACCGGGAAAGATGTAGGAGTTGTTCGACTGATCGACCTTGAACGGCTGGCCATTGCGGACGATCGGCGGGAAGGGCGAGCCGGCGCCGATGATGGCGCGGCCTTCGCTCCAGCGCTCGATATCGGACGGCATCGCTTCGGCGCATGAACTCGGATTAGACAGCGGGAAGATGATCGGCCGATTGTTCAGCTTGGCCATGGCGCGCACGACGGGCTCGCTGAAGGCGCCGCCCTGCGCCGAAACGCCGAGCAACGCCGTCGGCTTGGCGTTGTGGATGACATCAAGCAGCGAAATGCGGTTCAGGTCGTCGGTGCCCCATCCAGCGAGCGCGTCGCGCGGCTGCACGAAGGGCAGTTGGAACGAATGCAGGCCGATCATGTCGTCGGTGAGCAGGCCGTCTTTGTCGATCAGATAAAAACGCCGCGCTGCATCCTGCGGATCAAGCCCGGCATCGACCATGGCCGACATTAACAGGCTGGCAATGCCGCAACCGGCCGATCCGCCGCCGAGAATGGCGATGCGTTGTTCGTGCATCGGCACGCCGGTGACATTGATCGCCGCCAGTAGTGCGCCGGTGGCGACAGCGGCAGTGCCCTGAATGTCGTCGTTGAAGCTGCAGACACGATCGCGATACTGATCAAGCAGGCGGCTGGCATTGTGCTTGGCGAAGTCTTCCCACTGCAACATGACATGCGGCCAGCGTTCCGACAGCGCCGAGACGAACTCCTCGATGAAGCTGTCATATTCCGCGCCGCGTACGCGCTTGTGCCGCCAGCCGATGTAAAGCGGGTCGTTGAGGTTCTCTTCGTTATCGGTGCCGACATCGAGGAAGATCGGCAGGGCGGTTGCCGGATCGATGCCGCCGCAGGCGGTGTAGAGCGCCAGCTTGCCGATCGGAATGCCCATGCCGCCGGCGCCCTGATCGCCGAGACCGAGAATGCGTTCGCCATCGGTGACGACCACAACCTCGGTTTTGTCGAACAGAGGATTGGCGAGAATCTGCTTGATGCGGTCGCGATGCGGAATCGACAGGAAGATGCCGCGCGGCTTGCGGAACAGGCGGCTGAAAGATTTGCAGCCGGCGCCGACGGTCGGCGTGTAGACGATCGGCAGCAGCTCTTCGACGTTCTGGCTCAGCAGGGCGTAGAACAAGGTCTCGTTGGTGTCCTGCAATTCGCGCAGGAAGGCGTAGCGTTCGAGATCGGTGTGGAATTCGCGCAGCACCTGGATGCGGCGCCGGACCTGCTCATCGATGTTGAACACGGTGAGCGGTAACAGGCCGTGCAGGCCGAAGGCGGTGCGCTCTTCCTCGGTAAAGGCGGTGCCCTTGTTCAGCCGCGGGTCGGTCAGCAGCCGGTAGCCGAACATCTCGGCCGGCAGCGTGTAAGTGTCGTCCTTGTCGCGCGAATAGGAGAGCAAATCGTCAGGTCCCGGCGTTCTTTATGGAACGCCGAGCCTAGCACGGCGGAGTTGCGGGCCGCATCGGGTAAAACAATATAGCTCCGCTGCGTTGCCGGGACGGCGGACTTGCTTTTGGGTTTGCAAGCGCGGCGGTTTCTTCCTTTTCCCTCCCCCCTTGTGGGGGAGGGTCGGGGAGGGGGGTGATAGCAAGAGGGCAAGAGAGTAGCGTCTCTTTATTACCCCCACCCCAACCCCTCCCCACAAGGGGGAGGGGAGAAGAAAGGAAATTACCGTGCCCGCTTGTCGGCGTCGTATTCGGCGCTCGGATAGGTACCGCCCTGCAATTTGTCGCCAACTGGATCGGGCTTGATGTTTTTCTGAGCAGCTTCCGCCGAGGCGCGGAAGTCCTCGCCGACGCCAACCGGCTTATAGCCGAACTTGACAGCATTGCTGTTGTCCCACCACGCGGCGGCATTGTTCGAGGCGCCGTAGAAGATCTCGAAGTGAATGCCGGGATGCTCAAGGCCGATGCGGCAGAGCTGCACCAGGTCTTCCGGCTTGAGCCAGATCGACAGCCGGCGCACATCGATCGGCTCATCGCCGAAATTGCCGATGCGCAAGCACGTCACGCGCAGGCCATGCTTGTCGGCATAGAGCGCGCCCATCGCTTCGCCGAAAGCCTTGCTGACGCCGTAGCGCGAGTCCGGACGCACGGTGACATCGACGCCGATCTTCTGCGTGCGCGGGTAAAAGCCGACGGCATGGTTCGACGAGGCGAAAACCACGCGCTTCACGCCGGCGCGGTAGGCCGCCTCATACATGTTTCGGCAGCCGATGATGTTGGCGGAGAGAATGGTCTCCCATGAGCCTTCGACCGAAAAGCCGCCGAGATGGATGATGCCATCGACGCCCTCGACGATCTTCTCGACCTCATCGAGGTTGGCGAGGTCGGCCTGGATGAATTCTTCATTCGGCTTGAGATCGTCGGGCTTGCGCAAGTCGCTCCAGCGGATGTCGGGATAGATCGCCGGTAAAAGCTGGCGCAAACGCGTGCCGATGCCGCCGGCCGCGCCGGTAACGAGGATTTTCATGGCGTGCTCTCTATTGAGGTGGGGAGGGCGCTATTTGATGCCCATTTCGGTGGCGAGTTTGTTGTGGCGCAGGCGGCTATTGCCGAGGTGGCTGCGCATGGCGGCGCGCGCCTTCGGCACCGAGCCGCTGCGAATGGCCTCCAGGATCTGTTCATGTTCGCGCTGGAACGTCGTCAAATTGGTGCGGCTGAGCAGCGGCGCGGAGCGGCCCCATACCGTCTGGCGCGGGATCACGAAGCTGCCGAGATATTCGAGAAAGCCTTTGAACTGCTGATTATTGGTGGCTTCGGCGATCTCGCAGTGAAAGGCGAAGTCTTGCTCGACGGCGATCTCGCCGCGATCGATGGCCGCCTGAATGGCGTCGAAACGCTCGGTGATTTTCTTGATCTGGGCGGGCGTGGCGCGTTCGGCGGCAAGGCCGGCCGCCTCGACTTCAACGCCGGTGCGCAGCTCCATGACGTTGAGAACATCGCGCAGCGAAGAGCTTTCGTCGAAATCGACCCGAAACGGCCGGCGAACGTGTTCTGCGACGAAAGTGCCAATGCCCTGGCGGCTGACAACCAGCTTGTCGGCGCGCAAAGCTGCAACCGCCTCGCGAATAACGGTGCGGCTGACGCCGGTGGCGGTGATCATTTCTTGTTCAGTCGGCAGGCGAGAGCCGGGCAGGAGCTTGCCGCTCATAATATCGGCAGTCAGCCGCGAGACGATTTCAGCGGACAATCCGCGCGGCGCCTCGACAGGCCGCAGCGAAGAAAGATTTTTTGTCAAACTTCGATCCCGCGCACTTGACCGGCGAGCGCCGACCTTGTCATCATATGACCTGATGAGTAGCATGCCGTGCCGTGGCGATCAATCCGTTGAACCAAAAGCTGGTCGGCGTGCCTCGGATGAAAACGAATAACATACAGGGAGGAATTTACCACATGACGACACGCAGAATGCTTATGGCCGCCGCCGGCGTGCTGGCGGTTGCGACCGCATTTGGGGCGGCCCCGGCTTTCGCCCAGTCGAAGCAGGTTCTCAAAGCAGCCGACGTGCATCCGATGGGTTACCCGACGGTCGATGCCGTCGTGTCGATCGGCAAGAAGCTTGAAGCCGCCACCAATGGCCGCCTCAGCATCCAGATGTTCCCGTCGATGCAGCTCGGCGGCGAAAAGGAAATGATCGAGCAGGCTCAGGTTGGTGCGTTGCAGTTCGCGCGCGTCAGCGTCGGTCCGGTCGGCGCCGTTGTCGACAACCTCAACGTCTTCAACCTGCCTTTCGTGTTCCGCGACATCGCGCACATGCGCGCCGTTGTTGACGGCCCGATCGGCGACGAGTTGCTCAAGGAAATCACCGATAATCCGAAGTCGGGCATGATCGGCCTGGCCTGGATGGATAGCGGCGCGCGCTCTTTCTACAACAAGGTGCGTGACGTCAAATCGCTGGCCGATCTCAAGGGTCTCAAGATCCGCATGATGGGCAATCCGATGTTCGTCGACACGATGAATGCCCTCGGCGGCAACGGCGTGCCGATGCAGATGGACCAGGTGATGAGCGCGATGCAGACCGGCGTGGTCGATGGCGCCGAGAACAACCCGCCGAGCTATGACTCGTTCGGTCACGTTCCGGTCGCCAAGCACTACACCCTGACCGAGCATCTGATCATCCCGGAAATCCTGGTGTTCTCGCGCAAGGCGTTCGATGCCATGTCGAAGGAAGATCAGGCCCTGATCATGAAGTTCGGCAAGGAATCGCAACTCGAGCAGCGCAAGCTGTGGGATGCGCGCGTCGTTGTCGCCATGGACAAGATCAAGGCCGCCGGCGTGAACGTCATCACCATCGCCGACAAGAAGCCCTTCCAGGACGCCGTCAAGCCGGTCTGGGACAAGTACGGTTCGAAGTACACCGCTCTGGTCAAGCGCATCCAGGACGTGAAGTAACTTCCGTATAAACAACAAGAGCCGGCCAAGTCCTTCAGGACTTGGCCGGCCAATCTTTTCAAGGGGGAATGAATGATAGCTCGCTACATCCAGGCGATGGATGCGCTCCATCGAGCTTGCCTGATCATCGCAAGCACCTGCCTCATCATCATCACGCTGATCATTCCTTACGGCGTTTTTACGCGTTACGTGCTGAACAGCGCGGCCTCCTGGCCTGAGCCGATCGCCACGCTGCTGATGATCGTCATGTCGTTCTTCGCCGCGGTCGTCTGTTACCGCGAATATCTGCACATCGGCGTCGGCGTGCTGCCGACCTATCTCAAAGAGCCCTACCGGGAAATGCTCGGCTGGTTTCTCGAAGCCTGCATGCTGGCCACCAATCTGTTCATGGTGGTGTGGGGTTCTGCGCTGGTCTCGACCACCTGGAACCAGTGGATCCCGGAATTTCCGATCATGTCAGTCGGCCTGTCTTACGCGCCGGTCGTTATCGGCGGCGCTGTGACCATCCTTTTCATTATCGAACGCATGCTGACTCGCAAGTTCTTCCAGGAACCGGAAGCCGAGACCGTCAGCGGCCTGACGACCGAGTAAGGACCAAGAACAATGGAAATCCTGGTCCTCATCGGTAGCTTTACCGTCATCTGTCTTCTCGGCATGCCGATCGCCTATGCGCTTGGCATCGCCTCCATCCTCGGCGCGCTGTACACAAGCATTCCGCTCGAAGCGGTGATGTTGAAGGTCGCCGGCGGCATGAGCGGGTTCTCGCTTCTGGCGATTCCGTTCTTCATTCTCGCCGGCGCCATCATGGCGGTCGGCGGCATGGCGTCGCGTCTGGTCAATCTGGCGAAGGTGTTTGTCGGCGCCATTCGCGGCGGTCTGGCTCTGGTCAACATTCTTGCCTCGACCATGTTCGGCTGTCTGTCCGGCTCGTCCGTCGCCGATACGGCGGCGGTCGGCTCGGTCATGATCCCGCAAATGATCAAGGCCGGTTACCCGCGGCTTTTTGCCGTGAACGTCACCATCTCCGGTTCGTTGCAGCCGCTGCTGGTGCCGCCGTCGCATAACATGGTGATCTACTCGATCGCCGCCGGCGGCACGGTGTCGATCGGCGCCATGTTCATGGCCGGCATCATCCCGGTGCTTTTGCTCGGCTCGTCGCTGTTGATCCTGGTGCTGTATATCGCCAAGCGCGACAATTTTCCGAAAGGCGAGGCGATCCCGCTGAAGCAGGCGTTCAAGATCGCACTCGACTCGATCTGGGGTCTGGTCACCGTCATCATCATCCTCGGTGGTATCATCTCGGGCGTGTTCACGCCGACGGAGTCAGGCGCGGTTGCCTGCGTCTACGCCTTCCTGGTGACGATGTTCGTTTACCGGGACGTCAAGTGGAGCGAGTTGCCAGCGCTGGTCGGGCGCGTCGTGCGCACGGTCGGCATGGTCATGATCATGATCGGCTTCTCGATCTCGTTCGGCTACATGATGGCGATCCTGCGCGTGCCGGCGATCGCCACGCAGTTCTTCATCGAGATATCCGCCAACAAATACATGTTCCTGCTCTGGATCAACATTCTGCTGTTGCTCCTCGGCACGTTCATGGATCTGGCGCCGATGCTGTTGATCTGTACGCCGATCTTCCTGCCGGTCATTACTACCTTCGGTATCGACCCGGTGCACTTCGGCATCATCATGATCCTCAACCTCGGCATCGGTCTGCTGACGCCGCCGGTGGGTCCAACGATGGTCGTGGGCTGTGCGATCGGCAAGGTGACGATGGAAGCGGTCGCGCGCAGTATTCTGATCTTCTACATTCCGATGATCATCGTGCTGCTGCTGGTTACCTACATCCCGGCGCTGACACTCTGGCTGCCGAGAACTTTGGGTTACTGAGCCCGGGTGACTTCAAGAAAACGAAAATGGCCGGGGGAAACCCCGGCCATTTTTTTGTGCGCGTCTTACTCGGACAGGCCTAGAACGCCGCTGCCAACTCCTTGGCGCCGGGGTTCTGCGCGCCTTTGGCCATTTGGTTTTCCATATCGGCGATGAGCTTGGCGACGACGCCGGTGCGCCGGGCAACTGGGTTTCGGTCATAACCGCGTTGCTGGAAGAAATTGGCGGTCGGCACGCGGGCGCGGTACTCGTCCGGCATCATGATCATATCGAGCCCGGTGGAATCGCCGGTCAGGTTCATCAGCTCCAGGTCGGAGGCGCTGAGCGGCGCGGTGTAGCCCTTCATCCGGGCGAAGTGCAGCGAGGTGGCCAGTTTCTGCACCTGGAGCATCGGCCCGATGTCGCGGTCGAGAATGGCCGCGTGGATGCCCATGCCGGGGGTGGTGGTCTTGGCCATCTTGTCCCAGTCGCCCCAGCGCTGCGGCCCGGTGCGGCTATGCGCGATCATACGCTTCACCGCCTCGATCTTGCGCTCCATCGCCAGCTTGGCCGGGCCGTTCAGCGCCTTGGCCTTGTTGCGCAGCAAAGTGAGGATCTCGGCGCCGTGCTCGGCGAAGATCGAAATGGTGTTGGTCGACAGCAACTGGTTGTAACCGACCGCCGGCGAAATCGCCTTCGGCCGCGTCGGCGTAACGCCGGCCTGCATGTCATAGGTGCCGTTGCCGCCGGTCTCGAAGATATAGACGCCGACAATCTGGTCGCGGGTCAGCCCGGCGGCGCTGGCGGCGCGGGCGTAAGCACGTTTGAAATCGGTCTCGCTGGCACGGTCCGGCACGAAACCGAAATGGGTCTCGGCGTGGCGCAGGAACTCGGCGATCAGCGGAATCGGCGGCAACTCGCCCGGGGTGGGGCCGGGCGGGGCATTGGAATCGACCGGGCGCGGCGGGCCGGAATAGACCGGCGGGTGCTCAAGCACATAGTCCTCAAGCAGCACGGTCTGCCGGGTGCGGCGTTTTTCGTTGCGGATGCGCCTTTTGGCGGCGACCGCGTCCCAATAGGCGGTGGCCTGTTCCTCGTAGGGCTCGCGAACCTGAAGGTAGGCGGCGAGTTTGGCTTGGTAGTCGCCGCTTTGGGCCGTCGCTGGCGTGCCGCACATCTGCACGATGGCGAGCGGCGGCAGCAGGGCGCTGATCAGGAAAGAGCGTCGCATGGCGGGTCTGGCTCGTCAGGTGATTCGGGCTTCCGTTCACCCTGCTTCATTGGCATGGCGATGCAAGGGCGTGAGCCAGGCCTTTATTGCCGCAGGTCCACGGCTACAAAAAAACGCGCCGGAAAAACCGGCGCGTCTAGTTTGGGGGAGGTTCAGAAATCGCGACCGCGGTCGGGGGAACCGTGGGCGCTCAACGTGCACTAACGAATAGTCGTGCCCTCGTTGACGGTGTACGCAACCGGCGCGCCGGCTTTGTAAACAGTCGGGCCTTGCGCCGACATGATGTCGACGCCGAGGTTGAGTTCACGCGCCGAAATACCGATCACAGCGATCAGCAGCGCAGCGCAAAGTCCGACCACCACGATCTTGAGGTGGGTGGTGCGGTCCGCGGTGTACATCGACCAATTCATGTCATCCTCCAAGGTCACGGATCTGTCGCTCCGGCCTTGAGAAAAGTTCAAACGTTCGTGCTTCATTAACGTGGTGACCCTGCCTCAGTTCCACAGGGGTCATCACGGAACGGTGAAAGATTGTGAAAAGCCGCGTGTTTGCAGGCTTCGTGGCGGCACGGTGGCTTTCCGCAGCGCAACGATGGACGCTTAAATTTGTAACCAATACGCCGGCGCCGCTATCCCGTTGCTGCGGCTTTCGATTCCGCTTCCAGCGGCGTCTGCTGGTGAAACGCCATCTTCCAGTCCTTGCCGCGGCGCACATAACCGCTGCTCACCAAAGCATTATATGGTTCGCCATTGGCGCGCTCGGCATGTGCCCGGTAGGTGATGAACGCCATGCCCGCGATCGGCTCGACCACGGCTTCGGGGCTGAGTTTGACGTCACGCCAGCGGTCGCCACCCTTGATCGTCGCGGCAATTTCGTTGCGCGTGAAAGCGCCGCTCATTTCGGTAAAGGCGACGAGACATGTGTCGTCGAGGTTCTGGCGGTAAAAATCGGCGTCGCCAGTCCAGAACTTTTGCTCAAGTGCGAGGAGATCTTCACGCGTTGTCATCGCCGGCTCCGGTTGCCAGCCCGCCCGCGCGTATAACGGGTGCACCCCCAAGCAGGTTCCCGTGCAACTATTCGCTGTCGCTGAGTTGATGTTCTTCGGCGATGCGCTCGAAATTCTCGGCAACGCTCTTGATGCGATAGGACAACCGGTTGTCGCGCTCCACCGGCAAAGGGCGAACGACCTTGTACTGGCCGCCAACCGCCGGATTTCCGAATGTCGGCTCGTAGAACACGTCCTGTCCGGTGGCGAATTTGTGCGTCATGTGCGTGCTCGAATCCTTGGTCTTTGATCGTGAAGCTCAAAAACGAAAACGCCCGGCGCAGGGGCCGGGCGTCTCGCTTAACTCAAACGAAACTGGAGGCGCTGATTAGGCGTTCTGCAGGTTGGCGGCGGCCTGTTTGCCGCGCTCGGTCACGATTTCATACGACAGGCGCTGGCCTTCGTTGAGCGTGCTCATGCCGGCGCGTTCGACCGCGCTGATGTGCACGAACACGTCCTTGGAGCCGTCGCTCGGGGTGATGAAACCGAAACCCTTTTGGGTATTGAAGAACTTGACCGTACCTGTCGCCATCGTGGCACCTTTTGCGTTATGCGCTGCTTGCGTTGTGATGCGCTTGTGGCGGTAAACGCCGACAAGCGATCGAAACACCGAGTTTTAGGGGTGCATTGTCAACGGCCCGGTGGGGCAGATCAGCAAGGCATAACCGAAAACTAAAGTTTCAACGCCGTTAAGGTATACGAAACGGCGAAAACCGTCAAACGATCCGCAAAACAGCGCCTTGCTGCGAGATCAGGCGGCGGATTCTTCCGGCGCATTGACGACGGCGGCCTTCGGCAGCGGATAGCTCTCGCTATCGTACAGCGCGCGGATGTCCTTGTGGCCGAGCCGGGATTCGTTGATCTCGATATAGGCGCCGAGCAGCAGCGGCTCCGGCAATTCCTCGACCGCATAGCGGATGGCGTCGGCAGCAGTATCGAAACGGCGATAACGGACCTTGTTGGCAATCTTGCGATTTCGCGACGGAAAGAGCTCGGCCGGAGCGTTAAAATCGAATTTTTTCACAGTAAATCTCCAAAACGCCGGGCAACCGGAGGAATAATGGGGTTGCCTCTATATAGGCCGAAATTCGTGGCTTTACAGGGGCAGATCGCCATTATGATTACGCGATCATGACGTGAGACGCCATCGCCGTGCACGCAGATCAGCCAGACCGGTATCAACTGGCAATCTCCCACACACCCTTAACGTCACGCGGCGGACGCCCGACCAGCTCGGTGTAATGCGCAATTGGGTAGGGGCGACCGGCCAGATAGCCCTGCATCTCGTCACAACCTTCGGCAAACAGAAACTGACGCTGGCATTCGGTTTCAACGCCCTCTGCCAGGATCGGCACCTTGAGGCTTTGGCCGAGGCCGATGACGGCGCGGACGATCGCCATTGAATGATGGTTGTTCTCGAGATCGGAGATGAAGGCACGGTCGATCTTGATCTTGTCGAAGGCGAAGGCGTGCAGATAGGAAAGCGATGAATAGCCCTTGCCGAAATCGTCGAGCGCAATCTGCACGCCGAGCGACTTCAGCCGGCGCAGGATCGAAACCGCACGGGAAAAGTCGTTGATCAGAACGCCTTCGGTGATTTCCAGGCAAAGCCGCGCCGGCTTCAGCCCCGTTTCAAGCAGGATTGAATGAACCAGCCCCGGCAGATCGCCGTGGTGAAACTGAATCGGCGACACATTGACTGCGATGGTGAGCGGCTCCGGCCAGGACGATGCCTCGCGGCAGGCTTCGCGAAGCGCCCATTCGCCGAGCGGAATGATCAGGCTGTATTCCTCGGCGATCGGGATGAAAGTGGCTGGCGGTACCATGCCGCGCGCAGGGCTTTGCCAGCGCGCCAGCGCTTCGAAGCCGATGACCTCGCCGGTGATGCGGAATTGCGGCTGGTAGTGCAGCAGCAAGTCATTGTTGCCGATGGCGTGGCGCAGATCGTGCTGCAGGTTATGCCGCTCCTGCAGCGCCAGGCCCATTTCCGGCTCGAAGAACAGCAACGACGTATGCGTCGCGGCCTTTGCGCGATAGAGCGCGGCGTCGGCATGAATGATCAAGGTCTTGGCGTCGGTGCCGTCCTGCGGATAGACGGCGCCGCCAATGCCAAGGCCGATATGGATGGTCTTGCCGTCCACCTCAAAATCCTCGTCGAAAGCGACCAGCAGACGCTTTGCCAGAGTCATGGCCGTTTCCGGTTGCGGTTCGCCAGTGACGATCAGGATGAATTCGTCGCCACCGATGCGCGCGGCGAAATTATCGCCGGCGACAGCCAGCAAGCGGCGGGCGACTTCCTGCAGCAAGGCATCGCCCGTGGCATGGCCATAGACGTCATTGGTTTCCTTGAAACGCGCCAGATCCATGCTGAGGATGCTGAACGTCTTGTCCTCGCGCTTCGCCTTCTCCAGCGTCGTGGCAACGCAGATATTAAACGCGGCCCGGTTCGGCAGGTCGGTCAACGCGTCGTGATGCGCCATATGAGCGATCTTCTCTTCGGACAGGCGACTTTCCGTCACGTCCTCAAGCACGGTGAGGATGTATTGTGGCTTGCCGTGGCCGTCACGAATGGCAACGCGTTTCGACGAGACAATGCGCGGATCGTCCGACAGCGAGCTGAACGGCAATTCGCCGGTCACCACGCCTGAGTCGGCGCCAAGCGTTTCTGCATCGGAGGCGGTCATGAAGTCGGCGGCTTCGCGCCGGTACAACTGGTGCGCGGTTTTTCCGACGATCTGCTCGCGCGGCAGCCTGTTCATTGCCTCGTAGGCTTTGTTGACCAAGGTGAACTGCCAGTGATCTTCGCCCTTCGCCGGCGGCGCTTTTACCGAAATCGGATTTGGAATGTGGTCGATGACGGTGTCGAGGAAGGCCTTGGTGCGCGCCTCTACCTCTTTTGACTTGCGCAACTTTCGATTCAGCTCATCGATGTTGGCATGCTGGCGCTGCAGCGCGTCAGCCGCTGCATTCAGTTCGACCATCAGCCCGCCAAGTTCACCGCGCGGATAGGGCGGCCCGATGCGCGAGTTGAGATCGCCATTGCCGAATTGCTTGGCCGCGGCGGCGATCTTGCGAATTTGACGCATGCCGGTGGCCGCCAATCCCCAGACGCCGGCAAACAGCACCGCCGACACGATGCCAAGGACAATGGACTCTTGAAACAGACGCTTGTTGGCGGCGGCGACCAATCCGTCCTTCGATGCGCCGACCATGATGTAAAGCCCGGCGTCCGGCATTGTGCGCGATGCCCAGACCTGCTGACTGCCGTCGGTGGCGGTGACTTCCTTCGCGCGCATGGCCGCCGGCTCGGCGACAAGGCGGAACATCTCGGTGTCGGATACGGAAATCCCGGTCTGCCGATGCCAGCGCGAGGCGGACGGCGCAGCGAGCAGATTGCCGTTCTTTTCAACAAGCAGGATATCAACGCCGGACAGCCGCTGGCTGTGGAAGTCGACGAACTTCTGCAGATTGAACGACGCCAGCAGGACGAATTTCAATTCTCCATCCGCGGCGCGCGCCGGATAGGCGATTTGCAGAACCGATGCGCCGGTCAGCCGGCCGACAGCGGGTTGCAACGTCACCGCTTCGGTCGTCTGTAACGCTCGCTTGAAATAGTCGCGGTCGCGGAGGTCGAGCTCCCGGCTGGTTTGCAGCGAGTCGCAGAACAGCCGGCCTTGTGGTGTGATTGTCAGGATCCCGGTGTACTGCTCGTACTTCTCGCGGACACCTGACAGCAGGGCTGAGCATTCAGCGCGGTCGGCGCTGTCGAGATTGACGGCGCGCGACAGGCCAAACTGCAATTGTGCGGTGCCTTGGATTTTCTCGTGCAGATCACCGGCTATATTGCCGGCCTGCATCGATAGTTTTGTCAGCGCTGCCTCTATTTCGGCGGCGCGATTCTGGAAGAAGCGGACGCCCAACAAGATCGCTGGCACCAGAGTGGCGAGGGCGACGAGCAGCAATAGACGCGTACGTAAACTCATTGATCCGACATTCGTTTAACGCATCACGGATGACGCGCGGGCTGCTTGTGATTGGCCTTTGCTGGTCAATTCCGCCGTCCAGTCAGACGCTTAAAAAATAAAGGCGGCCTGTAAGAACGTGGTTACAAAAATGCGCGTCAAATCGTTCGGATCGGTCGGAATGCACGTTGCGCGGTGTCATGGTGGGTGACCGCGCATGCCGGGGTATTGGGATATAGAATTGTGCGCAGGGGTCCGTTAACCGCGACCGCTGCAAGCCGCAGCACGGAGCCAGACCGCAGGCTCCTAGAAATAAGCGCAAGCTTGTCCGGAGTCGGCCAGCCGACGCGGGGTGCGGTATTTGAATATGACATCAAGAACGCTGTAGGGTGCGGTGGCCGACGGAGTGACGTGTTCCGGGCGATATGCGACGCACGACTGCAACAAGGAATTCAATGATGAAAGTCACACGCAGCAATGCGCAGGCGTCGCGCAAGGGACCGGCGGAATACTTCACCGGCGCGGTGCGTATCGATGCGCCGTTTCAGGGAACTGAGCCCGCACACGTCAGTGGCGCAACCGTTACCTTCGAGCCGGGCGCCCGCACTGCGTGGCACACGCATCCGCTCGGCCAGACGATTATTGTTACGGCCGGTTTTGGCTGGGCGCAGACCGAAGGCGGCGCGCGCGAGGAAATCCGCCCCGGCGATGTGGTCTGGTTTCCGCCAGGCGAGAAGCATTGGCACGGCGCATCGGCCACGATCGGCATGACGCATATTGCCATCGCCGAGACGCTCGATGGCAAGGCCGTCGACTGGCTGGAGCAGGTGAGCGACGAGCAGTACGGCAGTTAAGCGGAGCTAGACGCTTCCCACCGTCTTCAATCGCGCCCGTGGATGAATCTCGCTCTGCGAGATTACCGGCGTTTGCGCGCGGAAGCGTTCGACGATGCCGCGCACGAAGGGGCGGATGCCGGCCGAGGTAACGAGCACCGGCGCTTCGCCTTCACGCGCCGCGTTCTCGAATTTCTCGCGCACGAGCGTGATGAACTCAGACAGCTTCGACGGCTGCATCGCCAGATGACGGTCGTCGCCCTGGCCGACGATGGATTCGGCGAAAGCCTGTTCCCACTTCGCCGACAGCGCGATGAGCGGCAGGTAGCCATTGTGACTGGTGTACTGCGCGCAGATCTGCCGCGAGATGCGGGCACGCACATGTTCGGCCAAGGTGGTCGGGTTGCGCGAGAAGCCGGCGCCGTCGGCGATGCCTTCGAGGATGGTCGACAGATCGCGAATCGAGACGCGTTCGCCGAGCAGGATCTGCAGCACGCGCTGGATGCCCGACGTGGTGATGAGTGTCGGCACCAGGTCCTTGAGCAGTTCGGCCTGTTCCTTCGGCAGATCCTTAAGCAGCTTCGTCACTTCACCGTAGGACAACAGATCCGAAACATTGTTCTTGAGAATTTCCGTCAGATGCGTCGACAGCACGGTAGCAGCATCGACCACGGTCAGGCCGCGCATCGCTGCTTCTTCCTTGATGCTGGCGTCGACCCATGTCGCCGGCAGGCCGAAGGTCGGCTCGGTCGTGTGCGTGCCGGGCAGGTTCACCTGGCCGCCGGTCGGATCCATGACCATGTACTGGTTCGCCCAGATCTTGCCGGTGCCGGCTTCGACTTCCTTGATCTTGATGACGTATGTGTTCGAGTCGAGATTGACGTTGTCGAGGATGCGCACGGCCGGCATGACAAAGCCCATTTCGCCGGCGAGCGAACGGCGCAGCGCCTTGATTTGCTCGGTCAAACGATCGGCGCCGTCCGGCGAATTGACCAGCGGCAGCAGCGCGTAGCCGAGCTCGACCTTGAGGTCGTCGATCTTCAGCGCCGTCGAAATCGGTTCTTCGACGGCTTCCGCTGCCTTGGTCTCGACGGCCACTTTGGTCGCTGCGGTGGTGATGACGGCTTTGGCGCGCTTGTGGGCATAGAAGGCCAGCGCCGAGGCGCCGCCGCCGAGGAAAACGAAGGGCAGGAACGGGATGCCGGGCAGGAGCGACATGACCAACATCACGCCGCCAGACATGCCCAGCGCCTTCGGATAGCCGGACAGCTGCTTCATCATCGCCTTGTCGGCGGAACCGGTGATGCCGGCCTTGGAGACGAGCAGGCCCGCCGCGGTCGAGACGATCAAAGCCGGCACCTGCGTCACCAGGCCGTCGCCGACGGTCAGCAGCGTGTAGGTGCGCGCGGCTTCGGCGAAGGGCAGGCCCTGCTGCGCCATGCCGATGATCATGCCGCCAATGACGTTGATGAACACGACCAGCAAGCCGGCAATGGCGTCGCCGCGCACAAATTTGGAAGCGCCGTCCATGGCGCCGAAGAAGCCGCCTTCGGCTTCCAGCGTCTTGCGGCGGCTGCGGGCTTCATCTTCGTTGATCAGGCCGGCCGACAGATCGGCGTCGATCGCCATTTGCTTGCCCGGCATGGCGTCGAGGTGGAAACGGGCCGCGACTTCGGCGATACGGCCCGAACCCTTGGTGATGACGACAAAGTTCACGATGACCAGGATCGTGAAGACGATGATGCCGATGACGAAGTTTCCGCCCATGACGAAATTGCCAAAGGCTTCAATGACGTGGCCGGCGGCGCTCGGGCCTTCATGACCGTGGGACAGGATGAGGCGGGTCGAGGCGAGGTTGAGCGCCAGGCGCAACATGGTCGCGACCAGCAGCACGGTCGGGAAGGCGGAGAATTCCAGCGGTGTCTGGATGAACAAAGCTGTCATCAGGATCAGGATCGACAGGATGATCGACACGGCCAGCGCCATGTCCAACAGGACCGGCGGCAAAGGCAGGATGAGAATGACGAGAATGACCAGGACGCCGACCGCGAGGCCCATGTCGCCTTTGCGAATGGCCTCGCCCATGCTGCTGAGGCTGGGAATCTTGAAGCCGCTGGTCGCGGGGGCCGAAGCGGCTGAAATGTCGGTCATTGATGTCCGGGCACAATAGGAGCGGCGGGCAGGAGAACCCGGCAAACTTTGCCCAGTTTATGGTTAGCGGGTGGTTAACGCCGGTGTCCCGATGGGGCGCGCGCTATCCCCGGCCTGCCGCCGCCAGCCGCTTCTTCACACCGTCGCCGACGATCTCCATGAAGGCGCGGACGCGGGCCGTGTCCTTGAGCGAGCGGTGGGTGACCAGCCAATTTTCGGTCTTCAGGTCGGTCAGCAGCGGCAAAACCGCCGTCAATGCGGGCTCGGCGCCGCCGAGATAGGTCGGCAGAAGGGCGAGACCCATGCCGGCCTTGGCGGCCAGCATCTGGTTGACCAGGCTGCCGGTGCGGTAGCCGCTCTCGCCGGCCGTCAGGTTCTTGCTCAGCCAGGCTGCGGCCTTTGTCGGTTGCGACGCTTCGCCCCAGAGGATGATCTGGTGCTTGTCGAGGTCGGGCAGGCCGCGCGGCGTGCCGTGGGCGGCGAGATAGCGGGGGGCAGCATAGAAGCGCCAGGCGACATCGGCGATCTTGCGGCCGAACAGGTCACCCTCGGCAGGCCGGGCGGCGCGGAAGGCGACGTCGGCCTCACGCCGAGACAAATCGAGCATCCTGTTGTCGACCATCAACTCGACCTGGATGCCAGGATGTTGCGCGCGGAAGCGGGCGATTTCGCCGGACAGCACGCCGAAAGCCAAAGTCTCGGATGCGGTGACCCGCACCGTGCCGGTCAGGCGCGTATCGCGGCCCGTCAGATCCCGGTCGAGCGCCAAGGCCTCGGTCTCCATGCGCTCGGCCGCCTCGAGCAGGCGCTGGCCGCTATCGGTCGCGCGGTAGCCCGACGCCAGCCGCTCGAACAGCTTGGAGCCGAGCGCCTCCTCCAGCGCATTGAGCCGCCGGAACACGGTCGAGTGATTGACACCCATGGCGCTGGCGGCTTTGCGCAGGTCGCCCTGGCGGGCGATGGCGAGCACGAGGCGAAGGTCATCCCAGGCGAACATCAGCAGCCCTTGCAAAAATGCAAGCATGGTTGGCGAGGACGCTTATCGCATTGCATCGCCGCAAGGTCTAGTTCTGTCGGCAGAGATTAGTCCGCAACGGAGAACCACCATGAACACGAATACCCAGAACAGCGACTACGCCGCGACGCTTTTGCGCGTCACCCTCGGCTCCATCTTTCTTGCGCACGGATTGTGGAAGGTGCTGACGCTCGGCCTGCCGGTCACGGTCGGCTTCTTTGAATCGGTCGGCTTTCCCGGCTGGACCGCTTACCTGGTTGTTGCCGGTGAGATCGGCGGCGGCGTGCTGTTGATCCTCGGCGTACAGACCCGCGCCATCTCGCTTCTGATGCTGCCGATCCTGCTCGGCGCCTTGAAGGTGCATCTGCCGAATGGCTTCGTGTTCTCCTACCCGAACGGCGGCTGGGAATATCCCGCCTTCCTGATCGTCGCCTCCGGCGTGCAGGCGCTGCTCGGTGATGGCGCTTACGCTCTGAGCCGCGTGTTCGGTGGCAATGCGCGTCTCGCAACCGCGCACTCGTAACAGATCACGCTCAAACAAAGTGAGCCCGCCGCGGGGGACTGCGGCGGGCTCTTTCTATTGCCGATGAAGCTGAACTTAGCTGGCCGGCAACAAAACGGTATCGATGACGTGGATGACGCCGTTCGACTGCTTGACGTCGGCGATGGTCACGGTCGCGGTCGAACCCTTCTCATCGACGATCTGGATCTTGTCGCCCATCATCTTGACGGTGAGCGTGCAGCCGCCAACGGTCTTCACCTTGTGCATGCCACCATCGTCCTTGATCATCTTGGCGATCGCGGTCGACATCGCAGCGACGGGAACGACGTGACAGGTCAGGATCTTGGTGAGCGTCGCCTTGTTCTCGGGCTTCACGAGATTATCGACAGTGCCGGCCGGCAGCTTGGCGAATGCGGCATTGGTCGGCGCGAAAACTGTGAACGGACCTTTTCCTGACAAGGTCTCGACGAGACCTGCGGCCTTTACGGCGGCAACGAGCGTCGTGTGATCTTTCGAGTTCATCGCATTTTCGACGATGTTCTTTGTCGGCAACATTTCGGCGCCGCCAACCATCTTGCTTTGTGCGAAGGCGGATGTGCTGAGCGCGAGCGCCAACGCTGCCCCGGTGAGGGCAGTCTTGCTGAAGAGATTCATGATGTGCTCCGTCCTTGGTTGTTGGTCTCCATTCCGTGTGGCGGAGACAACAGGTAATACGGAGGAGAGTGCGCGGCAGATGTGTGCGCCAGGTCACGTAAGCGTGACGCCTTCGTGTGCGGAGTGCTCACGAAGGTAATTGAGTGCTGCGTACTTTATCGAATTCAGTTGCGCTTCCAGACTTCCGGCGCGAGCTCCTTGCCGCCGGCATAAGTCCACAGGCCGGTCCAGTTGCCGCCATCGGCGGCATAGAGCGCCAGGCCGGTGCCGTCACCGGACTTGTACGACACGGCGAGGAAATCCTTGTTGCCGATGCCGGTGCCAACGTAGCGCGTGTTGCCGACAACCCAGACGACCGAATAGGTCTCTCCGGTTTTCGTCACCATCACAGTGCCTGAGTATTTGCCTTGTCCGCCGGGATTGGACCCTTCGGCCCTATAGGTGCCGACCGGATCGGCAGCGAGTGCAACGCCGGCGCTCCACAGCAGAGCAGCGGACGTGACAAGGAAACGGCGCATAGCAAATCCCCCCGCCGGCGCGGGATCGGCCGGCTCCGGGAGACAAGACTAGAGCTTGGATTGAGCGTCGACAATCGCCGCGCGTGACGGGATGATCAGGTCTTCCGTGACGTCGCTGGAAGCGTCGATGTCCTGGTCGCTTTCCTGCGTCAGCAAATGCATCTCGCCGCAGTCGATACAGCGCAAGCGGGCGCGCGGCTTGTCGAGCTCAGCCAGCGTCACGTCATCCGTTACCAGCACCAGACTGCCATTGACCGGGCAGCGATAGCGCATCGCGCCGCTCGGCCGCAGTTCGGCCACGGCCTCACGCATCGGCCCGGCGGTGTTGTGAAACACCGAGGGATGAATGCTGGTCCAGAACTGGGAAAGGGACATCTGACACCGCGTTTGTTGCGCTGCGATATAATCGCCGAAGCGGTGCTTGGTTCCGCCTATAAAACTGGCGGGCTGTGAATATGCTCAATCCAGAGGCGGAAAGAGATGCTTTCCATCGGGACCGAGCGGCAAAGGGTCGATCTTCGCCACGGCCTTAAGATCGAGAACGCTATAAAGATGCGGGAAGAGGGCGCCGCCGCGCGACGGCTCCCATTTCAAGCTCTCGCCGAGTTTCTGGCTATCGATTTGAATCAGCAACAGATTGTCCTGGCCGGTAAAATGCTTAGCCGCCGTCTCGACAGCCTGCGCTGCGGTGGAGAAGTGGATGTATCCGTCTAGAATATCGACCGGCGCACCTTTGAAAACGCCGGCCGATTCGGCTTCGCGCCACAAAGGCGCCGGGCAGATTTTGTAGATGAAGCGGGGAGCGGAGACGTGGGTCATTATATTGCGTAAACTACATGTAATTTGATTGTACAACCCCTTGTCTGCACGCGGCACTTACGCATATGCGATGCCGAAGCATACAGGGCTATTATGAGCAAAACTGAAGAGTACCTAATCGACACGGCCGACCAGTGCGTCAAGCTCGCACGTGCCGGCCGTGAAATGGCGGCGCAGCTTGAGGCGATGAGCAACAACCTGATGGCCAAGGCTGTCGAACTCGATACCAGCCGCCAGCGTGATGAGAACCAGCCGCAACGCGCGCGCAAGACGGCACGCAAGTAAACGTGCCTGACGACACAAACTAAAAGCCCGGCCATTGTGCCGGGCTTTTTCTTTAAGCGTGATCGTTGCCGATTAGCTGGTCGAGGACTGCATCTCGACCATCTTCTCGGCGGCGCTGCGTTCGCCAATGATGATTTCGCCGCGCCAATAGCGCAGGTCAGGATTTTCCTTGCTCGGCTCGAAGATGGTCATCTCGACCCATTCCTTGTCGACGCGGCGCCAAGCAACGCCGCCGCCGGCGAAGACCAAGGCGAGGCCGCCGGCAATGTCCCAGATGTTCGGCGTCGCGAAGCGTGCGGCCTGCAACAGACCCGCAGCAACCATGGCACATTCCAGCGCCGCCGAGCCGGTCTTGCGTGTTTCCCACAAACCATCGCTGACAGTGGCGACAGGCACGCCGATCAAGCGGCGCTTGACGTCGGGGTTAACCTTCGGCGTCACGTCGGCGCCGTCAAAGCGCAGCTTGCCGCCGGCGGTGCAGTGATAGACACCCGCGCGCAGTGCGTGGCTGACCGAAGTCCACACCGCGCCGACAACCGGCACGCCCTTGTAAAGAATGCCGATGGAGGCCGCGAATAGGGGCAGGCCGTTGACGAAATTCGCCGTGCCGTCGATCGGATCGACAGCCCAGATGAAATCATTCTTCGCCGGCCGTTCTTTGCTCTCTTCGCCAATGATGTCGTGCTTGGGGAAGCTCTCGGAGAGCTTCTTGCGGATCATGATCTCGACGTTCTGATCGACTTCGGAGACCGGATCCTTGAATTCGTCGGCCTTGGCCGAGGTTTTATAACGAACCGCCAACAGGCCACCGACAGCGCGGGTGATCTCGGCGCCAGCAATGCCGGCAAGCTCAATCGCCGCGGATTCGATTTCACGCAGTGTCTCACGTGAAAGACCGACGTCCTCATTCGGCGCCGGCAGCTTTTCGACATCTTTAAGAGCGATCGTCTTCGGCGCCTCGACCCCAGCGTCCGACTTTGTCTCAGACTTCGCTTCAGGCTTCTTGGCCTTGGCCGTGGTGCTCATGCAGCACCTGCCTTCTTTTCATGCGCCTTTTGTACGGGATGCTTGACCGGCATCAGGACGCGCACTGGCGTGTCCTCACACACGATATCGACCGTCTGTTCCTTATCGGTGGCTTCGAAATACTCATCATCGACGCGGGCAGGCTGGCCGGTCCAGGTCAACGAGATCTTGGTCGCCTTTTTCAAGGTAACCGGCGGCATCTCGACCTGCGGCGCATCGATCCACTTGATCAGCTTCTTGCGGTCGGCGGTTTCGAAATAGACAACGTCGAGTTTCCCGTCGCCGAGATCGGCTTTCGCGGCAATCGGCAGGCCAGGACCCGTGAAAGCGATGTTGGCGACTTCGACGCCGAGCAGCGTCTTCTCGAAGGTCTTGCCGTCCATCTTGACGATAACGTCGAACGGCTTGGCTTCCTTTATCGTGTCCTGAAAGGCTTCGCGGCCCTTGAGCAGGTTGTCGGCGCCCTTGGGCTTTTTGCGCTTGGAGACGTCTTCGAGGAAAGCGGGGAAGACACCAACGCCGTAGCTCTCGAGAAATAGCGTGGTACCCCAGTAGCCGCTTACCGAGCCGATATTGACATCGACATAGCGATCCAGGGTCCAGGTCTCGACCAATTCCTGCGGCGTGCCGGCAATGCCGAGCGAACGGGCGAAATTGTTGGCCGTGCCGAGTGGCAAGATGGCCACCGGACGGGTGCGGTCCTGCAAGGCAAGCAACACCGTCGCCAGCGTGCCATCGCCGCCGGCGGCGACGATCAGGTCGTCATCCCCCGCCAGCGTTTTCTTGAAATCATCATCCTTTACCGACACATAGGATGTTTCATAGCCGGCCAATTTCAAGGCAGCGATAATGCTGTCCTTGTCCTTGCCATCGGTGCCAGCATTCGGATTGTGACAGAGTAGAGCCCTTACCATGCCGATCTAACGGCGGCTGGGGCATAGGGTTCCATTTTCTCTTTGTGCTTTGTTATTAAAAGAAAATCGCCGGGGAGTGCCCGGCGATTTGTATGTTTCGCATTGCGGAAGTGAGGTTAAGCCACACTCCGCATCTCGCCACCATGCGGCGGCGGGATCGGCGCACCGTCAGCCGAATATTCGTTCAGCTTGTTGCGCAAAGTGCGGATCGAAATGCCGAGGATATTGGCGGCGTGCGTCCGGTTGCCGAGGCAGTGCTTGAGCGTTTCGAGGATGAGGTCGCGTTCGACTTCCGCCACAGTACGGCCGACGAGGCTGCGCGTAACCTGCTCGGCGGCCAGCGCCGCCTGTTCGGCAACGCCGGTGCCGCGCGCCTGGTCGAGGCGGGCGCCATCGGGCGACAGGATGCCGTCGACGCCGATCTCGGCGCCGCTCGAGAGCAGCACGGCGCGGTGCAGCGTGTTCTCCAGTTCGCGGACATTGCCCGGCCAGCGCGTCGTGTTCAGCGCGCGGCGCGCTTCCGCCGATAGCGGGCGAATGGCAAGGCCGTTGGCTTCGGAGTACTTCTTGATGAAGTGCGTCGCCAGCTCGCCGATATCGGCCGGACGTTCGCGCAGCGGCGGGATCTTCAGGTTTACGACGTTGAGGCGGAACATCAAGTCTTCGCGGAACGTGCCGGCGCGCACGGCGTCGGTCAGGTTACGGTTCGACGTCGCGATGATGCGGATGTCGACCGGCACCGGCTTGGCGCCGCCAACGCGATCAATGACGCGTTCCTGAATGGCGCGCAGAAGCTTGGCTTGCAGCCGGACATCCATCTCGGAAATTTCGTCGAGCAGCAGCGTGCCGCCATTGGCTTCCTCGAACTTGCCGATGCGGCGGCCGAGCGCACCGGTGAAGGCGCCTTTCTCATGGCCGAACAATTCGGACTCGAGCAGGTTTTCAGGGATCGCCGCGCAGTTGACGGTGATGAATGGCTTCTTGGCGCGCTGCGAGCGGCCATGGACATAACGGGCCAGCACTTCCTTGCCGGTGCCGCTTTCGCCGGTGATCAGCACCGAGGCATCCGAGCCGGCGATCTGCTGCGCCAGCTTGACGACCGAGGCCATTGCGTCATCGCGATAGATCATCTCGCGGTTATCGTCGGTCACAGCGGCGAGTACGGCGGCAATCAATTCCGGGTCGGGCGGCAGCGGGATGTATTCTTTGGCGCCGGCATGAATGGCGCGCACTGCGGCGCGCGCATCGTTGGTGACGCCGCAGGCGACGATCGGCACATGGATGCGCTCGGCATCGAGCCGTTCGACCAAGTCGCGAATGTCGAGATTGACGTCGACGAAGAGGAGGTCGGCGCCGCGGCCGGAGCGCAGCACCGCGACCGCCTGCTCGTTCGAGTCGGCGTGGGTGACCGAAGCGCCCTTGTCCATCGCGATCTTGCTGGCGATGGTGAGCTGTCCGCCGAGAGTGCCGACAATGAGGAGCCGCATAGCTGTATTCCTTATCAGTTCTTTTCAGTCTTGATGATTTCCGTCATCGTCACGCCGAGCTTGTCCTCGACGAGTACGACTTCGCCACGCGCCACCAGCCGGTTATTGACGTAGATATCGATCGCTTCGCCGACCTTGCGGTCGAGTTCGAGCACGGCGCCAGGCCCGAGCTTCAACAATTCGCCGACATCCATGCGGGCACGGCCGAGCACGGCCGATACCTGCACCGGTACGTCGAACAAAGCTTCAAGATCGGCAGCACCGCGATGCACCGAGTCGCGGTCGGGCGCAATCGAGCCCGAATCGACAACCTGCTGTACCTCGCCATCTTCGAGGTTGGGCAGCGGTACCTTGGTGTCCTGATCACTCATCGCGTCGTCTCCGAAAGCCTGTTTAGTTCCAAATTCTGTTTAGTTTAATGTCGTGGTGCGCGCAGCGACGTAGCGGCCGACCATTTCGTCGATCGCGGCCAGCGTTGCCGCGGTGTCGCGCTTGATGCCGCCATCGGCCCATTCGATGCGGCAGTCGCCGGCGCCAACGGCGCTATCGGCCAGCACGTTAAGGCGGCCGTCAAAGCCGCGCAGCCGCGCAATGTCTTCGAGCTTTTCCTTTGTCGCGTCGAAGATCTCTGTGCCGATGGCGACCGAGATCTGCGGCGTCGTCACCAACTGGCGAAAAGCTTCGCTGGCCAGCGCCGACATTTCCGTCAGCGGTTCGCGCGCGACCAATTCCGGCGCCAACTTGCGGGCCACGGAGAAAGCAACCTGCACGGCTTCCGTTTCCAGCTTGGCCTCGATACCGGCCAGCGCGCTGTTCAGCCGCGCCATGCTGTCGCCGATCTGCGTCAGGGCAATGGCGATGCGTTCGCCGGCTTCGTTGCGCGCCTGCAACTGGCCGGCAGCGAAACCATTGCGATGCGCGATCGCTTCAACGTCGGCACTGCGGCGTTCATGCTCGACGATCGTGATCGTCGGCTTGTCACCGCCAGTGAAGTCTTCGTTGAACGTGAATTTCGCAGCAGCAGCCATTATCGAAAGCCCTAATAAATCAGTTCGTCGTCGCCCTGGCTCTTGGCGATCAGGATTTCACCCTTCGCCGCCAGATCCTTGGCGATATTGACCAGCAAAGTCTGCGCCTCGTCGACATCGCGTAGACGCACCGCGCCGAGCGCGCCCATGTCGTCGACCAGCATTTTGGCGGCGCGCGTCGACATGTTCTTGAAGAAGAACTCGCGCACCTTTTCTGTCGCGCCCTTCAGCGCAATCGCCAGCTTGTCCTTGTCGATATTGCGCATCAAAGTCTGCGCCGAACCGGCGTCGAGCTTGATCAGGTCGTCGAAGGTGAACATCAGCGCCTTGATGCGCTCGGCCGCATCGCGGTTTTCTTCTTCCAGCGCCGTGAGGAAACGCGTTTCCGTCTGGCGGTCGAAATTGTTGAAAATCTCGGCCATCACCTCATGCGCGTCGCGGCGGCGCTTCTGCGACAGGTTGGACATGAATTCGGTGCGCAGCGTCTGCTCGACGCGCTCGATGACGTCTTTCTGCACCGCTTCCATCTTCAGCATGCGGCTGACGCAGTCGAGCGACATGTCTTCGGGCAAAATCGACAGCACGCGCGCGGCGTGCTCGGGGCGTAGCTTCGACAGAACGACGGCAACCGTCTGCGGATATTCGTTCTTGAGATAGTTCGCCAGAACCTCTTCCTGAACGTTGGCGAGCTTTTCCCACATGTTGCGGCCGGCGGGCCCGCGAATTTCGTCCATGATGCCGCCGACGCGATCCTTCGGCAGATATTGCTGCAGCAGGCGTTCGGTGGCGTCGTAATTGCCGAGCAGCGCGCCGGAGGCTGACAGCCGGCCGACGAATTCGAGCAGCAAGGCTTCGACCTCTTCCGACTCGATGGTGCCGAGCTGGGACATGACGATGGAGATTTCGCGCAGCTCGTCATCGTCGAGCATGCTGAAGATCTTGCCGCCATATTGATCGCCGAGCGCCAGCATCAGCACCGCGGCGCGTTCCGGACCGGTCAGCTTGCGCTTGCTCTTGGACACCTGCGGACGGCTGGCGAGTTCGGCCATCAGGCCGCCAATGTCGTTGCGGGCTTCGTCGCGCACGGCTCTGTCTTTGTCGTAAATGGACGGCATCAGGCAGCTTCCTCATGCAGCCAGCTGCGAATGATCGAGACCGCCTCGTGCGGGTTCTTCTCGGCCAGTTCGCCGACCTTCTGCACCGATTGCGCGTGCACCTGGCCCTGCACCTTGGCGACGTCGATCATCGCTGAGGTGCGGTTTGAAATCGCAACCGTGTCTTCGCCGCCGACGATGGCGATGTTGGTGCCGCTGGTATTGGTCAGGCTGTCGGAGCCGCCCTGGCTGCCGTCGGCGACCTGCAAAGGCTGACCGTCCGGACCAAACTGCACTTGGCCGCTGCCGAGCGCGCCGGCAACGCCGGCCACACCGGCAGCGCCGGCCTTGCCGAGCGCCAACTGATCCGGCGTGACGATACGGCGCACCAGCGGACGCACCACCATCAGCAGCACGATCAGGCCGAGCAGCGCCATGACGCCCTTCTCGGCGGCGCCCATGATGTCGTCCTTGGTGAACTGGAAGTACTTCATCCAGCCGAGGTTTTCGGCGACCGACAACGGCGCTGAGGTATCGGCAAAGCGCAGATTGACGACTTCAATCTGGTCGCCGCGCTTGGCGTCGAAGCCGATCGCGGTGCGGACCAAAGCGGCAATGCGGTCGATCTCTTCCTTGGCGCGCGGCTGATAGACCATCTCGCCCTTGGCGTCCGGCGCGTAACGGCCATCGACCAGCACAGCGGCCGAGATGCGGTTGATGCGGCCGGCTTCGATGACTTCGGTCTTGGTGGTGCGGGAAATCTCGTAATTGACGATTTCCTCGGTCTTCTTGCTCTGGTCGCGCTGGCCGCCGCCCGGCGTGTTGGCGTCCTTGTTGGCGCCCGGCAGTTCGCCGGCAACCGACACCGGGCCGCCTTCCTTGCCATCATTCGAGTTTGACTGCTCTTCGCGGGTCTGGCTGGAGCGGACAACGCGGCCATCCGGATCGAACTTGTCGGAGGTCTGTGTCACGCGGTTGAGGTCGAAATCGGCGGTGAGCTGGACGCGTGCCTTGCCGGGGCCGACCACCGACGAGACGATGGCTTCGACCTGGTCGCGCATGCGGTTTTCGTAAGCAGTTTTGCGCTCGTCGGCGCTGACGCCGCTCATGGCATTGTCCTGCGCCGCGCCGTCAGCGAGCAGCCGGCCGGTCTCGTCAATGACGGAGACGCGCTCCGGCTTCATGCCGTTGACCGCGGTGGCGACGAGATGGCGGATGGCGCGAGTCTGCTGCGGCTCGAGCGCGCCGCGCACTTTGAGCACGATCGAGGCCGAGGCTTCGACCTTGTCGCGCGAGAAGAGGGGGCGTTCCGGCAGGACAAGATGGACGCGCGCCGTCTGGACGCGGTCGATCGAGCGGATGGTGCGCGCCAGCTCGCCTTCCAGCGCGCGCAAGTGGTTGATGTTCTGGATGAAACTGGTGGCGCCGAGGGCATCCGACTTGTCGAAAATCTCGTAGCCGACGCCGCCGCCCTTGGGCAGGCCGCCTTCGGCGAGCTTCATGCGCAGGCGGGCGACCTTGTCCTTGGGGACCAGGATGATCGCGCCGTCGTTTTTCATCTGATAGTCGATCGCCTGGCGCTCGAGGTCCTTGATGATGGCGCTGGAGTCTTCGACGGTCAGGTCCGTGAACAGCGGCACCATGACCGGTGCGTTCATCTGGACCATGAAGAAGGCGAAGAAGCCGATCAGGCCCAGCGTGACCGCGGCCATCGCCGCCATTCGAGCCGCACCCAGCGATTTCACAAAGTCGAAAAAGCCCTGCACTGATCCGTCCTAGCCGAGTGGCGCATGGTTGCGCGGTACCCGGCAAGTTTTGCCCAGTTTATGGTTAGCATCTGGTTAACGGGTTCCTTAACGGACCGATTTGCAACCGGCGGGAGTTCTTCATCAGGTCGGACAATCACTTGCTTTCTTCTCCCTCCCCCTTGCGCGGGAGGGTTGGGGAGGGGGTGGTACTTATTCAGTGCTCGCTGATACCCCCCCTCCCGCCGCGCTTTGCGCGGCGACCTCCCCCGCAAGGGGGGAGGTGAAGGAAGGGCTGCTCAAATACGATAGCTGCCGCATGCGGTGAGAGCAGAAACGAAAAACGCCGGCTGTAATAAGCCGGCGTTTTTGAAATCTTATGAAAACTGAAGAACTACTGGCGATACTGCTGGATGCGCGTGGTGCGCAGGCCGGCCAGGCCGTGCTGGTCAATCGAATACTGCCAGGACAGGAATTCTTCGACGGTAAGGGTGTAACGGGCGCAGGCTTCCTCGAGGGACAGCAATCCGCCACGGACGGCTGCAACCACCTCGGCCTTGCGGCGGATGACCCAGCGTTTCGTTGTCGGCGGCGGCAGATCCGCGATGGTAAGCGGACTGCCATCGGGCCCGATGACGTATTTGACCCTCGGGCGGTGGGGTTCGGTCATTGGAATACTCACAAAGACTCTACTGATGACTACAACTGACGACTGCAACTCTCAGAAAAACTACAGCCCGCGACTTAAAATTTGCCTAAGCTTACTGAGCGGAACAGGAAAAGTTTGCCCGGTTTTTGCTAACCTTTTGGTTACGGATGAGATTTCGAACCTTTACTGCAGGACAACTTGCGCGGGGTTTCCAGATCGAAATTACCAGCTAGATTAGCGTTTTCAGAGGGAAAGCGGTTGGAAAAGTTCCCTGCTTCAACAGCTTCCGTTTGGCGTTCGCGCGGCCTCTACGCCGTGGCGCTTTTTGCGGTGGCGATCACTTATTTTATTTTGGCCAAGCTCGGCCTGCGGCTCGCCTCCATTAATCCGAGCGCCAGCCCGATCTGGCCGCCGACCGGTCTGGCGCTGGCCGCCGTCCTCTTGTGTGGTGTGCGCATCTGGCCGGCGATCTTCATTGCTGCCTTTGCCGCCAATTTCACGACCGCCGGGACGCCTGAGACGTCGGCGCTGATTGCGCTCGGCAATACCCTCGAGGCCGTCGTCGGCGGCTTCCTGATCGCGCGCTGGACCGCAGGCGAGCCGTTCGGCAGCCCGGTCGGCATCGCCAAGTTCGCCGCCATCAGCTTCGCGCCCGCCACAATCATCAGCGCCAGCATCGGCGTCGCCACCTTGTATTGGGCCGGGCTGGCACAATTCGACAGCCTGACGCGGGTCTGGGTCACATGGTGGCTCGGCGACGTCGCCGGTGCCCTGGTTGTCACGCCGGTGATCGTGCTGTGGATGCGCTCGCTTGCCTCGGGCGCGCGTGCGGAAGGCTGGGAGTTGCGCGAAGCTGTCGCCGTGCTCGGCCTGACCATCGCCGTCGGCATTGCGGCCTTCAGCCCACTGCTGCCTTTGTCGGAATATACCAGCCCGCTCGGCTTCCTCGCGATCCTGCCTTTGGTTTGGGCGGCCTTGAGGCGCGGCCCGCGCGACACCGCCACCGTTTCGTTGATCCTCACCGCCTTTGCGATCTGGGCGACGATCCGCCAGGCCGGCCCGTTCGGTCAGCTCGGCTTGAATGAGTCATTTCTGCTGCTGCTCACCTTCATGATCAGCATCACCGTGCCGTCGTTGGCGTTGAGTGCGGCCGTCGCCATGCGCCGTACCATCGAAGACGACCTGCGCCACAGCCAGATTGAACTGGACCGCCGCGTCATCGAACGCACGGCAGCTCTGGCTGACGCCAATATCCAGCTCATCGAGGCGCAGCGGCTCGCCAATCTCGGCAGTTGGTCGTGGGACATCAAGGTCAACAAGGTGTCGTGGTCCGAACAGTTGATGGAGATCTACGGCGTCACGGCGGAAACGGCGCCGAGCAAGGTCGAGGACTTCGTCGGCTTCCTGCATGAGGATGACCGCGAGCGCGTGCAGAAAAGTATTGGCACGGCGCTGGAAGGCCGCACCACCGACTTCCACCACGAAGAACGCATCATCCGGCCCGATGGCGTCATGCGTTACTTGCAGAGCGTTGGTGAAGTCGTGCGTGATGAAGACGGCGCGCCGATGCGCATGCTCGGCGTCTGCCTGGATGTCACGGCGCGTCACGAAGCCGAAAATGCGCTGCGCGACAGTGAGCAGAACTATCGCTTCCTGCTCAAGGGCGTGCGCGACTACGCCATCTACACGCTGGACAGCGAAGGCCGCGTCAATGGCTGGGACGAGGGCGCCGCCCGCATCAAGGGCTACAGCGCCGGCGAAATCATGGGCCGGCATCTCGACATATTCCTCACCGACGAAGACAGAGCCGCCAAGCTCGGCGAGCAGGCGCTGGCGAAAGCAATCGATCGCGGCCATTTCGACGGCCAGAGCTGGGTGGTGCGCAAGGATGGCAGCCGGTTCTTCGCCAGCTTCGTTATCGACGCAACACGCAATGATGCCGGCGACCTGATCGGCTTCGCCATTCTGGTGCGCGACATTACTGCGCAGCATGAGGCGCAACTGGCGCTCGAACAGACGCGCGAGCAACTGGCGCAATCGCAGAAGATGGAAGCGCTTGGCCAGTTGACCGGCGGCATCGCGCACGACTTCAACAATCTGCTGATGATCGTGTCCGGCTATGCGCAGATTTTGGAAAAGCGCGTCAGCGAGCAGAAGGACACACATGCGGTCAGCGCCATACGCGCCGCTGCCGGCCGTGGCGAGAGATTGACGCGGCAATTGCTGACCTTTTCGCGCCGCCAGCAACTCATGCCTGTGGTGATCGATTTGCCGGCGCGCTTCGAGGCGGTGCGCGACATGCTGGCGCCGTCGCTCGGCGGCATCATCGATTTCGTCTGCGATGCTGCGCCGGATGTCTGGCCGGTGAAAACGGATCTCGGCGAGCTTGAACTGGCTCTGGTCAACCTGGCAGTCAATGCGCGCGACGCCATGCCGGATGGGGGCAGCATGACGCTGCAGGCGCGCAATGTCGTGCTGCAGCCGGGTTCATCGGTTGGCTCTTTGACCGGCGACTTCGTTGCGCTGGCTTTGATCGACACCGGCACCGGCATTGCGCCCGATGCGCTGGCCAAGGTGTTTGAGCCGTTCTTCACCACCAAGCCGGTCGGCAAGGGCACGGGCTTGGGGCTTTCACAGGTGCACGGCTTCGCCAATCAGAGCGGTGGCGCAGTGACGGTGAACAGCGAGCCGGGCAAAGGCACGGTCGTCACCATCTATCTGCCGCGCGCACAGACCGAAGCCGAGCAGGCGGCCGCGGAGATTGAAGCGGAAGCTAGCGAGCCGGCGCAAGGCACGGTGCTGCTGGTCGAGGACAGCCGGGAAGTCGCCGAGGTGACGACCGCCTTGCTGGAGCAACTCGGCTACCGCGTCGTGCGGGCCGAGAATGCGGCCGAGGCCTTGCGTCATCTCGAGCAGGGCATCGCCTTCGACCTGATGCTGTCCGATATCGTCATGCCGGGCGCGATGGACGGCATGGCGCTGGCCTATCTGTGCCGCGAGCGCTTCCCGGCGCTGCCGGTCTTGCTGGTCAGCGGCTACAATGACGCAGCCCGCGCCGCCGACGGGCATTTCGACATCTTGCGCAAGCCGTTTGAACTGAGCGCGCTGGAAGACGCCATCGGCCAGGCGCTCGACAAGATGCGTAGCGCGGGCCTTAGGCAAGCCATTTAGATTTCAGACCCTGGCGGGGTAACGATCAGGTTTCTTCAGCCGGCGGCGGCGTCTCGGCCGGCGCCTGGTAGCGCATGACGCGCTTGATCTTGTCGGCGGTGTATTCCTTGCCGGCGATCATCAAGAGCGGCGGGTCGGCGGTGAGATCGACCGACTCGACGGTGGCCTGGATTTCGGTCGAAATCGCGACATTGTTGTTGCTGGCATCGACGGCCGTGGCGGTCAGCGTATAATTGCCGGCCGGCCAGGCCTTGCCGTCATTGCCACGGCCATCCCAGGTGAATTTGTTGTCGCCGGGATTAACGGCGATCTTGCCGGTGTAGACGGTCTGGCCGGTCGAATCCTTGATGGTCATGGTCGCGCTGGCCGGCTTGGAGACGTTGAACATCCAGTTCGCACCGCCCGTTTCGCCCATTGCCGCGGTCGAGCCGTCGACCACCACGGTGGCGCCGACGAAGGCCAGCGACGTCGTGGCATCGGCGGCTTTCGACAGGGCGACCAGGTTGGTCAGTTGCTCGTTCTGCTTCATTTGCTGTTCGACGGAGGCGAACTGCACGAGCTGGGCGGTAAACTGGTTGGTGTCGAGCGGTTCCAGCGGGTTCTGGTTCTTGAGCTGCGTCGTCAGCAGCGTCAGGAACGTGGTGAAGTTGCCGGCCAGCGTTCCGGAGTCGGTCGTCGCCGTCTTCGCTGTCGCCGTGCTTGAGCCGGTCGATCCGGTCGCGGGAATGATGCTCATTGGTTGATACCTCTGATCGCTTGATCGGTTCTAAACGCGGATATCGAGGCCGCCGGCCTGGCTACGATAGGCGGCATAATTACGCTGGATCGTGTCAGCGACGGGCTTCTCGTCTTCGACAACGAGGTGCGCCGTGTTGCTGCGGCCGTTTTCGTTGCTCTGGTGTTGGTTGGTTGATTGATCGCGCAGCGAAAATTGCAGGGAGTTGTCGGATGTCTTCAATCCGGCATCCTGCAGCGCGCGCTCTAACCCGGCGGTGTCCTTGCGCAACATATCGAGCGTGTCGGGACGGTCGGCCATCATATGGGTGACGACATTGCCGTCGCGATCGACATCAAGCCGAACATGAATGCGGCCGAGTTCGGCCGGATCGAGGCGGATGTCGAACTGGTTCTTGCCCGAGGTGATCTTGCTGGTGATTTCAAAGGCGACACCAGCGACGGGTACGGCGGCGTCGGGTCTCGAGGCTTCGGCGGTGATATTGGCGGCGGCAACGGCGGTGGTTGCCTGCACAGCATGAGCCGGGACAGCAACGTTAAGCGTCGGCGGCGGGATGAGGTCAGCCTTCGGGGCCGCTGTGGTGCTGGTGTCGGTGGCCGGAGTGGCGGGCGAGGCTGGTTTGTCGGTCGCGACGCCGCGATGTGTATTGGCGGTTTCCTGGGCGCTGGCATGCGCTTCCGAATCCTTGTGCGGCTCGGCTGTCGCTGCCTGCGGCGTGGCGTTCTCGGTCAGAGCGCCCGGCGCTTTGGCTTCCGTCTTTGCTTCGGCTTTAGCAGTGGCGGCGGGCTTGTCGTCGGGCTTTTTCTGAACTTCGCCGGCCAGCGCGGCCATCGCCGCCGGTGCGGCTTCAGCATCAGCGGTGACTTCGGCGGCAGTGTCCGGCGCGGCTTGGGTAGCGGTCGTGGTGGTCGCGGCAACGGGGGCGACTTCGGCCTTCACCTCGGTAACGGCTTCGGTCTTGGCCGGGGTGATGGTCGGGTTAACGATAGCGGCGACGGCAACAGCGGTTGCATCGGCGGCTTCGGCTTCGACGGGCTGTTCGGTAGCCTCAGCCGTCTTGGTTTCGCCCTCAGCGGCCGGCTTTTCGGTAACGGCGGTTTCGGCCGGCTTGGTGTCGGTGGTCTCCTCAGAAGCTTCGGCTTTTGGGGCCGGTTCGGCAGCATCGACAGGGCGATCCGGCCGGGCGGCCGTTTTCGGCCGTTCCGAACGCTCAGACCGCTCGGTGCGGGGCGCCTTGTCCTCGGCGGCGCGGGGCTGCCGCGGTTCTGGGGCCGGCGGCGTGTTGCTGTCGAGCAGGCTGTCGAAGGAGTTCTGCGCCTTGGCGTCAGACGCATAGGTCTGCTTGCCGGGCTGCGGCAGCATGCCCTTGAGCAATTGAGACTTCAAAGCGGACGCAACGTGAGCCAAGGCAGACCTCCGGATTCCTGCCCGTTAATCTGCAAGCGTCAGGCCAGTATTAATTTTTAATAATATCAATAACTTAAGGGAATTCGGCGAGCTCTGACCCGGCACGACATGCAGCCATTACGGCAGGTTTTGCCGGGCTTGCCTGCTCTCTAGAGCACAATGCCGTCCCAAACGGCCGCTACGGCAGCTTTCATTGCGCGGCTCTGCCGCCACCTATAGTAAGAAGCACCATGTCAAACTCGCTCGATCTGCCCTCCCGCCCGCAGGACACCCGTGTCGTCGTCGCCATGTCCGGCGGCGTCGATAGCTCGGTGACCGCGGCGCTGTTGAAGGCCGAGGGCTATGACGTGGTCGGCGTCACTCTGCAGCTTTACGACCACGGCGCGGCGACACACCGTAAAGGCGCCTGCTGCGCCGGCCAGGACATTCACGACGCCCGCACGGTCGCCGAGCGCATCGGCATTCCTCATTACGTCCTCGACTATGAAAGCCGCTTCAAGGCGGCGGTGATCGACAGCTTCGCCGCCAGCTACATTGCCGGCGAGACGCCGGTGCCGTGCGTCGCCTGCAATATGTCGGTCAAGTTTACCGATCTGCTGGCCACCGCGCGCGAACTCGGCGCCGATGTGCTGGCCACCGGCCACTATGTCGCGTCGCGGGCGCTGCCGCATGGCGGCCGCGGTCTGTACCGCGCGCGCGAGGACGAGCGCGACCAGAGCTATTTCCTGTTCGGCACCACGGCCGAGCAGCTCGACTTCGTCCGCTTTCCGCTTGGCGATCTCTCCAAGGCGCAAACGCGCGACTTGGCGCGGCAGTACGGCCTCGCCATTGCCGAGAAGCACGACAGCCAGGACATCTGCTTCGTGCCGACCGGGCACTATGCCGACATCATTGAACGCTTGAAGCCGGGGTCGGCGGAGCCGGGCGAGATCGTCGATCTCGATGGCAAGGTGCTAGGCGAGCACGCCGGCATCATTCACTTCACCGTCGGCCAGCGGCGCGGCCTCAAAGTGTCCGGCGCCAATCCGCTTTACGTCATCAAGCTCGATGCCGAACGCCGCCGCGTCATTGTCGGCCCGCGCGAGGCGCTGGCGACGCGCAGCATCGTTCTGCGTGACGTCAACTGGATCGGCGGCGGCGATCTCGATGCCAAGCTTGCCGACGACAAGCTCGACGTCTTCGTCAAAGTGCGGTCCTCGCGGCCGCCGCAAGCGGCGTGGCTGCGGCACGGAACGAATGGCTATGAGGTCGAGTTGGTCGACGGCGAACATGGCGTGTCGCCCGGACAGGCTTGTGTGTTCTACGACGCCGGCGAGGGCCAGGCCCGAGTTCTCGGTGGCGGCTTCATCAAGAGCGCGGTCGCGGCGACTGTTGTGCCGCACGTCGAACCGATTGCAGCGCTTGCCGCGCGCGGCTAGAGTTTGGCATTCATCGCGCAAGAGTAAGTGACGAATGGCGGGCGACATCGACAAGGGCGGCGTAGAGCGCGCTTATGCGCGCTGGGCTCCGATTTATGATCTCGTTTTCGGCAAGGTGTTCGCCACCGGCCGCCGCGAAGCCATCGTCGCCGCCGAACGCCTGTGCGGACCGAATGGTGGCCGCATTCTTGAAGTCGGTGTCGGCACCGGAATTTCCCTTCCCGATTACAATCGCGTCAACCGCATTGTCGGTTGCGACCTGTCCGAGCCGATGCTGCGCAAGGCGCAGGAACGCGTGCGCGACCTCAGCCTCACGCATGTCGACGGTCTGTCGGTGATGGACGCCGAGCGCATGGCGCTGCCTGACCAGAGCTTCGACGTTGTCGTCGCGCAGTTCGTCATCACGACAGTGCCGCATCCGGAGGAAACGCTCGACGAATTCGCGCGCGTGCTGAAGCCGGGCGGCGAGATCATCCTGGTCAATCACATCGGCGCCGAGAGCGGCGCACGCTGGCTGTTCGAGAAATGCTTTGCGCCGATCGCGCGGCAGCTCGGCTGGCGGCCGGAATTTCCGTTTGCGCGGCTCTCCGATTGGGCGGCCAAGCATGGCGGCATGCAGATCGTCGAAAGGCGGCCGCTGGCGCCGCTCGGCCACTTTGCGCTGATCCGATTTGCCCGCGTCGCATCCGGCCAAAAGGCCGCATAGCGGGTTCCCAGTTACGCGGAACTCTTGAACTGCCTCAGCCGTTGTCCCTCGGCGCGTCCTCGCGCAGGAGGGTACAATGCGGAACCTCATTCTCGGCACGGCGGCGGTGTTGCTAACGCCAACGATCACATTGGCGCAAGCGCCGCCCGTGACAGCTCAGCCGGTCGCTCCCAAGACCGAACAACTCGACCCGAAAGCCTGCGCACCGAGCGGCACGCGCTCGACTGTCGGGCAGGGCGGCGACATCGAAGTCACCAAGCCGGCTGGGCGCAATTTGAGCGACCAACTCGCGCGCTCGGATGGCGTTATTTGCCCGCCAGGCCAGGTTGATCCGGAAATCCATGCGCCGACGCCATCAGGCGGGGCGGCGATGCCGGTCATCCCGCCGCCGGGTTCGCCGGGCGGCGACCCGAGCGTCAAGCCGAAATAGGCTGATAAGCGTGCCGAGCAATCGTCCGGCGATTTGGACCGGATGCTTGCTTGACAGCCTTGGTCCGAAATCCCTATATCGCGCCATCCCGGTCGACCACCGGGATCGTGGCGGGGTAGCTCAGCTGGTTAGAGCGGCGGAATCATAATCCGTAGGTCGGTGGTTCGAGTCCACTCCTCGCTACCAACACTAATTCCCTGATAACATTGAATAATCTCTGTTAATCGCCTTTCGATTTGGCGTCTATCTCTGTTGCACATGTTGCAATATGATCCTTCATGTTTTCAATGGCTTACAGAACGTAGCGCTGTGTCCATGCAACATGAACGCGACAAAGTTCTGGTCGAATTGCTGGGCGAGACGCTTGAGGATTTTCTTGAGGGGCTCGGACCCGCTCAAGCCCTCGACTATTTAGAAGTAGCATCCGCGACGGCGGGAGAGGCGCAATCGGTTAAGTTGCCGCTCGATATTGCTAGAAGCCTCCTCAAATTGTTCGAACGTAAGAAACGACCGAACAGCGCCGTGAACGACATATTGAAGTACGCCGCCATCAACATCGCATGCGAGCGCAAAGCCGAATTGATTGCAGCCGGGCGGAAGGCGACTGGGGTGAACAGAGATAGCCCTGAAATGAGCGCGGAAGACCAAGCGGCCAAAGAAGCCATGGACTGGCTTGAAGCTGTCGGCGTCTCTTGGAAAGAGTCCACCATAAAGCGGCACATGGAGTCTTCGATACTGAGAGGGTCCGGCAAATCTAGATAATTCCTGCCGGGGATTGTCCCAAACAATTCCGATATTTCCATCATGGTGCAAAGGAGCGCGCCATGATCGAACAAGATGACAATCTGGCCAATGACGTCCTGTGGGGCGTCGAGGCAATATCCTCGTACATTCAACGCAGCCAGCGGCAAACGTATTACTTGATAGCGACCGGCGGCATTCCGGCAAAGAAGCTCGGCGCGAAAACCATCGTTGCGCGCAAGAGCGAACTTGATCGTGCGTTGGGGGCAGCGAATGCCCAATAGGCATGACAATCCGCCACCCGGACACTTCTTTGCTGCGTCGCCTCCGCCTAAGGCCAAGAGCGATCGTTTGGTAGTCCGGGCCTCGAAACCGAAAAAGCAAAAGAAGCGCGCCCGTTCGCTTCCATCGGCCCCCGCCCGCCCGTTCCGTCCGTGGTGGCGGACCGATGACTGATAAAGGCCGGTTTGCCCCCATCAATAGAAATTTTTGCAATTTTCCGATGGCGCGAGATGCGAGGCTGGAAATCGATTGGCGCAGGTCTGAGAAGACCGGAGTTTGGCTTCTTGATCTGCCGGGTGATCGCAGCCTGCAATATCGATTGCCCGAACACACCCCAAAAAGACTGCTGCGATGGCCCACGGCATTTGATGTCAACGTGCTCGTCCTGCTCCTAAGTGAAGCGAAGCGGAGAGACAGTAATGAAATTCAATTTCCATCCTACGCGGCAGCACTCAAGATGCTCGACTACAGCGTCACACCGCGTCACCGGCAAAAGCTAAAGAACTCGCTGCACCTCTGGTCGATGCTGATGATCTGGTTCGAAAAATGGTATGTGCCTGTCAAGTCTCGCTATATCGACAACGATACCGGCGAAGTGTTTAGCGACTACCGCAAGGGTCGACGAAAAGACTACAGCATAAATCAGATTGGAAAACGGGAGAAAAAACTCCTGTCGCCACCAATTGAAACACTTGATACCGGCGAAGGCCGTATCCGAATTTCAATAACAGATGAATGGCGAGAGTTTGGACAGCGATATTTTGCACAAGCTCCCTTGCCTCTACCTCGGGACGCCGTCGCACAAAACCTGGCTCTTGCCGTTCTCACTACCTACTCGGAAAGAGATGGCGGGGACGTATGGCATCGGCAGATACGGCCGCTGTGTCGCAAGATCGGTCTGAACCATCATAATCGAGCGGCCAGATTGCGGCTTGCACTAGATGCCGTCTCCGATTGGTTCGACGAGCATGGCGGCCAGTTTTTGTGGCACTGGCCCCGAGGCGACAATAAAATAAACCTCGCTGTCCTCAAAAACATGAAGGTCAGCAAGCCGAAGGCGAAGCGCTCGTTGCGCCGCGTTCGAATAGAATTAAACGACCATGCTGAGGCCTCTAGTCGCGATGATGTTGGTCAGCATCATGAGAGGTTAGCCAAAAGACTCTTCTCGCCTGACGATCGCGAAAACCGCCGGGAAGAGCTTCGTGAACTGCTAGAGGAGCGCAGGTTCGTGGAGATGATGGCAGCGAGAGGAACTGAATTTCAGAATACCGAGGACGCTGAGATGGCTTTTCAAAACTGGCGTCGCTGGCATGGATCAGTGATGGGTGTCCGCAAATCACTCGCAGAGGCAGGCGAATAGCCACGATGCAGCACTGGGGAGTTGGATTGTTCGCGATGATGCAGGACTGGGCACCCACCAATGCACGACGGGGGAGCTAACGATGCAAGACAGGGGACATGTTGGCTACATGATATAAGAATGAGGATAGAAGCGAAAAAAGAAAGCGAAGCTTATGATTACGGGCAAAGCCCGTATTTTGAACCTTCGGTTCTTTAGGCAGTTGGAGAGAAAGAAATGGACCGAATTAGACTAGAGCCGGAAAGAAGGAAGCGCAAAACCGAGTATCGCTCTCGCGACCCTAATTTGCTGGCTGCAAAGATTGTAGCGACTAGCACCGTTAAGAAACCAAAGTCCGCGAACCGAACAAGAGAGTCGTTTTCCTGCTTGCCTCCAGGTAAGCGACAAAGGCGACGGGATGCGCGCAAGAAATTCAAACTAGGCATCAAGCCAGACGCTGCAATTGGCGCGGATGAAATAGTGTCCAAACTGTTTGCCGATATCGCTCTTGCTCGACAGTTCGAACGACACACTTGGGCGCTCCTAGCGAAGCATTTGGCAAGGCATGGTGGCTAGCGGCTGAAATTAAACAAAGACTTCGAACTGCACGTTGTTACGGTCGGTATTTTTCCAGATCGAGGCCGCAGTTCGGGCAGACCGAGGGTACCTGCGCGGCAACCATTGGAAAACTTGTCTTCCTGAAGCGAATATTCCAACCACAGTTCGGACAGGGAGCCCGTGACTTCCACAGGCCTAACGCAAGGATGCTCCCAGCGAAGACGGCAGCGAAAATCACTTGGGCGGCTGTATGTCGAAACACACCGTAATGATCGATCACCAACGCCGAGCCGACAAATAAAAGCATAAGAGAAATGAGCGAAAGAAGCCTGATGCGAAGAGCGCGTCGCAGCTTTACGGCAGGTGGCGTCTTTGCCCTATTGGGTCTTTCGGTCATGGATGCTCCGGTTTGTATCGGTATAGCCGTTTCATAAGGAGTTCTCTGAGCCCCACCTCGCATTCAACCACCATTGAAAATAAAAAGCTTTTCCCGTCGGATTGCCGGATTGATTATCCGCTTTTCATTAAAATATGCCTGATAATACTGACGTTTAGTGATTGATGCTGCAACAATGTTGCACTGCACTACTTGCTGTGTTAATCCGCAGATCGCTGGCAGGTAGAGCCGCAATGCGAGAGCGAATAGCCATAGATGCGCCGACAAAATTGCCTCGGGATCGCGGTAAGGCAAGACTTCGTACCCTAGATGATCTTGATGGCCGCACTGCTGCCGCTAGGCGCACCCGCGATCTCGTAAGCGGTTTGATCGAAGACCTTGGCGGCCCGACCGAGGTCAGTGTTGCTTGCAGGCAATTGGTCCAGCGCGCCGCGGTTCTCGGCGCATTCGTAGAAGATTTTGAGACGCGATGGCTAAAAGGCGAGGGCATCGCTGTCGATGAATACATGGTCGCGGTCAATGCGCAGCGCCGGGTACTTGTCACGCTGGGTTTGAAGCGGGTGGCGCGCGACATAACACCGCTTGCCGACTACCTGCGCAGAAAATCAGATAGCCGCCATACGGAGGCCGATGGATGAAGCGCGTTCGCATCAGCGAACCAAGCGCCAGCATCCTTGATGCTATCAGAGACCCGCACTTATTCGGACCATGGTTCAAAGATCGAACCACATGGGCGGCGTGGTTTGCATTCCTCGCAGCCTTGTTCGCAGTGCCCATGTCCGCTCAAGAGCGGGAAATCTATCAGCGCTGCACAGGCCGAAGTGAACCGCCTTCATCCGTGGCCAGCGAAGCTTGGCTGGTGTGTGGCAGGCGAGCGGGTAAGTCTTTCATCCTCGCACTCGTGGCAGTCTTCCTCGCCTGCTTCCATGATTTCCGCCAGTACCTGGCTCCCGGCGAGCGCGGCACAGTCTTGGTGATCGCGACAGATCGAAAGCAGGCGCGTGTGATCCTGCGATATATCCGCGCCTTGCTAACTCAAGTTCCGATGCTAGCCAGCATGGTGAGGCGTGAGACTGCCGAGGCGTTCGATCTATCCAACCATGTCACCATCGAAGTCGGCACCGCATCCTTCCGCTCCACCCGAGGCTACACGATCGTGGCCGCGCTCTGCGATGAGTTGGCCTTTTGGGCAGATGAAGACTCGTCCGAGCCGGATGCGGAAGTTCTCGCCGCAATCAGACCGGGCATGGCGACAATTCCAAACGCGATGCTGCTTTGCGCCTCAAGTCCATATGCGAGACGTGGCGCCTTGTGGACTGCACACCGCAAACACTACGGTAAAGACCACGATCCGGTCTTAGTCTGGCAGGCGAGCACTCGCGACATGAACCCGAGCGTGCCGCAGTCTGTGATTGATGAGGCGTTCGAACGCGATCCATCTAGCGCCGCCGCAGAGTACGGGGCACAGTTCCGCAGCGACATTGAAGCCCTGATCGCGCGAGAGGCAGTCGAGGCTTGCGTCACGCCCGGCATGCTTGAGCGGCCTCGCATGGCAGGCGTCAAGTATGTTGCCTTTGTCGATCCAAGCGGCGGCAGCGCGGACTCGATGACACTCGCCATCGCTCACGCCGAGAAAGACGTGGCGATCCTAGACGCGGTTCGAGAGCGCAAACCACCATTCTCGCCGGAGGCTGTGGTCGCCGAGTTCGCGCTGCTGCTCAAGAGCTACCGCATCAACAAGGTTTGCGGGGATCGCTACGCTGGTGAATGGCCCCGAGAGCGTTTCAAGGTTCACGGCATCACCTATGAACCTGCAGCTAAGCCTAAGAGCGATCTCTACCGCGATCTCCTGCCTGCTATCAATTCTCGCAAGGTCGAACTGCTCGATATCGAGCGCATCCGAACCCAGCTCATCGGGTTGGAGCGCCGCACAGCGAGGGGCGGCAAAGACTCAATCGATCATGCGCCCGGTGCCCATGATGATCTCGCCAACGTAGTCGCGGGCGTCATGACGTCGATTGTCGGGCACAAGAGCGCATACGACGTTCGCAACTTCTTTGTTGGCGACCAAGCCAATTGGCATTCCGGCCGCCTGCAACGGCACATCCGCTCGGGAGGCTTCAGCGGATGAGCAGCCCTTTTCAACACCACACGGAGGATATGATGAGAACTCAAATTGATGACGACATGATCGCCAAGGATGGCGAGGTGGTCAGAGTGGCGATGCATTTCATGACCGACGCGCAACGGGCGATTGCTGCCAACGCGGCGCCGGTATTCGATATGGCAGGCCATCGCCCCGGCCCGCTACCTCAAACCGACGAACAGCGAGAGCAGCGCGGCGCGCTGTACGACAAAGCCGACGCGGCCATCTCGGCTCGCTGGAAAAATGCTTCAGCGATCGTTATCGCGGCAGACGGCAAGCCCCCGCAAAGAACGGCCGCCACCACGGATGCGGCCTATGGCTCCTACGATAAGCGTATGAGCGAGCGATGGAGGGCGGCATGAGTTTCCTACCAGCAGAAGCTAGCGCCAAGCTCAACGCCGTCAAAGGGGGCGCATCGGATGCGCGCGATGCCAGTGCATCCGCACAGCGCCGCCTGATCGACCTGCGCAAGTCGCTGGAATACGAGGGCAAGACACCGCAGGACGCTCCGAACATCGAGCACGAAATTGCTCGGCTTCAAGCCGTGAAAGAGCGGCAGAACCAGCGCCAGGTCGAGTTCGCGGCGCTAGGTGCTCAGATCGACCGCTGGCTGCAATCCCTATCGCGCAATGTTTCGCTGGTAATGGCAAAGGCCGTCATTGCTGAACCGCTCAAGAACGAAACGCTCGCGGGCGCAATCTCACGCACGCGCGATGAGATCACGGCCGCGCAGCAGCATTTGAGAGCGGTGATGACCGCACCGCTCCCGAAAGGCGATCTCAAAGCCAAGGCCCGCGCGCATGCGCGCGAGCTTGAGCGACAGGGTAAGCCAATAGTGTCCATCGAACGAAACGGCGAAGTGAAGTTCGAGTTCGCTGATCCTCAATCGTTCGGAACGTCGACAGCGCGAACCGTCGCAATCTTGGCGTGGCTGCATCCGGAGGCGATGGCCAAGCGTCTTGAGGCGGAGATCGAGGCACTTCCTGAACCCAAGCTGGCCCTGTCAGCGAACGAGAAGGAAAAGCGCGCCGGTGAGCTAACGGCCCAACTCGACAAGCTGGAGCGAACTGAGGAAGCGTTGATCGAGGTTGCTCTATCGCAAGGCCTTGATGTGATCCGGCGTTCGAATGCCAGCCCGGCGGCCGTGCTTGGCGTCGTCGTCAAGGCAAAGAAAGCAGAGGCAGCGTAGTTCCGTTCCGGCCATCAAGGACGGACGTTGATCCCCGGGCCTTTAGGCGTTCTCCCGGGCGCGGCAAGTCGGCAAGAGCCGCGACAGCAAGTATCACCGACAGCCCGCGGCCGTTTCCAAGCGACGTGGCGGGTGCGCAAGGGACCGGCGAGACGCACTGCCGAACGGATGACGGGCAGCATCCGCAAGCGCCTCGCCGGTCAGTTCTTCAATCAGCGGAGAGTTGCTATGACGATATTGATTGCCTTCACATTTTCAGTTGTGGTCCTGCTAGCGCTGGATCAGCGGCGCGGCGGCTACCAACCTTAACTTTGACCAAGGCCGCCGCCGCCCGCAACAGGATCAGGGGTTAGCAGCTATCGCCGTCCAGCCCGCCCTAAGCGTCTGTCTTAAAGGATCATCCGCAGCCCGTTGGCGACGTGCATTTGCTGAATGTGGCGCGTAAGATAGCAGCATGTCGATGCCGCCAGATTTCATCAACGAGATCGCTCAGTTCACGCTCAAAGTGTGTACGCCGCTCTGCTGGCATGATCGTAAAGCTTTATTTCCGAAGCCGGTCAACGGCGCATCCTGTTTTGTTTTGCGATTTCCCGACAGGCTGGTTGGCATCACTGCAGCGCATGTGGTTGCGGCCTATGACGAAGCGCGTCAAACGATCCCGAACTTCGTTTGCCAATTGCGAATGATGGAATTTCGGCTTCACGAAGCGATTATCGATTGTGACGACCATCTCGATATTGCTACGTTCGGTCTTTCTGAGGATGAATTGAAAAAGATCGATGGGCTCGCCATTGACTGCCGGGGCGATTGGCCCCCACCAGAGCCGCAGAAAAACCGTGCGCTTAGTTGGGCTGGCTTGCCAAACTTGGGGCGTACCACGAGCGTAGATAAGTCTGCTGTCTTTCAAGCATATGGCGCCTTGCCTATGGTCGAGGATTTCACCGAGCAAGATATCTGGACGACGTATGATCCGCAGCGCGACAACGCATTCGGTGGCACGCCGAAACCACCTCTCGGGCTCAATATAAGCGGCTGTAGCGGCGGCCCCGCATTGATGCACGGCGAGCGCAACGGGTTACACCGCTGGTTCCCGGTCGGGTTCATTGTCGCTGGGCCACGGCGCGATCAGCCCGAGCCAGTCGATCATGGTGCCATCGCCGATATCGAAACGATTTGCATTCGGCGTGTCCATGTCGTGAAAGAGGATGGGTCGATTAAACGCAACGAGTATCAGACTGGCGGCTGGCTGCCGGGGCAAGCGTGAGCGATCTAACGGGCAAAGAATGGAAAGATGCAAAAGAATACCATCGTTCGCCTGTCGAGGATGCCAAACTGTAGATCATTGAAGTACCAAGCCATCGACGGCTGCGCGGGCCTGATGATTTGGCATCCGTCTCGCAGGATTGGTTGTTCATTGTAGAGCTTGTCAATGAAGTCCGGGTCATCCAATTGCGGATCAAGCCTCGATATTTCATCGTCGCACCGGTCGGAAAATAGCTTCACGACCATCGAATGGCCCGATGCCATGACAGGGTTAGCAATGAACGCCTGCCCGGGTGGAACGTCTTTCGCTGTATAAGCGCTGCAAATGCTGAAAAACTTAAGATGCTCGGGCGAGCCGTATTCGAACGCGCGATGATCGGCCACCGCGACAATCAAAAACTCCTTCTCAAGCACTTCGGCGAACACTAAACTGTCGCTACGGCCTTTGGGATTATTCGGGCTGTTTTTGCCTACATGGAAATGATGCAGACCGTGTCGCGTCAGCACCATGTCGATATCTTGCCGCCGTTCAGTCCGGCGGGAACCTTCGAGAATAATACCTTTTTTATGCACCAGAGTTGAGAGATGCGGCGTCAGGTCTTTTCCCGCCTCAACCTTTTCCAGCAGTGGCCGAAGTCTTGGCTTGGCTATTTGAAATTCGGGGGGTGCAACGCCACCTGACCAGATCTTAATTGTGCGAGGTTTTGCCGGTATGAACCGCATGCGCCACGTCACAAAAGCCAAAATTAGCAGATGCGTTGGCATTGCGTGCAAGGCGGCGAGCGAGGCTCGCGTGGCCGGAGCCCTCGGCAGTTGCTTGATTATATCTTTACGAAACGCATCAATGCGGGGGCGATGTGACATGGCATCGGTTTACGAAAACTTATGAAGATGACGCGCTCTATTACTTGAGGTCATCGTCATCGAGTGTGCGCAAAACGATGCCTATACGTTCATTCAATTCATCGGGCATGCTCGCCAAACCCATCATCAAACGATCGGCTTCATCGCGTGTCGAAGCCATCACGATGCCGGGGTACAGGTTGCTTCCAACCTGACTAACTCTGCCTCGGCTTCTTTTATCGCTTGTTCGATGCGTGCCCGAGCCTCAGCATCCAAGCCCGCAGAAAGAAACCTGCGTCCGCGCGCGATCTGGACTTTCAGTCGGTCACACTGTTCGCACATTATACTCACACCGGCTTGAGGCCGGATCATTGGCTCTCAGTCCCGGTGCCATTGGAGGTCAATGATGCACGTCAATTCATCAGCTGCTCCGAGGTTCATAGCAAAGTGAGCAATTTTGACCAGTTGTAACTTTCGCCTAGGTTCCGTCCGCGATATAAGTGCGTTCGTCGCGGCCTTAAGGGTTCAACGATGGCAACAACCAAGCGAAGCAGACGTGACGAGTATGTGCAGGCAGCTGAAAGATGCTTGGAAGTTGCCCGCACCCTGACGGTTCGGAGTGACCGGATGAGGAAGCGCGAACAGGCTGCCGAATGGCTGAGGCTGGCGGACCTCGAGCCTGCCCCTTCGGCAGCGGGCCGATTGCGAGCCCTGTCAGCTTAGGGCTGCGAATTGCCAAACAGGCCTCGAATTGCTGCAAAAGAGACATTCTTGGCTCCGATCACGGTCGGAAGCCCTTTCCGGATGCTCGCGCTGCCTGTTTAAGCCGTCCCAGAGCGATTTTCCGGCCCGGCGGCTATGTGCCCCGTGCTGCCGCGATAAAGGCCACCCCATGGCCATCTAATTGAGTATTCGAGTGTGCGATTATTTTAGCTATGTGAGTAGTAAGAACTATTATTACTTGTATCCATAGTTTTAAATACTCTTATCCTCGAAATGATGTGAGCTTAAACATGGAGATTGAGATGAATACTACAAAGGTGAAAGTAAAGGCGAAGCCCGCGCCAGCCGAAGCCTACGAAAACCATATGGAGGGATCGAGGAAGGGCAAGGTCCACAAGCTCTACGACGAGCAGGGATCGGATGCGGCCTGGACATTGGGGCTGCGGCTCGGGCTCAAACAAGGAACGCTGCGCACTTGGTTCGCCAATTGGCGCGGGGCAGGGGCAGCCGCGAAGGCAAGCCCTGCAAAGAAAGCGAGGGCTGCCGCGATAGCCGCTTAATCGGCAACTTCAGCTTCGATTGGCCCCGTTCTTTACGCGGGGTCTTTCTTACTCGCTACCCAAGCAACAGCTTCTCAGCAGCAGCCAACTCCGATCCGTCATCCCCTCGGGGGAACAGATGGCCATAGGTGTCCATCGTCATGGTGATGGACGAATGGCCAAGGCGTTCCTGCACGACCTTCGGCGGCAAGCCTTGCCCTCCATCCTCTTTGCGGTTGATGCACCACGAGGCGAAGAAGTGCCTTAGCACATGGAGGCCGCCGTATTTCGGTCCGACAAGAGGTTTGCCGTCCTCATCGCGCATCGCGACGCCTTTCTCATCCAGAACCGGTTTGATAATTCCGGCCGCCAGCATGGCAGGGACAAGCCCGCGTTGAACGATATTGACGTGGCTTTCGACGTTGCCCGCGCCATTCGGAAAGACCAACGCGATCTTGCCGTCAGACTTTGGGCAGATGAGTTTCCACTCGCTCAGTTCTTTAACGACGGTCGGGGGCAGCGGAATGACGCGGTCCCCGGCGGCCGATTTCGGCGGGCCGATGCGATTGTACCTGTCCGCGCGCTGTCTGACATGAAGCTCGCACTTTCGCAGGTCCACATCGTCCCAGCGGAGGCCTCGCAACTCGGAGGCGCGAAGGCCTGTGAAAACCGCTCCCATTAAAACGAGCCGCCATCTCGGTGTGGCATGCGCAATGATGGCGCGTATCTCCTCGGGCGTCGGGATATCGACGCCGACTTTGAGCCGCTTCTTGTGCCGGTCTTGTGTAGAGCTTCCCCGGCGGCGGCGTCCTCGCAGTTCTCTCACCGCATTCCGGACGACCAGCCCGCGCTCTTGGGCATCCCCAAGCATCGCGCCGAGCGAACCAATGATGGCCCGGATCATGGCGGACGATCGCCCCTCGCTGTCTAGCCGATCCTGAAAGGCCCTAACGAGCGGGACCGTCAATTGAGACAGCTTCTCACGGCCGATGAAGGGAAGGATATGAAGCCGGAGGTGCTGTTCGTATTGATCGAGGGTGCTTTGCTCTAGCTTCGCCGCTCTCGCGCTGGCCAGCCACAGGTCGCCCGCATCCTTGACGTATCTGCTCGCTGAGTCGGCAACGTGTGTGCCTTCGCCGATCTGGACCCGGGTTGCGGCGGCATACTCCTCGGCATCCCGCTTTCGCGGGAAAGTCTTGTGACGTCTATTGCCGCCTTGATCCGCGTAGTCGACGATCCAAGCCTCGTGCTTGCCCTTCTTCGTAGTCCACGCACGTTTTCTGATCGCCACAGGCTGCCCCGGAACACATTGTCAGCATGTGGGAATATCGGGAATGGGGGCCGCCTGCAACAAGAATGCAACATAACTGGAAATTCTGGTTATATATCAAGGCTGATAAGCGAGATCATAATCCGTAGGTCGGTGGTTCGAGTCCACTCCTCGCTACCATTACTTTCAGGAGCTTAGCTCCTTATTTGCCCTCAAAACCTCGCTCTAGCTGCCCCGCACGTGAACGGGATGGCTCAGGTCAACAAACTCGTCGTCATCCTCGCCGCCGCTGCGCCACATCATGGTGGCGAATTGCGCAGGCCGGTCTAGCCCCATCATTGGGTGATGCCACGTGCCGGCGTAATAGGTGATGGCGATGCCGGCGGGCACGATGAACGCGCGCATCTGTTCGATCGCCGGTAGATCGTCAGCGCCGCCGGGCGCGACGCAGACCAGATAGCCACTGGCGTCCAGCGGGATGAAGGTCTGAAACGAATGCACGTGACGTTCCATCACGTTCAGCGTCGCCGGCAATCTTGCCGGGGCGATGTTGAGCGTTGAAAAAGACATCGACGCGTTCGGCGCTGGATGGGCCAAGGCCTTCGCCCACTCCTGTCGCGGCGAGCCGGGCGGTTGCGCGACAACGTCGCCGAATGAAGCGAAGGATGCCGCATCAATCGGTACGGAGCGGACGGTCAGGGCTAGGACGTTCGGGACGATTCTGCGCATGCTGCCATCTTACACCACAGGTAGGCAGCGGGCACGTTCTTCAGGCGCTTGTCGAGATTCCAGACCGGGCATCGGCGCGCGCTTAATGTATCCCCGACTTCGCCGACAGTTCGCGGTGGCGCACGCGTTCGCGGTGCAGGCTGTACAGGCCGCTGCCGACGATCAGCGCGGCGCCGGATAGCGACTGCAGATCGGACACTTCGCCGAAGACAACATAGCCGGCGATGCCGCCCCAGATCAGCAGCGAATAGCGGAACGGCGCGACCACCGAAATATCGACATTGCGGAAGGCCGACACCGCCATGGTCGAGCCGATGCTGAGCACCAGCGCTGCCGCCAGCAGGAAGCTCATATATTCGGCGTTCGGCATGTGCCATTTCTCATCGAAGGCCCAGGCCAGCAGCGGTGACGACAAAGTCACCGCGAGCACGCAGATGAACGAGATCGCCAGAGTCGGCACCGAAGGATCGATCTTGCGCGTCACGACATCGCGCGTTGCTGACGACGCCGCCGACAACAGTGCGACCAATGCCCAAAGGTTCAGCGACTCGGTGCTCGGCTTGACGATCAGCAACGTGCCGGAGAAGCCGACCATAATGGCGGTCCAACGCCGCCAGCCGATGCGCTCGCCGAAGAAGACGACAAGCAGCAATGTCAGCAACAAAGGCGATACCAGATTGACCGCCAAGAGGTCAGCCAGCCGCATGCGGCTTAAAGCAAGGACGAAGGCGACATTGGCAGACACGTCGAGCAACGCGCGCAACAGCACATAAGGATTGGCCAGATGGCGTATCCATGAAAACTGGTGCGACCATGCGATAACGACGCCGAGGCAGACGAGGCTCATCAGGCCGCGCACCAGCAAGACTTCGCCGGTCGGGTAGGCAAGCGCCGCCACTTTGGTCAGCGTGTCATTGACCGTGAACAGGGCGCAGGCCGCTGTCAGGGCAATGATGCCGCGCTTGTTTTCTTGATACGTAGCCAAATTAATCTCGGCAAATCAGGCGGCGAACAACGCGGACAGTCGTTCAAATGATCGCGTGGCGGACCTTGGCCGAGACCCATTCGCTCAGAATCACGGTCGCGATAATGACCAATAGCATCAGCGACACTTGCGTCCAGTACAGTTGTGTAATTGCTGCATTGAGCTCAAGGCCGATGCCGCCTGCGCCGACCAGGCCGAGCACCGTGGACTCGCGGATGTTGATGTCCCAGCGGAAGACCGAAATGCCGGCAAAAGCAGGCATAACCTGCGGCACGATGCCATAAGCGGTGGTTTGCGCGGCGGAGGCGCCGGTCGAGCGGATGGCCTCGACCTGAGACTCGTCGATTTCCTCAATGGCTTCGTATAACAGTTTTGCGACGAAGCCGATGGAGCGCAGGCCGATGGCGATAATGCCGGCAAAGACGCCGGGGCCGACAATCGTCACCAGCATCAGGGCCCAGATCAACGAATTGATCGAGCGCGAGGCAACGATGATGAACAAGGCAATGGGCCGGATGAAGGTGACGCTCGGTGTCGTGTTGCGTGCGGCGCAATAAGCGATCGGCACGGCGAGCACGATGGAGATCAACGTCCCCATGGTGGCGATGTTCAGCGTATCCCAGATCGGCCGCCATAGTTGATTGATGTAGCTCCAGGCCGGCGGCACCATACGGCCGCCGAGATCGGCGGCTTGCGTCGGTGCGTCCCAGACGAAGGCCCAGATCGTGTTCTCGGAGATCTTCTGAAAGCAATAGACAAAGATGGCGGTGCCGATCAGCCAGCCTAGCCAGACGGTGAACTGCGCCTTGCGGTCGCGCCGCTGCCAGGCTTTCTTTGGAAGAGCGAGGGCGTCCGTCATCACTGCACCCATCGCCGCAGATAGCCCGACGAATATTCGGTGAACATGACGATGGCAATGATGATGAGGATGATCGCGGCGGCCGAGTCGAACTCGTAGCGGTCGAAGGCGGTGTTCAGTGTCGCGCCGATGCCGCCGCCGCCGACAATGCCGACCACGGCGGACTCACGGAAGTTGATGTCGAGGCGATAGAGGCCGAGGCCTATCATGCGCGGCATGACCTGCGGCTGCACGCCGTAATTGATCCATTGCAGCCAGCTCGAGCCGGTGGCGCGCACGGCTTCCGCCTGGCTGGCATCCATGTCCTCGATGTCTTCGGCCAGGAGCTTGCCGTAAAAGCCGATGGTGGCAAACGCCAGCGTGACGAAGCCGGCAAAGGGACCGAAGCCGAACAGCTTGACGAAGAAGATCGCCAGGATGACTTCCTGGAAACTGCGCGACACGGCGAGAATAGAGCGGCAGAAATAATAGACCGGCAGCGGCGCGATATTGCGCGCAGCGCCAATACCGACCGGGATCGACAGCGCGATGCCAACCGCGGTGGCGACGACCGTCATCCACAGGCTCTCTGCAATGCCTTGCGCGATTTCGTCCCAGCGGCTGGTGAAGTCCGGCGGCAGGAACGCGGTGACGAACTGCATGCCGCGTGGCAGGCCTTCCCAGACGCGGGCCCAGTTGACGCTGATGGTGCCGAAGGCAAGCGCCAGATAGATGGCGAAGCCGAGGATCAGCGTCCAGCGCAGCCAGGCGCGCTTGATGACCGGCGGTTTTTTCCAGCGGCGGCGTTCGGTGGGGAGGGCGATGCTCACGTCAGGCCTGCGAGGCGATCACGTTCGATGATGGGCGTCGCCGGTGCGATCTCATCGATAGTTTCGGGCTCGTCATCATCCGCCTTGCGGATGGTCGAGGCCCAGTCTTCCTCCCCGTAGATCTGCGTCAGCACCGCCGGCGTGAGCTGGTCCGGCGGGCCGTCATAAACGATCTCGCCGAGCTTGAGGCCAACAATGCGCTCGGCGAACATCTGCGCCAGCATGACGTCGTGAATGTTGATGATCGCGGACAGTTTGCGTTCGGCGCACAGCTCCTTGATCAGCCGCATGATTTGCCGCGATGTCTTCGGGTCGAGCGACGCGGTCGGTTCATCGACGAGCAGCAATTCCGGATTCTGGATCAAGGCGCGGCAAATGCCGACGCGCTGGCGCTGGCCGCCGGACAATTCATCAGCGCGCTTGTCGGCCATGTGATCGAGGCCGACGCGCTGCAACAGGCGGAACGCCTCGTCGATGTCGGATTGCGGGAACTTGCGCAAATAGCTTTGCCAGAAGCCGACATAGCCGAGGCGGCCGGACAGCACGTTCTCCATCACCGAAAGGCGTTCGACCAAGGCATATTCCTGAAAGATCATGCCCATGCGGCGGCGCATGCGGCGCAGATTGCCGCTGCTTAAAGCCACGATTTCCGTGTCGTTCAGCTCGATCGTGCCGGCGGTCGGCTCGACCAGCCGGTTGATGCAGCGGATGACCGTCGACTTGCCGGCGCCGGAGGGGCCGATCAGCGCCATCACCTGACCGTCCGGCACGTCGAGATCGATACCTTTGAGGGCGAGATCGCCGGTGCGATAGCGCTTGGTCAGTCCCTTGATACGCAGCATAAAGCTGAGCCCCTCATTCCCCTCTGAAGAAGGGCCTTGTTACTTGCAGGTGTATTTGACGCCGCTGACTTCGTCGATCTTGCGCAACACATCCCAGTCCTTCTTGTAGTCGATCGGGATGAACTTGGCTTCCTTCTTGAACTCATTGGCGAGTCCCGAGCCTTCCCACGGGAAGGTGAAGAAGGCTTCCTTGATCTTCTCGATCAGTACGGGATCGAGATTGTAGGCATAGCCGTATCCGGTGGTCGGGAATGTCTGTGACTTGTAGATCGAGCGGATCTTGGCCGGGTCGAAGACCTTGCGTTCGATCATGCGGCTGAGCACCGAGTTGGCCACCGCGCCGGCTTCGTAGTCTTTATTGACGACGCCGAGGATGGTGTTGTCGTGCTTGCCGGAAAACTGCGGCTCGTAATCGCGCTTGGCTTCGAGTTTGAAGTCGGCCTGCAGGATGGCCGACGGCGCCTTGTAGCCGGAGTTCGACGTGGCATCGCTGAAGCCGATCTTGTGACCCTTCAGGTCTTCCGGCTTCCTGATCGCGGAGTCTGCCGGTACGATGATTTCCATCTCGTAGCCGAAGGAATTGTCAGCCGACGCCATCATCGTGAACGGCACAAGGCCGGCGCAGTTCACCGCCAGCGCATTGCCACCGGCATTGACGCCGGCGACGTGCAGACGGCCAGAGCGCATGGCCTCGACCTGTGCCGCATTCGACTGCACCGGGAAGAACACGACCTTCTTACCGGTCACCTTCTCCATGTGCTTGATGAAGCCGTCCCAAGCCTTCTGGTACACAGCCGGGTCTTCAACCGGTGTGAAGGAGAAGACGAGCGTCGACGGATTGACGAGCTTCTTCACATCGGTCGGTGCATCGGCGACGAGATCGCCGTTGCGGTCGCAATAGGCCTTGTCGAGCTGACCGCGCGGGCAGTCTTCCTGAGCCAGTGCGGAGCCGGAGAATACGAGAGTGGCGGCGAGGATTCCGATGAAGTTTTTCATCGGCGCCTCACTTGCAGGCGTAGCTGACGCCGCTCGCGCTATCGATCTTGCGCACCACGTTCCAATCTTTCTGGTAGCTGATCGGCACGAAACGATCTTCGGTCTTGAACTCGGCCTTCAAGGCAGAGCCTTCCCACGGGAAGGTGAAGAAGGCTTCCTTGATCTTGGCCTGCAGTTCGGGCGCGAGATTGTAGGCCATGCCGTAACTGGTGGTCGGGAAGGTCTCCGACTTGTAGATGGTGCGGATCTTGGCCTTGTCGACGACCTTGCGCTCGAACATGCGCACCATGACTTCGTTGGCGATGGCTGCCGCGTCGTAATCCTTATTGGCGACGCCGAGCACCGAGTTGTCGTGCTTGCCGGAGAACACCGGCTCATAGTCGCGCTTGGCGACAAGCTGGAATTCGGACTCGAGCAGCACCGACGGCGCCTTGTAGCCGGAGTTCGACGACGGCGCGGTGAAGGCGAGCTTCTTGCCCTTGAGGTCGGCCGGCGCCTTGATGGCTGAGTCGGCCGGGACGATAATTTCCATCTCGTAGCCGAACGTGCCGGAATTGGTGCCCATAATGGCGAAGGGCACGTAGCCGGCGCAATTCACGGCGATCGGGGTCGGGCCGGTGCTGACGCCGGCAATGTGCAGGCGGCCGGAGCGCATGGTCTCGATTTCCGCGGCATTCGACTGCACCGGGAAGAACACGACCTTCTTGCCGGTCACTTTTTCGAGATGCTTGAGGAAGCCGTCCCACACCTTGGAATAGAGGGCAGGGTCCTCGACCGGGGTATAGGCGAAGACCAAAGTCGCCGGATTGACCCACTTGGACTGATCTGCCGGCGTGTCGGCGACCAAGTCGCCATTGGCGTCGCAATAGGCCTTATCCAGCTGGCCGCGCGGGCATTCCTGCGCGCCTGCCGGGGCGGTCAGGGCGGCGCTGACGAGCAACGCCGCGCACAAGCCGCTCAGAGTATTGGTGTGAGCCATGGTCGTCTCCCCTGTACTCCCGGTATCGCGCGCCCTGTGAGCCGCCCCCGGGAACATTGTTCATTGCCTGTCACATTAGCGCAAGAACCGGCGGTGACGCCAAGGGCAACCTTGAATTCGCGCCATTAATACGCACGTCATTCGGGCCGAGGCTGGCCGGAGGTATAGTTGCCCCGCCAGGCCGCCGGTGGAACAATTGCCGCCATTGTTCGTATCTGTATGTAGTCCGGACGGCATTACCCTTGGTGACGGAGACTTTCATGGCGCGTGCCGCTATTTCGTTAGGTCCGCGCGGCGCGGCCGTTTCTGATGCACGAAAGGTCCCGGAAGGACGCGGCGGCTGGGTTGAGGCGTTCCGCCGGGTCCGCGGCGAGACCGAAGCCCGCGCCTCGCATCTGTCGGTCGAGGACCAGATCGTCCAGTCCATGCCGGATGCCTCGCCGGTGAAATGGCACCGCGCGCACGTCACCTGGTTCTTTGAGCAATTCCTGCTGGTGCCGAATGACCCGTCGTACAGGATTTTCGACGAGCGCTTTCCGTTCCTGTTCAACTCTTATTATGTCGCCGCCGGCCCGCGCCATGCGCGGCCGCAGCGCGGCCTGATCACCCGGCCGAACGCCGAGGACGTCACGAACTATCGTGCGCATGTCGATGCCGCCGTGGTGCGCCTGATCGAGACCGTGCCGGAAGCCGACGCAGCCCAGGTGTTCGAAATTCTCGAGATCGGCCTGCATCACGAACAGCAGCATCAGGAGCTGGTTCTCACCGATATCCTGCATGCCTTCGCGCATAACCCGACCAACCCTGTCTATGACGCAGCATGGCAGTTGCCGCGCGCCGGGCAGGGACCGCGTAGCCTGGATGCCGATGACTTTGTGGCTGTGCCGAATGGTATTCATGCGGTCGGCCATGACGGTGACGGCTATTGCTTCGACAATGAGCTGCCGCGCCACGACGCATTGATCCCGAATGTGCGCATCGCGCGCCATCTCGTCACCAATGCCGAGTGGATTAAGTTTATCGAGGCTGGTGCATACACGACGCCTTCGCTCTGGCTGTCGGACGGCTGGAGCACGGTGGAGAAGGAAGGCTGGGAGGCACCCGGCTACTGGCAGAAGAAGGACGGCCAGTGGCACGTCATGACGCTCGGCGGCCTGAAACCTGTGGATTTGGCCCAGCCGGTTTTGCATGTCAGCTATTACGAAGCCGAGGCCTATGCCCGTTTTGCCGGCAAACACCTGCCAAGTGAGCAGGAATGGGAGGTCGCGGCGCGCGCCGGATTGCTCGCCGATGGTTTCGGTCTGGCTTGGCAATGGACTCGCAGTGCCTATTTGCCCTATCCGGGCTACCGCGCGGCCGAGGGCGCACTTGGCGAGTACAACGGCAAGTTCATGATCAACACGATGGTGTTGCGGGGTTCGTCACTGGCGACCCCCGAAGACCATGATCGCGTGAGTTACCGAAATTTCTTCGTTCCGCCGGCGCGCTGGCAATTTACCAGCGTGCGTCTTGCGGAATTTGTCTAGTCGATAAGTTGCTTGTTCTTCGGAAGTAGAAGTAAGAGGCCATGATGGTTGCGCTTGCACGATCTGCTTTGCCGATAGCCGACGACGTCGATATTTCGACGTTCAAGCATGATGTGCTGAAAGGTCTCGGTGCGCGGCGCAAGCATTTGCCGCCGAAATATTTCTACGATGCCGCCGGCTCGCAGCTGTTCGACCGCATCACCGATCAGGCCGAGTACTATCCGACGCGCTGCGAGATGCACATTCTGCAGGACAACGCAGCCGAAATCATGCGGCTGGTGCCGGCAGGCGCGGCGCTGGTGGAGTTCGGCTCCGGTTCGAACAAGAAGGCGCGCATCCTGCTGGCGGCGGCTCCGGTGCTCGCGGCCTATGTGCCGGTCGATATTTCCGGCGAGATGCTGGAGCGCGAAGCCGACGCGCTGCAGCTCGACTTTCCGCGGCTGAACATTCAGCCGGTCGCCGCCGACTTCACGCATGAGTTTGAGTTGCCTGAGGAAGCCAAAGCCGCGCCCGTGCGCGTCGGCCTATTCCCGGGTTCGACCATCGGCAATTTCGAGCCGCATGAAGCATCCAGCTTCCTGCGCAATGCCGCGAAAATCCTCGGGCCGAATTCCAAGCTGATCATCGGCGCCGACCTGATCAAGCCGACCGACATTCTCAACGCCGCCTATAATGATGCGGCCGGTGTCACCGCCAAGTTCAACCTCAATCTTCTGGTACGCATCAACCGCGAACTCGGCGGCACTTTCGATATCAAGTCGTTTGAGCATCACGCCTTCTTCAACCGCGAACGTCATCGCATTGAGATGCATCTGGCCAGCCTGAAGCGGCAAAAGGTCAAGGTTGCCGGCGAGTGCTTTGACTTCCGCGCCGGCGAGACCATCCACACCGAGAACTCCTACAAGTATTCAGTCGAGTCGCTTGGTGCGTTGGCGCGCGGTGTCGGCTGGCAGCCGTCCGCTGTCTGGACCGACGCCAAGAAGTATTTCTCGGTGCAGGCCTTCACGATGGGCCCGAAGGGCTGATTTCGCAGTCCGAAAGGCGTTGCCGGGCGCTTTCCGTGCGCGCCGGTCTGCGCTAAGCCATGCCCGCGCCCGCCGCATCAGGCCGGGCCGCCAATATTCAGGTGAGGCAAGAGCGCAATGAAGATCGTCAATTTCCATTCCAATAACGGCATCCGCATGGGTATCGTCGACGGCGACAATGTTGTCGACGTGCAGGCGGCCGACGCCAAGCTGCCGAGCGAACTGGGCGCCTTCCTGCGCGCCGGTGGCGACATGAAGGCACTAGCCGAGACCGTGAAGAAGGCGCCGGCCTCCGCCAAGGTGCCGCTCAAGGGCCTCAAATTCGCGCTGCCGGTCGCCAATCCGGGCAAGATCATCTGCCTTGGCCTCAACTACCTCGACCATGTCAAGGAAGGCCCGCAGAAAGACAACATCCCGAAATTCCAGTCGATCTTCTTCCGCATGCTGTCGTCGCTGACCGGCCACAATGAACCGCTGCTGCGGCCGAAGAAGTCGATCCAGTTCGACTATGAAGGTGAGCTCGTCGTCATCATTGGCAAGCGCGCCAAGCACCTGACGCTGGAGAACGCCACCGATTGCATCGCCGGCTACTCCGTCGGCATGGAAGGCTCGATCCGCGAATATCAGCGCCACACCACGCAGTGGGGCATGGGCAAGAACTTCGACCAGTCCGGCAGCATTGGCCCGTGGATGGTCACCGCCGACGAACTGCCGAAGGGTGGTAAGGGCCTGAAGATCCAGACCCGGCTTAACGGCCGCGAACTGCAATCGTCGAACACCGACCTGTTCATGTTCCCGGTTGCCGAGTCGCTGGTCTATCTGACCGAAGGCATCACCCTGGAGCCGGGCGACATTCTGTTCACCGGCACGCCGTCGGGCGTCGGCCATGCGCGTAAGCCGGATCCAATCTGGATGAAGGCCGGCGATACCGCTGAAGTGGAAGTCGAGGGCGTCGGACTTCTCAGCAATACGATTGAAGACGAGAAGTAGGTATTCCTTGATCTCGTTGCGCATCGCCTCCCGATGCGCCACAAGCCTCGTCGAACAACAGCAGGTACCAGGCGTTAGCCTGGTACCTTTGCATTCAAAGAGGGCGACATGGCTGACAAACTCAAAATCCTGGTGATTTGCGGCTCGCTGCGCGCGAAGTCGTACAACGCGGCGCTGGCGCGTGCATTGCCGGCACTGGCGCCTGAGATAACGTTCATCACCGCGCCGGCTTTCGATGGCTTTCCGTTCTACAATTCCGATATCCAGGATGCCGGCTTTCCCGCCGAAGTCACCGCCTTCGCCGACGCCGTGCGCGCGGCCGATGGCGTCATCATCGTCACGCCGGAATATAACTGGACCATTCCGGGCGCGCTCAAGAATGCGCTCGACTGGCTGTCGCGCCTGAAGGATCAGCCGTTCAAGGAGAAGCCGGTGGCGATCCAGTCGGCCAGCATGGGCCCGGTCGGCGGCGCGCGTATGCAGTATCACCTGCGCATGGCGATGACCTACATGAACAGCTTCGTGTTCGGCACGCCCGAGATTTTCGTCGGCATGGCGCAGAACAAGTTCGACAAGGAAACGCTCGAACTGGCCGACCAGCCGACCAAGGACATCATCAAGACGCAGCTTGCGTCTTTCGCCAAGTTCATCGAGCGGGTGAAGGCTTAAAGCCTCCGCGTTTTCCGGGCGCAGCGCGTGCTGCGCCCGGAGCGCGTCGCCTAAGCCGGTTTGTAATCCGGAAACAGCATCAGCCGCAGTTTGGGATGCGCCGGAGTCATGCGCGGCGCGACCGGTGGCTCAGCGCCGACTTCCATCGCCGCGTGAATGGGCCAGCGCGGGTCGTACATTGCACCGCGGGCCAGCGCGACCATGTCGGTCTTGCCGGAAGCGACCATGTTCTCGGCTTCGCGGGCATCGGTGATCAGCCCGACCGACATTGTCGGCATGCCGGTGGCCTTTTTAATCGCCTCGGCGAACGGCACATTGAAATTCGGCGCGAATGGAATTTTCTGCCGGGAATCGAGCTGTCCCGACGACACGTCCATATAATCGCAGCCAAGCGCTTTAAGCGCGTGCGCGAACTGGATCGTGTCCTCGATCGTCGTGCCGCCCTCAACCCAATCGACCGCCGAGACGCGGATGCCGAGCGGCTTGTCCTTCGGCCAGGCGGCGCGGACGGCCGCAAACACTTCCAGCGGATAGCGCATGCGCTTTTCCAGACTGCCGCCATAGTCGTCGGTGCGCTGGTTCGACAGCGGCGACAGAAACTGATGCAGCAGGTAGCCGTGCGCGGCGTGCAGTTCGAGCAGGTCATAGCCAACCCGCTCGGAGCGCTTGACCATGTCGACATAGTCTTCAAGCGTCGACTTCATCTCGTCCTTGGTCATGGCGCGCGGCACATGCCAGGTCGGATCGTAGGGAATGGCGGACGGCGCGAGTGTCTCCCAGGCGCCTTCTTCCTTGCTCAGCGGCGTGCCGCCGACGGCCGGCGGTTTGGTCGAACCCTTGCGGCCGGCATGGCCGATCTGAACGCCATGCTTTGACGGGCCGTACTGTTTGGCGAAGTCGATGACGCGCTTGATCGCCTTTTCGTTGTCGTCCGAGTAGAGCCCGGCGCATTTCAGCGAGATGCGGCCCTCCGAATTGACGTTGGTCATCTCGGCGATGATCAATCCGAAACCGCCCAGCACGAACTGGCCGTAATGCATCAGGTGCCAGTCATTGGCGGTGCCGTCGGTTGAATTGTACTGGCACATTGGCGAGACCACGACGCGGTTTGGCAGCGTCAGTCCGCGCAGCGTGATGGGTGAAAACAACGCGCTCGTCATCGGTATTCCTTCCAGAGTTATTTTAAAGTCCGATAGTTTTGTAAGCGTGCAAAGCGAGCGCCAGACTGACGAGCGCCCAGAATGCGCAATATTCGATGCCGCCGGTCACCCAGATCCAGCACTTCGTCACTCTATAGGTCGCGATCGCCGCGACGCTGAGATGGATGAACGACAGGGAGGCGGCAATGGTGGTGTAGATGCCGAAGAACAGCATCAGCGCCAGCACAGTTTCGATCGCGGCGGCGAGATACATCCAGAATTTCGGCGGCTTGAAGCCGGCGGCGACGTAAAACTCCAGGGTCTGCGGCACCGTAAACTTGCCGATGATGTGCGGAATGAAGAACAGCGCGCAGACGATGCGCAACAGGTTGAATCCATCGAGCAGATTGAATTTGTCGGCTAACGACATCGCGCTTCCTCTTGCGGTCGGTTCGCCGCTTGGGCGCAAATTCGCATGTCTATTGATGCAGGCCAACCCCATCTCCGTCATGCCCGGCGTAATGCCGGGCATCCACGTCTTTTCGTCTCGTGAAAGCAAGACGTGGATGGCCGGGACAATAGGGCGTTTACGCCCGTCTTCGACGGGCTATGCCCGGCCATGACGAGCTACAGCTTCTTGCCCTTCAGCCACGCCGCGCCCTGGGCATAGAGTTCGTCCAGCGCGGGGCCTTCGATGCCGGGCAGCTCGTCCTTGATGGTGTAGCCGATGCGCGTCTGTAAATAGGCGAGGTGACGGTACCCTTCAGGGAACTGGGCAAGCAATTTGGCGTCGAGTTTGACCTTGGCGCCGGGCTCAACCGGATCAATGCGGTCTTTTTCATAGGTGTGCCGCCGCAGCACGATGCCCCATTGGCCTTTGCGTTTTTCGACGAAATCATAGGCGCGGCCCCAGCAGGTGACGTCGCACAGGACGCCCTCGACCTTGGCGCGCTGCGCAATCGACAGTTTGGTCTGGGCAATGGCGCGCTTGCCTTTGATCTCGATCGTGGTGCCGCCCAGCATGTGATTGATGCGCACGCCCTTGGCGAAGCCCTCTTGGCTGACTTTTATGAAGTCCTCGAATGAGCCCTGAAACCAGGTCGCCCACATGTGCCCGTCGGCGTGCCAGACTGTGCGGAAGCGGTCCCACATCCGGCCATCGCGCCACAGCACCCAATTCTCGATCAGGTCGCGGATTTCCGACCGGTCCTTGATGTCGCTCATTGTATTCTCCGCCTTGTGCCGGGCATCCACGCCTTTATACACACACGTCATAAGAGACGATCAAGGAGGATATGATGACCCATTCAACGGGCGCCCGGCTGGCCGGAAAAACCGCCATCGTCACCGGCGGCGCCAAGGGCATTGGCAAACATTATTCACTGGCGCTGGCAGCCGCAGGCGCGCGCGTGATGATCGCCGACATCGCTGACGGCAAAGACGTGGCTGCCGAGATCGCCGCGCAGCATGGCGCAGACGCGGCAACAAGTTTTGTGTCCGACGTCTCGGATGAAGATTCGGTCAAGGCGCTTACGGCCGAGACCATGGCCCGGTTCGGCAAGATCGATATCCTGATCAACAACGCTGCGGTGTATTCAACGTTGAAGCCGCGCGCTTACAATGAGTGGGACATCGAGACCTGGGACAAGGTGATGGCGGTGAATGTGCGCGGGCCGTATCTGATGGTGCGGCATGTCGCGCCGCATATGGTCAAGGCCGGTAGCGGGAAGATCATCAACATCGGTTCCGGCACGGTTTACAAGGGTGTGCCGCGCATGCTGCCTTATGTGCTCTCCAAGGGCGCGATGCTGGCCTTCACCCGCTCATTGTCGCGCGAGCTCGGCGCCCACGGCATTGCGGTGAATACGCTGACGCCGGGATTCATCCTGTCCGATACGGGCCTCGAGAATTCGCAGCATGTCGAGGAAGAACGCATTCCGGTGCGCAACAGCCGCGCCTTCAAGCGCGATGCCTATCCGGAGGACCTGCTCGGCGCGCTGATTTTCCTGTGTTCCAGCGACAGCGACTTCGTCACCGGCCAGTCGCTGGTGGTCGACGGCGGTTCGGCCAATAATTAGGGTCGTTTCAAAAGGTCCGGTTGCCTGCTAAAATTGCTTGCGGTCAGGTCCGCCGCGGGAAACCAGTCCATGCGCGACACGTTCGGCTCGCTCGCAGAAGCCCGCTACGCGCTGGCGCGTCAGGCCGTCGCGGCGCAGCCGGATTCGCCGGAATTGTTGTTTGCGCTGGCCGAGGCTTTGGCGGCGCGTGGCGACCATGACGAATATGCCCGTGTGTTTCGTCAGGCCTATTTGCGCTGGCCATCGATGCAACCGGGCATCGCTGATGTCCGGACGGTGGATGAGGCAATTGCGCTGCGCGATGCGACAGCGGCGCTGATCGCGCGCGGTGTTCGTTACGCGCCGGTGCTGGCGGCCAATGCTTTCGCCAACGGCGTGCTAGGCGACAAAGCGGCTGTGTCATCGCTGACCGATTACGATCGCTTCTTCCGCGTGGTCACAAATGCCGTGCCGCACGATTTCGCCGGTGTGGATTTTTTTGGCCAACTGGGCAGGGAAGTAAAAGACGGCCTGAAATTTTATGACTCGCCCGGTGAGCGCGCCATTCGTCAGGCCTGGCGCAACAACCGCATCATGGAATCGCCGCTGCCGGCGTGCCGCGCTTTTGCCGCCGAGATACATCGGCAGGTCGCGCGCTATATTGCCGCGCTGCCGGCCAGCGACGATCACCCGTTCATCGCTTCATGTCCGGCCGCGTACAAGATCGGCGCCTGGGCCGTCGTGTCGGGCAGCGAGGGACATCATGTCGCGCATATCCATCCAAAGGCGTGGTTGAGCGGCGTCTATTACGTCGTGCGTCCGGAGATTTCGCGTGAGACGCACAGCAACAAGGGCTGGCTGCGCGTCGGTCCGCCTGAAAGGCTCGATGCGGCGCAAAGCGGCTGGCAGCAGCGGCTGGTCGAACCGGAGCCGGGCCATCTCGTCTTGATGCCGGGCTATTTTTACCATGGCACCGAACCGCTCGGCGTCGAGCAGGAGCGCATCTGCATCGCTTTCGACGTGATGCCGCTGGAACTCAGCAAAGGCGCCCGGCCGAAACGGAAGCAAAAGCCGCTCGGCGATTAGTAGCTATTCCTCGGCTGCAAAGCGGCCCGGATGGCGGGCCTGTTCCGCTGGCCGCCGATATGCGCTATGAAGTTACAAATTAAACCATCGGGTCCAAGGAGCATTTCATGGCGGTTGCAACCGCGGCTGAACAAGCCACACCAGGTTCAAAGCACAACATCGAAGGCTCGCGGCAGGCCTATTACGACAAGATCGCCAAGTTTCACATGGCGCCGCTTTGGGAAGTGCTCAAGGGCCTCGTGACGCCCGAGCCGAAGACCAAGTATCTGGCGGCGGTGTGGAAGTTCGCCGACGTCAAGCGCCTGATCCTGGAAGCAGGCGGCGTCATCAGCGCTGAGGAAGCCGAGCGCCGCGTGCTCGTGCTCGAAAACCCCGGCATGCCGGGCAAATCGCGCATCACCAATTCGCTCTTCGCCGGCGTGCAGCTGATCATGCCGGGCGAAATCGCCGAAGTGCATCGTCACTCGGCCTCGGCCATTCGCTTCATGCTGGAAGGCGACGGCGCCTACACAGCTGTTGAAGGCGAGAAGTCGCAGATGCGTCATGGCGATTTCATCATCACCGCCAACTGGGCGCCGCATGATCACGGCAACCCCGGCAATAATCCGGTGATGTGGCTCGACGTACTCGACATGCCGACCGTCAATCACTTCGAAGCGTCGTTCTCGGAACACTTCGACGAGCAGACGCAGGCGACCAATCACGAAGATGGCGACTCGTTCGAGCGTTATGCCACCGGCGTTCTGCCGGATGGACTGCCGGTGACGCAGAACCGCACGCCGGTCATCAACTA
>JAURVZ010000043.1 GCA_030655215.1 Pseudolabrys sp. | reverse complement strand
CCCCACCCCGACTGCTTTCGCTATCGCTCAAGCAGTCGACCCTCCCCACAAGGGGGGGGGTAAAGAAAGAAAAGCAATCTAGCCTCAAACAAACTGCACACCCACACGATGCGGCTCGGCGCGCCAGGCCACTTTGCACTTGCGCAAATCACTCTCGCCCTTGATCTCAAGCTCGAACATGTCCGGTATCTCGGCAATGTTGACGAAGGTCAGCCCCGCCCCGCCCTCTGAAATATCCGCCACCGTGCACATGATCGGCGCGTCGCCCGGCTTGGCATAAACAATCGCGGCGCGGTTGTTGCCGGGTTCGCGGGGATATTTGCGTTGGTCGATGGACATTCCGGCGCCTTTCGCGGGTAAATGGAACTCCACTCTGCCGGTAATTTATTAAAAAGTTTTTCGAACGGAAGCAGCAGGATTCGGCGGCAATTCTCGCAAAATATCTACATTTTTGCGATGCTAAATAAGGCACGGGCGGCGGCCCCTGCCCTCGCCAAATCGCCGCGGACTGCCTATCTGTTGAAGGCATTGCCACCGGAGTTTCACGCCATGGATCCAGCCATTTCTTCCTTGATCGACCGCGCCGGGCTCGACAAAGGCAAGGTGCGTCAGTTGATCGCGCGCGGGTTGGAAGGCGCGGACGACGGAGAGCTTTTCCTCGAATACAAGCAGACCGAGGCGCTGGCCTTCGACAATGGCCGCCTCAAGCAGGCGACCTATGACACGACGCAGGGCTTCGGCCTGCGCGCGGTCAAGGATGAAGCGGTCGGCTATGCCCACGCCTCCGACCTTTCGGAGGGCGCGCTGGCTCGCGCCGCGGAAGCGGTGCGCGCGGTCAAAGGCGGCTACAGCGGCAGCTATGCCGATGCGCCGGCCCGCACCAACCGCAAGCTTTACGGTGACGAGAATCCGCTCGGCACACCGGCCTTCGAAGACAAGGTCAAACTGCTCGAGACCATCGACGCTTATGCCCGCGCCAAGGATCCGCGCGTGCGGCAGGTGACCGCGAGCATCGCCGCGACATGGCAGGTCGTCGAGATCCTGCGCGCCGATGGCGAGAGCTATCGCGATATTCGTCCGCTGGTGCGTTTGAACGTTTCGGTCGTTGCTGGCGATGGCGATCGCCAGGAATCGGGCAGCCATGGTGTCGGCGGCCGCGAAGGCTATCAGCGCTTCATCGATCCGACGATGTGGCAAGGCGCGGTTGATGAGGCTGTGCGGCAGGCTATGGTCAATCTGACCGCTGTTGCCGCGCCGGCTGGTGAAATGGATGTCGTGCTGGGCGCCGGTTGGCCCGGCGTCATGTTGCATGAAGCTGTCGGCCACGGTCTCGAAGGCGACTTCAACCGCAAAAAGACCTCAGCTTTCGCCGGCCTGATGGGCCAGCAGGTTGCCGCCAAGGGCGTCACCGTCATTGATGACGGCACCATTCAGTCGCGCCGTGGTTCTTTGTCGATCGATGACGAAGGCACGCCGACCAACCGTACCGTGCTGATCGAAGACGGCATTCTCGTTGGCTATATGCAGGACCGCCAGAATGCGCGCCTGATGGGCATGAAGCCGACTGGCAATGGCCGCCGCGAAAGCCACGCGCATGTGCCGATGCCGCGCATGACCAACACCGCCATGCTCGCCGGCGACAAGGATCCGGCCGAGATCATCGCCTCGGTGAAGAATGGCCTTTACGCCGTCAATTTCGGCGGCGGCCAGGTCGACATCACCTCGGGCAAATATGTGTTTCAGTGCACCGAGGCCTACAAGATCGAAGACGGCAAGGTCACCGCGCCGGTGAAAGGCGCCATGCTGATCGGCAACGGCCCGACCGACATGCATCGCATCTCGATGATCGGCAACGACTTCGCGCTCGATCCGGGCATCGGCACCTGCGGCAAGAACGGCCAGGGCGTGCCGGTCGGCGTTGGCCAGCCGAGCCTGCGCATGGATCGGATCACGGTTGGCGGGACGGGCTGAGCGCGGTTACCTAACCACGCCAGACACACAACACGGCTTGGCGCGCGGGCGCGTCAGCCTTTCTTTCAGGAAGCAGCGCGCCGGCGCGCCGATATAGCCGGGCCGTACATAGGTCCAGGCGCGGCATTTGTTGTCGGCCTCGCAGGCGGCGTGACAGGCCGCGCCGGTCGAATCGGAATCCGTCTCGAAACTCTTGTAGTCGCCGCCGAGGCGGTCGATCGACGTTTCCAGCGGGCCCTTGCGCGGCTCGATGACGCCGGCGCCGCGCACGCCCGAAACGCAGCATTTGTCTTCCGCCCGCGGCACGACCTTGTTTTTCAGCCAGCACTGGGCGGCGGCATTTTCCGATCGCGGATAGGCGAAGGTCCAGGCCTGGCAGCGGCCGTCGGCCTCGCAGCGCTGGGCGCAGACCTGCGGATCGCCGCTGCGGACCTCGAATCTCAGGTAGTCGCCGCCGCGGCGGTCGAAGCCGCTCTGCGCCAGCGCCGACCCTGCAAGAACCAGCCCGGCCAACAACACGCAAAAGAATCGCAAGGGAAGAAACATGCCGGCACTCTAACCCGGACTGCGGCGGATGCCCTGCGGCAATGTCTTCCGCCCGATAACGATTTGGTGCGGAAAAAATAAAGCGCCCGCTGGAGGGGCCAGCGGGCGCTCTTGATCCAAGCGCGAGAGGGGATTTCGCGTGTTCTCGGATCCGCGGCCGATAAGAGGGATCGGCCGTTTGGGGATTAGCAGGCCTGTGCAGACCGGCTGGCAGCCGGCTTGCGGAACAAGGTGACGTTCGGCGCAGTGCGTGTCACCCGCGTGACAGCCCGGTTCATGCGCCGTTCGATGGCCCGCTCGCTCAGCAGCGTGGTCGGATCTTCCCAGAGCGGCGCCGAGAAGGCGTCATGGACGTCCGAGCGGGTCAGGCCGATATCGGCCAGCATCCGGCTGTCGAGACCGGCGAGCACGGTGGCGTTATGACGATTGCGCATCGCGCGCGTGATCGCTTTGGCGGAGAAGACAACCGGCACCAGAATGGCAGCAAAGGCACGCGCCAGAGTTCCGGCGGCGAGGGGCAAAACGGGATATTGGGCGGTTGTCATGGCAGTCTCCATCGGGTCCGCGGACTGGAGCGTTCATTCGCTTCAATTCCGGCCTCAAGCCACCCGGTTTCAACCGTGGAACCTCGAAGCACGATGAATATGCGCCCGGCCTATTGATTAGTGAAACGAATGTTTTTAATCTGACCGATCAGGATTGCTGATGTTAACAATTTCGGCTCGGCGGCCGTAGGCGGCAAGCGAAAAACTGCAAATGGAACAATAGGTTGTTTTTCCTTGTGCAATTTTGCGCGCTGCTCAAATTAACGCCGAGCCTGGACAAATTGGGATACCTGCCATGACAGCGCTTCTCGATGTTGATCAACTCCGCACGTTCGTCGCGATTGCCGAGACCGGCAGCTTCACCAAAGCCGCTGAAGTCGTGAACAAGACCCAGTCCGCCGTCTCGATGCAGATGAAGAGGCTGGAAGAGCGGCTGGAGCGGCCGATTTTCGCCCGCGATGGCCGCGCTTCCAAGCTGACCGAGGACGGCCAGCGCCTGCTCGATTACGCAAGGCGAATAATCAAGCTGAATGTCGAGACCATTGCCGCCTTCTCCGACGCCGAATTGTCGGGCCGGGTGCGGCTTGGCGTGCCGGACGATTATGCCGACCGCTATCTGCCGGAAATCATGGCGCGATTCTCGCGCGCCTATCCGAGTGTCGAGCTCTCGGTGATTTGTGAGCCATCGGTTGATCTGCTTGAGCGGATCGATGCCAATGAGATCGATCTGGCGATCGTTACCAATTGCGAATCGAAGCGCGCCTCGGAAACCTTCCGCCGCGAACGGCTGCTCTGGGTGACCTCGAACCGGCACGCGACTCATGCCGAGGAGCGTCTGCCTTTGGCGCTGGGGCGGCCGAGCTGCAATTGGCGGAGCGCGGCGGTTGACCGGCTTGAGATCATGGCCCGGCCCTACCGCATTCTGTATTCGAGCTCGAACGCCGGCGCCGTTGCCGCCGCCGTGCTGGCCGGCCTCGCCGTGTCGGTGCTGCCGGAGTCGGGCCTTCGTCCCGGCATGCGCGTACTAACCTCGGCCGATGGTTTCCCGGAGTTGCCGAGCTGCCATATCGGCCTGGTGCGCAATTCTCATGAAGGCTCGCCGCTCGCCGATGCATTGGCCGAACACATCATACTGTCGCTCGATAACTTGTCGGAAGCCGTGCAGGCCGCCGAATAATTATTTCGGCGCGCGCAATACCAGCACATTGCCGCCGATCACGGCGGCGAGGCCGAGCGCGCCGATCAAACTCCAATGGTAGTTCTCGGCGAAGGTCGAGACCATGAGCGCCACCACCGGATACATCACCGTCGAATAGCCGGTGCGCGCCGCGCCGATGCGGCCCAATAGGGTGAAGTAGACGCCGAAGGCGATGAATGAACCGATGATCGACAGGTAAGCCAAGCCGCCGAGATAGGTCGGCGTCCACTCGATGATGAAACTGTCGCCACGGACCAGCGCGAAAATCGTGACGAAGCTGGCGCCGTACAGCATGCCCCAGGCGGTCGAGGCGAATACCGGCAGTCGCCGCCGCTGCGCCGCGACCGACAGCATGTTGCCGGTGCAGAAGCACAAGGTGCCGCCGAGCCCGAGCGTCAGGCCGAGCAGCGCGCCGCCGTCAAAATGCAGGCCGCCCAATTCCGGATAGAACATCGCGGCGACGCCGAGAACGCCGAGCACGCCGCCGATGACGACGCGCTGCTTGATACGCACACCGAACACCAGCGCGCCAAGAACGACATTGCCGACCGAGGCCAGCGAGAAGACAATGGACAGCAGCCCGGACGCGACATGTTGCGAGGCATAGTAGAACAGCAGGAAATTGACCGAGAAGATCGCCGCGCCCATGCCGAGGAAGAAACGGTGATCGGCGAGCGGAAAGCGCAACGACTCACCGCGCAACAGCGCCAGCATGAACATCAAGGGCGCGGCAATGATGAAGCGCCAGACGATCGACACCGCAGGCGCCACCTGCCCGACCTGGTAGTGCATGGCGATCCATGACAGGCCCCAGACCAGCACCGAGATCGCATAGAGGCCGTAGTCCAGCGGCGTCAGCGTTCGCGTGTTGGGATCGCGGTAGGTTTCCGGCATGCGGCGCTTGTGCTCTCAGTTTTCCGGCATCGCAAGCCCTAGCAAATCTCCGCCGCCGTTGCGTCAAGCACGCGCACCAGATCGGCTGGCGACAGCTCAACCTGTAGCCCACGCCTTCCGCCATTGGCGACGATCAGCGGGAAATCCATCGCCGACTTTTCGATGAACACCCGCGCGCGCTTCTTCTGGCCGAAGGCCGAAATACCGCCGACGTGATAGCCGGTCATCCGCTCCGCTTCGGCGGCCGGCAACATGGCGCAGCTTTTGGCGCCGGCGGCATGCGCGAGCTTTTTCAGATTTACTTCACGGTCGGACGGCGCCAGCACGCAGATGACGGCATCCCCTGCCCGCGCCATCAATGTCTTGAGCAATCGCGCCGGTTCGATGCCGAGCGCTTCCGCCGCCTGCATGCCGATACGCGCGGCATTCGGGTCGTAGTCATATTCGTAGAGCTTGAAGGCGACGCCGGCTTTCTCAAGCGCCAAGGTCGCGGGCGTGGATTTGGCCATCGCACATCTCGTTAATACGCATACTCTTCAAAAATACGGTCGACCGAACCGCCCCACTCGCCGTGATACTTCTCGAGCAATTCTTCCGCCGGCGTGATGCCACGCGCGATGCTTTCTTCAAGTGGACGGAGATAACGCGTTTCGTCACGGCCGTTCTTGTCGAAGAACTTGCGGCGCGTCAGGCCGCGCGCGGCGAAGCGCAAGGTCTCCTGCGCCAAAGTCAGCATGTTGCGGCCGCGGATCTCGGCCTGGAAGCCGAGCTTCGGCACGTCATCGCGCAGCTTCTGGCGCTCTTCAGTGGTCCACGTCTTGACCATGTCCCAGCAGGCGTTGAGCGAGTCTTCGTCATACAGCAAGCCGACCCAGAACGCGGTCAGCGACGGCAGACGCCGCCACGGCCCGCCATCGGCGCCGCGCATTTCGAGATAACGCTTAAGCCGCACTTCGGGGAAAATCGTTGAGAGATGATTGGCCCAGTCGGATATGGTCGGCCGCTCGCCCGGTAGATCCGACAAATTGCCGGCAAAGAAATCGCGGAATGATTTACCGGCAACGTCGATGTAGGTGTCGCCGCGCTTGACGAAATACATCGGCACATCGAGCGCGTAATCGGTGTAGCGCTCGAAACCCATGCCATCTTCAAAGGCGAAGGGCATCATGCCAGAGCGTTTATTGTCAGTGTCGCGCCAGATTTCAGAACGCGCCGAGAGGAAGCCGTTCGGCCTTCCTTCGGTGAAGGGCGAGTTGGCGAACAATGCCGTGGCCACAGGCTGCAGCGCCAAAGAGACGCGCAGCTTCTTGACCATGTCGGCTTCCGAGGAGAAGTCGAGGTTCGCCTGCACCGTGCAGGTGCGGTACATCATGTCGAGGCCGCGCGTGCCGACCTTCGGCATGTAATTGGTCATGATCTTGTAGCGGCTCTTCGGCATCACCGGGATCTCGGCGCGGCTCCAGTTCGGCGTCTGGCCGAGACCAAGGAAGCCGATGCCCAGTGGCTTGGCCACTTCGCGCACCTGCGCCAGATGCGCCATCAGCTCGGCGCAGGTCTGGTGTACGGTTTCAACCGGCGCGCCGGACAATTCGAACTGGCCGCCCGGCTCGAGCGAAATCGCGCCGCCGCCGGTGACGTCGAACAGGCCGATAATGTTCTCGCCGTCCATGATCGGCTCCCAGCCCAAAAGGCCGTGCATGCCGGTCAGGATGGCGTGGATGCTCTTTTTGCCCTCATAGGGAACAGGCCGGTGCCCGTCGATTGTGAACACGAATTTCTCGTGCTCGGTGCCGGCGCGCCATTGCGCTTTCGGCTTATTCCCGGCCTCAAACCACGCGACGAGCTCGTCGCGGGTTTCAATCGGGGTCATGTCGATCTGGTCGCGCGCCATGAAGGGAACTGCTCTGGGGTCGTAAAGGGCCGCGACCTTAAACATGGGGCGGGTGAAAGGGCAATGCGCCACCCGTCGCCCCGCGAAGGCGGGGACCCATACGCCGCGGCGGTGGCTTGGGGCAGAATCGAGTTGCCTTACTTCTTCCGCCTGTTTCCATCGAAAGGCCGGTGGGTATGCGTCCCCGCCTGCGCGGGGACGACAGGTATATAGACGTGCGAAATCGCCCCTGTTCTTAGCGGCGCGGGGACGCCGTATTCCAAATTCGCTTCCTTCGCCCCCAAACGAGGGCGCGCGGAACGCCGGGGTCACGACGACCCCGCAGCTCTGTGCACGTGTGTTTGTAATGTGCACAGATAGTCACCACGAAGTTGCCGCTTCTCCGGCGCTCCGCGCGCGGTGTTTCTAGGTTTGCTCCGCATTGTCACGGGCGGTTGACCCGTTCGTCCTCACACCCGATTACAGGCGCTAAAGACTCTCCACCCCTGAGCGTGCGGCAGCACGCCATGACAATGCGGCTTGGACCGCTGACGGGTTTGTTGCGCCGAATCTCCGACACCCCCGCCAGCCACCGCTCCCCGCCCCAGCATCTGACGACGCTGATCAAGGGGATGGGCGCACACTGTCGTCCCCGCGCGGCAGGAACCTGTTGGACCACGGTCCAATCGACAGCGCGCAGCGGTGACAGCATCGTCCGCGCATCGGCGCCTGCATCGGACATATCGGTCCGCCGGACAGGCGAAAAATCAAATGGAGATGAAGCCATGCATGCCGTCACCAAGATTTCCGCCGCACTGCTGCTTGCTTCCGCCGTTGCGTTTTCCGGCTCGGCCCTGGCGCAAACAGGCACGCGCGACGCCTCGATCGCGCGTTGCGTCAAGGTTGCACAGGCGCAGCATCCGGGTGATGCCGAAGACGTCCAGTTGCAACGCACCGCCGCGTATAAGGCGTGCATGACGGCAGCCGGCCACGCGCCCTAGTTGTGACGGCACACCGGGTGGGGCGATGCAAAATAGAGAGACAACCCCACCCCCGTCGCTTCGCGACGGCGCCCTCCCCTTTCAGGGGAGGGATAAGCGGCGGATTACGCTTCGCTAATCCGCCCTACGCGCCGCGTGATCAGCGCGGCAGCCAGCCCATGCCGTGCGCATGCAGGCTGTGGATGTAGAGACGGTCCGCGGTTTCCATGACGCCGGTCGTTTCCGGATAGGCGCCGGTCGGGTCCTGCAGATTGGCGACGACGCGGCCGTCTTCATCAATGGCGAAGACATGGCCATAGGGCACGCCAAGCGGCAGCATCGACCGCGGCAGGCGCAGCAGCACCTTTCGCAAGAACGGCTTGTCGGCGAGATTGTCGGCCGCCGGATTGCGCGGCCGGAACAGGCCGACCCAGATGCGGCCATCACGACCGCGCATCAGATTGTCCGGATAGCCCGGCAGATTGTCGAGCAGCACCTTCGCCTGCGGCGAACCGCTCTGCACATTGACGGCATTGGCGCGGCCATCGATCTTCCACACACGGTAGCGGCCGGTTTCATTGACGAACAATGTGTGGCCGTCGGCGCCCATGGCAATGCCGTTGGCGAAGGACAGGCCATGCGCGACAATGCGCGTTGTGCTCGTTGCCGGATCGTAACCGAGGACGCGGCCGGTCGCCGCCTGCTCCATGATGTCGAGCACACTGGCCGGATAAGTGCCGCCATAGTCCGCCGGCAAAAAGCGCGTCGATGATTGCGTGAAATAGATGATGCCATTCGGCGCGACGACGACGGAGTTGGCATAGCCGATCGGATCGCCGGCGCTGACGCGATCGGTCAGCAGGGTGATGCGCTTGTCCTGTCCGATGGCGAGCAAGCCCTTCATCGCATCGGCGACGATCATGCGGTTCTGCGCATCGAAATCGAAGCCGAGCACGCGGCCGCCGGTATTGGCGAAGACTTCCTGCTTCGTGCCGTCCGGCTCCATGCGCATCAGATTGCCGCTCAGCATGGCGACGTAGAGCTTGCCGTCCTTGCCCACCGCGATGTGCTCGGGGCCGATCTCGTTGCCGAGCGCGATCATGCGAAGATTGGCGAGCCGCGTGTTCGGCGCGAAGGCGCCGGTGAAGCCCGGCGCGGTCGGCGCTTGCCACGCAACCGGCTCGGCGGGAATCGGCCACAGGCAAAGATAGAGGACGGCGCTCGCGATGATGGCGGCCAGCGTCAGGGCGGCCGCTTTGGCGATCTTCTTCACGGCGGACATGCAGCGCCTCCGGAGGTGACTCCAGCATATACCGGGAGGTATGGAGGCACCAGTGCGCTTTCTGCACCCTCCCCTGGAGGGGGAGGGTCGATCGTTTGAGCGGCAGCGAGAACGATCGGGGTGGGGTGAACTCGGGGACTGTAAGATCACCCCACCCCGCTCGCTATCGCTCGCGACCCTCCCCCTCCAGGGGAGGGTGAAGGAAAAGCGGGAGGGCGAAGAAGAGCGTGGACAGGGCGATAAAAGCGACGGCCACACGCCACGGTTCATATTTTGTTCTTTTGCGTGGCGGTCATATGCTTTATGTCTTCGGCCAATGACGCAGTTCACGCCCCACCAAGATGACGCTCTGATCGCCGTCGCCGACTGGCTGAAGGCCAAGCCCGGCACCGGCAACACGCCGCAGGTCTTCCGCCTGTTCGGCTATGCCGGCACCGGCAAGACCACGCTCGCCACGCACATTGCCGACGCGGTCGACGGCGAGGTCAAATTCGCCGCCTTTACCGGTAAGGCCGCTTCCGTGATGCGCGGCAAGGGCTGCCGCGGCGCCACCACCATTCACTCGCTGATCTACCGCACGCGCGAGAGCGGTGACGAAATACCGAACTTCGATTTGTGGGAGGAAGCGCCCGCCTCCAAGGCCGAGCTGATCATCATCGACGAATGCTCAATGGTCGATGCCGAGCTCGGCCGCGACCTACTCTCCTTCGGCGTGCCTTTGCTGGTGCTCGGCGACCCGGCGCAGCTGCCGCCGATCTCAGGCGGCGGCTTCTTCACCGAGCAGGAGCCGGACTCCATGCTGACCGAAGTGCACCGCCAGGCGCGCGACAATCCGATCGTGCGCCTCTCGATGGATATTCGCGCCGGCGATTATCTCGAGCCCGGGCAATATGGCGAGAGCGAAGTTGTGCTCAAGGCCGATCTCGATCCGCAGCGCGTGCTCGACGCCGACCAGGTGCTGGTTGGCCGCAACAATACGCGCCGCGCCTATAACCAGCGCATGCGCATGCGCCGCGGCTTCACCGACACGATGCCGGAAGCCGGCGACAAGCTGGTGTGCCTGCGCAACAACCGCAAGAAGGGCCTGTTCAACGGCGGCCTTTGGTCGGTGAAAGAACGCGGCGGCAAGAAGGGCATCATGACGATGCGCCTGATGCCGGACGACGAGACCGCGACGCGCGGCGTCAAGGTGTCGGTGCGGCCGGAATGTTTTGTCGGCGGCATCGACAAGATGGATTGGCAGCAGCGCAAGCCTTACGACGAATTCGACTACGGCTATGTGCTGACCGTGCACAAGTCGCAAGGCTCGCAGTGGGACGACGTCGTGCTGTTCGACGAGAGCGCGGCGTTTTCCGAAAGCCGCGAACGGTGGCTGTATACGGGCGTGACGCGCGCGGCGAAGCGGCTGACGATTGTGATGTAGCTAGCGCACGCCTTCGCGCTCGAAGTGCTCGCGCAGCAGTTTGATGTTGCGGCGGTTGGCGCGGAACATGACGTCGAACGCGTCGCCCAAGAGCGGCACGGCGCCAACAAGGCCATCAAGCGCGACATTGCCGACCATGCGCATGATGATGTGCTTTGGCGCGCCGAGCGCATGCGCTTCCTTGACCATCCACAGCGAAATCATGGTCGTCACGGTGTCGCCAATGCCGGGCGCCAGGCCGATCAGCGCGTCGAGACCGACGCGGATCTGCGTGCCCGGAATGATGACCGCCGAATCCATCAGATTGGCGATCCAGTCGAGCCGCTCCAATGCCGCACGGCGGTTGAAGTCGCTGCTGCTGGTGCCGGACTTTGTTTTCGTATAGCGGGCGCGCTCGCTGTTGCTGCGGCGGCCGGGCGGGATGATCTCGATGGTGCGCGTCTGTGCCATGGCAGGTTAAGTGGGAAACCCGCGTTTTGGTTCAAGTGTCAAAAGACACAGCGGCTAGCGCCGATAAACATAATCCGCCGGCAGGCCGAGACGCGCACTCGCCTGCGCTGCCGGGCTGTTCGGAATGACGACGCGGTCGGCAAACGCGCCGGCGCGGCGCACCAGCGAACGCTCAACCGAGTTCAAGCCGGCATCCTCAAGGTGCAGCAAGGCCTTCGTCCACCGCGGCAGCATGTCGACCGCGGCGCGCACCAGCATTTTCTGCACCGGCTTCAGCAGCGGCGGCAGCACCGGCGCGCGCTGCATGATGTCGAGGAATTCGTGAACAATGGTGTGGTTCTCAAGATGCGGCCGCATCTGTTCGAACTGCGCGTCGAGTTCAGCGCGCGACGACGGCGACTGCATCGCGCCATAGAGCGCGGCGCCGTCGACGGCTTCGGCATAGGCGCGGTCTTCGTCGGCGCAGCTCAAGCGACGGGCAAAGCGGCTGTAGGATTCGATAAAGCCGAAGCTGGCGGTGGCCTGCACCCAATCGAGCAGCACCGCATCATTGGCGTTGTAGGCAACGCCGGCCGGCGTGACGCCGCTGACATGACCATGACGGCGGACGACGCCGCCGATCATCGCCTCAGCCTGGCTGCGCGCGCCATAGACCGTGATCATCGCCGCAGCGCCGGTGCGGCGCAGGCGCGTCAGCGGATCCTTGCGGAAGGTGGTGTGGTCCCAGACGCCGGAGCGGACACGCGGCTCGGCCAGTTCGAGAATGACGGCGCTGACGCCGCCGATGAACAGCGACACCGGGTTCTTGAAGATGCGCCAGGAGATGGAGTCCGCGGGCACGAGCGCCGCCTCGCCTTTCGGCCGGGTGAGGTCGAGCTTCGGCAGGCCCGGCGCGGCGAGTTGTTCGGCGACCGATTGCTCGAGCCAGCCGTTAAGCGGCCAGGGCAGGTTTATCGGCGACGGGGCGAGTGCGGTCATGCTCATCCTTGAGAGGTGGGCATGGAACCCGCCGCTGTAAAGCGGTGGGTTTGCGCAAAGATTAGGCCGCTTTCTTCTTCTCGGGTGCGAAGCGACCGTAGAAAGTCTCGCCCTTCTCCGCCATCTCGATGAGCAGCTTCGGCGGCGTGAAGCGCGGGCCGAACTTGGCCTCGAGCTTCTTGCACAGGGCGACGAACTTCTTCGTCCCCATCATGTCGATATATGACAAAGTGCCGCCGGTGAACGGTGCGAAGCCGAAGCCGAGGATGGAGCCGACATCGGCCTCGCGCACGTCGGTGACCACGTGCTCTTCGAAGGTGCGCGCGGCTTCGACCGCCTGCGTGACGAGGAAGCGCTGCTTCAGCTCTTCGATATCGAGCCTGTCGATCTCCTCCGCGCTCAGCTTCTTCGGCAGCAAATCAGCAAGGCCCGGCCACAGTTTCTTCGGCGCGCCGGCCGGATAATCATAGAAGCCCGTGCCGTTCTTTCGGCCGAGACGCTGCTGCTTCTCGACCATGTTTTCCAAAAGGATCTTCATGCCGGGCTCGACGGCATCGGCACCGAGATCGGCTTCCGTCGCGCGCACGATCTTGAGGCCGAGGTCGAGCGCGGTTTCGTCATTGAGCGACAAAGGCCCGACCGGCATGCCGGCCATGCGCGCGGTGTTCTCGATCATCGCCGGCGGAATGCCCTCGAGCAGCATCAAGTGGCCTTCCTTGATGTAATTGAGCACGCAGCGATTGGCGTAGAAACCGCGCGAGTCGTTAACGACGATCGGCGTCTTCTTGATGGCGCGGATGTAATCGAGCGCGACGGCGAGCGCGCGGTCGCCGGTTTCCTTGCCAAGGATCACCTCGGTCAGCATCATGATCGCGACCGGCGAGAAGAAGTGCACGCCGATGAAACGCGCCGGGTCCTTGAACTCGGAGGCGAGCGAGGTGATCGGCAGCGTCGAGGTGTTCGACGCAAAGATGGCAGTGTCGCTGATCACCGCCTGGATCTTGGCGATGACGTCGGACTTGACCTTGCGGTCCTCAAACACGGCTTCGATGATCAGGTCGCAATCCTTGAGCGACGCGTAGTCCGCCGACGGCGTGATCTTCTCCAGCAAAGCGTCGCGCTCGGCGCCCTTCATGCGGCCTTTCATGACGCGGTCGCTGAGCGACTTGTGCAAAGCGGCCTTGCCCTTGTCGGCGGTTTCCTGATCGCGGTCGATCAACACCACCGACAGACCGGCAGCGGCGCTGACCTGCGCAATGCCGGCACCCATGAAGCCGGCGCCGACGACGCCGATCTTCTTGATGCTGGTGGCCGGTTCCTTGGCGGGGCGCCGCGCGCCTTTGTTCAAGTCCTGCATGTTGACGAACAAGGTGCGGATCATCGCCGCTGCTTCCGGCGAGCGCAGGATCTTGGCGAACCAGCGCGACTCAACGCGCAGCGCCGTGTCCATCGGCAATTGCAGGCCTTCATAGACGACCTGCAGAATGGCGCGCGCAGCCGGGTAATTGTCGTAGGTCTCGCGGCGATAAATCGCGTTCGCCGCCGGGAACGTCATCATGCCGGCCTTCGAATAGACGAGGCCGCCGGGAAATTTGTAGCCCTTCACGTCCCACGGCGCTTCGGCCTTGCCGCCGGCCTTGATCCATTCCTTGGCGGTCTCGATCAGTTTGTCCTGCGGCACGACATTGTCGATCAGCTTCATCGCCTTGGCGCGATCGGTTTTCAGTTGATCGCCTTTCAGCAAAAATTGCAGGGCATCGGCCGGCTGCATGATACGCGCGACGCGTTGCGTGCCGCCGGCGCCGGGGAACAGGCCGACCTTGATTTCCGGCAGGCCGAGCCGCGTCTTCGGATTCTCCGCGGCGACGCGGTGATGACAGGCGAGCGCCAGTTCGAAGCCGCCACCCATCGCCGTGCCATTGAGCGCGCAGACCCACGGCTTGCCGCCGGTTTCGAGGCGGCGATAGAGCAGCGACAGCTTGCGGCTTTCATCGAAGACAAATTGCGCAGCGGGCACTTCGCCTTCGCTCTTCACCTTGTCGGCATAGACCGCGCCCATGCTCTCCAGCATCGTCAAATCGGCGCCGCCGCAGAAGGCATCCTTGCCGGAGGTAATGACCGCGCCTTTGATCGACGTATCATTTGACACTTTGTCGACCAGGCCGCTGAGCTCGTCGATGACGTCGAGCGTGATGACGTTCATCGAGCGGTCGGGCATGTCCCAGGTGATCAGCGCAATGCCGTCGGCGTCGACGTCGATCTTGAAATTGGCCATGAGCGTCATCCTCTTTTCGTTATCTCGCCGATCGCGTCATATTCACGCGACAAATTTACATAAACGCAACGCTTTCAGCGTCACATCATCGCAGTTGCCTCAAGCGTACGGAACTTATCATGTCGGCTAAAGTTGGTTGCGCTGGTTGTAAGGACGGCGAAGCGCTCGGCTTCGACTTCGTCATGGCCTTCCAGCCGATCGTCGACATGGCGGCCCGAAAGGTATGGGGCTACGAGGCACTGGTGCGTGGCACCAACGGCGAAGGCGCCGGCTGGGTGCTCGGCCAAGTGACCACGGAGAACCGTTACCGCTTCGATCAGGCTTGCCGCGTCAAGGCGATCACCGGCGCCGGCGAATTGTTCCGCGACCCGGATTTGCGGCTGTCGATCAACTTCATGCCGAACGCAGTGTACGAACCGGCGGCCTGCATCCGCACCTCGCTGATGGCGGCTGAGAAGGTCGGCTTCGCCCGCGAGCGCATCAGTTTTGAATTCACCGAGGATGAGCGGCTCGACGTCACGCACATGAACCGCATCATTGCCGAATACAAAAGGCTTGGCTTCCGCGTGGCGCTCGACGATTTCGGCTCCGGCTACAACGGCCTCGGCCTGTTGGCGGACTTCCATCCCGACACGATCAAGATCGACATGCATCTGGTGCGCGGCATCGATACATCGCCGACGCGGCAGGTGATTGTCGCCGGCATCCTCGGCATTGCCCGGCAACTTGATATTCAGGTGATGGCCGAGGGCATCGAGACCGAGGCTGAACTCGCCGTGCTGCAGGCCGCCGGCATCACTCTGTTTCAGGGCTACCTGTTTGCCAAGCCGGCGATCGGCATGCTGCCGCCGGTCACGCTGCTCGGCGAGACCGAGCCGACATTGCGCGCCAGCGCCTGAGCGTAGCCCGCTCATCAGCCTAGACCCGCTCGATGATCGTCGCGGTGCCCATGCCGGCGCCGATGCAAAGAGTGACCAGTGCGGTCGACTTGCCGGTGCGCTCGAGTTCATCGAGCACCGTGCCGAGGATCATCGCGCCGGTCGCGCCGAGCGGGTGGCCCATGGCAATGGCGCCGCCGCAGACATTGATCTTGTCGTGCGGAATGTTCAGGCCCTGCATGTAACGCAGCACGACCGAAGCGAAGGCTTCGTTCAATTCGAACAGGTCGATGTCACCGATCGACATGCCGGCCTTCTTCAACACCTTGTGCGTGACGTCGAGCGGGCCGGTCAGCATGATCGCCGGCTCGGAGCCGATATTGGCGAAGGCGCGAATACGCGCGCGTGGCTTGAGATTGTTGCGCGCGCCGGCTTCCTTGCTGCCGAGCAGCACGGCGGCGGCGCCATCGACAATGCCGGATGAATTGCCGGCGTGATGCACGTGATTGACGCTTTCCAGTTCGGGATAGCGCTGGATGGCGACGGCATCGAAGCCGGCCATCTCGCCCATTTGCACGAAGGACGGCTGCAGCGACGCCAGCGACTGCATCGTCGTCGACGGCCGCATGTGTTCGTCCTTGTCGAGAATGGTCAGGCCGTTGACGTCCTTGACTGTCATCACCGAATTCTTGAAGCGGCCTTCCGCCCATGATGCAGCGGCGCGCTTCTGGCTCTCGACCGCATAGGCATCGACGTCATCGCGCGAGAAGCCATATTTGGTGGCGATCAGATCGGCGGAGATGCCTTGCGGCAGGAAATAAGTTTCGACCGCGATGGTCGGATCGACCGGCCATGCGCCGCCGGAAGCGCCGATGCCGACGCGGCTCATCGATTCAACGCCGCCACCAATCGTCATGTCGTGCTGGCCGGACATGATCTCCGCCGCCGCGAAATTCACCGCATCGAGACCGGAGGCGCAAAAGCGGTTGATCTGGATGCCGGGCACCGTGTCGCCGAAGCCCGCGACCAGCGCCGCAGCGCGGGCGATGTCACCGCCGGCTTCGCCAACCGGATCGACGCAGCCGAGCACGACGTCATCGAGCTGGGTGACATCGAGCTTGTTGCGGTCGCGCACCGCGGCAAGCGTCTGCGCCGCCAGGTTGAGCGCGGTCACCTCGTGCAGCGAGCCATCGGCCTTGCCGCGGCCACGCGGCGTGCGGACGGTGTCGTAGATGAATGCATCGGGCATTTTAATTCTCCTTCCCTCTCCCATAGGGAGAGGGTGGTGAGTTGCGAGCGAAGCGAGAAACGAGCCGGGTGAGGGGTTATGGCCTATCCGAAACCATAACCCCTCACCCGCCCTCGCTGCGCTCGGGCACCCTCTCCCTGAGGGAGAGGGAAGAAACTACAAACTCCGCGCGATCAGCAATTTCATGATCTCGTTCGTCCCCGCATAGATACGCAGTACACGGGCGTCGCGGTAGAGGCGCGAGATGGGATATTCGTCCATAAAACCGTAGCCGCCGAACAATTGCAGGCAGCGGTCTATGACCTTGGCCTGGGTATCCGTCAGCTTGTATTTGGCCATCGAGGCGGTGACCGTATCAAGTTTGCCCTCGATATGCTGCCCTATACAATGATCGAGGAACACCTTGGCAATGGTGACCTCGGTCTTGCATTCGGCAAGCTCGAACTGGGTGTTCTGGAACTCGATGATCTTCTTGCCGAAGGCCTGGCGCTGCTTGACGTAGTCAATGGTCAAAGCCAGCGCCCGTTCCATCATCGCCACGGCGTGCACAGCGACGATCAGCCGCTCTTGCGGCAGCTCCTTCATCAGCTGGTAGAAGCCCTGCCCTTCCTCAGTGCCGAGCAAGGCTTCCGCCGGAAGCTTGACGTCATCGAAGAATAATTCCGACGTGTCGGCGGAATCGAGGCCGAGCTTTTTCAGCTTGCGGCCGCGGCGGAAGCCCGGCGCGTCATCGGTCTCGACCACCAAAAGCGACACGCCTTTCGAGCCGGCCTTCGGGTCGGTCTTGGCGACGACGATGATCAAATTGGCATGCTGGCCATTGGTGATGAAGGTCTTCGAGCCGTTGAGCACATAACCATTGCCGGATTTCTCGGCCTTGGTCTTGACGCCTTGCAGGTCGGATCCGGTGCCGGGCTCGGTCATGGCAATGGCGCCGACCAGTTCGCCGCTGGCGAGCTTCGGTAGCCAGCGCTGCTTCTGCTCCTCGGTGCCGTAATGCAGAATGTACGGCGCGACGATGCCGGAATGCAGCGGCGCGCCGAATGTGTCGAAAGCGCCAAGCGAATATTCGCGGTTGATCACCGCTTCATGCGCGAAGGTGCCGCCGGCGCCGCCATATTCTTCCGGGATGCCGGCGCACAACAGACCGGCGCTGCCGGCCTTGGTCCAGACATTGCGGTCATAGATGCCGGCTTCGTGCCAGCGATCGACCTGCGGCGTGAATTCGGAAGCGATGAAGCGCCGCGACTGCTCTTCGAGCATGACGAGGTCTTCGGTCATCCAGGGCGGACGCGGCAGATTGAGGGAATCCATGGAGGCGTTTCCGGCGACTCAAAGGGGGTCGGTTGCCGGGATGATAGAGCGGGTCGGGGTTGGGGGCGAGAGCCGCTTTTCTTCTTCGCTTCACCTCCCCCCTTGCGGGGGAGGTCGGACCGCGAAGCGGGCCGGGAGGGGGGTGGTCGTACCTACCCCCCACCCCCACCCACCCCCCCCAAGGGGGTCGGGGCG
>JAURVZ010000022.1 GCA_030655215.1 Pseudolabrys sp. | reverse complement strand
GGGTTCGATGGAACGGCGGACGGAGTCCCGCGCTGAGGTTCGGGCTTCAAGGCCCTAGAGTGATACGGTCTCCCGTCCGCCACCGCACGGCCGAGCTTAGCAGAAACGGCATGACCGGACTTACAAGGGTGACGGGTTTGGCTTATGCGCCCGGCCTCAGAAGCCTAAAGGCTAAAATAAGCGTGTGCCTTCATCTTCTCGAGGTGCTGCATCACCGGCACCGAAATCCAGGCGCGGTCGCGCAAATGCGGCACGCGGCGGACATCGAAGGTGGCGGCGAGCTTGCGCAGGTAAAACAGCTCTTCCTTCGACTGCACCAGGAAGCCGTCGAATTCGCGTTTGCCCTCCGCCAGCTCAGCGTCGGATATCGCCGCGTCGAAACGCTGTTTCCACGCGGAGCCACGCGCACTGACATCAAGACCGGCACCCTCGCCGAACGGAATCTTGGTGCGGTCGCGAATGCTCACCGGCAACTGATCCGGATAGAGATCGTAAAGATCGCGCAGCGGCATCTTGCCGGTCGGCAGGCCGTTGAGGTCGCGCACCAGATCCGGCGCGTCGAGGCTCATCGCATAGTTGACGACATTGGGATCGAGGAACGGCTCGCGCGTTTCGATCTGATAGCGCATGGCGCAGCGATCGACGCGCTGCAGGCTGACGCGGTTCATCAGGCCGAGCACTTCGTCGCGCACCGGCTGGCCTTCGGCGGCACTTTCGTTGAAGGCGACTTCGAGCGGCGCGTAGCCGCAGAACAATTCATCGGCGCCCTCGCCGCACAAATTCACGCGGAAGCCGTCCTTGTGCATCTGCTGGTTCGCCGCCAGCGAACAGACCGCGCCACGAATGAGATTGGGCTCGAAAGATTCCGTGACCGCAACCACTTCGTCGATCATGGCGAAGGCGTCGTCGCTGTGGACATCGAACGGCACCATGCGCAGGTCGTAGCCGGTCTTGTCGGCATAGGCGGCGGCGTATTGATAGTCCGGCGCGTCGGTGCCACCGACGAAATAACCCGGCGCCTCGGGGCGGAATTCGCGCGCGTAATGCGCCACAAGCGTCGAGTCGATGCCACCCGAGAACAAGGTCGCAACCGGCAAATCGGGCGGCAGGCGCAGCCGCACCGCTTCGCGCAAAATCGCATCCAGCGCTTTCGCCGAGCCCGCCACCGGCACATCGGCGCGCGGGAAAACGGCCGAGCGGAAGCGCGCGCAGTTGTTGCGCGACAGCGCATAGCCCGGCGGCAGCAACATAACGTCGCCTTCCGGCACGGTGTCGAGCAGCGGCCGCATCTCCGAGCAAAACAGGAAGCCCTTGCCCGACTGCATGACGTAGAGCGGCTTGACGCCATAAGGATCGCGCGCGGCGAGGAATTCGCCGCTGGTCAGATCGACAGCGACGAAAGCGTACATGCCGTTGAGGCGCTCAAGTGCGCGGTGGCCCCAGATCTGCAGCGCATTGGCCAGCACTTCCGTGTCGGATTCGGTTTTGAAGCTGACGCCGAGATCCAGCATCTCGCGGCGCAAGGCGGCGTGATTATAGATCTCGCCATTGAACGACACGGCGAGCCGGCCATAGAAGGAGATCTGCGGCTGCGTGCCGTGTTCGGCATCGACGATGCGCAGGCGGCGCGTGCACATGGCGACGTTCGGCAAAGGCGCGAATAGCGGGTCAGTGACATCGCCGCGGTGCAGGATGCCCTGGATCAGGCGGGCAACGGTTGTTTCCGCCTCAGGCCAGCCGACAGCAACAGCAAATCCGCACATGCGCTCAACGTCCCCGCTCGCCTGGGGCAAAAGGCCCACCTTCAGGAAGCGTTTACCCTATTGGCGCAGGGGTGAAATTTGCCTTAACCTCATGGCGGTGCCAGAGACGTGCATCAGCCAAAGGGTTTATCGCGCCGCCATGAACGGGAAACTTCGCAAGAGCTTGAGCGTGGTGGCGATTTTCGCCCTCGCCATGCATGCGATTCTGTTCGGCGTGCCGATGCAGGCGGCGGCAAAAAGCGTCGATCCGTTCACCGTCATCTGTCACAGCGGCCCGGTCGATCCTGCCGCGCCAGAGCCTGCGCCGGCGAGCCAGCCGACAAAGGCTTGCGACCATTGCAGCCTGTGTTTCGTCGCCGGCACGCTGGACGCGCCGGACACGATCCTCGTTGAGCTGCTGACGCCGCCATCGGTGCTGCATGTCCTGGTGCCTGCCTCGACCGCGGCACGGGTGCATTTTGCAGCCCACCCGCATCTGCCCAGAGGCCCTCCTTCCACGATCTGACGTGACTGCACGCGGCTGATTTCGCCGCGTGTTTCGCTCATCCTTCGTGGAAAGACCAAACTTATGCCCCGCACTCGACTGCTCGGCTGCGTGTCGCTATGCGCGCTCGCCGTCGCCTTGCCTGCATTCGCCCAATCGGCGATCGAAACGCCTGAACTCCTCGTCACCGCACAAAGCGGCTCTCTCGTCACACCCAATGTCGAAGCCGCGCGCCGTGACATTCAGCAAACGCCCGGCGCGGTAGCGGTGGTGCCCGACACCGCTTTCAAGAATACGCCTGCGAATACAATCAGGGACGTTCTCGGCTGGGTGCCGGGCGTCATCACGCAGCCGAAGTCGAACGTCGATAACCGGGTGTCGATCCGCGGTTCCGGGCTGACGCGCAATTACGGCAATCGCGGCGTCAACATTTTCATGGACGGCATACCCATCAACACGGCCGACGGCCTGTTCGACGTCTTCGAGATCGACCCAAGCGCGTATCGCTATGTCGAAGTGTTCAAGGGCGCCAATGCGCTGCGCTATGGCTCCAATTCACTCGGCGGCGCGGTCAACTTCGTCACACCGACCGGGCGCGACGCCAACGCGTTCGAAGCCCGGCTCGATGCCGGCTCGTTCGGCTACGTGCGAAGCCAGGCCAGCACCGGCGGCGCCAAGGGGCCCTATGACTGGTTCATCACCGGTTCGGCGCAGCGCGAGGATGGCTATCGCGATCACAGCCAGAGCCATATGGAGCGCGGCAGCGCCAATTTCGGCTATCAGTTCACGCCGGATGCCGAGACGCGCTTTTACGTCAATCTGAATTCATGGCGCGCCCGCCTGCCAGGCGAGGTGACCAAGGACGCCGCGCTGAATGCGCCACGCGCAGCGGATTCCGAATTCGTGCGGCAGGACCAGCAACGGAACATCGACTCGGTTCGCGTCGCCAACAAAACCACGTTGCGCTTCGACGCTACGACGGTCGATTTCGGTGTCTTCGGCGTCAACCGCCATGTCGATCACCCGATCTACCGCTACCTCGATTATCGCGTGAACGACTATGGCGGCTTTGTTCGCGCCACCGACGACCGCATCGTCGGCGGCTTCCGCAATCGCCTGGTCACCGGCGTCAATGTTCACAACGGCACGATCGACTATGAGGAGTTCGCCAACCTGACCGGCGCCGTGAAGGGCGCGCTGCTGTTCTCGACGCTCGACAAATCGCAGAACTATTCGGCCTATGCCGAGAACAGCTTCTACTTTCTGCCGGATGTCGCCTTCGTCGCCGGCGGCCAGTTTCAGCACACGATCCGTGAGCGGCAGGACCGCTTCCTGGCCGATGGCGATCAATCGGGCCGCCGCACCTTCGATATTTTCAGCCCGAAAGTTGGACTGCTTTGGGACGTCGACCCCACGTGGCAGGTGTTCGGCAACATCTCGCGCAGTGCCGAGGTACCGAGCTTCGACGTGAACTCGTTCGCGTCTCCGGCGAGCACCAATGTCGAGGCCCAGACGGCGACAACTTACGAAGTTGGCACACGCGGCCGCCGGCCGGATTTGACGTGGGACATCTCGCTGTATCGCGCCAACATCCGGAACGAGTTGCAATGTCTAACGGCGGGCCCGTTTACGCCCTGCGCCGTGGTCAATGCCGATCGCACCGTACATCAGGGTGTCGAAGCCGGGCTCGGCATCGCCTTTCTCAGGTCGGCCTTCGCCGATGGCGACCGTTTCTGGCTCAACGTCGCTTACACCTACAGCGATTTCCGCTTCGACGGGGATCCTGCCTTCGGCAATAACCGCCTGCCCGGCGTCCCGCCGCATTCGGTGCGGGCCGAGATCCTCTACAAACATCCGAGCGGCTTCTATGCCGGCCCGAATGTCGACTGGGTGCCGCAAGCGTTCTTCGCCGACAACGCCAACAGTCTCGCTGCCGACCCTTACGCGCTGCTGAACTTCAGGGCTGGCCTTGAGCGCGAGCGCGGCTGGTCCGGCTATGTCGAGGCCCGCAACCTTTTCGACACCCGCTACATCTCCAGCACCATCATTGCCGGAAATGCCACCCCCACCGCGGCGCTCTTCAACCCGGGCACCGGCCGGGGTGTGTTCGCCGGTCTGCAATTTAAACTGTAAAGGAGCTGAACCATGACTCTGTCCAAACTCGCCGCCGCCACCACGCTCGCTGTCGCACTATCTGCCGGCGGCGCTGTCGCCCACATCACCCTCGAACAGGGCACCGCCTCGCCCGGCTCGTTCTACAAGGCGGTGCTGCGCGTACCGCACGGCTGCGACAAGTCGGCCACCGTCAAGATCCGCGTCACCATTCCGGAAGGCGTCATTTCGGTGAAGCCTATGGTCAAGCCGGGCTGGACGCTCGAGGTGAAGCGCGGCGCCTATGCCAAGGAATACAGCTTCCTGCACGGCGCCAAGTTCTCGGAAGGGCCGAAAGAGATCACCTGGTCGGGCGGCAATCTGCCGGACGCCTATTACGACGAGTTCGCCATCACTACTTTCATCGCCGGCGAACTGGCCGCTGGCAGTACGCTGTATTTCCCGGTCGTGCAGGAATGCGAAAAGGGCGTGCACAATTGGGTCAAAGTGCCGGTCGACGGTAAGCCGGTCAGCGGCGATCCGGCGCCCGGCCTGAAGCTGTTGCAAAAGACGAAGGGACACGGCGAATGAATTGGAAAAACTCAATAATCGCCGCTGCGCTCTGCGCGGCGGCGGCCCTGATCCCCGTGCCGGCTTTGGCGCACGCCCACCTTGACCGGGCGATGCCGGCGCCGAACAGCGTCCAGGCGACGGCGCCGAAGGACGTTACGATCTGGTTCACCGAGGCGCTGGAGGCCAAGTTCAGCAGCATCGTGGTCCAAGACGCCAAGGGCTTGGCCGTGCACGCCGGCCCGGCCGCTTTGGTGTCCGGCAACACCGCGCAGCTGCGGGTGCAGCTAAAGGCCATGCCGCCCGGGACCTATAAGGTGATCTGGAAGGTCCTGTCGGTCGACACCCACCGGTCGAACGGTGAGTTCAGCTTCAAGGTCGGGCCTTGAGCCTACTGACGCTCGATGCGCTGGTCTGGGTGCGCGGCGTCCATTTCGCCGCCACCCTGTGGGCTGCCGGGACGGTCTGCTTTCTGGTGCTTGTCGCCGATCCGCCGGCGTTGCGGCGGCGGCTGACCGGCATGGCATGGGCGGCGCTCATCCTGACCGTGCTGTCAGGGGCGGTCTGGCTGGCCGTCATCGCGGCCAGCATCCTCGACGTGCCGGTGGCCGGGATTTTCGAGAACGGCGGTCTGTGGACGGTTCTGGCGGATACGCGCTTCGGCCAGGTCGCAAGCCTGCGCCTGGGCCTCGCCGCGGCGCTGGGCCTGCTGCTGGCGCTCGACCGCTATCGTGGCTTGCAACTGGCCACAGCGGCCGCGCTGGCTGGCCTGATCGCCCTCGTCGGCCATGCCGGGGCCACGGCGGGCCCGGTGGGCTGGTTGCATATGGCATCCGACATTGTCCATGTGCTCGCCGCTGCCGCCTGGCTCGGTGGTCTGCCGGCCCTGGCGATGGTCCTGACCGGGCCTCCGGATGACGCAGCGAGAGCGACAGCCCGCTTTTCGGTGCTAGGGATTATCGCGGTCGCGGCGTTGCTCGGCAGCGGCGTGGTCAATAGCTGGCAACTGCTCAGCGGCCCGGACGACTTGCTGACCAATTCTTATGGCCGCGTTCTTTCGATCAAAATGGCGCTGTTTGCGGCTATGGTCGCCGTCGCCGCCGTGAACCGCTTTTTCCTGACGTCGAGATTGCCGGCCACCGCGCGCACGCTCCGGCGCAACACCCTGATCGAAACAGGATTCGGCCTCTCCGCTGTGATGCTGGCCGGCCTTCTCGGCACGATGATCCCCGGCGGCCATGTGCACACCAATGCAGCAGCGCCTCAGAGTGAGGCAGCGTATGTGCACATACACACCGACGCTGTGATGGCGGACGTCACCATCGATCCCGGCCAGAGCCGCAAAAACACAGCAACTATTCGTCTCTTGCGCGAAGACTTCAGCGAATACCCCGCCAGCGACGTAAAATTTTCGATTGAACCGCGAGATGGCGGCGTTCCGCCGCTTGAACTGGCCGCAACTCAAGCACCCGATGGAACGTGGCGGGTCGAAAATCTCAACATTTCACGGGCTGGCGTCTGGATTTTGCGTCTGACGATCGGCGCTACATCCGGCGCGCCCGTCACTGTGGACGCGCCGATTGTCATCACGCAGTGCAGCAACGAATGCTCGTGACACGGGTATTATGATCGGCTAAAGATTCATCGTCCGAGTGATGAAGAAACCGGCGCAGACCGGAATTCAGCATGCGGTCCAAGTCGACAACCAAGTCTTGGGAGGGAAGTCTCTGGCGCGGGGAACCGCAGCCGCCTCGATAGAAAACGAATTAATTTCGAGGGTATGGGACAGATATAGGAGACCGAGCAGGGCACCGTGCCCTGCTCTTTTTTTTGTTCATACGCCGGTGAATGAGCGCGCGTCAGCGCGGCGGCGGGCTCGATATGCGCGAGAGAAACTCATACGGAATGAGATTGCGCACATAGAGGAAATACAGAACGCCCGCGATTACTGAGGCGATCAGCGTCGTCCACAGCAGCTTCATCCAGACGCGATGCAAGGCCGGCGCACCCGGATCGGTGCCGGCGATGAACTCGCCGTGTTCATGCTGGCTGCGCACGCCCCACGGCAGCACGGCAAAAAACGTCAGCCACCAAATCAGAAAAAAGATGGCGATGATGGTGGTGGTTGTCATGACAAATCGGCGTCCGTTTCAGGCCTGCTCGAGTTCGACAAGCGTGCCGCAGAAATCCTTGGGATGAAGGAACATCACCAACTTGCCGTGCGCGCCGATCTTGGGTTCGCCATCCCCCAGCACCCTCGCCCCTTGCGCCTTCAGCGTATCGCGGGCTTTGAGGATATCGTCGACCTCGTAGCAAAGATGGTGGATGCCGCCATCCGGATTCTTGTCGAGAAACTTGTTGATCGGCGAGCCGTCGCCAAGCGGCTCCAGCAGTTCGATCTTGGTGTTGGGCAAGTTGATGAACACGGTCGAGACGCCGTGATCCGGCTGCGGCACCTTGGAGGAGATTTCCGCGCCAAGCGTGTCACGATAAACCGCCGACGCCTTGGCAATGTCGCGCACCGCAATGGCGACGTGATTGAGACGACCGATCATGTGCTTCCCCTGCTCACCGCTCCGGCGTCCTGATTATACCGACAGAACGTGCACGTGGCACATCGGCTTTTTGCCCCAGCGCTGATTGACCACAGAGCGCACGGCGCGGCGCACCGCTTCGGCGACCGCATCTGGATCGGTGCGGCGCTTGCGCGGCATCGATTCAAACGTATCCTCGATCGTGTCGTAGACAATGTCTTCCATCAGCGCGCCGTCGCGATCACGCTCCGGCAGACCGATCAAATCAAGTTCGGGGTCAGCCGCCAGCAGGCCCTTGTCGGTCAGCGCCAGCGCGACTGAGACAACACCGGCAAAGCTCAGCCGCTTTCGGTCGGCCACCGTGCGGGCGTCCGCCTCAATCAGGATATGGCCGTCCTTATAGGTGCGGCCGGCAGGCACTTCGTCGATGATGCGGGCATTGCCCTGGGCGATGCGCACCAGATCGCCATTGCGCACCTGCACGACTTCCGGAATGCCGCAGCGGCGCGCCAGCGCGGCATGCTCCGACAGATGCAACGACTCGCCATGCACCGGAATGAGTATCTTCGGCTTGACCCAGGAAATCAGTTCCTCGAGCTCGGCGCGGCGCGGATGGCCGGAGACATGCACCATGTGGGTGCGGTCGGTGATCACCTCGATGCCCTGGTCGATCAGCCCGTTGACGATGCGGCCGACTTCGCGCTCATTGCCGGGAATGGTGCGCGCCGAGAAGATCACCATGTCGCCGCGCGCCAGCGTGACGTCGGGATGCTGGTCCTCGGCGATGCGGGCCAAGGCCGCGCGCGGCTCACCCTGGCTGCCGGTGCACAGGCAAACCACCTTGTTGTTCGGCAAATAGCCATAGGCGTCGACCGAGCGGAATTGCTTGATACCTTCGAGCAGGCCGAGTTCGCGCGAAATCTGCACGACGCGCTCCATGGCGCGGCCGACGACGATAACCTCGCGATCGCATTCCATCGCCGCCAAAGCGACAGCGCGCAGACGCGCGACGTTGGAGGCAAAGGTCGTGACCGCAACGCGGCCCTTGGCCGAGCGGATCAGCGCGGCAATGTTGGTGGCGACATCGGTTTCGGACGGCGACACGCCATCGCGCACCGCATTGGTGGAATCGCCAACGAGGGCGAGACAGCCCTCCTCGCCCAGCGCTTTAAGCTTGTTCTCGTCGGTGCCGGTGCCGATCACCGGCGTGCGGTCGATCTTCCAGTCGCCGGTGTGCAACACAGTACCGGCGTTGGTGCGGATGATCAGCGCCTGCGATTCCGGAATCGAATGCGCCATGTTGACCATGTCGATGTCGAACGGACCGACATTGAAGCGGCTGCCCGGCTGCACGACCGTGACCGGAATATCCGGCGCGCCGGATTCGTTGAAACGCTTGGCGGCGAGCAGCGCCGCGGTGAATGGCGTGGCGAAGACAGGAATCTTCAGCTTCGGCCACAGGTCGAGCACCGCGCCGTAGTGGTCCTCGTGCGCGTGGGTAATGACGAGCCCGAGCAGGTTCTTACGCTCCGAGATCAGGTACTTGATATCGGGGAAAATCAGGTCGATGCCCGGCAGATGCTCTTCGAGGCCGAACGAGACGCCGAGATCGACCGCCAGCCATTTGCGGTTGCCCTCCGGGCCAATGCCATAGAGCGACAGGTTCATGCCGATTTCGCCGACACCGCCGAGCGGCGCGAAAACCAGGTCTGCTTGCTTGTTCATTTTTTCAATCTCTACCTAAGTCAAAAACTTCGCCGGCGGTGACTGTCGCCAAACCGGCAGGACCGAGCACCAACAGGTGCCCGGCATCGTCGAGGCCTTCAAAGCGGCCACTGAATTCACGTTCGGGAAGACGGACGCGGATGTCCTTGCCAAGGCCCGCCGCACGTTTGAGCCAGTCGCCGCGTATGGCGGCGAAGCCCTCGCCGCGCGCCCATTGATGCAGGCGGCGCTGCATCGCTTGCGACAACGCTGGCAGCAACTGGCTGGGCGTCACCAGTGCGCCGGCCTCTCGCAAGTTGGTCGCCGGATACGGCGTGTTCGGCGGATGGGCGTTGCAGTTGACGCCGATGCCGATAACGACGGCGAAGCTGGGACTGCTCTCGCCTTCGATCAAGATGCCGGCAATCTTGGCGCCGCCGAGCAGCAAATCGTTCGGCCATTTGACCTTGAGCAGCGGCCCGACCTGCGGCGCGCATTCGGCAACCGTATCATGCAGCGCCAGCGCAGCGACAAAGGCCAGCTGCGGCGCCTTGGGCTGTGGCGATGGATCGCTCAGCAACAATGTGGCGTAGAGATTGCCCGGCGGTGAGGTCCACGGGCTGCCGCGGCGTCCGCGGCCGGCCTCTTGCGCCTGAGCGGAAATCCACAATGCGCCGCGCTCACCGGCACGCGCACGCGCCAGCGCCTCGGCATTGGTGGAGCCGAGCGTCTCGTAAGCTATATGCCGGACCCCCGCCAGGTCCGTGGCTTCGCGGTTCATTCAGGTCAAGGCTGCAGCGTTACCGCGCAGCTTTAGAAAATCGACTTCGCCGCCACTGTCGCCGCACTCAGAAGCGGCGCCGGGTAGACGAAGAAAACAAGGTTCAGAATGCCGCCGACGACGAGCACAAGGCTCAGCAGGAACGGCATGCGGTCGAAGGCTTTGGCCGGTTCATCGAAATACATGGTCTTGATGATCAGCAGGTAATAGTAAGCGCCGATCGCGCTCGCAAGCATGCCAATCACTGCCAGTACATAGAGCCCGGCCTTGATCGCCGCAAGGAACACATAGAATTTGGCGAAAAAGCCCGCCAGTGGCGGAATACCGGCGAGCGAGAACAGCAGCATGGCGAGGAAGAACGCCATGACCGGCTTGGTCCGCGACAGGCCGGCGAGATCCGAAATGCTCTCGACCAGCACGCCATCGCGCCGCATCGACAGCACGCAGGCGAAGGTGGCGAGCGTCATGCCGACATAGATAGCCATATAGACGAGCACGCCCTGCACGCCTTCGGCGGTGCCGGCGGCCAGTCCAACCAGCGCAAAGCCCATATGGCCGATCGATGAATAGGCCAGCAGGCGCTTGATGTTCTTCTGGCCGATGGCGGCAAAGGCGCCGAGCACCATCGATGCAATCGAGACGAAGACGATGATCTGTTGCCACGAGTGCGTGATGCCCGGGAAGGCAACAATCGTCGTGCGCACGAAGATCGCCATCGCCGCCACTTTCGGCGCGGCGGCAAAGAACGCCGTCACCGGCGTCGGTGCGCCCTCGTACACGTCCGGCGTCCACATGTGGAACGGCACCGCCGAGACCTTGAAGCAGAAGCCGGCAAACAGGAACACCAGGCCGAAGATCAGGCCGATGCTCGCCCCACCCTGCGTCGCCTTGGCGATGCCGGTGAAGTTGACGGTGCCGGTGAAGCCATAGATCAGCGACGCGCCGTACAGCAGCATGCCAGAGGACAGGGCGCCGAGAACGAAATATTTCAGGCCGGCTTCCGTCGAGCGCGCATTGTCGCGGTTCGACGCGGCAATGACGTAGAGCGGCAAGCTCATCAGCTCGAGGCCGAGATAGAGCGCGATCAGGTCGGACGCCGAGATCAGCACCATCATGCCGAGCGAAGCGAGCAACACCAGCACGCCGAACTCGGCCTTCTGCAGTTTCTCGCTGGTCAGGTAGTCGAGCGACAGGAGCAAGGTGCCGGCCGAGCCGGCCAGCATCAGCACTTTCAGGAAGCGCGCGAAGTCATCGACGACGAAGCTGCCGTTGAACAGCACGCTGCGGCCACCCGGCAGCATGACGACGCAGGCGCCCACGCCGATCAGCAGCAAGATGCACAGCCAGTTGACGAAGCGCGCGGCGCGGTCGCCGGAATATACGCCGAGCATCAGCAGCACCAGCGCGCCAACCGCCAGCACGATTTCCGGCAGCACCGGCATTAGTACATTGAAATCGGTGAAACTGTTCATCGCGCAACGCTCACAGGATTGATGCGCGCCTGGGTATCAGTGCTCATCGTTGACGCCGTCTTGGTAGCGACCGCCTTGTTGTAGCCTTCAAGCATCTGAGCGACGGACACCGCCGACATGTCGAGCAGCGGCTTCGGCGCGACGCCGAACAGGATGGTGAGGATCACCAGCGGCGTAAAGATCACCGCCTCGCGCAGGCCGATATCGCGGATGCCTTCAAGCGCCGGCTTGATCGTGCCGTAGACCATCTTGCGATAGAGCCACAGCGCGTAAGCGGCCGACAGGATGACGCCGATCGTGGCGAGGCTGGCGACCGGAATGCTGACCTTGAAGGTGCCGATCAACGTCAGGAATTCACCGACGAAACCGGACGTGCCCGGCAGGCCCACATTGGCCATGGTGAACAGCATGAAGATGGCGGCGAAGATCGGCATGCGGTTGACCACGCCGCCATAGAAAGCAATTTCGCGCGTGTGCATGCGGTCATAAACAACGCCGACGCAGAGAAACAGCGCGCCGGAGACAATGCCGTGCGAGATCATCTGGAACACGGCGCCGGCGACACCCTGCTGGGTCGCGGCGAAGATGCCCATCGTCACAAAGCCCATGTGAGCCACGGACGAGTACGCGATCAGCTTCTTCACGTCCTCCTGCATCAGCGCCACCAGCGAGGTGTAGATGATGGCGACGACCGACATCGTGTAGACGAGCGGTGTGAAGTCGTGGCTGGCCAGCGGGAACATCGGCAGCGAGAAGCGCAGGAAGCCGTAGCCGCCCATCTTCAACAGGATCGCCGCCAGAATGACCGAGCCGGCCGTCGGCGCTTCGACATGCGCGTCCGGCAGCCAGGTGTGCACCGGCCACATCGGCATCTTCACCGCGAAGGAGGCAAAGAAGGCGAGCCAGCACCAGGTCTGCATGCCGGCCGGGAAGCCGTGACGCAGCAGCAGCGTAATATCGGTGGTGCCCGACTGCCAGTACATCGCCATGATCGCGAGCAGCATCAGCAGCGAGCCGGCCAAGGTATAGAGGAAGAACTTGAACGAGGCATAGACGCGGCGCTGGCCGCCCCAGATGCCGATGATCAGGAACATCGGGATCAGGCCGCCTTCGAAGAACAGGTAGAACAGCACGAGATCGAGCGCCGAGAAGGTGCCGATCATCAGCGTTTCGAGAACGAGAAACGCGATCATGTATTCCTTCACGCGCTTCTGGATCGAGGTCCAGCTGGCGAGAATACACAGCGGCATAATGGCGGTGGTCAGGATGACGATGGGCAGCGAAATGCCGTCGAGGCCCATGTGATAGGAGGCAACGCCGAGCAGCCAATTGTGCTTCTCGACGAACTGGAATTCCGCCGACGTGGCGTCGAAGCGATAGACCAGGATCAGCGACACGCCGAAAGTGACCAATGTGGTCCACATCGAGATCCAGCGCGCGGTGCCTTTGGCGACCGGGCCATTGCCGCGCACCATCAGCATGATCAGCAGCGCGCCGAGCAGCGGCAGGAAGGTGACGACGGAGAGGACGGGCCAGCCCATTAGTTTTGCTCCGCCATGATCTTATCCGAAAACCGGATTCCACTTTTCGGGATCATGGCTATTTAATCCCCGCCGAGAACATGAACCAAGTGATGAAGGCGGCGGCGCCGATCAGCATGGCGAAGGCATAGTGATAGAGATAGCCGCTCTGCAGGCGCACTACATTGCGGGTGACGTCGAGCACGCGCGCCGAGACGCCGTCCGGCCCGAAGCCATCGATCAACCAGCCATCGCCCTTCTTCCACAGCGAATGGCCGATCCACTTGGCGGGCCTGACGAAAATAATCTCGTAAAGCTCGTCGAAGTACCATTTGTTGAGCAGGAAGCGGTACAGCGCATCATGCTGGCGTGCGAGTTCGGCCGGGATGTCCGGGCGGCGCGTATAGAAATACCAGGCGACGGCCCAGCCGGTCAGCATCATCACAATCGGCAGAGCAATGACGAACATCGGCACGTGGTGGATGTCTTCCAGCACCGTATTGGTCTTGGCGAAGGCGAGCGAGGCGCGGAAGAAGTGCTCGACGCCGTGGCCGATGAACACTTCCTTGAACGGCAGGCCGGCGGCGATGGAGCCGATCGCCAGGAAGCCGAGCGGGATCAACATGACCATCGGGCTTTCGTGCGCTTCCTTCCAGTGCTTCACGTCATGCGGCTGGCCATGGAAGGTCTTGTAGATCAGGCGCCAGGAATAGAACGAGGTCAGCAGCGCGGCGGTCACCGTGCAGATGAAGGCATAGAGCGCCATCGGATTCTTGGCGACATAGGCCGCCTCGATGATCGCGTCCTTGGAGAAGAAGCCGGCGGTCATCGGGAAGCCGGTCAGCGCCAAAGTGCCGATGATCATCACGATGTAAGTGAACGGAATGCGCTCGCGCAGACCGCCCATGTTGCGGATGTCCTGCTCGTGGTGCATCGCGTGGATCACGGAGCCCGACCCCAAGAACAGCAGGGCCTTGAAGAAAGCATGCGTGAACAAATGGTACATGGCGATCGAGTAGCCGCCGCAGCCGAGCGCAACGAACATGTAGCCAAGCTGCGAACAGGTCGAATAAGCGACGATGCGCTTGATGTCGTTCTGCACCAGACCGATGGTCGCGGCGAAGATGGCCGTGGTCGCGCCGATGAAAGTGACGACGGTTGACGCGTTCGGCGCCAGTTCGAACAGTGGCGACAGGCGTGCCACCATGAACACGCCGGCGGTGACCATGGTCGCGGCATGGATCAGCGCCGACACCGGCGTCGGGCCTTCCATCGCGTCCGGCAGCCAGGTGTGCAGCAGGAACTGGGCCGACTTGCCCATCGCACCCATGAACAGCAGCAGGCAGATCAGCGTCAGCGCGTCGGCGTGCCAACCGAAGAAGTCGATGAACTTGCCGGACATGGCCGGCGCCTGCGCGAAGACGGTGTCGAAATCGACCGCGCCGGTCATGGCGAAGAGCGCGAAGATGCCGAGCGCAAAGCCGAAGTCGCCAACGCGGTTGACGACGAAAGCCTTGATCGCCGCGGCATTGGCCGAGGACTTCTTGTACCAAAATCCGATCAGCAAATAGCTGGCGAGACCGACGCCCTCCCAGCCGAAGAACATCTGCACCAGGTTGTCGGACGTCACCAGCATCAACATGGCGAAGGTGAACAGCGACAAATAGCCGAAGAAGCGCGGACGATGCGGGTCTTCGTGCATGTAGCCGATCGAATAGAGATGCACGACCGCCGACACCGAATTGACGACAACCAGCATGATGGCGGTCATCGTGTCGATGCGCAGCGCCCAGGCAATCTTCAGGTCGCCGGAGACGATCCAGTCGAGGATGTGAACGCGGATGTCCTGGCCGCCGAAACCAACCTGCGCCAACGCGATCCAGGACAGGATCATCGACACGAACAGCGCGGTCGTTGTGATCAACTCGACCAGACGGGAGCCGGACGCGGCCGGCTCGACCGGGCCGTGGCCATGGTCGTCATGCGCATGGTCGCCGTGCCCATGATCATGATGATCATGATGAGCGTGAACGGCATGCGCATGCCCCGTGCCGTCATCGCCCGCCGGCGGCGCTTCACCCGGAAAGCGGGCGCGCGCGCCAAACAGCGCGATCAGGCCGGCAAGAATGGCCGCAAGCAGCGGTAAAAAGACGATGGTCTGATACATAAAAAGGTCAGCCCTTCATCAAATTAATATCCTCAACCGCGATCGTGCCGCGGTTGCGGAAGAAGACGACGAGAATGGCAAGGCCAATGGCGGCTTCCGCCGCAGCGACCGTCAGCACGAACAGCGCGAAAATCTGCCCGGTGATATCGCCAAGATGAGTCGAGAACGCCACCAGGTTGATGTTGACGGCGAGCAGGATCAGCTCGATCGACATCAGGATGATGATGACGTTCTTGCGGTTCAGGAAGATGCCGAAAATGCCGAGCGTGAACAGGATGGCGGCAACCGACAGATAATGGCCGAGACCGATGGTCATGGCGTGCCTCCCGGCGTGGTACCGCCGGTTGGCGTAGTGCCAACCGCGTTGCTGCCCAACCCCTGCCCTTGCCGGACCTTGACGACATGCATAGACATTTCCGGCGTGCGCGCATTCTGCACCGAAATGTTCTGCCGCTTGACGCGCTCTTTATGACGGAGGGTCAGGACAATGGCGCCAATCATGGCGACCAGCAGGATCATGCCGGAGAGCTGGAAGAAGAAGACGTATTTCGTATAGAGCACGAGGCCGATTGCCTCGGTGTTCGAAATGCCAGTCGGGATCGGCGCGACAATCGCCGCCGGCACGCCGGGTCCGATCACCCAGGCGCCAACAACCAGCAGCAGTTCGGCGAGGAAGACAATGCCGATCAACAAACCGATCGGCAGGTATTGCAGCACGCCGCGCTTAAGCTCGGCGAAATCGACATCGAGCATCATGACGACAAACAGGAACAGCACCGCGACCGCGCCGACATAAACAACGATCAGGATCATCGCCAGGAA
>JAURVZ010000015.1 GCA_030655215.1 Pseudolabrys sp. | reverse complement strand
ACGATGCCGGCGCTCTACATGATCCTGATCCTGCAATGCGTCATGGCGCCGATCACATCGTCGGTCGCCTTTGCCGCCCTGCTCGGCCTTGATGTCGCGCTGGCGCTGGTGACGTTGATCGCCTGCAGCGCGCTGGCGCCGCTGACCACGGTCGGCCTCAGCTATCTGTTTCTCGGCACGTCGCTGATCTCGCCGCTTGAGCTCGGCATCAAGCTGTTCCTGCTGTTTGCTGTGTCGGCCGCGCTGGCGCTGGTGCTGCGCAGGATCTTCGGCCAGAGGCGCATTGAGGCGCACAAGGAAGCGATCGACGGCCTCACCGTCATCGCCACCTTCGTTTTCGCCATTGCCGCGATGAGCGGCGTCACCGAACACGTCATCAAGGCGCCGCTGCTGTCGCTCGGCGTTTTCGCGCTGTGCGTCGCGGTGTCACTCATGTTCATTGCGGTGACGGCGCTGGTCTTCATCCGCGCCGGCCGCGAGCGCGCGCTCGGCCTCGGCCTGCTCGCCGGCTTCCGCAATATCGGCGTGCTGATGGCGGCGCTCGGCCCGTCCGTGCCGGAGCTGGCCTGGTTCTACTTCGCCGTCTCGCAATTCCCGATCTACCTGCTGCCGGCGTTGCTGAAGCCGCTCTCGAAGCGGTTTCAGCAGAACACCGGCGCGCAGATCAAGGAGCTTTAGGCCACCGCCGACAGGGTCGACGTCGCGATCGTCAGCACCTGCGACTGCAGCTTCATCCATTGGTCGATCAGCGCGGACTTCGTGCTGTCCGCGGTTGTCGTGGTCGTTGCCGCCGTCATATCGGAGGGCGGCGGGCCGGCATGGTGATGATGCGGCGGACCGCGATCGGCCTTGCTCAGTTCAGCCTGGCTGATGCTGCCATCGCCATCGCCATCGATCTTTGCATAGACCGCATCGGCGACTGAACTGTCGGCGCCGGCCTTGCTGGCGGCGGTTGAGAATTCATCCTTGCTGATCGTGCCATCGCCATTGGCGTCAAGCTTGCTGAACAGCTTGGTCGCCGCCGTGGAATCGTCGCTCTGCGCCGCCAGCAACGCCGACATCGTGTCCGGACTGAAGGCCGCGCATTTCGAGCTGACACCGGTTGCCGGTGCCGTTTGTGTCTGGCCAGTCTGCGCCGGCGCGGCCTCGCCGCCGGACACCGCCTCCAGCAACATGGCAAGCGGATCGGCCGCTTCGGATTTCTTGGCTTCCTTGGCGCCCTTCTGCTGCATCAACTGCTGCAGGTAGGACAGCGCACTGGACGACGACGCGCCCACTGACATCGACATACTCATACTCCTCAGGAAGGCCGCCACCACGGGCGGCCATCGCACCTGGAACCGGCGTTGCAAAAGCCGAGCCAGCGCGCGCCGCGCCGGAAGCGCCGCAAAGGCGCGAGTTTTCCACAATTCCGGCACGGCAGTTCGTGCCGCCGGGCGCGCGACCGGCAAAACTTGCCGGTACTATTGACCCAGTGGCGCGCCACGGCGCGTCTGCCATGCGGACCTCGCGTTGCCCCCTGCCGCAGCCCGTGTTACGCGAAAACCGATTTTGGAGCCCCGCATCATGTCCCGTCCGCTGCTCATCGCACCGTCGATCCTGGCGGCAGACTTCGCCAAACTGGGCGACGAAGTGCGCGCCATCGATGAGGCCGGCTGCGACTGGATCCATGTCGATGTCATGGACGGCCATTTCGTGCCGAACATTTCCTTCGGCCCGGCGGTCATGCAGTCGGTACGCGGCTACTCGAAGAAGATCTTCGACACGCACCTGATGATCAGCCCGTGCGATCCCTATCTCGAGGCCTTCGCCAAGGCCGGCTCCGACATCATCACCATCCACGTCGAATCCGGCGCCCATGTGCATCGCTCGCTGCAGGCGATCCGCGCGCTCGGCAAGAAGGCCGGCGTCACGCTCAATCCCGGCACTTCGGTCTCGACGCTGGAGAATGTCATCGACCTGGTCGATCTCATCCTCGTCATGTCGGTCAATCCCGGCTTCGGCGGCCAGTCCTTTATTCCGTCGCAACTCGACAAGATCAGCGCCGTGCGCGCGCTCGTTGCCGGACGCCCGATCGACATTGAAGTCGACGGCGGCGTCACCGCCGACAATGCGGGCGCCATCGCCAAGGCCGGCGCCAATGTGCTGGTCGCCGGCTCCGCCGTCTTCAAGGGCGGCAAGTACAAAGAGAACATCGCCGCGATCCGCAATGCCGCGGCGCAGGCGCGTGGAGAAATCGCTTAAATGATCCCTCGTTATTCACGCCCCGACATGGTGGCGATCTGGTCGCCGGAAACCAAATTCAAGATCTGGTTCGAGATCGAGGCGCATGCCGCGACCGCCATGGCCGAGCTCGGCGTCATTCCGAAAGAAGCCGCCGAAGAGATCTGGGCCAAGGGCAAGGATGCCAAGTTTGACGTCGCCCGCATCGACGCCATCGAGGCCGAGGTCAAGCATGACGTCATCGCCTTCCTGACGCATGTTTCGGAAATCGTCGGCCCGGAAGCGCGCTACATGCATTCCGGCATGACCTCGTCGGACGTGCTCGACACCTGCTTCAATGTGCAATGCGTGCGCGCCGCTGACCTCTTGCTCGCCGATCTCGACGTACTGCTCGCCGCACTCAAGCGCCGCGCCTATGAGCACAAGATGACGCCGACGGTCGGCCGCTCGCATGGCATTCACGCCGAGCCGACCACCTTCGGCCTCAAGCTGGCGCAGGCCTATGCCGAATTCGACCGCGGCCGCGAGCGCCTTGTTGCCGCGCGCACGGAAGTCGCCACTTGCGCCATTTCCGGCGCTGTCGGCACCTTCGCGCAGGTCGATCCGCGCGTCGAAGCCTATGTCGCCAAGCAAATGGGCCTGTCGGTTGAGCCGATCTCGACCCAGGTCATTCCGCGCGACCGCCACGCCATGTATTTCGCCACGCTCGGCGTCATCGCCTCGTCGATCGAGCGCCTCGCCGTGGAGATTCGCCACTTGCAGCGCACCGAAGTGCTCGAGGCCGAAGAGTTCTTCTCCGAAAAGCAGAAGGGTTCGTCGGCGATGCCGCACAAGCGCAACCCGGTGCTGTCGGAAAACATCACCGGCCTCGCCCGCATGGTGCGCTCTTACGCCCTGCCCGCGATGGAGAACGTCGCGCTCTGGCATGAGCGCGATATCTCGCATTCTTCCGTCGAGCGCATGATCGGCCCCGACGCGACGATCACGCTCGACTTCGCGCTCGGCCGCCTGTCCGGCCTGATCGACAAGTGGCTGATTTATCCGGCGACGATGCAGAAGAACCTCGACAAGCTCGGCGGCCTGATACACTCGCAGCGCATCCTGATCGCGCTGACCAAGGCCGGCGTCGCTCGCGAGGACGCCTATCGTCTCGTTCAGCGCAATGCGATGAAGGTGTGGGGCGGCGAGAGCAACGACTTCCTCGGCCTGCTCAAGGCCGACCCGGAAGTGAAGAAGGCGCTCACCGACAAGGAGCTCGAGGATAATTTCGATCTCGGGCATCACTTCAAGCAGGTCGACACGATCTTCGAGCGGGTGTTCGGCAAGCATTGATAAGTGAGATCACCACCGGCCGTGTCCTCGCCGTCTGCGCGGCGCGCGGCCATCGCTTCAGCAAGCCGCCGCTTTTGAGTATCCGCTTGCTGCCGGGCCTCGGCGTTGAAGGCGACGCGCATTGCGGCGCAACGGTGAAACACCCCTACCTCGCCCGCAAAAATCCGAACGCGCCGAACCTGCGCCAGGTGCATCTGATGCACCGCGAACTGTTCGATGAGGTCGCGGCGAAAGGCTTCACCGTTAAGCCCGGCGATCTCGGCGAGAACATCACCACCGAAGGCATCGACCTGCTCGGCCTATCGGAAGGCACCCTGCTCTATCTTGGCGACGCGGCCGTCATCGAGGTGACCGGCATCCGCAATCCATGCGTCCAGATCGACCGCTTCCAGAACGGCCTGCTCAAGGCCATGCTCGACAAGGACGCCAATGGCAAACTCATGCGCAAGTCCGGCATCATGAGCATCGTCAAGACCGGCGGCGACGTCCGCCCCGGCGACATCGTCCGCGCCGTGCCGCCGGACGGGCCGCTCAGGCCGCTGCCATTGCTCTGACGCAAACGCCACGCGGCTCCGCTAGGCCATCCACGGCTTGGTGCGCAACTTGCCCCAGATCCAGAACGGCGACAGCAGGATGGCCACGGCACGACCGGTCACGCCCAGAATGAGGCCGAGGATCAGCACGACGCCGCGCCGCCAGATCTGCGCGTAGAAGAACAGAGTCAGCGGCCGCAGCGCGCGGGCGATATGATTGCGCCAGTCGACTGTCGGCTGCGCGGCAGCCGGAAGGTGCTTGTGCCCGCGCCAGGCCCATTCCGCCAGCACCTCGATACGCCGGTCCAGTTGATTGGATGCGATGTAGAACAGGTAGCCAAGCAAGACGAGCGCGACGATGCCGCTGAGCGAATAGTCCCTGAGCGCCGGAACGATCGGGCTCAGCCATCCCGGCAGCCACTTTTCGATATGACCGAGACCCCAGAACCAGTAGTCAGCAACGAAATTGGTGCCGCCCGGCGAGGCTTTTGCCAGCGCTCTCCACACAACCATTAGCCAGCCCTCGGTCACCGAGAGAATGGCCTTCGGCCACTCGAACGCCGCCCTCAGGAAAAACAGCGCCATGAAAGCGGACAGCGCCAGCGTCGCGAAATAAGCACCGCGGCGCCACCAGACAATGTCCCAGGCATTTTGCAGCGCTTGCGGATCGGCGGCAGCTTGTCCAGCGCCATCCACGCTGAACGCACAATCGAGGCTGACCGGCTGATAGGCGCGCCGCCACGCCGCGATCCGTTCGTAAGCGGCCTTGTGCACCCGCACTGTCGGGATGTCGACGCCGTGGCCGGGATCCTTGCTGAGCGCACCGACCTGACGCGGCCCATAACGATAATAGCCGGCAATGCCGGTGCGCGAGTCGTAATGCTCGGCGTCCGGATTGACGTGCGACTTGATCATGTCGGTCGCCCATTTGTCGTAGCGCAGCCCTTTGAGTTCAGCCGCGTCCATCATCCACTGCAGCGCGGTGACGGCCAGACCGTCGTCGGGATAACCGCCGCCGACATTGGCATGCACGCCGGCGAACCAGACCTGCTGGATGCGCTCCGAGGTGAGGACCTCCTCTTTGTCGCGCACACCCTCCTTCTTCGGCAACACTTCGTTCCACAGCACTGGCCGGAACGTCGGCCGCTCATCATCGAGCGACAAAGCATGCCGGATCGTCAGCAGCCGCGGCGACGGATCGCGGTCGGCAAAACTCATCGGCCAGATGTAGTCGTCAATCGCCAGCTTCAGCTCTTCGACCGGCATGCCATAGGCATCGACCGTGTCCCAGACGCCGAGGAAGCGGATGTCCGGGAAGAACTGCTCGCAGCCATCCATCCCCAGTTCGATCGTCGGGCCGGGCTTGCCGTTCACTTTCCTGTACTTCGGCTCGCGCAGGAAAAGATGATAGATCATCATGCGGTTGCGCGAGGCGCGCAGCAGGAAGTCGCGGCGATAAGCTTCATAGGCCGCCTCGACGCATTCGATCAGATGCGCCTCGCTATGCGTCTTGACGATCCCGCACTTGCCGATCATGCCCATCAGCAGACGGATGGTGAAGGCGCCGCGGCTGAAGCCGAAACCGAAAATGTAGTCGCCGGGCTGATAGTTGCGGCAGACGAACGTGTAGAGATCCTTCACATTCTGCCAGACGCCGATGCCGAAGGCGCCGCCGATCGCCGCAAGCGGTCTGAAGCTCTCAGTGCCGACGCCATTGTCGTAATAGACCAGCTGATCGGGATGGCCTGAATCGGCGGCCGGTGGCGACCGGTCGACCGCCTGATACAATCGCCAGACATTGGACTTGAACGTGCTGTCCGAACTATTCCCCGTCCCGTCCGACAAAAGGACAATATTTTTCACTGCCATCGCCGCCCCCAGCCACGCTGCAGGTGAAGTGTGGCAGATGAAAATACAACCTTCAACATCTTTTGGCCGCTGCCGTCTGCGGCGGCCGGCAGGCCCGACGTGCACGCGCACATAAAACCTTAACGGCCCCGCTCTACGCTTCCCGCATGCCCGCACCCGCCACCATCCTGATTTTCGATTCCGGAGTCGGCGGCCTCACCGTGTTCCGCGAGGTCGCCACCGCGCGGCCGGATGCGCGCTATGTCTATGTCGCCGACGATGCCGGCTTTCCTTATGGCAACAAGCCGGAAGCCGAATTGATCGCGCGCATTGTCGCTGTCGTCGGCGAGGCGATTGCCTCGCACAAACCCGATCTCGTTGTCATCGCCTGCAACACCGCTTCGGTGCTGGCGCTGGCGCAATTGCGCGCCGCTTACAGCGTGCCTTTCGTCGGCACGGTCCCCGCCATCAAGCCGGCCTGCGCGCATTCCAAATCAAAACGTATCGCCGTGCTCGGCACGCAGGCGACCGTCAGCCGTGAATACACCCGCAAGCTGATCACCGAGTTCGCGCATGACTGTAACGTCGTGCTGGTCGGCTCGCCCAAGCTCGCCACCTATGCCGAACTCGAACTCGCCGGCACGCCCGCGTCTGATTCCGACATCAAATCGGAGATCGCGCCCTGCTTCGGCGAAGGCCCGCCGGAGCATTACACCGACACGATCGTCTTGGCCTGCACGCATTATCCGCTGCTGGTGCAGCGCTTCCGCGCTGTTGCCGCCTGGCCGGTCGACTGGCTCGATCCGGCGCCGGCCATTGCGCGCCGCGTCGCCGACCTGATGCGCGAACGGCCGCCCGGTGACACCACCGAACGGCCGTCCATCTTTTTCACGTCAGGCAAGGTGCCGCCGCGCGCGCTCGCGGGTGCCTTGGTGCAGTTCGGCTTTTAACCCGCCCACGCTTTCAGCTCGAGCGCACCGCGCCAGATCATGTCGCCCGACACGTAGAGAATGATCGCGAGGCCGACATAGGCGATCCAGCGGTGCTTGGTGAGCAGGCCGGCGATGAAGCTCGAGGCAACGCCCATCAGCACGATCGACAGCACCAGGCCGAAGATCAGCACATTGGGATGGTCGCGCGCGGCACCGGCCACGGCGAGCACGTTGTCGAGTGACATCGACACGTCGGCAATCAGGATCTGCAGCGCGGCCTGCGCGAAAGTCTTGCGCGGGGCAGCCGCGTCCGTGACGTTGCCGTGAGCGTCGAGGCCGCCTTCATGACCGCCGGAGCGTAGCTCGCGCCACATCTTCCAGCAGACCCAGAGCAGCAGGACGCCACCGGCAAACAGCAGGCCGACAATTTGCAGGAGTTGAATGGCGACGCCGGCAAAGGCGATGCGCAGCACGGTCGCGGCGATGATGCCGACGATGATCGCCTTGCGGCGCTGGTCGGCCGGCAGGCCGGCGGCGGCAAGGCCGATGACAACGGCATTATCGCCGGCCAGCACCAGGTCGATCATCATGACCTGGAGGAAGGCGGCGAAAGCTTCTGGCGATGGACTCAGGAATTCAAGCATGACGTATGCCCCTCTTGTGAGGTCATACGACATCGCAGCCGTGTGGCTGCCAGAGGGGCCCGTCTGACCAGCCTCAATTGGGGGTCAAAAGCGGCAATGGCAAGGCAGCCAACGTGGAAACCGGCCAAACTAGACGATAGTCTTAATCAGCCCTTCCCGGCCGGGCCGGTTAAGTTTGACACTTCCGCCCCTACCCCCTAAAACCCGCCCACCTGACGGGGCATTTCGAACCCGTTCAGGCGTTTCGCACCCGTGGGAAACCCTTACGCTTTAAGGGTTTACCTGTCGGTTCCGGGCTCCCCCCGGGACAGTAGGAGGGCGCGGTTCCTCACAAAATCGATGCACAAAACGAGGACGCGATGACCAAGCGTATGGAATCCAAGTACAAGCTCGACCGCCGTATGGGCCAGAACATCTGGGGCCGTCCGAAGTCGCCGGTAAACCGCCGCGAATACGGCCCGGGCCAGCACGGCCAGCGCCGCAAGAGCAAGCTCTCCGATTACGGCGTGCAGCTCAAGGCCAAGCAGAAGCTGCGCGGCTATTACGGCAACATCTCCGAGAAGCAGTTCCGCGGCATCTATGACGAAGCCATTCGTATGAAGGGCGACTCGGGTGCCAACATGATCGGCCTGCTGGAGCGCCGTCTCGACACCGTGGTCTATCGCGCCAAGTTCGTCGCCACCATGTTCGCCGCGCGCCA
>JAURVZ010000024.1 GCA_030655215.1 Pseudolabrys sp. | reverse complement strand
GATACGACAGGTTCTAAGCGAGCCGCGCCAAATCACCAACAAACGCGGCGTCGATGATTGTCTTCATCGCCGCCTGATCGAGTGCGCGCGGATTGTTCTTCACCAACCGTTGCGACGCCATCGACTGCTCGGCGGTCCAGTCGAGCTTGTCGGCGGGCAGGCCGAGTTCGGCCAATGTCTTGGGAATGCCGATCGTGTTAAACAGATCGGCGACCGCGGTAACGGCGGCGCGCGACAATTCTTCCTCGCCGCTCGCGCCGATGACGCCCATGGCGCGCGCGACATCGGCCACCGCTGCCGGGCAGCTCGAACGATTGAACGCCATCACATAGGGCATGAGTTGCGCGACGCCGGCGCCATGCGGCGTGTGCGTCAGCGCACCGACCGGATATTGAATGGCATGCGCGGCTGCGGTGCCGCCGGTGCCAAAGGCGAGCCCGGCGAGCATGGCGCCTTGCATCACCGCAACACGCGCTTCCGCGTTGCTGCCGTCCTTGACCGCATCAGGCAGGTAGCGCGCCAGCAGCCGGATCGACTGCAAGGCATAGGCATCCGACAGCACGTTCTTGCCGACGAAAACATGATCAGTCGAAAGTGTTGGCGTCGCCGGCCGCACAAGCGCGGTGTAGGCCTCAATGGCATGGGTCAACGCATCGGCGCCGGACACGGCGGTCAGCGACGGCGGGCATGTCATTGTCAGTTCGGGATCGCAGATCGCGGTGTGAGCAATGAGATGCGGCGACGAAATGCCGACTTTCATCGCGCGTTCCGGATCGCCGAGCACGGCAACCGGCGTTACTTCGGACCCGGTGCCCGCCGTGGTCGGCACCGCGAGAATCGGCAGCACCGGCCCGGGCACCTTGAACTCACCATAGTAGTCGCGCGGGTGACCGCCATGCGCAAGCAGCAGCGCGACGACCTTGGCAAGATCCATGCACGAGCCGCCGCCAATGCCGATGACCATATCGGCGCCGAAGCCTGACGCGTGATTGACGGCATCATCGATGCAGCTCAATGGCAACTCTGCGAGCGTGCGGTCATAGACGCGCACCGCAACGCCATGGGCCTTGAGATCATCCATCATCGCGGCGAAAACCGGCTCGGCGCTGAGGCGCTGATCGGTGCAGACCAAAGCCGCCTTGCCGGTTTGCGCTGCAATACGACCGAGCGCCTTGCGCTGACCGAGACCAAAGACAATGGCGCGCGGCGCCCGTGTGAGGCCGAAATCGTTCATCGTCTTAAATCTCTCTTGGTTAGCGCTGCGCGCCCATCACATTCAGGATCGCGCCGGTGACCAGCGAGGCCTTGCCCGACAGCAGCCAGACGATGGACTCCGCGACTTCCTCCGGCGTACCGGCGCGGCCGAGCGGAATATCGAGCGAGGCTTTCATGACGCGCTCGCGCTGGCCGACCTTGTCGTGGATCGGCGTATCGACGGTGCCGGGACGGATCGCATTGACGCGAATGCCCTGGCGCGCCACTTCGACAGCAAGGCCGAGTGTCATGCTGTCGACCGCGCCTTTCGAACCGGCATAATGAATGAAGCGGCCGGGACTGCCGGTCAACGCGCCGATCGACGAGACGTTGACGATGCTGCCGCCTTTGCCGCCTTTCGTGGTCGACATGCGCTTGGCCGCTTCGCGGCAGCAGATCAGCAGGCCGGCCGTGTTGACGGCGAGAATGTCCATCGTCTCCTTGAACGTGTAGTCGTACAGGCTGCGCAGTTGCGGCCCGTTGATGCCGGCATTGTTGACGAGGCCGGTCAGAGGCCCGAAGGCCTTGTCGGTTTCCTCGAACAGGCGGACGATGTCCGCCTCAACGCCCATGTCGGCCTGGATCGCCACGGCCTTGCCGCCGGCGGCGATGACATCGGCGACAACGGCGTCGGCCTGCTCTTTCGAGCTGCGGTAGTTCACGACGACGCTGGCGCCCTCCGTGCCGAGCAACCGCGCTGTTGCCGCGCCAATGCCGCTGCTGGCGCCGGTTACGATGACCACATCACTCATGAAACTTGCCTCGACTGCCTGATTGCGAAGGGCACGGCGTGTGCCGTGCCCTTGTAGTTCATTCCCATGGCGCGGACCATTGCCGCGAAGGATTACTGCTTGGGTATACCGGCGCTGGCGATCATGTCATGCCACTTGACCAGTTCGGTTCGGATGAAATTGTCCAGCTCCGGCAGCGTCATCGTCGTCGGCTCGTGGCCGAGGGTCTGGAGTTTCTCGCGGATGCTCGGAATGCCGACAACCTTGACCATGGCTTCGTTCAGCCGCTCGAGGATCGGTTGCGGCGTCTTGGCCGGCGCGAACAGGATGACCGAAGCATCGGTGACAACCGACGGATAGCCTTGCTCGACCAATGTCGGAACATTCGGCGCGATCGACACGCGGGTCGCGGTGGTGGCGGCGAGGTAGCGCAGCTGGCCGCTGTCGATATAGGCGCGCGCCGCCTGGATATCGACGAACATGATGTCGATACGCTGGCCGAGCAGATCGGCCATGGCCTCGACCACGCTCTTGTACGGCACCTTGAGCAATTGAACGCCGGCGGCCTTCTGGAAGACTTCGGCGGTGACCTGCACATTGCTCTGCCAGTAACCCACCGTCAGCTTGCCCGGATTTTCCTTCGCCGCTTTGACGACATCGGCGACGGTCTTGTAGCCGCTCTTCTCATGCACAACCATCATCCACGGCGCGCGGACGATGAAGCCGACCGGGATGAAATCTTTGAGCTGGTCGTACTGGATGTTCGCCATCAGGTTCGGGTTGAGCGAGAAGGTCGAGCTCGCCGTCAGCATCAAGGTGTAGCCGTCCGGCGTTGCGCGCGCCGCCTGCGCCGAACCGATCGCGCCATTGGCGCCCGGCTTGTTCTCGATGAGGATGGTCTGGCCGAGTTCCTTGCGCAGATCATCCTGCAGCATGCGGCCGATGACATCGGTGCCACCACCGGCGCCGAACGGCACGACGAAGGTGATCGGTTTTTGCGGATAGGCTTGCGCGTGTGCGGCGGCCGACAGCAGCGACACTGCAAGGGCGGCCGCGACAAACGACAGTGTGGATCTGACCAGCGACATGGATTGCCCTCCCTATGATTATTGTTTCGAGAGCTATCACGAAGCGCCGCTATGCCACTGAAAGTGTCGGTGAATTTCGGCTAGCGAAACCGGCAAAGAAGCGCTGTGGCTGCGCCGCAGCGCACGCGTTCGATAAGAAAAACGGGAAGCCGATAGCCCGTCCAGAAACGAAAACAGCCTTATGAACCCCGAGGGTCCATAAGGCTGTTTTTGGCGGAGAGGGAGGGATTCGAACCCCCGATGGGCTTGCACCCATGCCGCATTTCGAGTGCGGTGCGTTCAACCGCTCTGCCACCTCTCCGCGGTCCAAAACGGGCCCGAAAAGCCCGGATTGGACGCCGCTATGTAACCAAGAGGGGCCCCACAAACAAGTGATAAAGACAGACCCGCGCACGGGGCGTATAGAAGGCAACGGCTGCTCCGATCCGCCTCCGTAACCCGCCCATTTCGATGCCCGACGCCCCGAAAAACAACTTTTTCCGCAAAGAAGTGCGCGGCATCGCCCTGACCCTCGGCCTGGTCGCGGCCACCACGGTGCTGGTCGCCGTGATCATCTGGCAGATCGGGCTGAGCAGCGGAACCGTCGCCTATCTCGTTCCGGTGCTGATCGCCGCCATCCGCTGGGGCCTGATTCCGGCCCTGGTCGCGGCGTTTCTCGGCGTCATCGCCTCGGCCTACTTCTTCTTCCCGCCGCTTTACAGCCTGCACATCACCGATCCGCAGGAAGTGGTCAATCTCATTCTCTACATCTGCGTGGCCGTGGTGGTCAGCCAGCTGGCGACGCGGCTGAAGAGCCAGCTCGAAATGTCGCGCCAGCGCGAGATCGAGATGCGCGATCTTTATGCCTTCTCGCGCCGGCTGGCGGTTGCCTTCGACGTTGCCGATATTCAATCGGCGATCGAGGATCATCTCACCGCCGTCATGCAGCAGCAGGTTGTTCTGTTCTCCGCGGCGCGCGACAACAAACGCCGCAATGGCACGGCAGTGCCGGCTGAAGTTATCGCTGCCGTGGAAGGCTTCGCCGCCGCAAATCGCGATAACGCCACCGGCGTCACGGTCAATGCCAGCGGTGGCGAAGTCTGGCTGGTGCGCGCGGTGTCGCCGAAGTCACCCGAATTCGGCTTGATCGCCATCAATTTCGGCCGGCATTCGCAGGACGATTCCGACGAATTGCGCAGCCGCGTCGATGCCGCTTTGGCTGACGCGACCGCTACGCTGGAGCGCCTCGGCATCGCGCATGCCATCAACGAAGCGCATATGCGCTCGCAGACCGATCAATTGCGCGAAGCCTTGATCGGCTCGGTCAGCCATGAATTGCGTACGCCTTTGGCGTCGATCCTGGGGGCTGCCACCGTGCTCAGCGCCGCGCCGGCCTTGCGCGGCGAAACCAAGTTGCAGGCGCTGGTGCAGGACGTGCGCAGCGAAGCCGAACGGCTCAATGACGACATCCAGAACCTGCTCGACGCCACGCGCATTTCATCCGACGGCATCGTGCCGCGCGCCGAATGGGCCGATCCGGCCGACATTATCGACAGTGCGCTGGAGCGTTGCCGCGGCCGCATGGCCGGTCATCATGTTGTTCTCAACATGCCGTCCGACCTGCCGCTGATTCATGTCGATCCGGTGCTGGTGAAGCAGGCTTTGGTGCAGATCTTCGACAATGCCGCCAAGTATTCCCCGCCCGGCTCGCAGATCACGGTCGCCGCCCGCGCCCGCGATGGCCGCATGGTGCTCAGCGTTACGGATGAGGGCGCCGGGCTTTCCGCCACCGAACAGCCACAGATCTGGGATCGTTTTGCCCGTGGCCAGCGCCACGCCACGACCACCAGCGGTTCCGGCCTCGGTCTCTGGATCGCCAATGCCTTCATTGCAGCCAATGGCGGGAAAATGAATGCTGTGAGTGATGGCCCTGGCCAGGGCGCGACACTCGCGATTGAACTGCCGGTGACGCAAGCCGCCGTCCCTCACATGGAAAGCGATGCAGATGAGTGAAGTCTCCCCGATCGTTCTTGTCATCGATGACGAAGCGCAAATCCGCCGCTTTCTGCGCACCGGTTTCGAACTCAACGGCTTCGTCGTGCATGAAGCCGGCACCGGCACTGAAGGCATCCGCGCCGCGACTTTGCGGCCGATCGATATCGTCATTGTCGATCTCGGCCTGCCGGACATGGATGGCTCGGAAGTCGTCGAGCGCATCCGCTCCTGGTCGACCGTGCCGATCATCGTTCTGTCGGTTCGCTCGACGGAGGCGCAGAAAGTGCGGCTGCTGGAAATGGGCGCCGACGATTATGTGGTGAAGCCGTTCGGCATTGCCGAGTTGCTGGCGCGCGTGCGCGTTGCGCTGCGCCGCCAGTCGCGCGCCGCATCGGGTGAGCCCGCCGTTACTGTCGGCCCTTTGATGATCGATCTCGCCGCCCGCGCGGTGACGTTGAACGGCACGCGGCTGACGCTCACGCCGAAGGAATACCGGCTGCTGCAGGTGCTGGCCCAGCACGCCGGCAATGTGGTCACGCATCAGCACTTACTGAAAGAAGTGTGGGGCTCGATCCACATGCAGGACACGCATTATCTGCGCATCTTCGTCCGCAAACTGCGGCAGAAGATCGAGCCGAACCCGGACTCGCCGAAGATCCTGGCGACGGAACTCGGCGTCGGCTACCGGCTCGACTACTCCGGGGCTGAGACAGCCACCCCGGCCCTGGCGACAGCCACCACGGACGTGTGAGGGGGGCGCCCCCCGTCAGCACCCTAGCGGGACCGAAAAGACTCGGTTTTCTTGACAATCTGACGTTTTCCCCTGCATAAGACGCCCTAGCAGCGGACCCCTAGGGTCCGCTCGCCTGTTTTTGGACGTTAAGTCCTTAAAAACACACGTAAATCGACTGACAAGAAGCCGGTCCGGAATCCTCCGAGATCGGGTTTGAACACGAGGAAAAAACGATGTTCGCAGTCATCAAAGCCGGCGGTAAGCAGTACCGCGTAGTGGCTGAAGATGTGATCCGGATCGACCGCGTAGCGGTTGAAGCCGGCCAAGTGATTGAGTTCGGCGAAGTCCTGCTGCTCGGTGGCGATACGCCCACCGTCGGCATTCCGACCGTCGCCGGAGCCATGGTTGCGGGTGAAGTGCTCCAGCACACCCGCGGCGACAAGGTGATCGCTTTCAAGAAGCGCCGCCGCAAGAATTCGCGCCGCAAGCGCGGTTTCCGTCACGATTTCTCGATGATCCGCATCACCGAGATTTTGACCGACGGTGCCAAGCCGCAGGCGACGCCGCCGGCCCGGCCGAAGAAAGAGCCAAAGCCCAAGCTGGAAGGCGAAGCCGCCGAAGCCCAGGCCGAGAAAAAGGCCAAAAAGGCTGCGCCGAAGACGGCAAAGCCCCGCGCTAAGGCTGATTCCAAGCCGGCCGCGAAGGCCAAGAAAAAGTAAGAGAAAAAGTAAGGTGATTCCGAAACGGAATCGGTGTACGTTCAAAACTGAATTCGAGAGAGTAGTTCGCTATGGCACATAAAAAAGCTGGTGGTTCATCACGCAACGGCCGCGATTCCGCGGGCCGTCGTCTTGGCTTGAAGAAGTCGGGTGGCGAAGTCGCCAATCCGGGCAATATCATTTGCCGTCAGCGCGGTACCACCTGGCATCCCGGCCGCAATGTCGGCATGGGCACCGACCATACGCTCTACGCCCTCACCACCGGTAAAGTTCAGTTCGCCACCAAAGCTAAAGGCCGCACCTACGTCTCCGTCGTACCGATGATGGAAGCTGCTGCCGCCGAGTAAAAGGTAGACCAAAAATCGAGGTCTGCCGGTCACCAAGTCAAACCGGCAGGGCTCATAGGGTCCTGAGAGGGGAGACGGGTGAAACCGGCTCCCCTCTTTTCATTTCCGGGGCGGCTCATCGCACCGGCAAACAGGAGCCTGAAGCCATGACACTGCTGGAAGAAATACCAAGCGAGACGTTCTGCGAGGCCTGTATCCCCGTCCTCGAGACAAAGCGGCTTGCCATGCGTGCACCGACTCTCGCGGACGCTAAAGCGGTAGCTGCGCTGGCCGATGACCGCCGCATTGCCGAAAATACTGCACGCATTCCGCATCCTTACCGGGTGTCGGATGCCGAGAGCTTTATCGCCGGCGCCAATAAGGCCTGCGACGAAGCCGTGTTCCTCATCATCTTGCGCGACGGCACGATTATCGGAGCCTGCGGCATCGTGAAGGAGGAGCCGACACCCGAGCTCGGTTACTGGCTCGGCGTGGACTATTGGGGCAAGGGTTACGCCACCGAGGCGATGCACGCCGTCATCGATTACGCCTTCACCGAACTTGAGCATAAGGCGCTGCAAGCCGGCAGCCGCGTCACCAACCCGGCCTCGCGCCGCGTGCTGGAGAAGTGCGGCTTCCAGTGGACCGGTGTTGGCCTCTATCGCATCAAGGCGATCAAGTCGTCGGCGCCGATCGACCGCTTCCGGCTCGAGCGCGGCATCTGGTCGGCGATCAAGTCGTGGGGCAAAGGCAATATCAGTCGGGCTGTGTGATGTATCAGCCGCCGCACTTTCGTGAAGACCGACGCGCGGTCCAGCACGCGCTGATGCACCATCATTCTCTCGGGCTCCTGATCACTGCAGGGCCCGGGGGACTGCAGGCGAATGCCATTCCGTTTCTCGTCGATGCGAAAGCGTCGGAGAACGGCACGTTGCGTGCGCATCTGGCGCGCGCCAATCCGCAATTGCGTGAACTCGCCGAAGTCGATGAATGTCTGGTCGTGTTTCAAGGCCCGCAGACTTACATCAGCCCATCGCTCTATCCGACCAAGCAAGAGACCGGCAAAGTCGTGCCGACATGGAATTACATCAGTGTGCATGCCTGGGGTAAGCCGCGGGTGATGGACGACGCTGCCTGGCTGCGCCATCAACTCGACGATCTCACGCATCATCATGAAGCGCCACGCGCAGCGCCTTGGCAGGTCAGCGATGCGCCTGATGCCTTCGTCACCGCGCAGCTCAAGGGCATTGTCGGCCTTGAGATTCCGATCGCGCGCATCGAAGGCAAATGGAAAGTCAGCCAGAACCGCAACGCCGCCGATCAGGCTGGCGTTGCCGCCGGTTTGCGCGGCGCCGGCGAAGAGGCTGATGCTATGTCGGCACTGGTTACTGAGCGCATGAAGGCCGCACCTTAATTTTCAACGCGAAAATCGGGAGTGATCATGGAGCGTCAACTCGTTTCGTCCGGCGCCATTTTCGAAGAGCAGATCGGCTTCTCGCGCGCGGTACGCGCCGGCGCGCATATTGCGGTGTCCGGCACCGCGCCGATTGCGCCGGGCGGCGGTGTCGCCTGCCCCGGCGACTTGTATGGCCAGACATTGCGCTGTCTCGCCATTATCGAAAAGGCGATCAACGATGCCGGCGGCAAGCGCGAGCACATCATCCGCACCCGCGTTTATCTGAAAGAGATGATCAACTGGCAGGAGGCCGGCCGCGCCCATGGCGAGTTCTTCAAGGGCATCCGCCCGGCCTCGACCATGATCCAGATCGTGCAGGCCATCGATCCCGGCTGGCTGGTCGAGATCGAAGCGGATGCGATTGTCGCGTAATCAGCCCGGCGGCGGCTCGGAAAACGCAGGCGCCGGCACCGCCTTCGCCAATTGCTGCTCGCGAATGAAAATATAAATGCCGGCGGCGATGATGATGCCGGCGCCGATCAGCATCGGCGTGCTCGGGATATCACCGAAGAAAATATAGCCGAGCACGATCGCCCAGAAGATCGTCGAATATTGATACGGCACCACCACCGAGGCTTCCGCAAGGCTCAAGGCCTTGTTGATGCAGAGATAGGCCGTCATCGCGACGAGACCGAGCAGCGCCAGCAAGGCGCCGTCGAACCAGCTCACCGCCACCCAGGCAAACGGCGCTGCAATCGCGCCGAACACCAGAGCCGCACCATTCTGGATCGTCACCAGTACGATGCCCGACGTGCCGCGCACCAGCCGCGTGCACACCATGAAGATCGAGAAGGCAAAGCTGCCGGCAATGGCGACAAGCGCCGCCGGGCTGAGCGCCCCGGACGTCGGCTTGAGCGCAATGATGACGCCGACAAAGCCGATGCAGACCGCGGCCCAGCGCCGCCAGCCGACTTTCTCGCCGAGCAGGAAAGGAGACACCGCGGTGACGTAGATCGGACCGGCGAGATAGAACGTCATGACGTCGGCGAGCGACATGTCGTTCAGCGCCCAATAGAAAGCCGCGACCTCGAAGGTCGCGAACACCGCGCGCAGGAACTGCAACCAAGGCCGCGGCATGGTGGTGAACGGCGTCAGGCCCTCGCGCTTGATGAAGGGCACCAGCATGACAAGCGCCGCCGCGCTGCGGATCAGCAGGATCTGGCCGACCGAGAAGGTGCCGACCAGGTACTTCCCCATCGCGTCGTTGAGCGCGAAGAAAAAGATGCCGATCAGCATCAGGGAGATGCCGGCAACCGGGCTGTTGTGTCCTGCGGGGCGGGGCGGGTTCGTCATGCGGGAGACGGTATATACGGCTAACGACCGGTTTGCGAAGCCTCGACGGGACTTGCCGATGTTGACATTTGTATAGGCAAATGCCTATATCCGCGCATGGGCGCGTCGGCAGACGGCTTTGACTGGGATGATGGCAACTCTGGAAAGTGCCAGAAGCATGGTCTTTCTGTTGCCGACATCGAACACGTCGTCGCCCACACGGAAACCTTGATCGTCCACGACATCAAGAACTCCGCCCGTGAAACGCGATTCATTGCAGTGGGCCGCACGCCGGGCGGTCGCTATGCATTCGTCGCTTTCACGCCGCGTGTTCACGGTGACCAGACTCTGCTGCGCCCGATCAGCGCCCGTTTTATGCACGCGAGGGAAATAGCGCGTTATGAAAAAGAAAGTGCCTCATTTCAAGACCGACGAGGAAGCTGAAGCCTTTCTTGAGCAGGACCTGACAGACTATTTGCATGCGGAGAATTTCAAACCCATGCATTTTGAAATTCTGCCGAAAGAGAAGAGCATCAACCTCCGTCTGTCGGAGAGCTTGCTCGACGTCATCCGGCTCCATGCCAAGCGCGAGGGCGTGCCCTATCAGCGCTACATCCGTCTCCTCATCGAGCGCGGCATGGCCACATCGACACAATCAAAAGCGAAAGCTGGTTAGTTTTTAAAATGAAATTCCTCGACGAAGCCAAGGTCTACATAGGGTCCGGCGCGGGCGGCAATGGCTGCATCGCGTTCCGGCGTGAGAAGTTTATCGAATTCGGCGGTCCGTCCGGCGGCGACGGCGGAAAAGGCGGCGACGTCTTCGTCGAAGCCGTCAACGGCCTCAACACGCTGATCGATTATCGCTACCAGCAGCACTTCATGGCCGAACGCGGCGAAAACGGCATGGGCAAGGACCGCCATGGCGCCAACGGCAAGGACAAGGTCATGAAGGTGCCGGTCGGCACCCAGATCTATGAAGAAGACGGCGAGACCCTGCTCGTCGACTTCACCGAGATCGGCCAGCGCGTCCGCCTCGCTACCGGCGGCAATGGCGGCTTCGGCAATGCCTATTTCAAGACCTCGACCAACCAGGCGCCGCGCCGCGCTAATCCCGGCCAGCCCGGCGAAGAGCGCACCATTCGTCTGCGCCTCAAGCTGATCGCCGATGCCGGCCTTGTCGGCCTGCCCAATGCCGGCAAGTCGACCTTCCTCGCCCGCGTCTCGGCGGCGCGGCCGAAGATCGCCGATTATCCGTTCACCACCTTGCACCCGCAGCTCGGCGTTGTCGGCGTCGATGACCGCGAATTCGTGCTCGCCGATTTGCCCGGCCTGATCGAAGGCGCGCATGAAGGCGTTGGCCTCGGCGACAAATTCCTCGGTCACGCCGAGCGCTGCCGCGTCATTTTACATCTCGTCGATGGCACCGGCGAGCACGCCGGCAATGATTACCAGATCGTGCGCGACGAACTCGACGCCTATGGCAACGGCCTCACCGACAAGATCGAGATCGTCGCTTTGTCCAAGACAGACTCGATGACGCCGGAAGCGATCAAGAAACAACTGGCGCGGCTGAAGAAGGCGTCGAAGACCACGCCGATGCTGCTGTCATCAGCTTCGGGTCAGGGCGTTGTCGATGTGCTGCGTGAGCTGTTCAAGATCATCAACGAAGCTGGTGGCGGCACGGCGAAGAAATCGGAAGAGAAGGTCACGGCCTGGCGGCCGTAGTCTTTCTTTTACCCTCCCCCTTGTGGGGAGGGTCGCGAGCATTAGCGAGCGGGGTGGGGGTAGTCACTATTCGCAATCACCCCGACCCCGCCCACCTCGCTACGCTCGGCGGTCGACCCTCCCCACAAGGGGGAGGGTAAGAAGATCAGACCAACCCGCCATTGGCGCGTATCACTTGCGCATTGATCCAGCCGCCTTCCGGTCCGGCAAGAAACGACACAACGCGTGCAATGTCGTCCGGCTGGCCGAGACGCTCCAGCGGCGCGCCCTTGGCGAACATCGCCAGCATTTCCGGCGTACGGCCCGCGGTTAGCAACTCCGTCGCCACCGGTCCCGGCGCCACAGCGTTCACAGTGATGTTCCGGCCGCGCATTTCCTTGGCGAGAATGCCGGTCATCGCTTCGACTGCCGCCTTGGTCGCGGTGTAGACGCCATAGCTTTCCAGCTTGGTGCCGACGACGCTGGTCGAGAAGTTGATCACGCGGCCGCCATCGCGCATTCGCTTGCTCGCCTCACGCAGACCGTTGAACGTGCCCTTGAGGTTGATGGCGATCATGCGGTCGAAGGCTTCGTCGGATTCGTCACCCAACGTCGCCGTCGTCAGAATGCCGGCATTGTTGACCAGCACATCGACGCCGCCGAAGGCTTTCTCGGTTTCGTCGAACAGCTTGCGCATCGCCGCCGGTTCGCTCACGTCACCCTGCACGGCGATCGCCCGGCCGCCGGCCTTCTCGATCGCCGCAACAATCTCACCGGCCGCCTTGGCATTGCCGGCATAATTCACCGTCACGGCAAAGCCGTCCGCGGCCAGCCGCGCCGCGATTGCCGCGCCGATGCCGCGCGAACCGCCGGTAACAATGGCTGATTTGATGCTGTCGTTCATGACTATCTCCTGGAAATGGGGGTGCGACCTGCGCCGATGACCCTGAGATAGCCGCTGCCATTATCCGGATAATCAGCCTTGTTTCGGCATGACTATCCGGTGTATGCGAACAGTCATGGACCGATTGGACGCCATGCGGCTCTATACGCGCATCGTCGAGCGGCGCAGCTTCACGCGCGCCGCCGAAGATACCGGCCTGCCGCGCTCGACCGTCACCGATGCCGTGAAAGAGATCGAAGCGCGGCTCGGCGTCCGCCTGCTGGCGCGCACCACGCGTCACGTCAGCCCGACACTCGAAGGCGAAGCCTATTACCGCCGCTGCCTCGCGATCATTGCCGATGTCGAGGATGCCGAGAGCGGCTTCGGCGGCATCGCACCGCGCGGTGAACTGCGCATCGACGTGCATGGATCGATGCTGCGCAATGTCATCGTGCCGGAGCTGCCGCGCTTCCTCAAAGCCTATCCCGGCCTGACGCTGCATATCGGCGAAGGCGACCGCCTCGTCGATCTGGTGCGCGAGGGTGTCGATTGCGTCATCCGCGGCGGCACCTTGCGCGACTCGACCATGGTGGCGCGGCAGATCGCGGCGATGGATGAAGTCACCATTGCCAGCCCGGCTTACTTGCGCGCGCATGGCACGCCGCGCAATCTCGCCGAGCTCAACGGCCACCGCATGATCGGCTTCGCTTCATCGGCGACCGGTAATGTGCTGCCGCTCGAATTTACCGTCAAAGGCAAGCTCGAGCACATCACCCTGCCCTCGACCATCAATGTCACGGCCGGCGAAACCAGCATTGCTCTGTGCCGTCTCGGCCTCGGCCTGATCCAGACACCGCGTTACCATGTGACGCGCGACCTGAAGGCCGGCCGCCTGATCGAAGTGCTCCCCAAACATCCGCCATCGCCGACGCCGCTCTCGGTGCTCTATCCGCAGTCGCGCGGCCTGCCGCCGCGCGTGCGCGTGTTCATCGATTGGGTCGCCGGCCTTTTCCCGCAAGGCAAGGTGCGTTCGCGCATCGGCAACTGACGCGCGACACACCGTGACTGTTCGGCGCGCGCCTGCTAGAACGCGTTCACATTCTTACGAAGGATAAAGCCATGAAAACCCGCGCTGCCGTCGCCTGGAAAGCAGGCGCACCTTTGACCATTGAGACCATCGATATCGAAGGCCCGAAAGCGGGTGAGGTGCTGATCGAAATCATGGCGACGGGCGTCTGTCACACCGATGCCTACACATTGTCGGGTCTCGATCCGGAAGGCATCTTTCCCGCCGTTCTCGGCCATGAAGGCGCCGGCATCGTCCGCGAGATCGGCGCTGGCGTAACCTCGCTGAAGGTCGGCGATCATGTCATCCCGCTGTACACACCGGAATGCCGCCAGTGCAAAACCTGCCTGTCGCAGCGCTCCAATCTCTGCACCGCGATCCGCGCAACGCAGGGCAAGGGCGTCATGCCGGACGGCACCGCGCGCTTCCGTTGCGATGGCGATCCGGTGTTCCACTATATGGGCTGCTCGACCTTCGCCAACTTCACCGTGCTGCCCGAGATCGCGCTCGCCAAGGTCCGTGAAGACGCGCCGTTCGACAAGATCTGCTACATCGGCTGCGGCGTCACCACCGGCATCGGCGCCGTCATCAACACCGCGAAAGTCTGGCCCGGCGCCAATGTCGCCGTTTTCGGTCTCGGCGGCATCGGCCTCAATGTCTTGCAGGCTGCCCGCATGGTGGGCTGCGACAAGATCATCGGCGTCGACACCAATCCCGCCAAGGTCGCCATGGCCAAGAAATTCGGCATGACGCATTTCGTAAATCCGGATGAAGTCGGCCGCGACAAGGTCGTGCAGGCCATTGTCGATCTCACCGGCGGCGGCGCCGATTTCTCGTTTGAATGCATCGGCAATGTCGATGTCATGCGTCAGGCGCTGGAATGCACCCATCGCGGCTGGGGTGAATCGATCATCATCGGCGTTGCCGCCTCCGGCAAGGAAATCGCCACCCGGCCATTCCAACTGGTCACCGGCCGGGTCTGGAAAGGCACCGCTTTCGGCGGCGTGCGCGGCCGCACCGAAGTGCCGAAAATCGTCGACTGGTACATGGACGGCAAGATCAACATTGACGACCTGATTACGCACACAATGCCGCTCGACAAGATCAACGATGCCTTCGACCT
>JAURVZ010000004.1 GCA_030655215.1 Pseudolabrys sp. | reverse complement strand
GCAGGATGAAGATGCGGTCCATGGCGCGCGCCAGCACCGGATTGACCTTGTAGTCCTCAGCCGGCACGGCAAAGCACATGCGCAGGAAGTTCGAAGCGTAGTCGAGCTCGTTCTTCGGATAAACGAAGGGCTGGCCGACCGAATATTTGTAGGCCATCGCCGCGAGCGTCGGCACCTTGGCGATCATGCGCAGCGACGCGATCATGCGCTGCGTCGGATCCGAGATGTCGGTCGAGTCGTGATAGAACGCCGACAGCGCTCCGATCGAGCCGGTCATAATCGCCATCGGATGCGCGTCGCGGCGGAAGCCCTGGAAGAAGCGGCTCATCTGCTCGTGCACCATTGTGTGGCGCGTGACGCGGTAGTCGAAGTCGGCCTTCTGCGCCGGCGTCGGCAGTTCGCCGTACAGCAGCAAATAGCAGGTCTCGAGGAAGTCGCCGTGCTCGGCGAGCTGTTCGATCGGATAGCCGCGATAGAGCAGCACGCCCTCATCGCCGTCGATATAGGTGATCTTGGACTCGCAGCTCGCCGTCGAGGTGAAGCCGGGGTCGTAAGTGAAGATGCCGCTTTCGCCGTACAGCTTGGCGATGTCGAGCACGTCCGGGCCGATCGACCCTTTGTAGACCGGGAAGTCCCAGTTCTTATCGCCAACGGTGATCTTGCCGGTAGCTTTGGCGGCGGTCTTTGCGTCCATAGTCGGGCCCTCGGGATTGGCAGCGGGCAGCGCTGAAAACGAGCGGGCGGAAAGGACGTCACCGGGGTGGAGACGTGGAACTTCCAGCCTTATTTTGGGTAGCCCATCCACCTGTGCGCTGCAAGATAGAGCAGGGTTTGTCGTGCCCGCTATATAAGCATGGCTCTCGCTTGCCAAGCATGCGGGCGCGTAAAGATTTCGCGAGAACCGCCAGGCGGGTCAGGCCGCCTGATCGCGTAGCCGGCCGAGGCTGTCGTCGCGGCCGAGTACGGCCAGCACGTCGAAAATCGGCGGCGAGGTGGTCTTGCCGGTCAGCGCCGCGCGCAGCGGTTGCGCCACGGCGCCGAGTTTCACATTCGTGCGCTCGGCAAAGCTGCGCACGACCGCTTCGACCGAGGCTGCGTCCCACGCGGTGATCGCTTCCAGGTCCGGCAGCAGCGCGGCAACGATCGCCTTCGCCTCGGCCGTCAGCAGCACCTTGGCGGCGGCATCTATCTCCAGCGGGCGGGACGCCCACAAAAAGCGCGAGGCCTCGAACAGTTCGATCAAGGTCTTGGCGCGCTCTTTCAAGCCCGGCATGGCGGCGAGCAATTTTCCGCGCAGCTCCGGCGTCAGTTTGGCCGCCAGCAGATGGCCGTCCTCAATGTGCGGCAGCAGGTCTTCCAGAATGCGGATCAGTTCCGCGTCATCGGTGGCGCGGATATAGTGACCGTTGAGATTGGCCAGCTTGACCAGATCCAGCCGCGCCGGCGCGCGGCCGATCGCCGGCAGGTCGAAGGCGGCGATCATTTCCTCGGTTGAAAATGTCTCCTGGTCGCCATGCGACCAGCCGAGCCGCACCAGATAATTGCGCATCGCCGCCGGCAGATAGCCCATGGCGCGATAGGCCTCGATACCGAGCGCGCCATGGCGCTTCGACAGCTTGGCGCCGTCCGGGCCGTGGATCAGCGGGATATGCGCCATGACCGGCACGTCCCAGCCGAGCGCCTCGTAGATCTGCTTTTGGCGCGCGCCATTGGTGAGATGGTCGTCGCCGCGGATGATGTGCGTGACGCCCATGTCATGGTCATCGACCACGACGGCCAGCATATATGTCGGGTTGCCGTCAGAGCGCAGCAGCACCAGGTCGTCGAGATCCGAATTCTGCCAGACGACGCGGCCCTGCACCTGATCCTCGACCACGGTCTCGCCGGTCAGCGGCGCCTTGATGCGAATCACCGGCTTGATGCCGGGAGGCGCCTCACTCTCGGCGCGGTCGCGCCACAGGCCGTTATAGAGCTTGGAGCGGCCTTCCTTGCGCGCCGCGTCGCGCATCGTGGTCAGTTCCTCCGGCGAGGCGTAGCAGCGATAGGCCTTGCCCTCGGCCAGCAGCTGCTCGACGACCTCGCGGTGCCGCGCGGCGCGGGTGAACTGGTAGACGATGTCATCGTCCCAGGTCAGGCCGAGCCATTTCAGCCCGTCGATAATGGCGGCAATGGCAGGTTCGGTGGAGCGCTCGCGGTCTGTGTCCTCGATGCGCAGCAGCATCTTGCCGCCGAAGCGCTTGGCGTAAAGCCAGTTGAACAAGGCTGTCCGCCCGCCGCCGATGTGGAGGAAGCCGGTGGGGGAAGGCGCGAAGCGGGTGACGACGGGTTTGCTCATTGCCCGGCCTGTACCACAAGTTACCTGCGAGGTAACAGCGCATTTGACAGGGGGCCGAGGCCCGCGTCATGGGTTAGGGACATTCCGTCCCCAAGGTTCCGATGAGCATGACGACCGACGACAAAACCAAAGACGCGGAAGCCTCGCGCGATTTCATCCGCGAGATCGTGGCCGGCGATCTTGAGAGCGGTCGCGCCAAACAGGTCGTCACCCGTTTCCCGCCCGAGCCGAACGGCTATTTGCACATCGGCCACGCCAAATCGATCTGTCTCAATTTCGGCCTGGCCGACGAATTCGGCGGCCGCTGCAACCTGCGTTTCGACGACACCAATCCGGCCAAGGAAGAGCAGGAATATATCGACGCCATCGAACGCGATGTCACCTGGCTCGGCTTCACATGGTCCGGCGATGTCAAATACGCCTCGGACTACTTCGACACGCTCTATGGCTGGGCGGTCGAGCTGATCAAGAAGGGGCTGGCTTACGTCGACGACCAGAGCCCGGACGACATGCGCGCCGCGCGCGGTACGTTGACGGAAGCTGGCAAGAACTCGCCGTTCCGCGACCGCTCGGTCGAGGAAAACCTCGCCAAGTTCGCCGCGATGAAGGAAGGCCAGTTCGCCGTTGGGTCTTGCGTGCTGCGCGCCAAGATCGACATGGCCTCCGGCAACATCAATTTGCGAGACCCGGTGCTGTACCGCATCGTCGATGCCGCGCATCCGCGCACCGGCACGGCGTGGAAGATCTATCCGAGCTACGATTTCGCGCATGGCCAGTCCGACGCCATCGAAGGCATCACCCATTCGATCTGCACGCTCGAATTCGAGGATCACCGGCCGCTCTATGACTGGTTCATCGCGAACTTAAGCGTGCCGTCAAAGCCGCATCAGTATGAAATGGCGCGGCTCAACATTACGCATACGTTGCTGTCGAAGCGCATCCTCAACGGCCTGGTCAAAGGCAATTATGTCAGCGGCTGGGACGATCCGCGCATGCCGACCATTGTCGGCCTGCGCCGGCGCGGCTATACGCCTGAATCGATCCAGCTGTTCTGCGACCGCATTGGCGTGTCCAAGGCCGACAGCTGGATCGACATGAGCATCCTGGAAGGCGCCTTGCGCGACGACCTCGATCCGAAGGCGCCGCGCGCCACGGCCGTGCTGCGTCCACTCAAGCTGATCATCGATAACTTCCCCGAAGGCGAAAGCGTCGAGTGCACCTCGCCGGTCCACCCGCACTTCC
>JAURVZ010000089.1 GCA_030655215.1 Pseudolabrys sp. | reverse complement strand
CCTGGCGCGGCTTTGCCGGACCGAGCGGCGTGCCGGCGCCCATCGCCGCAAAGCTGACCGAGGCGTTCAAGAAGATTTACGACTCCAAGGACTACAAGGACTTCATGGCGGCGCGCGGCTTCGGCACGGTGTGGAATGACGCGGCCGGCTACGCCAAATTCATGGAGACCAGCGACAAGCAAATGGGCGACGCCATGAAGGCCGCCGGCCTCACCAAGGCGTAGCATGCGTCTGTCCGATCGGATCACCGGCGGCTTCCTCGTCGTTCTCGGCAGCGTCACGGCCTATGCCGGGTCGCTGCTGCCGCCGGTGCCCGGTCAACAGGTCGGGCCCAATGTGTTTCCCCTGGTCTGCGGCTCGCTGATCGCGATCTGCGGCCTGCTGATCGCGCTCGGCATCGGCCGCACCTTCGAGGATGAAGCCGAGGCCGACTTCTCCGCGCATGTCGGAGTCATCGAAAGCGACCTGCCGCAGACCCGGTTGTACAAGTTGCGCGTCCTGATCCCGCCGGCGCTGCTGCTGTTCTATGTGCTGGCGGTCGATGGCCTCGGTTTTGTGCCGACGGCGGCGGTCATCGCATTCGTCATTGCCGTGACGCTCGGCGCCAATCTGAAGCTCGCGATCCCTGTGGCGTTGCTGTCGCCGGTCGGCGTCCATCTCATTTTCTACAAGCTGCTGCGTGTGCCGTTGCCGGACGGCCTGCTGCCGATGCCCTGGTAGCGGCGACCTTCTCAAGGAAGACTTTATGGCGGTCTATCTCGAAGCCTTCCGGATGGTGATGGCGCCGGATGTCATCATCGCCATCCTGCTGTCGTCGATCTACGGCCTTGTCGTTGGCTCGCTGCCCGGCCTGTCCGCGACCATGGCGACCGCGCTGCTGGTGCCGGTGACGTTCTACCTGTCACCGATCGCCGCGATTGCCACCATCATCTCGGCCTCCGCCATGGCGATCTTCTCCGGCGATATTCCCGGCGCCCTCCTGCGCATTCCCGGTACGCCGGCCTCGGCCGCCTATACGGATGAAGCCTATGCGATGACCCGCAAGGGCCAGGCCGAACTGGCGCTCGGGGCCGGCCTGTGGTTCTCGGCGCTCGGCGGCATTGCCGGCACGCTGTCGCTGATCGTGCTGGCGCCGCCGCTGGCCGAAATCGCACTGTCGTTCTCGACCTTCGAATATTTCTGGCTGGCGCTGCTCGGCCTGATGTGCGCGACGCTGGTTGCGCGCTCGTCACCGGTCAAGGCCATTGCCAGCATGCTGCTCGGCCTGCTGATCACCTGCGTCGGCATGGAGAACCCGGGCGGCATCGCCCGCTTCACCTTCGGCTTCACCGATTTGCTCGGCGGCATCGAGGTCATCCCGGCGCTGGTCGGCGTCTTCGCCGTCTCCGAAGTCATGCGCGCCATGATCAGCACCGATCCGCCGAAAATGCCGAAGCGCAAGTACGACAGCATCATGGCCGGGCAATGGATGCTGACCAGGAAAGACTGGCGGCAGATGACGCGCGGCAACTTCGTCGGCATCATTATCGGTGTCTTGCCGGGCGCCGGCGCCGACATGGCGGCCTGGGTCAGCTATGCAATGTCGAAGCGCTTCTCGAAGGAGCCGGAGAAATTCGGCACCGGCCATCCGGAAGGACTGGTAGAGGCCGGCGCCAGCAACAATGCGAGCCTCGCCAGCGGCTGGGTGCCGGCGCTGCTGTTCGGTGTGCCCGGCGACACCATCACCGCCATCGCCATCGGTGTCCTGTACATGAAGGGCCTCAATCCCGGCCCGACGCTCTTCACCGAAAAAGCGTCGAGTATGTACGCGCTCTATATCGTCTTCATCATCGCCAACATCATCATGATCCCGCTCGGCATCATCATGATCCGCATCGCCGCCACCGTGCTGCGCGCGCCGCGCTCGGCCATCCTGCCGGTGATCGTGCTGTGCTGCGCGGTCGGCTCCTTCGCCACAGGCAACAGCCTGTTCGCGGTGCTGACCGTCGCCGCCTTCGGCATCATCGGCTACGTCATGGAAGCGAACGGATACCCGGTCGCCGCCATGGTGCTCGGCATCGTCATGGGCACGATGGTGGAGCAGAGTTTCGTTACCTCGCTGATCAAGTCGGATGGCAGCATCCTGCCGTTCTTCGAGCGGCCGGTATCGTCGGTGCTGGCGGCGCTGACCATCGGCGCGCTGGCCTGGCCGATCCTGTTTTGGGCCTGGCGCAAGTTTCAAGCGACGCCGGCAAGCGCCAAAGCTTAGAACGTGTTGGCCTAAGGCGTGACGGCGCGGCTGCCTTCGGCTAGTGATGCGGGCATGCCTGCGCGTGCGCCCGACACTGCCGATCTCGCAAAAGCCATTCGCGCCGGCGACCGGGCTACGCTCGCCCGCGCCATCACCCTGATCGAGAGCACGCGCGCCGACCACCGCCAGACCGCGCATTTTCTGGTTCAGGAACTGTTGCCGCAAACCGGCAAGGCCGTGCGCCTCGGCATCACCGGCGCGCCGGGCGCCGGCAAATCAACCACCATTGACGCGCTCGGCGCGGCGCTCACCGCCAAGGGCCACAAGGTGGCGGTGTTGGCGGTTGATCCGTCGTCGAGCCGGACCGGCGGTTCGATTCTCGGTGACAAGACGCGCATGTCGCGCCTCGCCATCGACCCGAACGCTTTCATCCGCCCGTCGCCCTCGTCCGGCACGCTGGGCGGCGTCACCGCCAAGACGCGCGAGACCATGCTGCTGTGCGAGGCCGCCGGTTATGACGTGGTCATCGTTGAGACCGTCGGCGTCGGCCAATCGGAGACCGCGGTCGCCGACATGACCGATTTCTTCCTGGTGCTAATGGTCGCCGGTTCCGGCGACGAATTGCAGGGCATCAAAAAAGGCATTGTCGAACTCGCCGACATGATCGCGGTCAACAAATCCGACGGCGACAATATCGCGCGCGCCAATGTCGCAGCGGCCGACTTCCGCTCCGCCTTGCATATTCTCGCGCCCCGCACGCCGACCTGGTCGCCGCCGGTCGTCACCTTCTCGGCGCTGACCGGCAACGGCATTGACGATCTCTGGATTAAGGTGACCGAGCACAAGGCAAAGATGAGCGAGACCGGCGAACTCGCAACCATCCGCCGCGGGCAGCAGGTCAAATGGATGTGGACCATGCTGGAGGAACGGCTGACTGCGCGGCTGCGCAGCGATCCGGCGATCCGTGTGCGTGCGAAACAGGCGGAAAGCGCGGTAGCGGCGGGCACGCTCGCGCCAACCTTGGCCGTTGAGCAGATCGCGGGGTTGTTGGGCGTTTGAGGCGCCCTTGACCCGCCGCACCACCACCCCCAAATAAACCCGGCGCCGGGACGACCTGGCGCTCAATCCGATCATCCGGGGACGACCCCTTTACGGCACAGGAGTCGCGCCATGCCCTCAGTATCCCCCTGGATCATCTTGTTCATCGCCGGTATTTGCGAAATCGGCTGGGCCGTCGGCCTCAAATATACCGAAGGCTTCACCAGGCTGTGGCCGACGATCGGCACCGTCGTGTCGATGATCGTCAGCATTGTCCTGCTCGGTCTGGCGCTGCGCTCGCTGCCGATGGGCACCGCCTATGCAGTGTGGACCGGCATCGGCATTCTCGGCACCGCGGTGCTCGGCATCATGCTGTTCAACGACAGCGCCGACCCGATCAGGCTCGCGTGCATCGGCTTGATCGTCGCCGGGATTGCCGGGCTGAAGCTGACAACGGCATAATATCGGCGCATGCCCACCATCCTCATCACCGGCTTCGGTCCCTTCCCCGGCGCGCCGTATAATCCGACGATCAAACTGGCCGAGACACTGGCGCGGATCGAGAGGCCAGCGCTGGCCGGTGTGAAGATTATCGGCCATGTGTTCGAGACCAGTTACGCCGCGGTCGATCGCGATCTGCCCGCACTGATCGAAGCGCATAAGCCCGACGCGCTGCTGATGTTCGGTCTTGCGGCGCGCACGAATTACATTCGCATCGAGACGTGGGCGCAAAATGCGCTGACTATATTGCCCGATGCGACCGGCGCGGTGCGGCACGACAGCGCGATTGCGGCAGGCGCTTCGCGTGCACGGGCTATGCCGGCGCCGCAACGGCAGCTTCTCGCCGCGGCGCGCGCGGCCGGCGTTCCGGCAAAACTATCGCGCGATGCCGGTCTCTATCTTTGTAATTATCTGTGCTGGCGGGCATCGGAAGCAGGCGGGCCGGAGCTCGCCGCCTTCGTCCATGTTCCCCTCGAAAATGACACCTGGACCGCCAACAGGCTGCGGCGTGCTGGAATCCGCATGCTGCTGGTAATGGCGGACGCACTCGAAAATCCGGCCATCGCTGTTAACCGGACATAATCTTCCAGCCGTCAAAATGCGGCCATGCGTGTTTCCCGCCGTCACATCTTGCTCGGCTCGCTTGCGACGATGTTCGCTGAGCCTGCGCGCGCGCAGAAGAACGCGCCGCAAGGCCTCGACGCGACGCAGCTTGGCGTCCGGCCCAATGCGACGACAGACCAGACGCAAGCCTTGCAACGCGCGATCGACCGCGCCGCGCAAGCCGGCCAGCCCTTGTGGCTGCCTGCGGGCACCTATCGTAGCGGTCCCATCACCTTGCGCAACGGCTCGCAGCTCACCGGCGTACGCGGCGCCACGAAGATCACGTTGACGCACGGGCCCTCTTTGATCACGGCGCAGGACACCGACGCCATCACGCTGTCCAATCTGACGATCGACGGTAACAATATCGCGCTTGGCCGCAATGGCGGCCTGATCAATCTGGTCAAGGCGCGCCAATTGCGCATCACAAACTGCGCGGTCAGCAATGCCAATGGCAATGCGCTTGGCATTGTCCAGAGCAGCGGCGCGATCACCGGCAACAGCATCAGCAACTCTGCCGACAACGCGCTCTATTGCCTCGACAACAATGCGCTCGATATCAGCGGCAACATTATTGCCAAATCCGGCAATGGCGGCATTCGCATCTGGCAAAGCAGCAAGCGGCATGACGGCAGCGTCGTTGCCGGCAATACGATCGAGGACACCGAAGCGCGCGCCGGCGGTGACGGACAGAACGGCAATGCGGTGAACGTGTTTCGCGCCGCCGGCGTCACGGTGCGCGGCAACACGATCCGCCGCGCCGCATTCACTGCCGTGCGCGGCAATTCCGCGTCGCATATCCAGATTATCGGCAACCAGTGCTTCGAATTGCGCGAGGTCGCGATCTATTCCGAATTCGAATTCATCGACGCCACCATTGCCGACAACCTGATCGACGGCACCGCGCTCGGCATTGCCGTCACCAATGCCGATGTCGGCGGACGCGGCGCCATCGTGCGCAATAACATCATCCGCAACATCACCTACAAGCGGCCGCAAGGCGGGCCGGATTCGTCGCAGCTCGGCATTGGCGTCGAGATGGACACGCAGGTCATCGGCAACACGGTCGAGAACGCGCCTAACATGGGCATCGAGGTCGGCACGGGTAAGTTCATGAACAACTGTGTCGTCACCGGCAACATCGTGCGCATGACCGGTATCGGCATTGGCGTATCGGTGGCCGAGGGCGCCGGCTCGGCGACCATTTCTGATAACCGCATTATCGACGCCAAGCGCGGCGCCATTCTCGGCATGGAATGGGACAAGGCCGTCACCGGCGATCTGGTGGGCGGCGGGGCGGGGAAGTTTCCAAAGCTGAAGGTGAGCGGCAACAGGACCGGTTAGCGACCCCGGCACGCGGCCATGACCAAAGTGTAATGTTCCCTGCCTCGTTTACGCCCCGAACCGTCCCTATTTCACGATCATGCCCCTCCGCCGCCCGCGACGCCGCACCATCATGCTGATCATCCTCGCTTTATTCCTCGCCCCTTTGCTCGCCCGTGCCGCGGTCTACTGGACCGGTAATGCCGCACGCTCGTGGGGCGATGCCGACTGGTCGTCGACCGGCACCCTACCGGCGGCGAAGGATCACAGCCCGGCGCGGCTGGTCGTCTATGCCGGCACCACGGGCGCCTGGCGGGGCATTTTCTCGGTGCACTCCTGGGTCGTTTTCAAGCACGCCGGCGATACGCGCTGGACGCGCTATGACGTGGTCGGCTGGGGCTCGCCGGTGCGCACCAATGGCTGGCCGGCCGATGGCCGCTGGTACGGCAATGCGCCTGTTGCCATTGCCGATGTCGTCGGCGCGCGCGCCGAAGCCATGATCCCGAAGGTCGAGGCCGCCGTGCGCGACTACACCTATCGCAATGCCGGCGACTATCGGATCTGGCCGGGCCCGAACAGCAACTCGTTCACTGCCGCCGTGCTGCGTGCCGTGCCGGAGCTCGGCGCCATATTGCCGCCGAATGCGGTCGGTCGCGACTTCCGCGACGGCTTCTATGGCGGCCGCACCGACAGCGGCACCGGGCTTGAGCTCAATCTCTGGGGCGTCGCCTCCGCCAAGGCCGGCTGGGTCGAGGGCCTGGAATTCAACCTGCTCGGTCTCGTCGCCGGGCTCGATATCCGCCATCCGGCGGTAAAGCTGCCGGGCTTCGGCCGCATCGGCGTGCCGGCGCCGGTCGAAACCGCGCTGGCGCGATAATTATTGCAGGCGGATCAGTACCAGCCCGCCCATGATCAGCAATGCGGCGATGATGCGCGTCAGCCGCAGTGGTTCTTTCAAAACGATCACGGCGATGACGGCGCCGAACAGCACGCTGGTCTCGCGCAAGGCCGCGACGATAGCAATCGGCGCCACGGCCATGGCCCAGATGGCGATGCCGTAAGACAGCAGCTGCAAGCCGCCGCCGGCGAGCCCGCGCCGCCAGTGCGTCTGCATCGCCGGGATGACGTCGCGGCCATCGCGCCACAGCGCATAAGGCAGCATGACGACCGCGATGCCGGCGAACAGCCACGCCGAGTAAGCATGCGGATTGCCGGCAGCGCGGCCACCAATGCCGTCGACCACCGAATAGGCACAAATGGTCACCGCGGTCAGCAGGGCAAAGCCGATGGCGCGGCGGTCAATGCGCGCCAGATCGCGGCCGCCATGCGCCGATAACAGAAACACGCCCGCGACCAGCGCGACAATGCCGCCCCAGCCGAGCAGACTGAGATGCTCGCCGAGAAACATTGTCGCCACGCTCGCCGTCATCAGCGGCGCCGCGCCGCGCGCGATTGGATAAACTTGGCCGAGATCGCCGGTGCGATAGGCTTCGATCAGCGAACCGAAATAGAACAGGTGGATGATCACCGACGCGATGATCCACGGCCACGCCGCCGCATCCGGCAGGCCGACGAAGGGAATGAACAGCAGCGCCATCACCCCGGCGCCGAGCGAGATCAAGGTCGTGGTCGACAACGGATCGAGTCCGACCTTGATCAACGCATTCCAGCTCGCGTGACAGAGCGCGGCAAACAGAACGGCAAGGAAGACGGCGGTGTCCATGATTTCACTCCGTCGCCCTTCGAGGCTCGCTACGCTGGCACCTCAGGGTGACGGTCAAACTCATCCCTTGGCCGGCGCCCACATGGCCGGGGCGGCGCGGGCATATTGCACCGGCCGTGGCACTTCGGCGCCCAGCGCCTTGGCGGCGTGCCAGCCCCAATGCGGATCGTCGAGATAGATGCGCCCCGCTGCAATCAGATCGGCCTGCCCGGCATTGACGACCTCTTCGGCATGCTTCGGATCGATAAAGCCACCGACGACGCGGGTGGCGATGTGGGCGTCTTGTCTGACCTGCGCGGCCAGCGGCACGTTGTAACCGGCCTCGGTCGGCGTGCGGATGTCGGCGATCAGGCCGCCGGACGAGACGCAGACGAAGTCGAGGCCTTCGGCCTTCAGCGCCTTGGCAACCGCCACGGCGTCGTCCGGGCTCAATCCGCCATCGCGCCAGTCGCTGCCGGTGATGCGGGCCCCGAGCGGCAGCCCCTTCGGCACCAGAGCGCGCACCGCCTTGGCCACCGACAGCGGAAAGCGCAGCCGGTTCTCCAGTGAGCCGCCATACTGGTCTGTGCGTGTGTTGGACAAAGGCGACAGGAAGCCGTGCAGCAAATAGCCATGCGCCATGTGCAGCTCGATCTCGTCGAAGCCGATGCGCAGCGCCCGCTGCGCCGCCGAGACGAAGGCGTCGCGGATGAGGTTGAGGTCGGCCTCGGTCGCCTCGCGCGGGGTGTGCCAGCCGTCGCCATAGGGCAGCGCCGAGGCGGCAATCGTCTCCCAAGGGTCCTGCCCCACCTTCAGCGCCTGCGCGCCCTCCCACGGCTTCTGCGCCGAGCCCTTTCGGCCGGAATGGGCCAGCTGGATGCCGAACTTGGCGGTGCCGGCGCGGCGGGCGCTGCCGACCACACGGGCCAAGGCCGCTTCATTGTCGTCCGAGTAAAGGCCGAGACAGCCATGGGTGATACGCGCGTGGCGCTCGACATGCGTCGCCTCGACAATGACCAGCCCGGCGCCGGAATTGGCCAGCATGCCGAGATGCATCAGGTGCCAGTCGGTAGCGCAGCCGTCATGGCCGGAATACTGGCACATCGGCGACACGACGAGGCGGTTGGCAAGCGTGACGCCCGCCAGAGCGAATGGCGAAAACAGAGCACTGGTCATGGAAAAATCCCGGCGGGTTAAGAACAAATAGCCCGTCCGAGCCTAGCGCAAATTACGCCGCGGGGCGCATTTCGTCGGAGCGGCGCGCGGGATGCTCATGTTGCGGCAGGCCAGCCAGCGCGCGCCACTTCCGGGCGGCGTTGATGACGTCGAGCATGCGCATGGCGAAGCGTTCTTGCGTGTAATAATGCTGCCAGCGGCCGCTGCGATAAAGCTCGGTGTAATAGTCGAGCCGGCGCTGCGCGAGATCGTGCCATTTCAGCGCGATCTGGTCGAGACGTGGTCTGCTAGGCAAAGCCTGCATGGGGGGTGGCCCGGTTGTCGAGCGCCGATTCGTCTACCCCCTGATCGTTGCTTGAACGGCAACGACGAACAATCGCACAATGACGACAGGCACCAGCTGTGGATAACACCGGTCATGTTAAGCTGATTCGTCAACAATTTAAATAGTCTAGGTTGTGTCTGCCTCAACCCCGCCGCATTCGCGGTGGGCAATTTGTCCCCATCAATCAGTATCTCCGCCCAATTATTTAAACCGGGCGGCGATTTCACCGACGATTCCGCGGCGGAACAGCAGGACGCAGGACACGAAAATCACGCCCTGAATGACCAGCACCCACTCGCCGACCACCGACAATTTGTACTGCATGGCCAGGATGACGAAGGCGCCGACCACCGGCCCGAAAATGGTGCCGAGGCCGCCGACGAGCGTCATCAGCACGACCTCGCCTGACATCGGCCAGTTGACGTCGGTCAGCGAGGCCAGTTGCAGCACGATCGCCTTGGTCGCGCCGGCACAGCCGGCCAAGGTCGCCGACAGCACGAAGGCGATCAGCTTGTAGCGGTCGGTCTTGTAACCGAGCGAAATGGCGCGCGGCTCGTTCTCGCGGATGGCCTTCAGCACCTCGCCGAACGGCGAATGGATGATGCGGTAGATCAGCAGGAAGCCGGCGAGGAAGATCACGAGCACGACGATGTACATGGACATCTCGTTGCGCAGGTCGATCAAGCCGAACAGATGGCCGCGCGGCACCGCCTGGATGCCATCTTCACCGCCGGTAAACTTCGCCTGCAGCGCGAAGAAGAACATCATCTGCGCCAGCGCCAGCGTGATCATGGCGAAGTAGATGCCCTGGCGGCGGATGGCCAGCGAGCCGGCGATCAGGCCGAGCAGCGCGCCGGTCGCGGTGCCGACAATGATGGCAAGCTCCGGCGTCAGGCCCCAGTGCTTAGCGGCAAAGGCCGAGAGGTAGCTGGCCCAGCCGAAATACAGCGCATGGCCGAAGGACAGAAGGCCGACATAACCAATCAGCAGGTTGAAGGCGCAAGCAAACAGCGCAAAGCACATGACCTGCATCAAGAACAGCGGATAGGTGAAGAACGGCGCAACAACCAGAACGGCGACCATCAGCACGAAGGCGATGGTTTCCGAATGCTGGCGCAGCTTGGATGACGGCGCGACTGACAACGGGATCACGGCGACTGGTTCCTGCATCAAGCCCTCCTGCCGAACAGGCCGGCCGGGCGCACCAGCAAAACAATGGCCATAATGACGAAAATCACGGTGTTGGATGCCTCGGGGAAGAACACCTTGGTCAGGCCCTCGACAATGCCAAGGCCGAAGCCGGTGACAATGGCGCCCAGGATAGACCCCATGCCGCCGATCACCACCACGGCGAAGACGACGATGATCAGTTCCGAGCCCATTTGCGGCGAGACGTTATAGATCGGCGCCGCCATGACGCCGGCGAAGGCCGCCAGCGCCACGCCGAAGCCGTAGGTCAAGGTGATCATGACCGGCACGTTGATGCCGAAGGCGCGCACAAGCGTCGGGTTTTCCGTGGCGGCGCGGAGATAAGCGCCAAGCCGCGTGCGCTCGATGACGAACCAGGTGCTGAGGCAGACGGTCAGCGAGGCGAAGATGACCCAGGCGCGGTAATTCGGCAGGAACATGAAGCCGAGGTTCTGCCCGCCGCGCAGCGCGTCCGGCACGACATAAGGCAGGCCGGCGGAGCCAAGCTGGTTGCGGGCGACGCCTTCAATGATCAACGCCAGGCCGAAGGTCAGCAGCAGGCCGTAAAGATGGTCGAGCTTGTACAGCCATTGCAGGAACAGCCGCTCGATCAGCACGCCCGTGGCGCCGACAATCAACGGCGCCAGGATCAGCGCCGGCCAATAGCCCATGCCGGTATATTTCAGCATCAGATAGGCAGCGAAAGCGCCCATCATGTACTGCGCGCCGTGGCTGAAATTGATGATGTTGAGCATGCCGAAGATCACGGCAAGGCCCAGACTAAGCAGCGCGTAGAACGAGCCATTGATCAGCCCGATCAGAAGCTGACCGAACAGAGCCGTTGACGGGACGCCGAAGATTTCAAACATGAGGTTCTCTCTTATCCCTCCCCCGCAGGGGGAGGGTGGATCATCGCGTAGCGATGAGCCGGGTGGGGTTTAGTTGACCATTCCCCCACCCGGCTCGTTTCACTCGCCACCCTCCCCCACCCAACTCGGGTTTACCCGAGTTGGGCATCTAAAATGCCGAAGTCGGATATATCCGACTTCGGACGGGGGAGGGATTAAGCGATCAGCTCTTCACCATCGGGCAGCCGCCATCCTTGAGCGGACGGAAAGCTTCCGCCGCCGGGATGGTCGCCTTCAGCTTGTAGTAGTCGCCGGCGTGCTTGGACTCTTCCGGCTTCTTCACTTCGAAGAGATAAGCGTCATGGATCTTGCGGCCGTCCTCGCGGATGGTGCCCTTGCCGAACAACGGATCGTCGGTCGGCAATTCCTTCATCTTGGCGACCACCGCCTTGCCGTCAGCAGCGCTCTTCAGCGCGGCCACGGCTTTCAGGTAGTGGGTCAGACCGGCATAAACGCCCGCCTGCACCATGGTCGGCACTTTGCCGGAAGCATTGCGCTCAGCCTGCCAACGCTTGGTCCAGGCGCGGTTGCTGTCGTTCTGGTCCCAGTACCAGGTCTCGGTGAAGATCAGGCCTTGCGCGGTGGCGAGACCGAGCGAGTTGACGTCGGATGCGAACACCAAAAGACCGGCCAGGTTCTGGCCGCCCTTGACGATGCCGAATTCGGCCGCCTGCTTGATCGTGTTGATGGTGTCACCGCCGGCGTTGGCGAGGCCGATGACCTTGGCCTTGGACGACTGCGCCTGCAGCAGGAACGACGAGAAGTCGTTGTTGTTGACCGGGTGACGAACCTTGCCGAGCACCTT
>JAURVZ010000065.1 GCA_030655215.1 Pseudolabrys sp. | reverse complement strand
CCGCACGGTCGACTTCAAGCGCACCAAGGTCGATATGGTCGCGAAGGTCGAGCGTCTGGAATATGATCCGAACCGCACGGCGTTCATCGCGCTGCTGAAGTATGCGGACGGCACGTTGTCCTACATCCTGGCGCCGCAGCGCCTGGCGGTCGGCGACAGCGTCGTTGCCGGCAACTATGTCGACGTGAAGCCGGGCAATGTCATGCCGCTCGGCAACATGCCGATCGGCACGATCATCCACAACGTCGAGCTGAAGATCGGGAAGGGCGGCCAGATCGCCCGTTCCGCCGGCACCTACGCCCAGCTCGTCGGCCGCGACCACGATTACGTCATCGTGCGCTTGAATTCGGGCGAGCAGCGTCTCGTTCACGGTCGCTGCACGGCGACCATCGGTGCGGTGTCGAACCCGGACCACATGAATACCTCGCTCGGCAAGGCCGGTCGTGCGCGTTGGTTGGGCCGTCGTCCGCATAACCGCGGCGTCTCGATGAACCCGATCGACCATCCGCACGGCGGTGGTGAAGGCCGCACCTCGGGTGGTCGTCACCCGGTGACGCCGTGGGGTCTGCCGACCAAGGGCAAGAAGACACGCAAGAACAAGTCGACCACAAAGTTCATTCTCATCAGCCGCCACAAGCGGAAGAAGAAGTAAGGATCGCCGGACATGGTTCGCTCAGTCTGGAAAGGCCCGTTCGTCGAAGGCTCGCTGCTCAAGAAGGCAGATGCCTCGCGCTCGTCCGGCCGTCACGACGTCATCAAGATTTGGAGCCGTCGCTCCACCATCCTGCCGCAGTTCGTCGGCCTGACTTTTGGCGTTTACAACGGCCAGAAGCATGTCCCGGTCGCGGTGAACGAGGAAATGGTCGGTCACAAGTTCGGCGAGTTCTCGCCGACGCGGACCTTCCACGGCCATTCGGGCGACAAAAAAGCCAAGAAGGGTTGAGGATTAAGTCATGAGCAAGCCAAAGCGCGAACGGAGCCTCCCCGATAACGAGGCCAAGGCGATCGCCCGCATGTTGCGCGTGAGCCCGCAGAAGCTGAACCTGGTGGCGCAGATGATCCGCGGCCGCAAGGCGTCGTCGGCGCTGGCGGACTTGCAGTTCTCGCGCAAGCGCATCGCCGTGGACGTCAAGAAGTGCCTTGAGTCGGCGATCGCCAATGCCGAGAACAACCATGACCTCGAAGTGGACGATCTGATTGTCTCCGAGGCGCATGTCGGCAAGGGTATCGTGATGAAGCGTTTCGCACCGCGCGGCCGTGGCCGTTCGGGCCGTATTTTCAAGCCATTCGCTCAGCTGACGATCGTCGTTCGTCAGGTCGCAGCCGAAGCAAGCGCTTAAGTCAAGGGCGCGGGAGACTACGATGGGTCAGAAGATCAATCCGATCGGGCTTCGCCTCGGCATCAACCGGACGTGGGATTCACGTTGGTACGCCGGCAAGAACGAATACGGCAAGTTGCTGCACGAAGACGTCAAGATCCGCGAGATCCTGCACAAGGAATTGAAGCAGGCCGCCGTCGCCAAGATCATCATCGAGCGCCCGCACAAGAAGTGCCGCGTCACGATCCACTCGGCTCGTCCGGGTGTGGTGA
>JAURVZ010000062.1 GCA_030655215.1 Pseudolabrys sp. | reverse complement strand
ACACGTCGCGGCCGAGCTGGTCGGTGCCGGCCCAATGCGCCGCGCTCGGCGCCTGCAGCGCGTTGGCGACATCGGAGGCGATCGGATCGTAGGGTGCCAACCACGGCGCGAACAGGCCAACCAGAATGAGCATGGTCGAGCCCACGGCGGCGATGCCGGTGATCGGATTGCCGCGCAGGACGAAGGCGGCATGTTGCAAGGTGGCGCTGGTCATCCGATGGAAATCCTGGGGTCGGCGATGCCATAGAGCACATCGACGACCAGATTGACGATGACGAAAACGAACGCCATCAGGAGGACGAAACCCTGCACCGGCGCGTAGTCGGACGACAGCAACGCATCGAGCGCATAGGACGCGACGCCCGGCCACGAGAACACCTTTTCGACCAGCACGTTGGCGCCGAGCATGGTGGAGAACACGATGCCGGCGATGGTGATGACCGGCAGGATGGCGTTTCGCAGCGCATAGGTGACGACGATGCGCCACCACGACAGACCGACCGAGCGCGCGGTGCGGACGAAGTCGCTGCCCAATGAGGCCAGCATCGAGGCGCGGGTGATGCGCGCCAGAGGCGCGATCACGAACAGCGCCATGGTGCAGGCCGGCAGGATCAACTGCTTGAACGCCGCCCACCAGCCGTCGAAATCGCCGGCCAGCGCAAAGTCGATCAAGAGAAAGCCGGTATGCGACGGCGGCAGCGTCATGAAGATATCGACGCGGCCGGTCGGATCGGGGGCGATGCCGAGCAGGTAGTAGAACACATAGATCAGCAGTAGCCCGGACACGAAGGTCGGCACGCAGACGCCCAGCGCGCAGAACATGCGCACCCCATGATCGATCAGCGATCCCGGCCGCAACGCTGCGAGAATGCCGAGCGGAATGGCCAAAACCAGCGCGATCAGCAGCGCCGAGAAGGTGAGCTCGAGCGAGGCCGGCAGCCGCTCCTTGAGATCCTTGGTGACGTTCTGGCCGGTCATCAGCGAGCGGCCGAGATTGCCGCGCCCGACGTCGTACAGATACAGCGCGAGCTGGGTCGGCACCGGCTTGTCGAGGCCCATCTGCTTGCGGATGGTCTCGATCTCCTCCTTGCCGGCGTTGGGGCCGGAGGCGAAAAATACCGCGGGATCGCCGGGCAGCACGCGCATCAAGAGGAAGGTAAAGACCAGCACACCGAACAGCGCAGGCAATGAAGAAGCGAAACGCCGGGCGGCGCGTTTCGCAGTAGATGCCAGCTTCATCAACACCAGTGGTTCGCCTTAATCGGTCGCGTGTGATGGAATCGCAATGCCTACAACCGTCATTGCGAGTAGCCCTTGCGACGAAGCAATCCAGTCTTCGCTTGTGGCCTTCTGGATTGCCGCGTCGCTTCGCTAAGGGGAAAGCCGATTGGCTTTACCTGACTTCGCAATGACAAACACGGCTGTCCATTGCTCATCCACTAAATTCCAAAGCGCCGCGTGCGGCGCCTTCGCGGTTCGGCCGGTTACGTCCCCATCATTTCCGGCTGAGATCGCGATAATCGACCTGGCGGTGGAACTGGTAGGTGTAGCCGGTCAGCGTCGGCGCCATCACCGCGTCCTGGCTCGGCTGCCACAGCGGGATCTGCGGCATCTGGTCGAAGTTGATCGCATTCAGCTTGACGCCCGCGGCTTCGTACTTCGCCTTGTCGGCCTCGAAGCGCGCTTCCTGCGCGATCGCGGTCAATTCGGCATTGTCGATCGACGAGTAGTTCCAGCGCTGGTTGTTGGTGTAGAAGTTGCGGTAGAAGTAATCGGTCGACGGCAGCCAGGCGACGATGCCTTCGGTGAAGAACGGCAGTTTCTTCTCGGTGATCTGCGTCGACATCTGCGCGTCCGGCAGCTTCTGGATATCGACCTTGATGCCGATCTTCGCGAGCGATTCCTTGAGCAGCGCGGCCATCGGCTCCGCGGTCGCGGACTGACCAACGTTGAAGCTGAACGTGGTGGAGAAGCCGTCCGGGAAGCCGGCCGCTTTGAGATAGGCCTTTGCCTTGTCGAGATCGAGCTTGATCGGCTGCTTGATCGGGAACGCGCCCGAGGGCGGCTTGCCGTCGGCCCACGTCGCGCCGGTCAGGAGGTCGCCGCGGCCGAACAATGCCGCCTTGAACATGTCGTCATAGGGCAGCGCATAGGCAATGGCGCGGCGGACATCGACCTTGTCGAAGGGCGGCATCTGGTTGTTCATCGAGATGAAGGTGATGGCGTTGTATTGTGGGGTCGAGACCACCTGCAGCTTGCCCTTCGCTTCCAGGGACTGCGCGTCGCTGGCCTGCAGGTCGATGACGATATCAACGTCGCCCTTCTCGACCAGATTGGCGCGGGTCGCGGCTTCCGGCACCGACTGCACGATCAGGCGCTTGAAGGCCGCCTGCTTGCCGTCGGGGCCGCGATTCCAGGCGTCGTTGCGCTTCAGGATGACCTGCTCGCCGGGCTTGAAGCTCTCGAGGATGTAGGCGCCCGATCCGGCGGCGTTATCCTTCAGCCAGGCCAGCGCCCAGGGGTCTTCCTCGGTCGCGTGCGACTTGGCGAGCTTGGAGTTGATGATGATCGGATAGACCGTAGCGAGGTTCGGCAGCGCCAGCTTGTCGGGCTTCGGCAGCGTCACTTCAAACGTGTTCGGATCGATCACCTTGAACTGGCTGGCGTCGGTCAGCGAGCCCGTCAGCAGCTGCGCCTTGCCGAGGATCTTGGCGGTGACGGCGCGATCGAGCGACCATTTCACGTCCTCGGCGGTGACCGGCGTGCCGTCCTGGAATTTGGCGTCCTTGCGCAGCTTGAAGGTGATCTTCAATCCGTCCGGGCTGACGTCGAAGGATTCGGCGAGTTCACCGCGCACGGTATCGAGATCGAATACCCATTTGCCGTTCAGCTGCTTGCGTCCGAACGACACCAGCCGGTCATAGGTCGAGAGGCTGACGGCGAAGGCTTCGCGGGTCGAGCCGGGAACGTTGGGATCGAGCGTATTGACCGACGCGCCGGTCACGTAGCGCAGCGTTTCCGCTCGGGTCTGCGCCTGCGCCGGAACGGCCGCCGCTAAAAAGGCCAGCGCCGCGGCCGCGCCCAGCATCTGCTTCGAAAACGAGAGTGTCATGACTCGATCCTCTGAATGAAAATCCCGGAAGATGGCGCGGTCTGCCGCGCCCAATTATTCGAAACCTAAAGCAAATAGCGCGCCAGAAACTGCAGATCCTTCAAGCGGGCCTCGTCATCTTGGCCTGCTTCACATCATAGGCCTGAAACGAGCACCAATGATCCTCGATATCCGCGCGAAAAAATCCGCGCGTCAAGCCTTGGACGAGTTTAGGTACGGCGGTGGTCATGGCGTTGATCGACGAGCCGGACGCCCCGAAGCTCATGCTCGACGCAATGGCGAACAAATGGATGTCGGCGATCCACGGCGTTTCGCCTTTGACGCGTTCGGTCAGGGCGTAATCGTCAGCGAGATAGGGAAATTCGCCGAGGCGCTCGTTGCGTTCGTCGCCCGGCGGAAGGTAGCGATCATTCCATCTGGCGATATTACCGGCGCAGTTCTGCAGCTCGCGCCGGCCGGCAAAGTCCATCGCGATGCCTGTGCCGCAGATCACGAAGTCTGCCTTGTAGACCCCGGTTGGGGTTTGCAGCGCAACCGAATCGCCGACCTGCTCGGCGGACTCGACGGGTGAGCCCTCGTGCAGGTGAAAACCGACATGCCGCGCGCAGCGGTCCCAGGTCGGCTGCGGAAACCCCTCGCGCATTTCCAGCACGGTCTTCATGAAGCGCCAGCGCCAGGCGTCGTCGAGATCGCTGAAGTGCCGCAGGAAGCCGCGGAAGGTCAGCCAGTGGTACGGCTGCACGGTCTGCACCTCGGCGCGGCGGCACAGCAGATGCACCTCGGCGCCGGCTTCCAGCGCGGTGGCGGCGTTGTCGAAGGCGGATGCGCCGGCGCCGATCACGACCACGCGCTTGCCGCGCAAAGCGGTAAAGTCGACTGGCTGGTTGCCCGTCACGCACAGTGACGGCGGCAGATGGCGAAGTGGCTCCGGCATGATCCAGTTGCCCATGCCCTCCTGCCCTGTCGCCAATATGATTTTTCGCGCATGAAGCGTTTGGATGCCGGCAGTGCTCTGCACGGTCGCGGCGAGCAACCCGTTCTCAGCCGGCGCAATGTCGAGCACTTCGCAGCCATTGCGCACGGGGATGCCGACGACGCGCTTGAACCACCTCAGGTAATCGACCCAGTGGCCGCGCGGGATGCGGTCGAGTTGCTCCCAATGCGCCTTGCCGGAAACCGCCTCATGCCAGGACTGG
>JAURVZ010000058.1 GCA_030655215.1 Pseudolabrys sp. | reverse complement strand
GGCGGCGACTTCGCCACGCCGGAGCGCAGGGCGGCGCTGGAGGCCCACATCAACGAGCTCGCCAACGGTATCCGTGACGACGTCGTCAAGAAATACTACCGCCAGGACCTGTCCGAGCGGCTGCGCGCCACCTTCAACCCGAACGCCGGGCGCGGCTTCGGCGCCGGCGGCGGGTTTCGCGGCGCAGGCGGCGGCGGCGGTGGGTTCGGCGGCTTCGGCGCCAAGGCCGGCGGCGGCTATGGCCGGCCCGGCGCGGCGCGCACCTTCACGCCCGGCGCGGCCGGCCGGATCGAGCCGCGCGGCCGCTCATCCGCCTCGGCCGGCAGCCAGACCATCAACCGCTCGCCCTATCAGGTGGTCAGCCCGCAGCTCGCCAATTCGTCGATCATGCGCGGTCAGCGCAGCGCGATTTCGCGGCGCGAGGCGCTGATCGTGCAATCGCTGATCAACCATCCCTGGCTGCTGCACGACAAGCTGGAAGAGGTCGCTGCCCTGGAACTGGCGCATCCCGAAATGCACCGGCTGCGCGCCGGCATCATCAGTTGCTTCGCCCACGAGCACCATCACGGTGACGAGGCGGAACAAAGCGAGCAAATGCGTTCAGACCTCGTTAAGGCTGGATTTAGCCAGCAATTGCAACATGTTGAGCAAGCCATTACCACCAAGGACGTGTGGGCGGCGCAGCCCGGGGCGGCGCGCGAGGACGTTCTTTCGACATGGATTCAACTGGTTGCCTTGCATCGCCAGTGGCACTCCTTACTTAGAGAACTGAAAGATGCCGAGTTGGCGCTTGGAGAAGAGGCCTCTGAGACGAATTACGGCTGGTTGCGTGACGTCAAAGCGCGGCTGGCCGAGGTGGACGGGATCGAGGCCCTGATCGAAGGGTTTGGCGAGTCGTCGGGCCGGTTCCAGCGCAGCACCTGAGGCCACTTTGCTGCGGACAGCCCGTCGCAAAAGTGCAAAAAGACTCGCCAAACCCATGGTTTGGCTTCAAAAACAGGGTTAATCGGAGCTTAACGCTCTTTGGCTTACATCTGGCTACCGGCAAGTAACGGCAAGACGAAATTCGAGGGTGGCGAAGTCGTGCGCCGCCCTTTCCGCGTCCCAGCGGGTGAATGATTGAAAGCGGCGGCAACGCCGCCCGCGTGATCGCGTTTCAGGAGCATTGAATGGCCACCAAGGCAAAGACGCTGCAGGCGAAAGACAAGGAAAAAGACGACAAGGCCGACGCGCCGGAGAAGGATGCTCCCGATGCGCCGTCGCCGTTGCTCGACCTGTCGGACGCCGCCGTCAAGAAGATGATCAAGCAGGCCAAGAAGCGCGGCTTCGTGACCTTCGATCAGCTTAACGACGTCCTGCCGTCGGACACCACCTCGCCGGAACAGATCGAAGACATCATGTCGATGCTCTCCGATATGGGCATCAACGTGTCCGAGTCGGACGATGCCGACAGTGACGAGGAAGAGACCAAGGAAGAGGCCGAGGAAGAGACCGACAACGAACTCGTCGAGGTCACCCAGAAGGCTGTCACCGAGGTCAAGAAATCCGAACCCGGCGAGCGCACCGACGATCCCGTCCGCATGTACCTGCGCGAGATGGGCACCGTCGAGCTGTTGTCGCGCGAAGGCGAAATCGCGATCGCCAAGCGCATCGAGGCCGGTCGCGAGGCGATGATCGCAGGCCTGTGCGAAAGCCCGCTGACCTTCCAGGCCATCATCATCTGGCGCGACGAATTGAACGAAGGAAAGATCTTCCTCCGCGACATCATCGATCTTGAAGCCACCTACGCCGGCCCGGATTCCAAGAACAACATGAACCCGGCGCTG
>JAURVZ010000057.1 GCA_030655215.1 Pseudolabrys sp. | reverse complement strand
CCGCCTATGTCGCCGCCTATCGCATCGGCATGCTGATCTCGACCGCCGGCGCACTGTATGTCGTCAGCGGCTTTGAACTGCTCGGCACCGGCAAGGATGCCGCCTGGTCGCTTGGCTACGCGGTGATGGCGGCGATGGTCGGCATCGGCATGCTGGCGACCTTGTTTGCCAAGGAGCCAACGCGCTCGCAGGCCGTTGTCGCGGAAAGCGCGGCGCATGCCGGCGAGAGCCCGGTCAAGCGCGTCTTCACCGCAGCTATTGCGGCCTTCGCGGAATTCCTCAGCCGCGATGCCGCGATTGCCGTGCTGATCTTCGTCATCCTCTACAAATTATGCGACGCTTTCGCCGGCACGATGACGGCGCCCTTCGTCATCGATCTCGGCTTCACCCGCACTGACTATGCCAACATCGTCAAAGGACTCGGTCTCGGCGCAACCTTGATCGGCGGCTTCGCCGGCGGGCTTGTCGCGCGCGCGGTGCCGCTCGCCACCGCGCTATGGATCGGCGCCTTCCTGCAAATCGGCTCGAACCTTGTCTTTGTCTGGCAGGCTTATATGGGCCTCAATATCTGGGCGCTGGCGGTGTCGATCACGGTCGAGAGCTTCACCGGCGCCATCGGCACCGTGATCTTCGTCGCTTATTTGTCGTCGCTGTGCCGCTCGCCGCTGCACACGGCGACGCAATATGCGCTGCTCACTGCACTCGCCGCCTTCGGCCGCACGTACCTGTCGGCGACCGCCGGCTATCTCGCCGAAGGCATCGGCTGGCCGCTGTTCTTTGTGGTGAGTTCAGCCGTCGGCCTGCCGAGCCTCATCCTGCTGTGGTGGCTGCAGATGCGCGGCCACTTCAAGGCGCTCGACGTAAAACCAAGTTAGTTTTTTGGCAGCGGCCCGGTAAAGCGCCACTTGGTAGCGATGGCGTCGCCAGTGTGCGGCACCGTGCAGGTGAAGTCGTCAGCAACGATCTCGACCTTCTGACCAACCGACCGCTTCAGCCGGATGGTCTTGGCCTTGTTGTCGGTCTCGGCAAGGTGGAAAATCTTCGGCGCTGCGGCCTTGCACGAGTCCTTATGCGCGAACGGTTTCGGCGCATCGCTGACGATCTGATAGACCGGCTCACCGTTGCGCTGCACGGCCTTCACCTGGCCGCTGATGACATCGCCGTGCTTGAGAAGCTCCTGCTTCTCTTCTTTCTTCTCTTGCGCTTGCGCGCCGGTGATGAGGAAGGCCGCAGTTAGAATGCCAAAGCCGATGCGTATCATCAAAACAGAGTCCTCTGCTTCATGGCTGCCGATAAAGTGCCTTCGTCGAGATAATCCAGCTCACCACCGACCGGCACGCCATGCGCCAGGCGCGTGACCTTGACGCCGGCTTCCTGGACCAGCTCGGTGATGTAATGCGCCGTGGTTTGTCCATCGACCGTGGCATTCAGCGCCAGGATCAGTTCCTTGACCTGCGAGTCATGCGCGCGGCCGATCAAGGCGTCGATCGACAGATCGCTCGGCCCGACGCCATCGAGCGGCGACAGCGTGCCGCCGAGAACATGATAGCGGCCATTGACGGCAGTGGCGCGCTCCAGCGCCCAAAGGTCGGCAACATCGGCGACGACGACGAGAATCGACGGATCGCGGCGCATGTCGGTGCACACCGTGCACGGATCGTGCGTATCGATATTGCCGCAGGTCTTGCAGACGACGATCTTGTCGATCGCGGTCTGCAGCGCGGCGGTCAGCGGCGCCATCAGCAGCTCGCGCTTCTTGATCAGATGCAGCGCCGCGCGGCGCGCCGAACGCGGGCCGAGACCCGGCAACTTGGCCAGCAGCTGGATCAGCTTTTCAATCTCGGGACCGGCAACCGCGGTGGCCATCGAGGCGCTTAACCCAACAGACCGGGCGGCAGCGGCAGGCCGCCGGTGACGGCCTTCATCTTCTCGGCCATCACGGCTTCCGCCTTGCGGCGCGCATCGGCATGCGCGGTGACGATGAGGTCCTCGATGATGTCCTTCTCGCCGGGCTTGATCAGTGACTCGTCGAGCTTGACCGACTTTAGATCGCCCTTGGCCGAAAGCGTCACCGTCACCATGCCGCCGCCGGCAGTGCCGTCAACGGTGATGCTGTCGAGTTCGGCCTGCATCGCCTGCATTTTCGATTGCAGCTGCGACGCCTGCTTCATCATGCCGAGAAAATCCATGATCAGTCCTCATTCTCTTCTACTGCGGCAAGCGCGTCCGCACCGCCGTCGTCAGCGCGGCGCGTGATTTCGCCGACCGTTGCGCCGGGGAATTTTGCCAGCACCGCTTTCACCAGCGGATCTTCCATCACCTGCACGCGCAATTCGGCGTCGCGGTCATCAGCCTGCGCGCGCATGGTCGGCGCGCCCTGCTCGCGCGACACGACGACGACCCAGCGCTTGCCGGTCCATGTCGTCAGCTTGCGTTGCAGATCGTGTACGAATGTTTTCGGCGCGGCCGGTGTCAGCGCAATTTCCAACTGACCGTCTTCAAAGCGTACCAGACGCACGTCGCGCTCGAGCGCCATCTTGGTGGTGATGTCGCGTTTGTCGGCGGCAAGCGCGATCAGCGCCTCGAACGAACCGAGCGTCAGTGTCGGCGCCGCTTCCGCGGTGCCGAGTTGCGCCACCGGCTCATCGGACGGGCGCGGTGACGCCGAACCGGACGACCGCGCCGCGACGCGCGGTGCGAAGCCTTGCGACGCGCTCGGGCCCGAAGATGCGCCATTGCCGCCGCCATTGGACGGCGCGCGCGCGACCTGTGCATTGCCGCCATCGCCGAGCGACTTGATCACTTCATCCGGGCTTGGCAAATCGGCGGCGTAAGCGATGCGTACCAACACCATCTCAGCGGCGGCGACGGGACGGCCAGAGGCCTGCACTTCGCCAATGCCCTTCAGCAGCATCTGCCAGCAGCGCGACAGAACCCGCATCGACAGCTGCGTGGCGAAGGCGCGGCCGCGCACGCGCTCGGCTTCCGACAGCGACACGTCGTCGGCGACATTCGGCACGACCTTGACGCGGGTGACGAAATGCGTGAATTCGGCGAGATCGCTCAGCACGACGGACGGATCGGCGCCGATATCATATTGCGCGCGCAGTTCCGACAATGCGCCGGCAATGTCGCCCTTCATCAAGGCTTCGAACAGATCGACAATGCGGACGCGGTCGGCGAGGCCGAGCATCTGCCGCACGTCTTCGGCGCGCACCGGGCCGGCGGCGTGCGCAATGCCCTGATCGAACAAAGACAGCGCGTCGCGCACAGAACCTTCGGCAGCGCGGGCGATCAACGCCAGAGCGCCCGGCTCGGCTTCGATGTTTTCCTTGGCGGCGATCTTCGCCAGATGCTCGACCATCACTGACGCATCAATGCGGCGCAGGTCGAAGCGCTGGCAGCGCGACAGCACCGTCACCGGCACTTTGCGGATTTCCGTCGTCGCGAAAATAAACTTGGCGTGCGGCGGCGGCTCTTCCAGCGTCTTGAGCAGCGCGTTGAAGGCAGCACCCGACAGCATGTGCACTTCGTCGAGGATGTAGACCTTGTAGCGCGCCGACACGGGCGCATAGCGCACCGCGTCATTGATCTGGCGCACGTCATCGACCGAGTTATGCGAGGCGGCGTCCATTTCCAGGACGTCGATATGGCGGCTGTCGATGATCGCCTGATCCTGCACGCCCATTTCCGGCATGTGGATGGTCGGGCCTTTGATCGAGCCGTCCGGCAGTTCGTAATTCAGCGCGCGGGCAAGGATGCGGGCGGTCGTGGTCTTGCCGACGCCGCGGACGCCGGTCAGGATCCAGGCTTGCGGAATGCGGCCGGATTCGAAGGCATTGGAAATGGTGCGGACCATGGCCTCCTGGCCGATCAGGTCCTCGAAGCTCGACGGGCGATATTTGCGCGCGAGCACGCGGTAGCCGCCGGCCGGCATATCGGCGGCGGAACCAGGACCAGCAGGGCTCGCGGGTTCGCTCATGACCTATTCTCGCAAGCCTTGGCCGTCAGAGCCACCCGCCGCAGCGGCGCAGGTGGCTTCACGGCCAATGAATCGTGGAAAAATGGGTGGGAGGCTGACAACGACCCGAACCGGGCTCGTTAGGGCTGCTTCCTTCCGGATCTGACCCGGTTGGCGAGTGGCTCGTCCACCGCCAACCTCCCGGTCCCTATATCGGGCGGATGGCGGCCAAAAGCAAGTTGCCTGCAAATGACGCGGGCAGCCTTTCGCACTAGGCTCCGGACCATGGAATCACCCTTCTCCCTGCACCCGCAACTGGCCGCCGATACCGTCCCGGTGGGCGGCCTAAAACTGTCGCGCGTCCTGCTGGCAAACGACGCCAATTACCCATGGCTGATCCTGGTGCCGCGGCGGCCGGACATCCGGGAACTCATCGATCTCACCGCCGACGACCGCCTCCAGCTCATGCACGAGACCGACGCCGCCGCCCGCGCCGTCAAGGCGATCACGGAATGCGAGAAGCTCAATGTCGCCGCGCTCGGCAACATGGTGCCCCAACTGCACGTCCACATCATCGGCCGGCGCCACAGCGACGCCGCCTGGCCGAAACCGGTCTGGGGCGCGGCACCGGCTACGGCTTACGATCCCGCGGTCCGGGACGGGTTTATCGCGGCGCTCAGGCGACAACTCGGGCTGTAGCCCGCATTGCCCGAATCCGCCGGCCGTGCGAGTTTCCGCGCAATGTCAGCCCTCCCCGATATCGGCCCCAAGCCCCTCCTCGGCTACACCGAAAACCGCCTTGAGCGCGCCGCCGAACTGCGCGGCAATCAGGTGGCGATCGACGCCATGGCGAACGGCCCGCTGGCCGGCGGCTACGTCATTGGCGGCGAACTGATCGTCACCAAGAAAGACGCGCCGCTCAACCAGCCTCTGTTCTCGCTCGCCGAGGCGCGCAGCTTCGCGCCTTTCACGGAAACCGTTTTTCTCGGCCACCTGCATGAGGAAGGCCGCTTCGGCCTCGGCATCACGCAGGAAGCCGCCGAAGCACTGAAGACGCGCGACGACCTGCTGGTCACCGATCTGCGCTCCATCGCCGTACAAGGTCTGGTCGCTGCCGAGCATCTGCCGCCGATCGCCGAAGCCAAGGCGGTGCTGCAATGGCATTTGCGGCACCGGTTCTGCGCCAATTGCGGTCACGCGACGACATTGGTCGATGCCGGCTGGAAACGCGTCTGCCCGAGCTGCAAGGTCGAACACTTCCCGCGCACCGATCCCGTCGTCATCATGCTTATCGTCGATGGCGATAATTGCCTGCTCGGCCGCTCACCGCGCTTTGCGCCGACGATGTGGTCGTGCCTGGCCGGCTTCATCGAGCCCGGCGAATCCCTTGAGGACGCGGTCAAGCGTGAGACCCGCGAGGAGGCCGGAATCGCCTGCGGCCGGGTGAAATATTATCGCTCGCAGCCCTGGCCGTTCCCGATGTCGCTGATGATCGGATGTCACGCCGAGGCGCTGAGCCGCGATATTGTCGTCGACCGCACGGAACTTGAGGACGCTCGATGGTTTAGCAAGGATGAGTGCATCGGCATGTTGCTGCGCAATCATCCCGGCGGGCTGACCATGCCGCCACCGGTGGCCATCGCGCATCACATTGTTCGAGCCTGGGTCGAGGAAGAAGTTCGCTTTGAGTGAGCCTAGACAAGTCATCCGCATCGTTTGCGCCGGCGGCGCCGTGCAAGACAACGTCATGCGGGTGGAGAAATTTCCCGCAGCCGGCGGCAAGGTTTCAGCCAGCGAGTTCGTCACCACCAGCGGCGGCCAGGCCGGCAATGCCGCCGTCGCCATGGCCCGCCTCGGCGCGCACGTCACCTATATCGGCGCTGTCGGCGACGAGAATGACGACGTCGCCAACACCATCATCAAGACTTTCGCCAAGGAGAATATCGATGTCTCCAAGGCGCTGCGCGTGCCCGGCGCGCGCTCGGCGGCATCGCTGATCCTGATCGATGCCGACGGCGAGAAAATGATCGCTACGCTGCGGCCGCATGGCCTCCACGCGGCGGTGCCGGAAGATCCGGAAGGCACCGTGGCCGATGCCGACGCCGTCATGCTCGACAATCGCTACAGCAATATCAGCTTGCCGATTTGCCTCGCGGCGAAGACACGCGGCATTCCGCGCGTGCTCGATTTCGACAAGCCGACACCGGCGGATGATCCGCTGTTTCAGGCCTGCTCGCATGTTATCTGCTCCGCCGATGCCGTGCGCGAGACGTCCGGCATCAAGGATCTGCCCGGCGCGCTGAAGAAGCTCGGCGAAAGCTTTGACGGCTTCCTCGCCGTCACCAACGGGCCGGAAGGCGTGTACTGGCTCGAGGGCGGCGAGGTCCGCCACATGGATGCGTTCAAGGTCGAGGCGATCGACACGCTCGGTGCCGGCGACACGTTCCATGGCGGCTTCGCCGTGCATTTCGCCGAGACACAGGACGTCGTCGCTTCGATGCGGTTTGGCGCCGCAGCTGCCGCGATCAAATGCACCCGCTTCGGCGGCCTGATGGGCGCCGCCACGCGCGACGAGGTCGACGCGTTTTTGAAAGAGCGCGGTTAAATCCCGCTCACATCCACAACTGCAGCAATCAAAACCCGTCATCCTGAGGTGCGAGCGCCCCGGCGCGAGCCTCGAAGGATAGACGGCCGCGCTTTCTGAGCCGTCGCCCTTCGAGGCTCGGCTGAGGCCTCGCACCTCAGGGTGACGGCTCACTCGAACATTCCACTTGAAAATAGAATATTTTTCCCTATAACTGCGTCATAAGCAACTGATTTAGAATATAATTCTTTCTGACCGCTTCGAACAGAGATTCGATGCTAGAAATCCAAAGGGTTTGAGAATGGACGCCATCGACCGCAAGATCCTCGCCGTCGTGCAGCAGGATGCCTCGCTCTCCGTCGCCGAAATCGGCACCCGGGTTGGCCTGTCCTCGACCCCCTGCTGGAAGCGGCTGCAGCGGCTGGAGGCCGATGGCGTGATCATGCGCCGCGTCGCGCTGATCGATCCGGAAAAGGTCGGGCTTGGCATTTCGGTGTTCGTCTCGGTCGAGACCGGCGATCATTCGCAGGAATGGATCGGCAAGTTCGCCGATGTCGTCAACGCCATGCCGGAGGTGATGGAGTTCTACCGCATGGCCGGCGACGTCGACTACGTGCTGCGCGTCGTGGTGCACGACATGGCGAGCTACGACACGTTCTACAAGAAGTTGATTGCCACGGTGCCGCTGAAGAACGTCACGTCGCGCTTCGCCATGGAGCGGATCAAGTCGACAACGGCGTTGCCGATCAGCGAAGCGCGCTAGTGCTCAGGTGCAGGCAGTGGAGCCGTATGTCGGTGCGCTGATGCGGGGCGCCATATACATCTTGTCGGCGAGGTTGACCGTGCCGGTGATGTTGCGGCCGACGGTCGGCGTATAGGCATAAGACGCCTCCGCCAAAATTAATTGTCCGGGCGACTGGATCAGCGCGGTGGGCACCGTCATCGTGCCGGTATTCGCCGTACCATTGCGGGTCACGCTCCACTTCACCGTCGCCTTCTTTGTGGCGTCGATATTGATGCAGGTGATCGTCACCTTCAGCTTGCCCTTGTCATACGGCGCAATGACCGCGGTCGACGCGTCGAGAATATTGGTCATGTCCGCGGTCGAGATCGTCGCAACCTGGGCCGAGAGGTTCGCCAAGGTCGCCGTTGTCAGGCTGACCTTGCGGTCGGCGCTGATGCCTTCCGAGACTTCAACGACGCCGAGGTAAAGCCCGATCATCACCGGCGCGATGAAGGCAAACTCGATCGCCGAGACGCCGCGTTTGTCGCGCGCGAAGCGGCGCAGGATGTTGGACTTGAAAACCGGGCGGGTCATGGCGCGCTCGCTCACTTGTAAGGTTCGACGCGGAACACCGACGTCGCTGTCAGCAGGCGCTTGCCGCCGGCGAGATTGTCGAGCTGGTTGCCGAGCAGCGACACGTAGATCGGCCACTGATAGTGCAGAGACACCACGACGATATCGCCGACGGTGCCGGGGCTATAGGTCATTGTGGTGTTGAAGGTCTTGTTGGTGACAGGCGGCGTCGTATTGATCGAGGTAAAGCTGGTGTAGCTCTTGACGTCGACATAAACGCCGCCGGCACAGTCAAACAAACCCTTGATGCGGTTGCACACCTCGGTTTTGAACTGGGCCTGGCTGAAATTCTTGGTCTGCGCCTCGCCTGTCATGATCAGCCGCGCCGCATCTGCGGCGGCGGCCTGCAAGGTCTGCCCGGCGAAGAACACCATTGACGTTTCGATGATGGCAAACAGCAGCGCGATGAACGGCGCCGCAATCAGCGAGAACTCGATGGCCGACGTGCCCTTCTGATGCCGCACAAAGCGGCGCAGCAGCGGCAGGCGCGTGGCGCTGCGCAAGAGCCTGGAAGCCGTGGCGTTGGGTTCAAACATGGCGGCGTCTCGGGGTCGGTCAACGGCGTTACAAACCGTGCGTGTTTTGTATCAAAGGTGAACTTTAAATTTCATGCGCGGAACGCGTCGAAACGCAGCGGCCGCGTTAAGCAGCCGCTAACCGTAGCCTCGCCCGCATCACCAATCAGCGCGGCGCCGGGGCGCCGCCACCGCCGCCACCGCCATTGCGGGTGCCGGCCTGGCCCAGGATAGCGCCGAAAAACGCTTGCGAGTCGCCGAGCGTCAGGCGCTTCTCGCACTCCGGCGCGCAGCTATAGGATTCGCGATCAATGCCTTTGTAGACGACGACAAGATCGCGGCTTGCCGGTCCGACAACCTGGATAGTGGTGTCCATCACCACCTTGCCGGCACGATCGAGCGCCAGCATGTTGGTCGAGCCGAAACCCTTGCCGGTCAGCACCAGAACGCCGCCGCCTTGCAGCGCGGCGTCAGCGATCAACGGATTGCCAATGACGATGGTGGCGACGCGGTCGGGCAGCTTCATGATGCGCGCTTCGTCCACCGAGACGGTGACGTCCTCGGCGTGCGCCGGCTCGGCGTAAAGCGCCATCACGGCAAACAAAGCCAAGGCAAACACGCGGCTGCGACGCCCGAACACGGCCGACATTGCACTCTCCAAACGCTACGCAACACAAACACGGCCATACACGCCGCGCTTCAACGAACCCAGTTGACTGCAAATTGGTGAATGAACCGGAACCGGAACTGGTTACTAGAATGTTAAGCGGCGCTTCAGCGCACCTTAAGCCTATTGCTTGAAAGGATAGAGCATCTGGCCACCGAACGACTCCGGGAAGTTCTTGTCGTCGACGCCATACTCGTCCGGCAACTCACCCTTCGGCATGTACCAGGTCCCGAACATCAGGTCCCAGATCGGAAACGTGCCGGCGAAGTTGCTGGAGCCGCCGCGATCGGCCGCGGTGTGATGCCAGCGATGAAACACCGGACCAGCCATCACATATTTGAACGGCCCGAGCGTCCAGTTCAAATTAGCATGCACGAAGGCAGACGATGCGGTCGTGAACGGGCCGACCCACAGCATCACGTTCGGCGAGATGCCGGCGAGCAGCAGCGCGACATCGACGAGCACGGTGCCGAACAGAATGTTGATCGGATGGAAACGCGCGGCCGAGATCCAGTCGAGCTCCGTCGAGGAGTGATGGATGGCGTGATACTTCCACATCTTGGCGCCATGATAGAGCCGGTGGAACCAGTACAGCAGGAAGTCCGAAACGACGAGGAAAACCAGGGCCTGCCCCCACAGCGGCAATTGCGCCAGCGGGCCGAAGCCGTCGTCGAAAAATGCGATCAGCGAGTCGCTGTCGTGAATGCCGTAGATGTAGGCGGCGCCCAGCGCCATCAGGCCGATGCGAACGAAGCGCGCGATGGTCGGGATGACGAACCAGTACAGGACGTCGGTCACCAGTTCCCGCTTGCGCCACCACTGAATGCCGGGATTGCAGGCCGACCAATGCGTCAGCGCAGCGAAGACGATGCCCATGCCGATCGAGATCGGCAGGATCTTCAACATGGTCTGTCCGGCAACGGTGAAGACAGAAATAAATTCGGCGAGCATGTGCTTGACCTGTTCGGTGACAGAATCCCGTTCAACCGGTATCGCGCCACCGGGTTAAGATGCGGTGAAAGTCAGCGCATTCAGACGGACAAATGGCCCCGGCAGGCGCCGGCGCAGCGCAGGCCTTCCTCTCATGTAAGTATTCGAAGCCCGGACAATTGCGCGCTTTTCAGTATTTGCTGGGTTATGATTGAGAAACGACAGCGGAAACGCTGGCATTCGCTTCAAGACTTACATTTTATTGATTAAAAACTGCAGTAAATGATCTGTTAACCATAGTATTCACGAGGTTAAACTTTGTTAATTTAGCAATCTATCCACAGAATGCCCTCGTCTTTCATCAATCACCTTAAGGTTGGCGCAAGACTTGGGGCCGTACGGTCCGCGCATGGAAGGGAACAACTGGAAACCAATCCAGCGCCCGACCTGCTCAGACAGCAAATATGTGGATTATGGAGCTACCGATGAAGAACCTGTTTTCGCGTTTCCTGAAGGACAACTCTGGCGCCACCGCCATTGAGTACGGCCTCATCGCCGCCGGCATTTCGGTCGCCATCATCGCGGTCGTTAACGGTCTCGGCACCTCGCTGAACGCCAAGTTCTCGAGCATTTCGACCCAGCTCAAGTAGCCGGGCCGGACGGCATCACTCAAAGGCTCCGGCGCGTTGCCGGAGCTTTTTGCTTTTGCGGCCGTAACCGATCGGCAACCATCCTGCGGCTATAGGGTCAGGGCGCGCGACCGCGCCCAAGGACAGATGCATGACGCTCACCGATGCGATCCGGCTGTTGCTGTTTCCGGCCCTGATGGCGTTCGCCGCGTCAAGCGACCTGTTCACGATGACTATCTCGAACCGGCTGTCCATCGCGCTGGTCGCCGGCTTCGCGATCCTGGCCGTGGCGACCGGCATGAGCCTGGAGCAAGTCGGCCTGCATCTCGCCGCCGGTACTTTGGTGTTGGTCATCTCGTTCGGCTTCTTCACGCAAGGCTGGATCGGCGGCGGCGATGCCAAGCTCGCGGCCGCAACAGCATTGTGGTTCGGCTTCGGTCACCTGCTCGACTACGTCACTTACGCATCGCTGTTCGGCGGCGTTCTAACGCTCGCCTTGCTGCAGTTTCGCAAGTTGCCTTTGCCTGCCGTGCTGGCGCGGCAGAAGTGGATCATGCGTTTGCATGAAGCCGACGGCGGCATTCCTTATGGCATCGCGCTCGCTGCGGCGGCGCTTGTCATTTATCCGAAGACTGTGTGGATGCCCGGCTACGGACTATAATTTTGCGCATGCTCTAACGCACATAAGCAACGCACTATTAACTCGATTTAGTCACCGCTCCTTAACCATGCCTTGACCTTTAGCTGGTCAAATCCCGTGTAAGCGACCGCCTCGGTCGCCATGTGGATTAGGCGGCCAGTCCGGTCGTCATGTCGTGAGAGTGAGCGTATGAAAGCCGCGCGTATAGTGGTCCTGGCGGTTGCACTCGGTGCCGGTGGCATTGCTGCAATGCTGGCCGGCCGCACCGAAAAGCCGCCGGAGGTTCAGGTCGTCGCACCGCCGCCGCCCGAGACAGTCGACATTCTCGTCGCGCGTGCTGACATCCCGATGGGCAATACCGTGTCGCCCGGTGAGATCCAGTGGCAGGCTTGGCCTGCGGGCGCTTCCACCGGCAACTTCATTCGCAAGTCCGATCGCCCGACCGCAATCGAAGATCTTTCCGGCCAGATCGCGCGCGTGCCTTTCGTCGCCGGCGAACCTATTCGCGAAGCCAAGCTGGTGAACGCCAAGGGCTCCGGCTTTATGGCCGCCATCCTGCCGACCGGCATGCGCGCCGTGTCGACACTGATCCGTCCGGAAACAGGCGCTGCCGGTTTCATTCTGCCGAATGACCGCGTCGACGTCATCCTGACGCGCCGCGACGGCGACAAGGCCAGCAATGGCGGCCTGCCGCCGAGCGAAACGATCCTCAGCAATGTGCGTGTGCTGGCGATCGACCAGAACATCGAAGAGAAGAGCGGCCAGAAAGTCATGACCGGCTCGACGGCAACGCTCGAATTGACACAGCCGCAGGCCGAATTGCTGGCGCAAGGCCAGTCGCAAGGCCAGCTTTCGCTGTCGCTGCGCAGCGTCACTGACGCATCGCAGAAGCCGGACGCGACCGAAGACACACGCCGCGGCGGCGTGAACATCGTTCGTTTCGGCGTCGGCACAGTGACGACACCGCGCTAACTGCTCGAACCGGCGTAAGGGACGACGCCGCGAGAGACCTGAGTAAGTATGAGGACATTGGGGACTTGAGCGACATGAGTAAGGTCACCACGAACAACACCTTGATCCGCGCCGCTGTAGCAGCAGTGATCGCCGGCGCCTCGCTGGCGTCGATTCATATGGCGCGCGCTGCCGATCCGGTGCCGACGCAGGTGATCCAGGTTGTGGCCAGCGAAGCGACGTCGCGCTTCGTGCCGCTTGGCATCGGCAAGTCGGTTGCCATCGACCTGCCCGCCGATATCAAGGACGTCCTGGTTGCCGATCCGACCATCGCTAATGCCGTGGTGCGCTCGTCGCGCCGCGTCTACATGATCGGCGTCAAGATCGGCCAGACCAACATTTTCTTCTTCGACGCCAACGGCAAGCAGATCGCCGGCTTCGACATCGCCGTGACGCGCGACCTCAACGGCCTGCGCGCCGCGCTCAAGCAGTCCATGCCGGGCGCCGACATTCGCATCGAAGGCGTCAATGACGGCGTTATGCTCAGCGGTTCGGCCAACAGCGCCGCCGAAGCGCAGCAGGCATTCGACCTGGCCTCGCGGCTGGTCGGCGACGGCACGAAAGTCGTCAATGGCATCAATGTGCGGGGCCGCGACCAGGTCATGCTCAAGGTCACCGTTGCCGAAGTGCAGCGCGACGTCATCAAGCAACTCGGCGTCGATCTGAGCGGCAGCTTCAATTACGGCGCCGCGGTGGTCGACTTCAACACGCAGAATGCTTTCTCTGCCACCGGACAAGCACTCAGCGGTGGCTCGTTCCTTGGCTCGATGAAGGGCGTCACCGCCAGGCTACGCGCGATGGAGCGCGCCGGCGTGATCCGCACTTTGGCCGAACCGAACCTGACAGCGATCTCCGGTGAGACCGCAAACTTCCTGGTCGGCGGCGAATTCCCTTATGTGGCCGGCTACGACTCGACCACGCGGCAGGCCCAGGTCGCCTTCAAGAAATTCGGCGTCAGCCTGACATTCACCCCGATCGTTCTTTCGGAAGGCCGCATCAGCCTGAAGGTTCTGACGGAAGTGTCAGAGCTCTCCGCTGAAGGCGCGGTGTCCATCGCGGAGCTCAGCATCTCCGCGCTGAAAGTGCGGCGCGCCGAGACGACACTGGAAATTCCGTCCGGCGGCTCACTCGCCATGGCAGGCATGATCCAGGAGCAAACCAAGCAGGCGATCAATGGCACGCCCGGCCTGATGCAGCTGCCGATTCTCGGCACGCTGTTCAAGAGCCGCGAGTACGTCAACAAGCAGACCGAACTGGTCGTCATCGTGACCCCGTTCATGGTGCAGGCGGTCGCGGCGAAGCAATTGTCGCGGCCCGATGACGGCTATGCAGACGCCAGCGATCCGTCGGGGGTCCTGCTCGGCCGCTTGAACCGGATTTACGGCAGCAGCCCGACCAAGCCCGAACCGCAACCCGGTTCGAACTATCAGAACAAATACGGTTTCATCCTGGATTGAGCGGCGGAGACGGTTCGATGACAGCAATTAACACAGCGATGGTTGGGCGGCGCGGCAAGGTTGCCGCGCGCATGCTCGCCGCCATTGCGCTGACGACGCTGCTGACCGGCTGCTATCGCACGCAGGTCACGCAACAGCAGGTGAACACGCCGCCATCGGACTATCGCGACCGGCATCCGATCACCTTGAAGGAAGGCGACCGCCGCGTCGAAGTGTTCCTCGGCCGCAACCGTGGCGGACTCAATCCGATGCAGCGCGCTGACGTTCTTTCCTTCGCCCAGTTGTGGAAGCGTGAATCGACCAGCGGCATCGTCGTCGACGTGCCGAAGGGCGGCCCGACCGACCAATCCGCCGCCGAGTCGATGCGCGAGGTTCATTCGATCTTCGCTGCGTCCGGCGTTCCGCGCCACGCGGTGTTCGTTCGCAATTACAAGCCGCAGCCGGCGCAGCTGGTCAGCATCAAGATCAACTATACCAAGTTGATGGCTGAAGCGGGCCCATGCGGCAAATGGCCGGAGAACCTCGGCCCCGGCCAGGATTCGAGCTATCAGGAGAACCGCCCGTTCTGGAATCTCGGCTGCGCCAGTCAGCGCAACCTCGCTGCGATGGTCGACAACCCGGCTGACCTCGTGCAGCCGCGTGGTGAAAGCCCGGCCTATACCGCGCGCCGCAGTGTTGTGATCGACAAATTCCGCAAGGGCGAATCCCCATCCGGAAAGTATGAAGGCTACGACAGCGGCAAAATCGGCGAAGTCGGCAAATGATCAAACACGCCAGTCAAGTTGCAGTCGCACCGGACGAGCCGATGGTCGCCCCGTCCGTCGTGCCGTCCGCACACGAAGAACACATCGCGCCGGCGCCTCGCGTGTCGGTGCAGGCCTTCTGCGAAACGGTCGAGACCGCCGCTGCCGTTCAGGCCGCCGGCGAAGATCGCCGTCTGGGCAAAGCCCATGTCAAAATCCAGATGGGCGGCGCCACCGCTGCCGTCGAAGCCTATCGCACCGCGCCGACACCCAACGTCATCCTGATCGAAGCGGAAAGCCGCGGCGATTCCATTCTCGGCCGTCTCGACCAGCTTGCCGAAGTTTGTGACGCCGGCACCCGCGTTATCGTCGTCGGCCGCATCAATGATGTGACCTTGTACCGCGAACTGACGCGGCGCGGCGTCAGCGACTACCTGATTGCGCCTGTCGGCACGATCGACGTTGTCCGCGCTGTCTGCGGCCTGTTTTCATCGCCTGAAGCCAAGCCCGTCGGCCGTGTCATCGCCGTGGTCGGCGCCAAGGGGGGCGTCGGCGCATCGACGGTCGCGCACAATATCGGCTGGGCGATTGCCCGCGATCTGTCGCTCGACTCGGTCGTCACCGATCTCGATCTCGCCTTTGGAACCGCCGGCCTCGACTACAATCAGGATCCGCCGCAGGGCATCGCCGATGCGGTGTTTTCGCCGGATCGTATCGACACCGCCTTTGTCGACCGCCTGCTGTCCAAGTGCACCGACCATCTCAGCCTGCTGGCGGCGCCGGCGACGCTCGAGCGCGTCTACGATTTCGGCGCCGAAGCCTTTGATTCCATTCTCGATTCGCTGCGCACGTCGATTCCTTGCGTGGTGCTCGACGTACCCCATATGTGGTCCGGCTGGACCAAGCGACTGCTGGTCAGCGCCGACGAAATCCTCGTCGTCGCCCAGCCCGATCTCGCCAACCTGCGCAATGCCAAGAACCTGGTCGATATGCTGCGCGCCGCACGGCCGAACGACGGCCGTCCGCGCTACTGCCTGAACCAGGTCGGCGTGCCGAAACGCCCCGAAATCTCGCCGGGCGACTTCGCCAAGGCGCTGGAGGACGAGCCGTTAATGGTCATTCCATTCGATCCGCAGTTGTTCGGCACCGCGGCCAATAATGGACAGATGATCGCCGAAGTCTCGTCCAGTCATAAGACCGCGGACATGTTCCGCTCGATGGCCACAGTGCTGACCGGACGCGCCGAAGCAAAGCGTACGCGCAGCAGCATGTTCTCGCCGCTGCTATCGAAGCTGATGAAACGCTAAGTCGCCTTCCCTATCCGGAAGCGATGTGAATTTGTGTGGAGTAAGTCGCCTTGTTTGGAAAGCGTAGCGGAAGCAACGAAGCGCGGGTCGTGCCGGCGCCGGCTGGTCAGCTGGTGTCAGGCACGCCTGCGGCTGCGTCACCTGCTGCGCCTGCTGTCGAACCGCAGAAGCCGGGGACCGGCGCCGCGATGGAAACCGGCCGCACGCCGTTTCCGTCCGATGGTCTCGGAGCGCCCTTGGTGCCGGCACCGTCGCCGACGCGTGCGCCGTCCGCCCATACGATGGTGCCAACCTCAGTCGATTCGCGCCGCTCGGAAGCCTATTATACCACCAAGAGCACGATCTTCGGTGCGCTGATCGAGGCGATCGATCTGGCGCAGTTGGCGCGCCTCGACGCCGATTCAGCGCGCGAGGAAATCCGCGACATCGTCAACGAGATCATCTCGATCAAGAACATCGTGATGTCGATCTCCGAGCAGGAAGAACTGCTCGACGACATTTGTAACGACGTTCTCGGCTTCGGTCCGCTTGAGCCTTTGCTATCGCGCGACGACATCTCTGACATCATGGTCAACGGCTCGGGCACCGTTTATATCGAAGTCAAAGGTAAGATTCAGCGAACGGGCATCCGCTTTCGCGACAACCAGCAATTGCTGAACATCTGCCAACGCATCGTCAGCCAGATCGGCCGCCGCGTCGACGAAAGCTCGCCGATTTGCGACGCGCGTTTGCCGGACGGCTCGCGTGTCAACGCTATCGTGCCGCCGCTGGCGATCGATGGCCCCGCACTCACCATTCGTAAGTTCAAGAAGGACAAGCTGACGCTCGATCAGTTGGTCAAGTTCGGCACGATCACGGAACAGGGCGCCGAGGTCCTGCGCATCATCGGCCGCAGCCGCGTCAACTGTATCGTCTCCGGCGGCACCGGCTCCGGCAAGACGACCCTGCTCAACTGTCTGACGCAATTCATCGACGACGACGAGCGAATTATTACCTGCGAAGACGCGGCTGAATTGCAGCTGCAACAGCCGCATGTGGTGCGCCTGGAAACACGCCCGCCGAACCTCGAGGGCGAAGGCCAGGTCACCATGCGCGACTTGGTGAAGAACTGTCTGCGTATGCGCCCTGAACGCATTATCGTAGGCGAAGTCCGTGGACCTGAAGCATTCGATCTTCTGCAAGCCATGAACACCGGTCATGACGGCTCGATGGGCACGCTGCATGCCAACAATCCGCGCGAAGCCCTGTCCCGCTGCGAATCCATGATTACCATGGGCGGCTTCTCGCTGCCGTCGAAGACAATCCGCGAGATGATCGTTGCCTCGGTCGACGTCGTCATCCAGGCTGCCCGTCTGCGCGACGGTTCCCGCCGCATCACGCACATCACTGAAGTGATGGGCATGGAAGGCGAAGTCATCATCACGCAGGATCTGTTTGTCTATGACATGGTCGGCGAAGACGCCGCCGGCAACATCATTGGACGCCACCGTTCAACCGGCATCGGCCGGCCGCGCTTCTGGGATCGCGCCCGCTACTACGGCGAGGAAAAGCGGCTTGCCGCCGCCCTTGACGCCGCTGAATCCGTCAACGACGTCATGAACGCGTAGCGGAGGAAGTCATGGATTCACTTGCCGTCTTCTTCCTCGCCGCCGTCGCCGTCGGCGGCGTTGTCTATGTTTTTCTCTATCCGATGTTATCCGGCGAGAAGAAGGCCGAGCAGCGCGTTGCCAGCGTCGCCAGGGCCGAGCCGGTGGCGCGGGTTGCGCGTGGTCAGCAGCGGTCGCGCCGCGACGTCGTTGAAAGCTCGCTGAAGGAGTTCGAAGCGCGGCACAAGAAGACCAAGAACCCGCCTTTGTCCGTGCGCATTGCGCAGGCCGGGCTGAACTGGTCGAAGCAGAAGTATCTGGTTATTTCCGCTGTCATCGGCTTAGGCATGTTCATGCTGGGCCTGATGGGAAATTTCGGTTTGCTGGTCTCAGTCGGGCTCGGCTTTGCCGGCGCTTTCGGCGTGCCGCGCTGGCTGCTTTCATTCTTCAAGAAGCGCCGCGAGGCCAAATTTCTCAACGCGTTTCCGGATGCAGTGGATATCGTCGTGCGCGGCGTGAAGGCCGGCCTGCCGCTGCTTGATTGCATGAAGATGATCACGGCGGAAGCACCGGAGCCTTTGAAGTCGGAATTCCGCGCCATCATCGAGACGCAGGCGATCGGCATCCCGCTCGGCGAAGCCTGCGGCAAGCTTTATGAGCGCATGCCTCTGGCAGAAGCCAACTTCTTCGGCATTGTAATCAGCATCCAGCAGAGGGCCGGCGGTAATCTCGCCGAAGCGCTTGGCAATTTGTCGCGTGTGTTGCGCGATCGAAAAAAGATGAAGAGCAAGATCCAGGCGATGTCGCAGGAAGCGAAAGCCTCGGCATCGATCATCGGCGCGCTGCCGATCTGTGTGATGACCTTGGTATGGATCTCAAGCCCTGAGTATATCAGCCTGCTGTTCACCGAACCGATGGGCCACATCATGCTGGCCGGATCCGCAATGTGGATGTCATGCGGTGTGCTTGTGATGAAGAAGATGATCAATTTCGACTTCTAGGCCGGTGTAAAAAGTAGTCCGATGATCGAATTTGTGAACAGTTTTCTCAACCCACAGTCGATGATGGTGATTTTCGCCGCCGTCGCCGCGGCGGCAACTGTGCTGACTTTCGCCATGCCCATCGTGTTCGCCAATCCGCTCGACAAGCGGATGAAGGCGGTGGCGGTCGAGCGCGAGAAGATCCGCGCCCGTGAACGCGAGCGCATTGCGCAAGGCAAGCAGAAGATCAGCCTGCGCGACTCGCCCAAGCAATACATCCAGACCGTCGTCGACAGCTTCAATTTGAGCAAATGGGTCGGACAGGAAGAGGCGCGCCTCAAACTGGTGCAAGCCGGCTATCGCGGCCAGGCGCCCTACATCACCTATCTGTTTTTCCGCATGGTGACGCCGATCGTGGCGTTCCTCGGCGCGGCGTTTTACTTGTTCGTGGTGCTCGACTTTAACCAGCCGGCCACCGTGAAGCTCGGCCTCTGCATCGCGGCGGCTTACGCCGGCATGCACCTGCCGCTGATGCTGCTGAAGAGCAAGATCCAGAAGCGCCAGCAATCGATCAAGCGCGCCTTCCCCGACACGCTCGATTTGCTGCTGATCTGCGTTGAATCCGGCATGTCGATCGAGGCGGCGCTGAAGAAGGTTGGCGACGAAGTCGGCTCGCAGTCGGTTGCTTTGGCGGAAGAACTGACGCTGACCACGGCCGAACTGTCCTATTTGCCGGATCGCCGCCAGGCCTATGACAACCTGGCCAAGCGTACCGATCTCGACGGCGTGAAGTCGGTCTGTATGGCACTGACGCAGGCCGAGAAATACGGCACGCCGCTGGCCAGCATGCTGCGTGTCATGGCGCAGGAAAACCGCGACATGCGCATGTCGGAAGCCGAAAAGAAGGCCGCCGGCCTGCCGCCCAAACTGACAGTGCCGATGATCCTGTTCTTCCTGCCGGTGCTGTTCGTGGTGATTCTCGGACCGGCCGTCATCAAGGTAATGGCAATCCAGTAGCGGCTAGCCGCGCTGTTGCGGCCTTGGCGGCCGCGCCGCCGCCGGCTTCTTCGCTTCGTGCTGGCGCGCCAGCATCTGCCGCAGATATTCGACATTGGCACTGGCTTCTGCCGGAGACACGCCTTCGCGCGCAATCCGTTCGGCCTCGCCGGCGTCGCCGCGCAGGCCGACAATCAGCGCCAGGTTCTGCCGCACTTTAGGATCCGAATTCGGCCGTGCCAGAGCGCGCCGCAATGTCGACTCGGCGCGAGCAAGGTCCTTCATCAGCAAATAGGACATGCCGAGATTGGATAGGATCGACGGATCGTCCGGCGCCATTTGCAGCGCCTGCGTATAATTCTTCTGCGCCTCGGCGTGGCGGCCCATCTGGTCGAGCACCGCGCCTTGTGCATTCAGGATGCGCCAGTCCGGATTGTCCGGCGTGTGGGCGCGGCTGAGCACCTCGAGCGCCTGGCCGAGATCGCCGGCTTCGGCCAGTGCGCGGCCATAGGCGCCGATCACGGCCATATTGCTGGAATTGCGCAGCGACGCCTGTTCAAGCACGGCAACCGCCTGGACGCGCTGGTCCGTGGCGCGCAGGCCGCGGGCATACATCATCGCGGCTTCGGCATCGTCCGGATTGGCGCGGTAACGGGCGCCCCATGTATCGAGCGAACGCCGCCATTCGGCATCGCTGCGCGGCTGGGCGCTGCTGCTGATCGATCCGGTGACGTCGTCATTCGTGGTCCGGCAGCCGGCGGCGGTCAGCGCCAGCACCGCCAACATGGCGGCGGACGCCATAAGGCGGACAGTGCGGGAGGATTCCAGGGGACGGGCTTCCAGCGGCATACCTGAGCAATAAAACGTTAACCCTAACGAGGGGTTAATGGCCGACGCGGCGCTTACCGCATCATTTTACCACCACAAGCTGCCCGCTAATGTGGCCTTAACCCTGATGCTCCATTGAGACAGGTGGAAGATGCAGGGGTCGGTTTTGTTCGGACGGGAAGTCGCTTCGCTGAGAGGCCTGAATGAGGCCCTCCACCGCTCCCATGCGGTGATCGAATTCGACCTCGACGGCAACGTCCTCGCCGCCAACGATAAATTTCTCGGCATCTTCGGCTATGGCCGCAATGAACTGATCGGCAAGCACCACACCTTGCTGGTCGATGAGGCCGAAGCGCGCGGCACTGCCTACCGCACCTTCTGGGACGAGTTGCGCAAGGGCCACCACCAGACCGCCGACTTCCGCCGCCTGACCAAGGATGGCCGCGATGTCTGGATCAACGCATCATACAATCCGATCCTGGACCGGCGCGGGCGGCCCTGCAAGGTCGTCAAGATCGCCACCGACATCACCGAACAGAAGCTGCAGGCACTCGAATATGCCAGCCAGAATCGCGCCATCGATAATTCGCAATGCGTGATCCACTTCAGGCCTGACGGCACGATCCTTACCGCCAACCAGAATTTCCTCGATGCCTTCGGCTATACGCTCGCTGAAATCCGCGGTGAGAAGCACCGCATGTTCGTCGCGGCCGGGGAGCGCGACAGCGCCGCCTATGCGCAATTCTGGCAGGCGCTGCAACGCGGCGAATTCCAGAGCGCCGAATTCATGCGCCTCGACAAGACCGGCAAGCCGATCTGGATTCAGGCCACTTATACGCCGATCCTCGATCCGGTCAGCGGGAAGGTGCTGAAAGTCATCAAGTTTGCCACTGACATCACGGCGCTGGTGACAGTGCGCCAGCGGCGCGAAGAATTGCAGCGCGGCATCGACAGCGACATCAACAACACGGCGGCGGCGCTGACGGACGTTTCGGCGCAGTCGCAAGCAGCGGCAAGAGCAGCGGAAGTCGCGGCGGAAACCGTCACCTCGGTTGCCGGTGCCACTGAGGAACTGGCCGCTTCGACCGAAGAGATCGCCACCCAGGTCTCGCAGGCGGCGAATATCTCGACGCAGGCGGTGGCTGACACACGCAACACCAATGCGCTGTTCCGCGAATTGACGGTCGCCGCCGAGCAGATCGGAAAATTCGTTACCCTCATTCAATCGATCGCCGGACAGACCAACCTGCTGGCGCTGAATGCAACGATTGAAGCGGCGCGCGCAGGCGAGGCCGGCCGGGGCTTCTCGGTCGTTGCTACCGAGGTCAAGGAGCTGGCGGGTCAAACCGCGAGAGCAACCGACGAGATCGTGCAGCAGATCGGCAGTGTACGGCAGGCGACGCATGGCGTCTCCAGCGCGCTGGAGACCGTGACCGGGACCATCCACAAGATGGAGAGCATCTCGACCATTCTCGCCAATGCGCTCGAGGAGCAGACAGCGACGACGCGGTCGATCTCCGCGAACATCCAGTCGGCCAGCGGCAATGTCGAAAGCATCCGCGACAACATTAAGGAAATCGCCGGACTGACCTTCTGCGCCAGTGACGGCCTGGAAAAGCTGAAAGTGGCGTCTAGCGCGATGGTCGCGTAAACCACGCGGCTTAATGACCGCTGCCGCAAATTGATCTATAAACCCAGCTGTCTGGCCTGCCCGCGCCAGCCCTGTCCCACGCGCCGCCGGAGCCCTCATGCACCCTCAATTTGCCGCTGCCACTGAAGCGCGCGGCACCCCGATCTGGTTCGTTCATGCCGGCAATGCCGACGAGGTGTTGCAGGCTTTCGGCGACCGCGAGCGCGCCTTTGCCGCCGCTGCCGGCTTCGAGGCCAAGCCCGGCAAATTGCTGTTGCTGCCGAAGCTCGATGGCGGGCTGGCCGGCGTCCTGTTCGGCATTGAGAAGCCGGGCGATCTGATCGACCTGTTCCGCCCCGGCCAACTCGTCAACACCCTGCCCGCCGGCATCTACCGCTTTGCCAATGCACCACACGATGCCCGCCTGGCCGCTTTGGCCTTCGCCATCGGCGCCTACAAATTCACCCGCTACCGCAAGGGCAAGCCAAGCAAGGTGCGGCTCAATGTGCCGGACGGCGTCGATGGCGAGGACCTTTCGCGCATCGCCGAAGGCGTCGCGCTGGCCCGCGACCTGATCAACACGCCGTCAAACGACATGGGTCCGGACGAGCTGGAAGCCGCGGCGCGCACGCTCGGCGACGCGCATGGCGCCAAGGTCGAGGTCACGTCCGGCGAGAAACTGGCCAAAGACTTTCCCCTGATCCACGCCGTCGGCATGGGCTCACCGCGCGCGCCGCGGCTGATCGACATCACCTGGGGTAACGACACCGACCCCAAGGTAACGCTTGTCGGCAAGGGCGTGTGCTTCGACACCGGCGGCCTCGACATCAAGCCATCGAGCGGCATGCTCAACATGAAGAAAGACATGGGCGGTGCGGCAACCTCGCTCGGCCTCGCGCACATGATCATGTCGCGCAAGCTGAAGGTGCGGTTGCGCGTGCTGATCCCGGCGGTGGAGAATTCCACATCGGGCACCAGCTTCCGCCCGCGCGACATCTTCACCTCGCGCAAGGGCATCACGGTCGAGATCGGCAACACCGATGCCGAGGGCCGGCTGGTGCTGGCCGATGCTTTGTCCCTGGCCGATGAGGAAAAGCCCGACTTCATTGTCAACTTCGCGACTTTGACCGGCGCGGCGCGCGTCGCGCTCGGACCGGACCTGCCGGCAATGTTTACCGATGATGATGCTTTGGCTGCCGACGTCGCCAAGGCGGGCCTCGCCGAGAACGATCCGGTGTGGCGGCTGCCTTTGTGGATGCCCTATGAAGCGCTGCTCGATTCGAAAGTGTCTGACACCAACAATGTCTCGACCGGCGGATTGGGTGGCGCGATCACCGCGGCGCTGTTTCTGAAGAAATTCGTCACCGCGCCGAGCTGGATGCATTTCGACATTTTCGCATGGACGGCATCGTCCAAGCCCGGTCGCCCGGAAGGCGGCGAATGCCAGACCGCGCGGGCGCTTTATGCGTTGCTGAGTGAAAGATACAGTTGATGATGGTTATGAAGCTGTGCGTCATTTTCCGTTCGTTCCCGCGAAAGCGGGAACCCAGTTCTTTAAGCCTGCGTTCGTAGCCCCTGGGTCCCCGCTTTCGCGGGGACGAACGGAGTAAAATGCTCGATCCAAGACTGAATCCTTACCGCCGCGATATCGCCGCCAAGCACCTGCAAGGCCAGGTCGAGGCCATGCACTTCGTCGATGGCGTGGTCATGGAAGTGATCGAACCCATTGCCGATGTGCGGCGTGAGCCGGCACACGAGGCGGCGCTAGACACGCAGGCGCTGAAAGGCGAGCGCGTCACGGTTTATGAGAACAGCGATGAGGGCTGGGCCTGGGGCCAGCTCGAAAGCGATGGCTATGTCGGCTATTTGTCGGCCAACGCGCTGGCGCCTGTTGGCGCGGCGCCGACGCACCGCGTCTGCGTGCCGCGCACATTCGGTTTTCCCGGCCCCGAGATAAAACTGCCTCCGATGATTGCGCTGCCCATGAGCGCGGGCATCGACATTGTGCGCGAGACCGATCGCTTCGCACTCGACGCCTTCAACTGGCATTATCCGCTGGCGCATGTCGCGCCGCTGTATAAGCATGCGCCGGATTTCGTCGCTGTGGCCGAAAGCTTTCTCAGCGTGCCCTATTTGTGGGGCGGCAAGAGCTCGCTCGGCATCGATTGTTCCGGGCTGGTGCAGGTTGCCTTGCAGCAGGCCGGCATCGCTGCCCAGCGCGACACTTACATGCAGGAGCGCACGCTCGGCGAGCAGACATCGCTCGGCGATCTGCGCCGCGGCGACCTGATTTTCTGGAAAGGCCATGTCGCCATCGCCATTGATGCGACGAACATCATTCACGCCAATGCGCATCACATGATGGTTTTCAGGGAACCGGTCACTGATGCCATCGCGCGCATCAAGACCAGCGGCAGCGACGTGACCAGCATCAAACGAATTGAGAAGCGGAGTAACCCATGAGCACACCTTGCATCATCACCGTCGCGATCACCGGCTCGGTGCCGACCAAGAAAGACAATCCGGCCGTGCCGATCACGGTGGCGGAGCAGGTTGAATCGACGCAAGCTTCTTTCGAAGCCGGAGCGACCTTGGCACATTGCCACGTGCGCAATGATGACGGCACGACCAGCTCCGATCCTGAGAAGTTCGGCCGTCTCGTCGAAGGCATCAAGAAGCATTGCCCCGGCATGATCATCCAACTGTCGACCGGCGGCCGCTCCGGCAACGGACGCGAGCGCGGTGGCATGTTGCCGCTGAAGCCCGACATGGCCTCGCTGTCGACCGGCTCGTGCAACTTCCCGACGCGCGTCTATGAGAACGCGCCGGAGCTGGTTGACTGGCTGGCGTCGGAAATGCTCGTGCACAACGTCAAGCCGGAGGTCGAAGCCTTCGATCTGTCAATGGTGTTCCAGGCGGTGAAGATGCAGAAAGACGGCCGCATGAAAGGCCCGCTGCATGTACAATTCGTCATGGGCGTGAAGAACGCGATGCCGGTCGACAAGGAAGTCTTCGACTTCTACGTCGAGACCTTGCATCGCCTGGCGCCCGACGCGACATGGACCGGCGCCGGCATCGGCAAGGACCAGATCACGCTGAACCGCTGGAGCCTGGAAGCCGGCGGCCATTGCCGCACCGGGCTTGAAGACAACATCCGCTGGGACGCGAGCGGCAAGCTGGCGCCGTCAAATGCGGCCTTGGTCAAGCGCGTTGCTGACATGTGCGCGGAGTACGGCCGGCATCCGGCGACGGTGGCTGAAGCGCGGAAGTTGTTGTCGCTGGCGGCGGCCTAGCAAATCACCTTGCCGCATTTCTCGACCGCGGCGATGACCTTGGTCAGCGCCGCCTTGCCCGGATAACCGACAATGGCGACGCCGCCGATGACAAGACCCGGCGTCGCCTGAATGCCGAGCGCATCGCCGAGCCGCACGTGCTCGGTCATGATCTTGCTGAAGGCTTCATCACTCGCCTTGGCGCGCACCTCGACGATATCGAGGCCGATCGCCTGCGCCGCGGCGAAAGCGCGGTTGTCCTCGATGGTGCCGCGGCCTTCATAGACCTTGCGATGGAATTTATAGGCGTCCTGCGGCGACGACAGCTTGTTGACGCCGTATTCGACGCGCGCGGCGAGGATCGACGGAATGCCGAGCACCGGGAACGGCACCAGCACCAGGCGCAGATTCTTGTTGGCGCGCACCAGCGCGTCGATGTCGTCCGACGCCTTGCGGCAATAGGGGCAGTTGAGATCGTAGAATTCGTGCAGCGTGATCTTGCCGTCCGGATTGGCGGCGACGACGATGTTCTGCAGCTTCTCGATACGATCGACCAGATCAACACCGACGCTGTGGTTGGCAATGGTCGTGCCGTCATCGGCCTTGATCGGGAATTCACCGACATCGGCCCGTGCCGCAAGCGGCGACAGCAACAGTGCAAGGGCCAGCGCGAACGACTTCATTTTCATTGCGCCACGATGCCTTCCGGCGCCGCCTCGATGTTGAACGCAGCGGCGAACAGCGCGCGGGTGTAGTCGGTCTTCGGGTTCTTGAACAGGTCGGCCGCCGCGCCCTCTTCCACCATCTTGCCATTGCGCAGTACCAGCAGCCGCGACGCCAAAGCGGCAACGACGCGCAGATCGTGCGAGATGAAGAGGTAGGTCAGGTCGCGCTTCTTCTGCAGGTCGCGCAGCAGATCGACCATTTGCGCCTGGATCAGCATGTCGAGCGCCGAGGTCGGCTCGTCGAGAACGATGAAAGTCGGCTCCAGCACCAGTGCGCGCGCCAAGGCGATGCGCTGGCGCTGGCCGCCGGAGAATTCGTGAGGGTAGCGGAAGCGCGTCGTCGTATCGAGGCCGACATCCTTGAGCGCCGCCATGACGCGGGCCTCGCGCTCCTCGGGCGTCAGCTTGGGGTGATGCACCCACAGGCCTTCCTCGATAATGTCGGACACCGACATGCGCGGCGAGAGCGAACCATACGGATCCTGAAACACGATCTGCATGTCGCGGCGATAGGGCCGCATTTCCTTGAACTTGAGGCCCTGAATGGTCTGGCCCATGAACACCACCGGGCCATCCGACGAAATCAATCGCAATATGGCGAGGCCGAGCGTGGTCTTGCCAGAACCGGACTCGCCGACAACGCCGAGCGTCTCGCCCTTGCGCACGTCGATGGTAATGCCATCGACCGCCTTGATGTGGCCGACGGTCTTGCGCAGCACGCCACGCTTGACCGGAAACCAGACTTTGAGATTGTCCGTTGAAATGACGATCGGCGCATCCGGCTTCGGCGGCGCCGGATCGGGCTTCGGCTCGGCGGCCAGCAGTGCTTTCGTATAAGGGTGCTCCGGCGCGGTGAAGACGCGCTCGACCGGCCCCTGCTCGACAATCTTGCCCTTCTGCATGACGCAGACGGTGTCGGCGATCTTGCGGACAATGCCGAGATCATGCGTGATGAACAGCATCGACATGCCGAGGCGCTGCTGGATTTCCTTCAGCAGCTTGAGGATCTGCGCCTGCACGGTGACATCGAGCGCCGTGGTCGGCTCGTCGGCAATCAGCAGGTCGGGCTCATTGGCGAGCGCCATCGCGATCATGACGCGCTGGCGCTGGCCGCCGGACAATTGATGCGGATAGCTTTGCAGGCGGCCGGCCGGATCGGGAATGCCGACCTGGCCGAGCAGCTCCAGCGTGCGGGCGCGCGCCGCCTTGCCGGTGATGCCCTTGTGCAGCAACAGGATCTCGCCGATCTGCTTCTCAATCGTATGCAACGGATTGAGCGAGGTCATCGGCTCCTGGAAGATGATGGTGATGTCGTTGCCGCGTACTTTGCGGATTTCGTTTTCCGACATGGTCAGCAGTTCGCGGCTCTGGAAGGTGATCGAGCCAGACGGATGATGCGCCGCCGGATAAGGCAGCAGCTTCATCACCGACAACGCCGTCACCGACTTGCCGGAGCCTGACTCGCCGACCAGCGCCACCGTCTCGCCCTTGGCGATGTCGAACGACACTTTGTCGACGGCGAGAATCTCGCGGTTGCCGATGCCGAATGCGACCGACAGGTCTTTGACGCTGAGGAGAGGCTCGCTCATCGGAATGTCTTTCGCGGATCGAACGCATCGCGCACTGCTTCACCGATGAAGATCAGCAGCGACAGCATGATGGCGATGGAGAAGAAGCCGGTCAGGCCAAGCCACGGCGCCTGCACATTGGCCTTGCCCTGGCTCAGCAATTCACCGAGCGACGGCGAGCCGGGCGGCAGGCCGAAGCCAAGGAAATCCAACGCCGTCAGCGTCATCACTGACGATGACAGGATGAACGGCAGGAAGGTCAAGGTCGCCACCATGGCGTTCGGCAGCAAATGGCGGAAGATGATGGTGCCGTTCGAGACGCCGAGCGCGCGCGCCGCCTGGATATATTCGAAATTGCGGCCGCGCAGGAATTCGGCGCGCACCAGCCCGACCAGCGACACCCAGGAGAACAGCAGCAGGATGCCGAGCAAGACGAAAAAGCCCGGCACCAGCACCGATGAGATGATCAGCAACAGATAGAGCGACGGGATCGAGGTCCAGATCTCAATGACGCGCTGGAAGATCAAATCGACCCAGCCGCCGAAATAGCCCTGCACCGCGCCGGCGGCGATGCCGATGATCGACGAGATGATGGTCAGCGCCAGGCCGAACAGCACCGAGATGCGGAAGCCGTAGATCAGCCGCGCCACCACGTCGCGGCCGCCATCGTCGGTGCCGAGCAGATTGGTCTCGACCTCGCTGCATTTGGCGAAGCCATTCTTGGCAGCGAACTCGCAGTCCTTCTCGTTCAGCATCCAGGTCGGCTTCGACGGGAAAGGCGACGGCGGCTTGCTCACTTGCGTGTTGTAGGAGAACTTGATCGGCGGCCAGATGACGGTGCCGTTTTCCTGTTTGATCAGGCCCATCAGATAATCGTCGCGGTAATCGGCGGCGGTGCCGAACAGCAACGGATCGGGTGTCTTGGCGAAGGCCGTGTCCGGATAGGTCTTCACCGCCGGAAAGAACGACTGGCCGTTGACGTGGATGTAAATCGGCTTGTCGTTGGCGACGAACTCGGCAAACAGCGACAAAACGAACATCGCCAGGAAAATCCACAGCGCCCAGTAACCGCGGCGATTGGCCTTGAAGCTTTCCCAGCGCCGCTTGTTGAGCGGCGAAATGGCGATGCGCTGCCGTGTCGGCGGCGCGTCGAGCCCGCCGACGCCGACGGCCTTGGTATCGGGTGATTTGGTGCCGGTGCGCGCGTCCACCTCAGACCTCCCGCGACTCAAAGTCGATGCGCGGATCGATCCACGTATAAGCGAGATCGGAGATCAGGTTCACGACCACGCCGACCAGCGAGAAGATATAAAGCGTCGCAAACACCACCGGATAATCGCGGTTCAGAACACTCTCGAAACCGAGCAGGCCGAGCCCGTCGAGCGAGAAGATGGTCTCGATCAGCAGCGAGCCGGTGAAGAAGGCATGCACGAAAGCCGACGGGAAGCCGGCAATGACGAGCAGCATGGCGTTGCGGAACACATGGCCATACAGCACCTGATTGCTGGTGCAGCCTTTGGCGCGCGCGGTCAGCACATATTGCTTGCGGATTTCCTCGAGAAACGAATTCTTGGTCAGCAGCGTCATGGTGGCGAAGGCCGACAGCGCCATGGCGAAGATAGGCAGCGCCAGATGCCAGAAATAATCGATCACCTTGCCGTACCACGGCAGCGAATTGAAATTCTCCGATGTCAGCCCGCGCAGCGGGAACCAGTCGAGGAATGAGCCGCCGGCAAACAGGATGATCAGCAGGATGGCGAACAGGAAGCCGGGAATCGCATAGCCGACAATGATGACGCTCGAGGTCCAGACGTCGAAGCGCGAACCGTCATCGACCGCTTTCTTGATGCCCAAGGGAATCGAGATCAGATAGGTCAGCAACATCATCCAGATGCCGAGCGACATCGACACCGGCATCTTCTCCTTGATCAGCTGCAACACGCTGACATCGCGGAAATAGCTGTTGCCGAAATCGAAGCGGGCATAGTTCCACAGCATCAGGCCGAAGCGCTCATAGGCCGGCTTGTCGAAGCCGAACTGCTTCTCCAGCTTCTTGATGAATTCCGGATCAAGCCCCTGTGCGCCGCGGTACTTGGCGCTTGTCGCGTCGCCGCCAGAGCCGCCTTGCGCCATGCCGCGATTGCCGAAGTCGCCGCCTTGCGAGCCGGATATGCGCGAGGTCGCGCCGGTGTCGGAGCCCGAGAGCTTGGCGATGACCTGCTCGACCGGGCCGCCCGGCGCGAATTGCACCACGACGAAAGACACCAGCATGATGCCCAGCATGGTGGGGATGATGAACAGCAGGCGGCGGATGATGTAGGCGGTCATGAAACTCTTTTATGCTGAACACACGATCTCGTCGATGTTTAACTCCGTCATGCCCGGCCTTGTGCCGGGCATCCACGTCTTTCTAATTTTCCAAGAAGGCGTGGATGGCCGGGACGAGCCCGGCCATGACGGGGATTAAATCACCCCTTCTTCTCACCGCTCCACCAAGTGTCCGGAATACCGCGATAGTAGCGCGGCTGGCGTTCCGGCCGGGCAAAGACGTCCCAATAGGCGATGCGGTGCGAGGCCAGATACCACTGCGGCACCCAGAAGCGCCCGGCGCGGATGACGCGGTCCAGCGCTTTGCAGGCGACGGTCAGTTCGGGCCGGGTCTTGGCGGCAATGATAATGTCAACCAGCGCGTCAATCGCCGGGTCGGAAATGCCGGCCAGATTCTGCGAGCCCCTGGTCGCCGCCGCTTGTGAGCTGAAATAGTTGCGCAGCGAGTCGCCGGGCGTCGACGAGAAGCTCATGCGCTCGACCGTCATGTCGAAGTCGAATTCCTCGACGCGCTTGCGATACTGCACCGGATCGACGACGCGCAAGGTCGCTTGCAGGCCGAGCGCCTCCAGCGTCTTGATGTAAGCAAGGTGATGCGGATTGAAGCTCGGCTCTTCCGAGAGGAATTCGAAGGTGAACGGCTGGCCGTTCGGCAGCACGCGCTTGCCGTCCTTCAGCACGACGCCGGCATCGGTCAGCAATTGCGAGGCCAGCCGCAATGAGCGGCGGTCCTGGCCCGAGGCATCTGTCACCGGCGGCACATAGACCTCGTCGAACACCCCGTCCGGCAGCTTGCCGCGGAACGGCTCGAGCAGCGCCAGCTCGGCGGCGTCGGGCTTGCCCATCGCCATCAGTGGCGAGTTTTGAAACACCGAATGCGTGCGCTTGTAGGCGCTATACATGATGTTCTTGTTGATCCATTCGAAGTCGAAGGCGTTGATCAAAGCCTCGCGCACGCGGCGGTCCTTGAACTTGTCGCGCCGCATGTTCATGAACCAGCCTTGCGCGCCGGACGGCGTATCGTCCGGGAAGATGTCGCGCTTGACGCGGCCATCCTTGAAGGCAGGAAAATCGTAACGCGTCGCCCAGGTGCGCGCGGTGTATTCCTCACGGAACAGATAGTTCTTGGCAGTGAAGCCGACGAAAGCGACCTCGCGGTCGCGGTAATATTCGTAGCGGATGGTGTCGAAGTTGTTCTGGCCTTTGGCGACAGGCAGATCAGCGCCCCACCAATCCTTGACCCGATCATATTCGATGAAGTGCCCGACCTCGAATTTGCCGACCTTGTAAGCGCCACCACCGAGCGGCGGCGTCAGCGTGGATTGATCGAACTCGTTATTGGCGTAATAGGCCTTGGAGAAAATCGGCAGGCCAGCAACGAACAGTGGCACATCGCGGCCGCGCCGCGCGCCGAACTTCACAACCACCGTACGGTCATCAACAGCTTCGGCGCCGCTGAAGTCGCGCAGCAACTGCGTGATGATTGGATGGCCTTTTTCCTTCAGCGTCGTCAGCGACCACACCACGTCATGCGCGGTGATCGGCGTGCCGTCGTGGAATTTGGCTTCCTCGCGCAGTGCGAAGCGATAGGTCAGGCCGTCATCGGTGATGCGCACGCTCTTCGCCGCAAAGCCATACATGGCGTCGGGCTCATCGCCCGAGCGCGCCATCAGGCTGGCGAAAACACGATCCATGCCGAGCACGCCCTCACCTTTGAGGATGTAGGTGTTCAGCGAATTGAAGGTGAGGAACGAGCCGTTATAGGTGCGGCTGCTGACCGCTTCCGAATAAGCGCCGCCCTTCGGCGCATTGACGTTGACGTAAGCGAAATTCGGGAAGTCGGCCGGATATTGCAGGTCGCCGAAGGCCGACATGCCGTGCCGCTCGGCATCGAGCTGCACTTCTTGCGCCAGCGCCGGCGCGTTGAATTTGGCGGCAGCCAGCGCGCCGGCGGAAATGATGAGCGCATTACGGCGTGTGATCATCCGCGCTGCGGCGCCTTTGCTGCCTTGTCGGCGTCAAACCACCAGACCGTCGGGAACGCCGCCGCGCCGTATTTCGGCATGTTTTCCGGATGGCTGAAGCGATCCCAGCGCGCGGTGCGCGAGAACGGATAGCTCCACTGCGGCACGACGTAATTGTTCCACAGCAGTACGCGATCGAGGGCCTGCGTCGCGACGACCAAGTCCTCGCGCGTCGTCGCGAAGATGACGCGGTCGATCAACTTATCGATCGCCGGATTCTTGATGCCGACCAGATTGCGCGAACCGGCCTGATCGGCGGCCTGCGTACCCCAGAAACCCTTCTGCTCATTGCCGGGCGACAGCGACTGCCCCCAAGACGCAACGATGATGTCGTAGTCCCACTGGCGCAGCCGGTTGACATATTGCGACGTGTCGACCGTACGGACATTGACGGCGATGCCGAGACGCTCCAGCGCCGGCTTGTAGAACAGCACAATGCGCTCGAAGGTCGGCGCGTTGATCAGGAATTCGACAGAGAGCTGTTCGCCGGTCTTGGTGTTGACCAGCTTGGTGTCCTTGATCGCGTAGCCGGCATCGCTGAACAGCTTCAGCGCGTCGCGCAGATTGTTGCGCAAGGTCTGCTGGTCGCCGCCCTTCGGATTGCTGTACGGCGTGGTGAACAGCTCGGCCGGCACCTGATCCTTCACCGTGTTGAGGATTTCCAGCTCCTTGCCCTGCGGCACGCCGCTTGAGGCAAGCTCGGTGCCGTAGAAGTAGCTGTCGATGCGCTTGTACTGGCCGAAGAACAATTGCTTGTTCATTTCGTCGAAGTCGAACGCATAGTTGAAGGCGCGGCGCACGCGCGCATCCTTGAACTTGTCGCGCCGGATGTTGAAGGCGAAGGACTGCATGATGCCGAGATTGCGCACGGCAAACTCCTCGCGCACCACCCGCTTCTCGCGCAGCGCCGGGAAGTCGTAAGCCGTCGCCCAATCCTTGGCGCTGCTCTCGGTCCGCCAGTCGACCTGATCGCCCTTGAAGGCTTCCAGCGCCACCGTGGTGTCGCGGAAATACTCGTAGCGGAACGACTGGAAATTATAGGTGCCGACGCGGACGTTGAGATCCTTGCCCCAATAATCGGCGACCTTCTCGTAAACGATGGTGCGGCCCGGCACGAACTCCTTGACGCGATACGGCCCCGAGCCGAGCGGCGGCTCCAATGTCGTCGCAGTAACGTCACGCTTGTTGCCGTTCTTGTCGGTGCCTTCCCACCAGTGCTTCGGCAGGATCGGCAACTGACCGACGATCTGCGGCAGTTCGCGATTGCCCGGCTGGTCGAACGTGAATTTGATGTCGCGCTCGCCGGTCTTCTCGACCTTGGTAACGTGGCTGTAATAGGCGCCGTAGAACGGGCTGTTGGTCTTGAACGTCTCGAACGAGAATAACACGTCGTCCGGCGTCACCGGCTTGCCGTCATGCCATTTGGCATTGCCGCGCAGACGATAGGTCACAGTCGAGAAGTCTTCCGGGAAGCTGACCTGCTCGGCCAGCAGACCGTATTCGCCAGACACTTCATCGAGCGCGGAGGTCATCAGGTTTTCGGTGACCAGCTCGGTGCCTTCCGCGATGCTGCCCTTCACACCGGCAACGACGGTGTTGAAATTGTCGAAGGTGCCGATGGCGATTTCGCGCACCATGCCGCCCTGCGGCGCGGCCGGATTGACGTAGTCGAAATTCTTGAAGCCGGCGGCGTATTTCAGGTCACCGAACAGCGACAGGCCGTGCTTCCAGTTCTCGGGCGCCTGGGCGGCCGCCGGTAGTGTAAGAGTTCCGAGCGCCGGCGCGGCAATGGCCGCCGCGGTGCCTTGCAGGATCGAGCGTCTGGTCAATATCATGAAATACACGTTCCTGCGAAATAGGCCCCGCCCGCAATCATACACACGGAATCGCGGGTGATTATGTCGGTTTTCCGGCCCGCCACCAGTGGCGCGGCGCCGCAGGTTCCAAAACAAAAAGGCCGGGCGCTGGGCCCGGCCTTTTCACGAATAATCTGCTTCGGCTTACTGCTTCGGCGGTGCCGGGGTGGGGGCATTGGCCGGAGCGGCGGCGGCCGGCGGCGCGGCGCCATCGGCCGGCTTCGCTGGCGCCGGCGCGGCGGCGACTTGCGGCTTTTCGACCGGCTTTTCAGCCTGCTGGCGCATATACTCGATCAGGTCGGCGCGCTGCGAGTCACGCGACAGACCGGCGAAGGTCATGTTGGTGCCCGGAATGTAGCCGCGCGGGTCCTTGAGGAACTTGTTCAGTTCGTCGAAGGTCCAGGTGCCGCCCTTGGCCTTCATGGCGGCCGAGAAGTTGAAGCCGGCGCGGCCGGTGCCGCGCTCGTGATTGACGATGTCGTAGAGGTTCGGGCCGACGCGGTTCGGGCCACCCTTCTCGAAGGTGTGGCAGGCCGCGCACTGCTTGGCGGCGGCGGCGCCCTTTTCCGCCGAAGCGGCGGCGAGCAGCACTTCGATCGGCTGCGACGGCTCGGCCGGGCCGGACCCGCCCGCAGGCGCCGCTTCCTTGACGGCAATGTCGTAGCCCGGCTTGGCCGGCTTGACCGGCGCAAAGAGCGCGCTCGCGCCGATGTTCAGCGACAGCGTGATCAGCACCGTGGCCAGCAAGGCACCGAGGATCTTGTTGAGCTCAAAAGAATTCATCGAATCAAGGCTCCCGGGACGGGCGCGAAACCGCACAAGGTGGGGGCCGCCGAGGGTCACGGCAGCGGCGGACAGATACCGGTTTGCCTGCGCTCTGGCAACCCGTATAAGCGCCGGTATAACCCCAATATTCAGCGCCTAACAGTCCGACATTCGTCATGTCCCGCACAATCATTCTGATCCCGGCCCGCATGGCCTCCACCCGCCTGCCCGGCAAGCCGCTGGCCGACATTCGCGGCCTGCCGATGATCGTGCAGGTCCTGAACCGCGCCACCGAGGCCGGCATCGGTGAGCCGGTCGTGGCAACCGATTCGGAAGCCGTCCAGGCCGCCGTCGAAAAGGCCGGCGGCCGCGCCGTAATGACCGGCATGGGCCATCAGTCCGGTTCTGACCGTATTTTTGAGGCGCTGCAGGCGCTGGACCCGGAAGGCCGCATCGAGACCATCGTCAATGTCCAGGGCGACCTGCCGACCATCGACCCGGCCGACATCCGCGCCTCGCTCGGGCCGCTGGATGACCCGGCCGTCGATATCGCGACCCTGGCCGCTGTCATTCATGAGCCGGACGAGCTGACCAATCCGAACGTGGTCAAGGTGTCGGGTGCGATGCTCTCAGCCACCCGCATGCGCGGCACCACCTTCACCCGCGCCGACGCCCAGGGTCCCGGCCCGCATTATCATCATATCGGCCTCTACGCATATCGTCGCGCCGCCCTCGAACGCTTCGTCGCGTTGCCGCCCTCGGCCAACGAACAGCGCGAACGCCTCGAGCAATTGCGCGCGCTCGATGCAGGCATGCGCATCGATGTCGCCATCGTCAAAAGCGTGCCGCTCGGCGTCGATACGCCGGAGGATCTGGTCAAGGCCGAAGCGATGCTGGGGAATTGACTGCTCAATTGTTGTCTGCGACCCAGTCGCGACGAAGAACGGAAAGAGATATGGCGAAAAAGAAAATCATCTTCCAGGGCGAACCGGGCGCGAACTCCGATCTCGCCGCGCGTCACGTCTTCCCGGCCTATGAACCGGTGCCCGGAAAGACGTTTGAGGATTGCTTCACAGCGATATCGAAGGGCCAGGTCGATCTCGGCATGATCCCGATCGAGAATTCGATCGCCGGCCGCGTCGCCGACATTCATCACTTGATGCCCGATGCCGGCCTGCACATTGTCGGCGAATATTTCATGCCGGTGCACCATCAGTTGCTCGCGCCGAAGGGCGCCACCCTCAAGACCATCAAGACGGTCGAGAGCCATGTCCATGCGCTTGGCCAGTGCCGCAAGATTATCCGCGAACTGCGCCTCAACGCCGTCGTGCATGCCGACACGGCCGGCTCGGCGCGCGAAGTCTCGGAAGCCAATGACATTACCCGGGCATCGATCGCCACCCGGCTCGCCGCCAAGATCTACGGCCTGAAAATCCTCAAGGCCGACATCGAGGACGAAGAGAACAACACCACGCGCTTCGTCGTGCTGTCGCCGAAGAAATCATGGGCGCCGGCAACGACCAAGAAGGTCGTCACCACTTTTGTCTTCCAGGTCCGCAACATTCCGGCCGCGTTGTACAAGGCGCTCGGCGGCTTCGCCACCAATGGCGTCAACATGACCAAGCTGGAAAGCTACATGGTCGGCGGCAGCTTCTCGGCGACGCAGTTTTATGCCGACGTCGAGGGTCATCCGGACAATCCGGCGCTGCAGCGCGCGCTGCATGAGCTGGAATATTTCTGCAAGAAGGATACGCTGCGCATCCTCGGCGTCTACGCCGCGCACAAGTTCCGGGATACACTTTAGCCTGACGATAAAGGCGTAACTAGCTGCAAAGGGGACGGTATGAACCAAGGCACTGACAAGGTCGCTCTGGTCACCGGCGCCGCGCGCGGCATCGGTCTCGCCACCGCCAAAAAGTTCATCGCCGAGGGCTGGCGTGTCGCCCTGCTCGACATCAATGTTGAAGAACTACGGGCCGCCCATGCCGGCATCGGCAAGCCCGAGACAACGCTCGATCTTGAATGCGACGTGTCCGATCCGGCGGCCATCACTCGCGCCTTTGCTGCCGTGGCGGCGAAATTCAGCCGGCTCGATGCCCTGGTCAACAATGCCGGCATCGCCGTTTTCAAGCCGATCCTTGAGGTGACGCTTGAAGACTGGTCGCGGGTGATGGCGGTCAACCTGACCGGACCATTCCTGTGCACGCAGGCGGCGGCGCCATTGATGCGCGACGGCGGCGGCGGCGCCATCGTCAACATCACTTCCATTTCAGGATTGCGCGCTTCGACTTTGCGCACCGCTTATGGCACCAGCAAAGCCGGCCTCGCGCATCTCACCAAGCAACAAGCCGTTGAACTCGCCGCGCTCGGCATCCGCGTCAATGCCGTTGCGCCAGGCCCGGTCGAAACCGCCATGGCCAAGGCGGTGCATACGCCGGAAATCCGCGCCGACTATCACGACCACATGCCGCTGAACCGCTATGGCCTCGAGTCCGAACTGGCCGAGACGATCTACTTCCTGTGCAGCGACCGCGCGAGCTACATCACCGGACAGGTGCTGTGTTGCGATGGCGGCTTCGATGCCACCGGCATCGGCCTGCCGACCTTGCGCAAGGAAATGCGGAATAGCTAAAGGTCAGACCGCGACGCGGCCGAGAAAGCCTTCGATTCGCTGTTCCAGCCCGGCGCTCGCCGCCTCGACCGATACCGACGCCGCCAATACGCCGCGCGCCGCATTGCGTGTCTCAGTCACTGCATTCGTCACGTCGTCGAGCACGGCCACCATGCACTTGGCGCCATCGGCGGCGAACGACACGTTGCGGGAAATCTCGTCCGTGGCCGCGTTCTGCTCCTTGAGAGAACGGGCGAAAGCGGACGTATAGCCGTCGATCTCGCGCATCCTTTCAGTATTGCGCCGGATGGCATCGACCGCGATCTGTGTCGAACTCTGTACCGCCTCGATCTGCACCGCGATCCGCTCTGTCGAACTTGCCGTCTGCACCGCCAGCGACTTGACCTCCGCAGCAACAACGGCAAAGCCGCGTCCCGCTTCACCGGCACGCGCCGCCTCTATGGTTGCATTGAGCGCGAGCAAGTTGGTCTGCCCCGCAATGCTGCGAATAAGATTGACGATGTCGCCGATTTCCTGAACCGAGTTGGTGAGATGCGCCATTTGTTCGTTGGTCATCTGCGCCTCGGTGACCGAGTGATTGACCAGTTCCGCCGCCTGCCCGACTTGCCGGCTTATTTCCGCAATCGAAGCAATCAACTCTGCCGCGGCGGCGGCAGCGGCCGTCATGTTGGCGGACGTCTCGCTGGATGTGCGCACGGCGCCGGCCGTGCGGTCCGATGTGCTGCGGGACGATTCATCCAGTGCGTCGGCGATGGACTTCAACGCCGCTGTGCTGCCACTGACCGTGCGCAATACCTGCTCGGCATTGTCGCGAAACGTGCGCACTTCCGATTCAATTTCAAGGCGACGGCGATCCTGTTCGACCAGCGCGGCACCCTTGCGCTCGGCAACGATGCGGTCGGTGATGTCGTCATGCGTACCGATCCAGTACTTTCCGCCTTCGATCGATCTGTTGGTGACAGTCATGGCGCGGCCGTCTGGCGTTTCAACGATGCGGCTCATGTCTTGGCCTGAACGCGCCGCGCTCAGGATTTCCTGGCGGTAGAGCTCTGGATCGAGATCAAGACTGCCGGTCGCAATCCGGTTTCTTATCAGGTCGCGTAGCGTGCAGCCGGGCTTCACAACGTCATGCGACATCCCGTACATATCGACGTACCGCTTGTTGCAAACGAGCACGCGTTCATGATCGTCGATCACAACGACGCCTTGCGTCATGTTGTTGATCACCATGGCGAGCAATGAAGTGTCGGAGCTGCCGGACTTTCCATCACGACGCCACAGACAATAGGCGGCTATGACCGCCAACGCGCAGCCGGCGGCAGCAACAAAACGCCAATCCTCAAAGATGTGATTCAATTGCAGCTCCCGGGCGAGCCAATGTCTACCGGACAACCTTTATGAATCAATTAACCATGGCGTTCGTCAAGGCCGATGCTGGCGGTACCATGCTACGAATCCGGGCGACAATTTGCGCAAGCGCTCGATATCGACGCGGCCGGAGCGCGTAATGTAGCTCATGGCGAAATCAGCTGTGGGCAGTTTCATGTGCTCGGCAAATCGTTGATACCACTCGGCGCTGCTGTTGGCGCCGCGCACCAGTTTATCGAGGATCGGCCGCCGCACTGTTTCGTAGGCAGCCAGCGCTTCTCTCAGATCGCCATGCGCCGCCAGCGCTTTATCGAGCGCGATGGCATCCTCGATCGCCAGCCTTGTGCCGGAGCCGATGGAGAAATGCGCCGTGTGCAGCGCATCGCCGATCAGTACGTATTTACCGTGAGACCAATGCTCGTTGAGAACGATGGGAAATTGCCGCCAGACTGAATTGTTCGAAATCAGCGGCGCACCATCCAGCGCCTCGGCGAAGATGCGCTCGCACAACGCCTTGCTCTCGGCCTCGCTCATATTGGCAAAGCCGGCGCGCTGAAACGTCGCCTCGTCGGCCTCGACAATGAACGTGCTCTTGTCCGCCTCGTAACGATAATGATGCGCATTGAAGGCGCCGAACTCGCTATCGACGAAAGTCTGCGTCAGCGTCTCAAAACGTTTCTCGGTGCCGAACCAGGCAAAGCGGTTGCTGAGATAGCCGGTGCTGGCGCCCAGCTCACCGGCATAAGTCTTGCGCACGAAGGAATTGACACCATCGGCGCCGACCACGAGGTCGAACTCATCCAGTTCGTTGAGCGACCTTACAGGCACGCCGAAAATCGCCGTCGCCCGCACCGACGCGGCGCGCACCTGCAGCAATTGCAGCAGCTTCAGCCGGCCAATCGCGGCGAAGCCAATGCCATCAATGGTGATGCGCTCGCCGTCTTTGACGAGCGTGATGTCGTGCCAGGATTCCATATGCGGCACGATCGCCGCATAAGTCTCCTCGTCGTCCTCGCGCAGGAACTCCAGCGCGCGATCCGAGAAAACGACGCCAAAGCCGAACGTGGCGTCAGCCGGGTTCTGCTCGAACACGGTGACATCCGCGTCCGGATCGCGGCGCTTGATCAGGTAGCTGAGATAAAGGCCGGCCGGCCCTGCACCGAGAATGGCAATGCGCATGACGACGCCATGTTAGATGGTCTGGTTATACGCACCAACATCCGGATACGTGCGCAGCACGTCATCAATCGACTTGAACATCTCGCGCATGCGCGCTTCCGACACCGGGCTTTCGACAACGACGACCAATTCCGGCTTGTTCGACGAGGCACGCACCAGACCCCATGTGCCGTCCTCGACCGTGACGCGCACGCCGTTGACGGTGACCAGATCGCGGATCGGCTGGCCGTTAAACTTCTGGCCGGCCTTCTGCATCTCTTCGAAGTGCTTCACCACCTTGGCGACGATGCCGTATTTCTTTTCGTCGTCGCAATGCGGCGACATGGTCGGCGAGCCCCAGGTCTTGGGCAGCGCGTTCTTCAAATCTTCCATCGTCTTGCCGGGGTTGCGATCCATCATGTCGCACACTGCCAGCGCCGAGACGAAGCCATCGTCATAGCCGCGGCCGAAAGGCTTGTTGAAGAAGTAATGGCCGGACTTCTCGAAGCCGGCGAGCGCGCCAAGTTCATGCGTGCGGCGCTTCATGTAGGAGTGGCCGGTCTTCCAGTAGTCGGCCTTCACCTTGTTTTTCTGCAGCACCGGATCGGTGACATAGAGGCCGGTCGACTTCACATCGACGACGAAAGTCGCGCCTGGATGCAAGGTCGACATGTCGCGCGCCAACATAACGCCGACCTTGTCGGCGAAGATTTCATCGCCGGTATTGTCGACCACGCCGCAGCGATCGCCGTCGCCATCGAAGCCGAGGCCGACATCGGCCTTGCTCTCAAGCACCGCATCGCGGATGGCGTGCAGCATTTCCATGTCTTCCGGATTCGGATTGTACTTCGGAAACGTATGATCGAGTTCAGTATCGAGCGGCACCACTTCGCAGTCAATGGCCTCGAGGATGCGCTGCGCGAAAGCGCCCGCCGTGCCATTGCCGCAGGCGGCGACGACCTTGAGCTTGCGCTTCAGTTTCGGACGCTTGGTGAGATCGGCGATGTAGCGGTCCGGGAAATTCTCGTGAAACACATAGGAGCCGCCGCCGGCGAGGTCGAACTTGGAGCCGAGCACGATCTCCTTGAGCCGCGTCATTTCATCGGGCCCGAACGTCAGCGGGCGATTGGCGCCCATCTTCACGCCGGTCCAGCCATTATCGTTATGCGAGGCGGTGACCATGGCAACGCAGGCCACGTCCAGTTCGAACTGCGCGAAATAGGCCATCGGCGTGATGCAGAGACCAATGTCATGAACCTTGCAACCGGCGGCGAGAAGGCCCGAGATCACCGCATACTTCACCGAAGCCGAATAGCCGCGGAAGTCGTGGCCGACGACGATCTCCTGCTTGACGCCCATTTCCTTGATCAAGGTGCCGAGGCCCATGCCCAGCGCCTGCAGGCCCATCAGGTTGATTTCTTTTTCCAGCAGCCAGCGCGCGTCATATTCGCGAAAGCCGGTGGCCTTCACCAAAGGCGACGATTCATAGGCATAGGTATTCGGGGTCAGCGCGGACTTCGGAATGGGAAACATCAGGTCCTCAAAAAGGCGGGCGGGTGCAATCTCAATAGCCTAACGCATCAGGGCGGCAAAGCGGTCCAAATTAGGGCGGCAATTCGGGATTATTGCTCGAGAACCATGCGGCCGCTGGCCACTTCATAGCGCTTGAGCCGCGACAGGAAGGACATGCCGAGCAGATTGCGCCACAGGGCATTGTCGGGGAGCACCAAAGCCGGCACGTCATAAACGGTGATGCCGCCGATCTCGACACGGTCGAGCTTGGCGCGCGCCGCCTTGGTCACGCCATTGGCGGTCGAGACATTGGCGGTGTAGTCGGCGCGTGAGGGGCGGATGCCGGCGCGGGCGGCGTCGGATTCGCGCAGGATCACCAAAGTGGCGCCGGTGTCGACGATGAAGTCAACCGGCGCGCCATCGATGCGGGCGCTGGTTTCGTAATGATGATCGCGTCCGCTGGCGAGCGTTACGGTCTGGCCGCTCATTATCGGCGCAAGGCGCGGCTCGGAGGCGACTGTGGCTTTGCTCGGCATGGCGGTCACAGCGCTGTCGAGGAAGCGCGTCAGCGAGCCGCCACCGACCAACAGGATTGCCGCAAGGACCATGAGAAGACGGATCATGCCGCCATGAATTCCACGCCGAGGGCAAAAGCCGCCTTAACGGCGGCGACGGGCCGTGGCGCATGGTGAGTGAAAGGTTAAGTGCCGCGCGGTTTGGCGCGGCGGGTCGGCGGCGCGGATGTCGGGTCCTCCGGCCAGGGATGGCGCGGATAGCGCCCGCGCAGGTCGGAGCGGACATCGGCATAGCTGCCGCGCCAGAAGCCGGGCAGATCGCGGGTGATCTGCACCGCTTTGTGGCCCGGGGACAGCAGTTCGATCACCAAAGGCACTCGTCCGCCGGCAATGGATGGATGTGTGGTCAGGCCGAACAATTCCTGCACACGGATCGACACGGTCGGGCCCTGCTCGGCTTCATAATCGATCGGCACCGATGTGCCGGTCGGCGCGGTGAAGTGGGTCGGTGCTTCGGCGTCGAGGCGGCGGCGCAAATTCCACGGCACCAGATTGCTGATCGCGTCGAACAGGTCACCAGCGGAAAGCTGGCTGCGGCTGGTCTTGTCGGCGAGCAAAGGTCCAAGCCAGTCGGCGGCCGTGCGCGCCAGACCCTCGTCGGAAACATCCGGCCACTCCTCGCCCTCCGCTTTTCGCAGCGAATGCACCCTTGTGCGAAATTGCAGCGCCGCCTTGCTCCAGTCGAGCCTGTCGAGACCGAGGCTGACGATGCCGTCGCTGAGAATGCGCGCGGTGTCGGCATTTGGCGACACCTGCTTAATCTGCTCGGCAAGCAACACCGAACCAAGCCGCCGCGAACGCCGCGCCCGCAAGGAGGCCGAGCCGGTGTCAAAGGTCACCGCATCGCGGTCCTCGATCTTGTCAGCGAAGCGTTCCTCGATTTCCGCCAAGGTGATTGCCGCCGCCAGCACGATGCGCGAAGACGCCGCCGCGCCGGTCAGTTCAGCCACAGCGAGGAACGGCTCGCGCGCCAGATTGGAGGCGGCATCGACCTGCCCGCCGCGGCCATTGGCGAGCACAAAGCCACCCGCCCCGCCGCCGCGGTTCTTGGCGATGCGGTCGGGGTACGCGAGTGCGAGAATAGCGCCGGTCGACAATTCGCCGGTGCCGCTTTTGTCGAGCGTATCGACCCATCGCTTGACCATCGCGCGAGAGTCTTCGGCTCGGCGCGACCTATCCCGCCGAAACTGATCCAATCGATGCCGCAGATCGACATCATCGCCGCCCAGCCCGCGTTCGGTGAGAATGGCGGCAATCGCCGCGGCTTCCGCGCCCGCGCCCTGCGCACCGGCATCGACCACCATGCGCGCCAAGCGGGGCGGCAATGGCAATTGCCGAAGCTTGCGGCCTTCGTCGGTAATGCGGCCCGCCGCGTCGATAGCGCCGAGTTCGATCAGCAACGTCCGCGCCTCACTCATCGCCGCTGACGGCGGCGGATCGATGAAAGCCAGCTTGCTGGCGTCGGCCGCGCCCCATTGCGCCAGATCGAGCAGGAAGCTGGAGAGATCGGCGGAGAGAATTTCCGGCCGCGTATAGGCATCGAACGAGCCAGTCTGCGGTTCGTCCCACAGGCGGTAACAAACGCCGGGCTCAGTACGCCCGGCGCGGCCACGCCGTTGATCGGCGGCGGCGCGCGACACGCGCACCGTTTCCAGCCGCGTCAGGCCGACATCGGGCTCGTAGCGCGGTACGCGCGACAATCCTGAATCGACGACGACGCGCACGCCTTCAATGGTCAGCGATGTTTCGGCAATCGAGGTCGCCAGCACCACCTTGCGGCGTCCGGCAGGCGCCGGCGAAATGGCGCGGTCCTGATCGCGCGCATCCAGCGCGCCGAACAGCGCGACGATATCAACATTCGGATCGCGCACCTGCTCCTTCAGCAAGGTCTCGGTACGGCGGATCTCTGCAGCACCTGGCAGAAACACCAGCAACGATCCCGGATCGGCACGCAGAGCGCGCTGCACGGCGTCTGCCACCGGTCGTTCGATGCGGTCACGCGGGTCGCGGCTGAGATAGCGCGTCTCGACCGGGAAGGCGCGGCCTTCGCTGGTCACCACCGGCGCGTCGCCAGAATCGCTGCGAAGCAGCGCGGCAACGCGCGCGCCGTCAAGCGTCGCCGACATCACCAGCACCTTGAGATCGTCGCGCAGGCCTTCCTGAACCTCGCGCGCCAGAGCTAGGCCGAGATCGGCGTCGAGCGAACGTTCATGGAATTCGTCGAACAGGACCGCGGCAACGCCCTCAAGCGATGGGTCGTCCAGCACCACCCGTGTGAACACGCCTTCGGTGATCACTTCGATGCGCGTGCGCTTGGAAATCTTCGAGCCGAAGCGGACACGCAGGCCAACCGTATCGCCGACCTGTTCGCCGAGCGTCGCCGCCATGCGCGCGGCAGCGGCGCGTGCCGCGAGCCTTCGCGGCTCGAGCAACAGGATCTTCTTATCTTTCGCCCATGGCTCGTCGAGAAAGACCAAAGGCACGCGCGTCGTCTTGCCGGCGCCGGGCGGCGCCACCAGCACCACGGCATTGCTACGCGCGAACGCCTCGACCAGACGCGGCAGCGCGTCGTCGATGGGCAGCGGGCTCGAGAATTTTCGCATCAGCTTTTGGCGGAATGTCCGCGCCCAACGCTCTCATAGGCAAAGCCGTGCCGCGCAACTTCCTCCGCGCGGTAGATGTTGCGCAGATCGACCAGCAGCGGATTGGCCATCGCGCCCTTCAACCGGGCAAAATCCAAAGCCCGGAACTGCTCCCATTCGGTGACGATCACCAGTGCCGACGCATCCTTGGCGCAAGCATAGGCATCGTCGCAGAACGTCACATCTTTCAAGAATCCCTTGGCCTGCTCCATGCCAACCGGATCATAGGCGCGCACCGTCGCGCCCATGTCCTGCAACGCCGTGATCAAGGGAATCGACGGCGCATCGCGCATGTCGTCGGTGTTCGGCTTGAAGGTGAGGCCCAGCACAGCAACTGTCTTGCCGCGCATGTCGCCGCCAAGCCCGTTCAGCACCTTGCGTGCCATTGCCCGCTTGCGTGCATCGTTGACCGACGCCACCGCCTCGACGATGCGCAACGGCGCGCCGTGGTCCTGCCCGGTCTTGATCAGCGCCAACGTATCCTTGGGAAAGCACGAGCCGCCATAACCGGGGCCGGCGTGCAAGAACTTCGAACCAATACGATTGTCCAGGCCGATGCCGCGCGCGATCTCCTGCACATCGGCGCCGACCTTCTCGGCCAGATCGGCGATCTCATTAATGAAGGTGATCTTGGTGGCGAGGAACGCATTGGCCGCATATTTGATCAGCTCGGCGGTGCGCCTGTCAGTGAACATGATCGGCGAGCGGTTGAGATAGAGCGGCCGGTATAGCTCGCTCATTACGTCGCGGCCGCGCGCATGGTCGCCGCCGACGACAATACGGTCCGGCCGCTTGAAGTCCTGAATGGCCGCGCCTTCGCGCAGGAATTCCGGGTTCGACATCACGGCGAAATCGGCGCCGGGGTTGGCCTCAGCGATAATGCGCTCGACCTCATCGCCGGTTGCGACCGGCACGGTCGACTTGGTGACCACGACGGTGAAGCCATCGATGGCCCCGGCGATCTCGCGCGCCGCGTCATAGACATAAGTCAGATCGGCATGGCCGTCGCCGCGCCGCGACGGCGTGCCGACAGCGATGAACACCGCATCGGCGTCCTTCACGGCCGTCGTCAGATCGGTGGTGAAGGTCAGCCGTTCCGCCTTAGCATTTGCGGCCACCAGTTCGATCAGGCCCGGCTCATAGATCGGGACGGCGCCACCATTGAGCGCATCGATCTTGGACTTGTCCTTGTCGACGCAGACGACGACATGACCGAAATCGGCAAAACAGGCCCCGGACACAAGGCCGACATATCCCGAGCCGATCATCGCAACGCGCATTTTTCACAAGTCCGTTATTTTCAGGCTCCAGCCATTCGCATGGTTAACAGCCAGTCGCCAAAACAGGCGCTTTCCTTAGCAGAGCCGCCTTATCAAGGCGAGCGCGCCGGGAACGGTCCTGATTTAGGTAATCGCGTAAAGGGTAATGAAACCCAGTTCTGTCATGACCGTATCATGAACGGTGTCCATCAAATGCCGGCCGGCGGGCGCGTCGACTGGGTCGACTATGCCAAGGGCTTCTGCATCATCTTCGTGGTGATGATGCATTCGACGCTCGGCGTTGAAGCCGTGACAGGCCGCGAAGGCTGGATGCACGCCGTCGTCGAATTCGCCCGGCCCTTCCGCATGCCGGACTTCTTCCTGATCTCCGGCCTTTTCCTGGCGCAGGTCATCAACCGCGACTGGCGCACTTATCTCGACCGCAAGGTCGTCCACTTCGTCTATTTCTATCTGCTGTGGATGACCATCCAGTTCGCCTTCAAGGCGCCCGGCATCGCCGCCGAGTTTGGCGCGCTGGAAGTCGCCCGGCTCTATCTGCTGTCCTTCATCGATCCGTTCGGCACACTGTGGTTCATCTATCTGCTGCCGATCTTTTTCGTCGCCGTGAAGCTGACGCGCCGCGCGCCGTGGCCGGTGATCTGGCTGATCGGTGCGGCGATGGAAATGTCTCAACTGCATACCGGCTGGATGGTGCCGGACGAATTCGCCGCCCGCTTCGTTTATTTCTACACCGGCTACATCGCCGCACGTTATGTCTTCGCGCTGGCCGAAGACGCGCAGGACAATCCATTGCTCGCGCTCGGCTGCTTGCTGGTCTGGGCCGTGTTCAATGGCGTCATGGTGCGCGAGGGCCTTGCCTCCTTGCCGGGGTTCTCCCTCGGCATGGGGTTGATCGGCGCCGCCGCCATTGTCGCCATATCGGCGCTGCTGTCGCTGTCGCCCCTGTTCAAGCCGCTGCGCTATTGCGGCCGCAACTCGATCGTCATCTACCTGGCCTTCTTCCTGCCGATGGCCGCCAGCCGCACCGTGCTGCTGAAGACCGGGGTGATCACCGATATCGGCACAATTTCGGCCATCGTCACGATCACCGGCGTGGTCGGCGCGCTCGCCATTTTCTGGGCCGGCCGCGCCGCCGGGGCGCATTTCCTGTTCGAGCGGCCGGACCGCTTCAAGCTGGTTCCGGACAAGCCAAAGGCGACGCCGCAATCAGCAATGCAACCAGCGGAATAGCAGTCCACAGGCTCATTCCGGCATGTTGATTAAGCGGCGGCAACGGCCCACATTCGGGCCATGCCGACATCAGCCAAATCCAAATCCGCCCCGAAATCCGCCAAAGCAAAGGCCGAACCGCCCGCAGCCGCCGCGTCCGGCAATCCGGCCGCCCGCGCGCTGAAAAAAGGCGACCACATCTTCCTGGTCGACGGTTCCGGCTACATTTTCCGCGCCTATCATGCGCTGCCGCCGCTGACCCGCAAGTCCGACGGTCTGCAGGTCAATGCCGTGCTCGGCTTCTGCAACATGTTGTGGAAGCTGCTCGAGGACATGCCGCCGGACAACAAGCCGACGCATCTGGCGGTGATCTTCGACAAATCGGAGAAGACGTTCCGCACCGAGATGTATCCGCAATACAAGGCGCACCGGCCCGACCTGCCGGAGGATTTGCGGCCGCAATTCCCGCTGATCCGCGACGCCGTGCGCGCCTTTGAAATTCCCTGCCTCGAACAGGCCGGCTTTGAGGCCGACGATTTGATCGCCACCTATGCCCGCCTCGCTTGCGAAGCCGGCGCCACCGCGACCATCGTCTCGTCCGACAAAGACCTGATGCAGCTCGTCAATGACTGCGTCACCATGTACGACACGATGAAGGACAAGCGCATCGGTCCTGCCGAAGTGTTCGAGAAGTTCGGCGTCGGTCCCGACAAGGTGATCGAGGTGCAGGCGCTGATCGGCGATTCATCCGACAACGTGCCCGGCGTTCCCGGCATCGGCGTCAAGACCGCGGCGCAGCTCATCACCGAATATGGCGATCTCGATACGCTGCTCGCGCGCGCTGGCGAGATCAAGCAGGACAAGCGCCGCCAGACCTTGATCGACAATGCCGAGATCGCGCGCATTTCCAAGAAACTGGTAACGCTCGACCAGAACGTGCCGCTCGATGTCGCGGTCGACCAGCTCGCCGTGCATGAGCCGGACTACAAGAACCTGATCGCGTTTTTGAAAGCGATGGAGTTTTCGACCATCACGCGGCGCGTCGCTGAGAAGTCGGGAATCGACTCTGGCTCGGTCACTGCGGACGCGTCGCTTTCTTCACCTCCCCCCTTGCGGGGGAGGTCGGACAGCGAAGCTGTCCGGGAGGGGGGTAACCTATGCCGCATCGAGCGATTACACCGCTAACTCGTTCACGCGCTCGCTCGCTTCGCTCCGAAATGACGGACGCCGAAGCACGCATCTGGTTTCACATTCGCGCGCATCGATTGGACGGCGCTT
>JAURVZ010000056.1 GCA_030655215.1 Pseudolabrys sp. | reverse complement strand
AAGCGCCGTCCAATCGATGCGCGCGAATGTGAAACCAGATGCGTGCTTCGGCGTCCGTCATTTCGGAGCGAAGCGAGCGAGCGCGTGAACGAGTTAGCGGTGTAATCGCTCGATGCGGCATAGGTTACCCCCCTCCCGGACCGCTTCGCGGTCCGACCTCCCCCGCAAGGGGGGAGGTGAAGGAAGAGCAGTTGGCGTCTGTCAGATGTCGACGACCTTGCTTTCTATTCCCTCCCCCCTTGCGGGGGAGGGTTAGGGAGGGGGGTGTTCTTACACTGAATGCCGCTTGCATCTCAAACCTTCTCGACATCCGGGCGGCCGAACAGGCCCTGCGGCAGGAAGATCAAGGTAATGGCCAGCACCGAGAAAGCGGCGACGTCCTTGTAGTCGATGGAGAAGTATTCCGACCACATGGTCTCGATCAGACCAATGAGCAGGCCGCCGATCACCGCGCCGGGCAACGAACCGATGCCACCGAGCACGGCCGCGGTGAAGGCTTTGACGCCGGGGACGAAGCCGTCGGCGAAGCTGATCACGCCGTAATACATCAGATACATGGTGCCGGCGACAGCGGCCAGCGCTGCGGCGATGATGAAGGTCATGGAGATGGTCTGGTCGACATTGACGCCGACCAGCGCCGCCATCTTCTGGTCCTGCTCGCAGGCGCGCTGAGCGCGGCCGAGCTTGGTCTTGGCGACGAGATACCAGAAGCAGACCAGCAGGACGGCGGTGACGCCCCAGATGATCAATTGCTTGAATGAGAGAGTGACCGCGTAATCGTTTTGAGTGAACAATACGAAGTCGCCCTGCACCATGGCCGGGATCGCTTTGTTGCGCGGGCCCTGGCTGACCTGGACGAAATTGGACAGGAAGATCGACATGCCGATCGCCGAAATCAGCGGCGCCAGCCGGAACGAGCCGCGCAAGGGCCGGTAGGCAAGCCGCTCGATGATCCAGTTGACCAGCGACGTGAACAGCATGGCGACGATCAGCACGATGAACAAAGCCACCGCGATCGATGAGACGCCGAGCCATGTGGTCAGGATCAGAAACGCCACCAGGGCCACAAAAGCGGCCACCATGAACACATCGCCATGGGCAAAATTGACCATGCCGATAATGCCGAACACCATCGTGTAACCAATGGCGATCAGCCCGTAGATCGAGCCCAATGTAATGCCGTTAATGAGCTGCTGGAGAAACACTTCCATGCGTACGCCCGCTCTCTTCCGGGAAACCGGCCCGGCAGCCAGTTTCCAAGTCCCTCAAGAAGTCGTGGTAGTCCCCTCAGGTTGAATCCTTAACAGGGCGCGAGCGAAGCGGCAACGCTGCCAAGGTCGCATCTTGTGCAGTCTTTCGTCTGGGAAAGGGCCTTGCGGGAGAATGGATTTTTACAGAACACAAAAATCCGCAGGCCGATGGGTGAGCGGCGGCCTAGTGCGAACTGCCGAGCAGCCAGATCAGCGCCAGGATCGGCAGCGGCACCCCCACCAGCCAGAGCAGCAAGTAACGTCCCATCGTTCTCGACTCCTTCATCCGCAATGTGTGCGGCTAGGGGGAACCCGGACCGCCGACTGCCAGTTCCATTTGCGAGACTGCGGGAACGGTGGCGGCGCCAGAGCGTTATATTATGGGCGGGCACCTTGAGGCAGCGGCTTCAAGGTCAACATTGAGAAGGAAACTTCAATAATGTCCCAGAACAACCAGAACCAGAATAACCCGAACCAGAAGCCGGGTCAGCAGCAGCAGGGTGGCGGCCAGAAGCCGGGCCAGCAGCAGCAGCAGGAACGTCCGGGCCAGGCTGGCCAGCAGGGCGGCGGTCACCAGGGTGGCCAAAAGGATCAGAACCGCTAACGGTCGGTCTAGAATTTAAGGGAAAGCCCTGCCGCAAGGCGGGGCTTTTCTTTTGCGTGAAGCGATGGTTGTGAGCAAACACTCGTCATGCCCGGCCTCGTGCCGGGCATCCACGTCTTGCTTCAAGAAATTTTAGAAAGACGTGGATGGCCGGGACATCAGGGCGTTTACGCCCGTCTTCGACGGGCTTATGCCCGGCCATGACGGCAATTAACTAGCGGCCTGCTGACTATTCGCTCGGCTCTTGGTTACCAGGTAAGGTAAAGTTTTGGTTTGCTTTGAAATTAGCATTTGATGCGCATACGCCTGTTGTCCTGAACAGGGAGCGACAACATGCGTAAAGTTTCCGGCGCGACAATTGCCATGATCCTTGCGATCGCACTTTACTTCACCCTGTTCTGGGGCTTCGACGCGCTGCGTGTGCTGACATCGCCGACTTACGGCCTTGAAGATGTCTGGCGCTCGCAATTTGTCTTCGGTGTCGGCAGTCATTTCCAGTTGAGCCCGATGGGCCTGCTGCAACTCGCAGCCTTCTTTGGCACGGTAAAGCTGGCGGTTGCGGCCTTCTGCGCCATTCACATTGTCGACCGCCTGCGCGCGCTCGCCGGCGGCACGGCCAATAACGATGTTCTGGAAGGCGCTTTCATCATCGTCGTCGCCATCAGCATCGTCTCGGCGGGGCCGGCACTGTGGTCAAACAACTCCGATCTGGTGCGTGAGCAGGTGCTGCAATTGTTGCTCGCCGCGCTCGGCACCGCATTGTGCATGGTCGAGCGCAGCTATGCGCGCCGCCTGAACATCGAGCCGGCGCCGGTCGAGGCCGCAGCGCTGTAACTGTAACGGTAACTCTGTTACGCCGCCGATGTTATTGTATAACCGCGCGCGAAGACTCATATTCGGACTCGAATGGAGTTTGAGTCCGATGAGCGCGTCCTGCGGAGCCCACGTTAAATTCGAAGGCCTCTCGGCTGATTACAAGCGCCGCCTCTGGTTGGTGATTGCGATCAACGCCGCGATGTTTGCCGTCGAAATGGGCGCCGGCGCTTTTGCCGGTTCGCAAGCGCTGCAAGCCGACGCACTCGACTTCCTCGCCGACGCCACCACCTACGGCATCAGCCTCGCCGTCATCGGCGCGTCGGTGCGCGTGCGCTCGACCGCGGCGATTGCCAAGGCGGCAAGTCTCACCTTGATGGCGGTATGGGTGCTCGGCTCGACCGCGTATCAGACATTGGTCGTCGGTGTGCCGCGCGCCGAGATCATGGGCGTTGTCGGCATTCTCGCGCTGGCCGCCAATCTGGCGAGCGTGCTGATCCTGGTGCGCTACAAGGATGGCGACGCCAATGTGCGCTCGGTCTGGCTGTGCTCGCGCAATGACGCGATCGGCAATGTCGCCGTCATGCTGGCGGCGGTTGCGGTGTGGGGCACGGCGACAAAGTGGCCGGACCTCGCGGTCGCGGCCTTGATGGCCGGACTGTTTCTCTATTCCTCAGTGAAGATCTTGCAGCAGTCTTTCGCCGAACTGCGTGAGGGCAAGGCCGGCGCGGCAGGGCAAGAACACGCCCATGACCATTCGCATGGTCACACGCACTAATTACTTTGCGGCAGCAACCTCGGCGATGATGACGGCGGCTTCCTTGAAGGCGTGATTGGCTGCCGGCACGCCGCAATAGATCGCCTGCTGCAGGATGATCTCCTTGATGTCGTCCTGCGAGAAGCCGCCTTCGACCAAAGCCGCGCGGACGTGCAGGCCAAACTCATCCCACTGGCCGAGCGCGATCATGGTGCCGATGACGAGAATGCGCCGCGTGCGTTCGTCGTAATGCGGCCGCGTCCAGACTTCGCCCCAGGCGCCGCGGGTGATGAAGTTCTGAAACTCCTCATTGAACGGCGTCATCTTGGCGGCCGCCTTGTCGACCCAGGCAGCGCCCAGCACCTTGCGGCGCCTGGCCATGCCGAGGTCGTAACGTGCTTTCTCATCCATGATGGGACTCTACTTCAAAAAGTTGAGAACAGTCTCGGCATAGAGCTTCGGCTGCTCCATGTTGGCGATATGCGCGGCATCAAGGCTGACGAGTTTGGCGCCCTTGATCTGCTGCACGATGGCTTCGCCCTGCGCCGGCGGCGTCGCCGGATCTTGCGCGCCAACGATCACCAGCGTCGGTGCCGTGATCGTCTTGTTGCCTTCACGGTTGTCCATGTCGCGGATTGCTTCGCAGCAGGCGACATAGCCTTCGATATTGGTGGTCAGGAACAGCGACTTCATGCGCGCGATCACCTCGGGCGACTTTTCGCGGAAGCCGGCGGTGAACCAGCGCTCCATGTTCGGATCGACCAGCTTGCCGAGGCCATTGGCGCGGACGAATTTGACGCGGTCGTTCCACGGGCCTTTGTCGGCATAATAGGACGAGGTGTTGGACAGGATGAGCTTCTCGATGCGGTCCGGCGCGTTGGCGCCTAACCATTGCCCGACCATGCCGCCCATCGACAGGCCGCACCAGTTGGTCTTCTTGACCTTGAGGGCATCGAGCACGCCGATGACATCGCGGCCGAAGCGCTCCATGGAGTAGGGGCCCTGCGGCGCATCGGAGCCGCCATGGCCGCGGCGGTCATAGCGGATGACGCGGAAGTGCTTCGACCATTCGCCGACCTGGTCATCCCACATGGTGAGGTTGGTGCCGAGCGAGTTCGACAGCATCAAAGCCGGCGCCTTGTCGTCGCCCGAGACTTCGACATTGATCTGCGTGCCATCGTCGACGGTGATCTTCGGCATCCATTCACTCCCTGCGAGCCTGGCCGGGCCTCACCGCCCGGTCCGCAGCCAGACTTAAAGCGGAGCAGCCCTGCTGCAAACCCCCCTTTGGCCCCTTTTCAGACCCGCCGTCAGGGGCTAAGCCGTGGGCCACAAGGTTTTGCGCAAAGGAGACGTGTGCGATGGCGATGACAATGACCGGGGAGGTTCAACTCCCCGCGACCCGCGAAGTGGTGTTTGCCAAGCTCAACGACCCTGAGGTGCTGAAAGCCTGCATTCCGGGCTGCGAGACGCTGGTGATGAGCTCGCCGACCGAATTCTCGGCCGTGGCGGCGGTCAAGATCGGCCCGGTCAAGGCGCGCTTTAAAGGCAACGTCCATCTCACCGATCTCGACCCGCCGAACGGCTACAAGATTTCCGGTGAAGGCGACGGCGGCGTCGCCGGCTTCGCCAAGGGCGGCGCCAGCGTGACGCTGACCGAAAAGGATGGCGGCACGCTTTTGACTTACAATGTCGAGGCGCAGATCGGTGGCAAGCTGGCGCAACTCGGCCAGCGCCTGGTCAATGGCGCGGCCAAGAAGACCGCCGACGATTTCTTCAAGAATTTCGCCGCCAATGTCAGCGGTACGCCGGCGGCCTGACCTTCGTTTGTACGCATAAGAAAAGCCGCCCGGATGACCGGGCGGCTTTTTTAGTTCAAGCCCGCTGCGACTTATTCGCAGGGATGACGGTAGCCGTCATAGCCCAGATACGTGCCCGAACGCGGGTCGTAGGACTTGTAGCGCGAGAAGCAGTAGGCATCACGGTCGCCGCCGCCGCCCGCATAGTAACCCGGGGCCTCGCGGTACACCGGACGGTAGCCGTCATCGTAATAGGGGCCACGGTTCTGCGAGGCGATGATGCCGCCGAGCAGGGCGCCTGCCGCCAGGCCGCCGATGATCGCGCCGCCATTGTTGTAGCCACGATGATGATGATGTCCACCGCGGCCACGCCATTGCGCGTCCGCCGGCGCCACCGCCACCAGGGTGGTCGCGCCGATGATCAGCGCCGCGACCGTTGCTTTCAAATTCATACGCATGACGTTCCGTCTTCCTTTTGCAGTGAATTGTCTTGATTGGATAAAGGCTGAGACCCCACGTCGTTCCGTGAATTCGCCGTAAGGTTGTTCGACTGTATTATCTGAACGGATTCCGTTCAAAATACGGCCCGAACGCGGTGCTTTTCGTCGAATTCACGAGGGAATGTCTTGACCCGGCCACCGCTCGGGGTTCAGAGTTAGACCTGTTCCAAAGCACGTTCGTGACGAAAACGGCGTGCTTTTGGACATGTGCGCCGGCGCCAGGCGTGGCGAAGGCGAAAAGTGGCCGTTTGGGCCGGAATTTTGGGAGGAAGTCATGGCAGCCGTGTCCATGACGGTGAACGGCAAGGCCGTCACCGGTGATGTCGAACCGCGTACCTTGCTGGTGCAATTTTTGCGCGAAAACCTGCGCCTTACCGGCACCCATGTGGGCTGCGATACCTCGCAGTGCGGCGCTTGCATCATTCATCTTGATGGCATCGCCGCCAAGGCCTGCACAACGCTGGCCCTGCAGTGCGAAGGCTCGTCGATCACCACGATCGAAGGTCTGGCCGAGCCGGGTGGCGCGCTGCATCCGATGCAGGAAGCCTTCCGCGAGCATCACGGCCTGCAGTGCGGCTATTGCACGCCGGGCATGATTATGTCCGCGCTCGATATTGTTCGCCGCAATGGGAATGATCTTGATGAGCATCTCATCCGGGATCAGCTCGACGGCAATATCTGCCGTTGCACCGGCTATCACAACATCGTCAAGGCAATCGAATCGGGCGCCAAGAACATGGCTGCCAAGTAGCGCCTCAGCGGGCGCTGCCGATTTGGCTTCTGAACAACGTCGATAAAAAGACAATGGGAGGAGACTGCCAATGAGTGCGACGGGGATCGGTGCGCCGGTGCGGCGCAAGGAAGACTTTCGTTTCATCACCGGGCAGGGCCAGTACACCGACGACGTGACGCGGCCCGGCGAAACCCGCGCCGTGTTTGTGCGCTCGCCGCATGCCCACGCCAAGATCAAGAGCATCGACGTTGCCGCGGCCAAGGCCATGCCTGGCGTGATCGACGTGCTGACCGGCGCGCAGCTCGCCACCGACAAGATCGGCAATCTGATCTGCGGCTGGATGATCCATTCCAAGGACGGCACGCCGATGAAGATGTCGGCGCATCCGGCGCTGGCCGCGACCAAGGTGAACTGCGTCGGCGACGCTGTTGCGGTGGTGATCGCCGAGAGCGTCGCTCTCGGCAAGGACGCGGCTGAGGCTGTCGTCGTCGATTACGAGGTGCTGCCGGCGGTGGTCGATCCGGCCAAGGCGCAGGCCTCAGGCGCGCCGCAGATCCATGCCGACATCGCCGACAACACGATCTATCAGTGGCACCTCGGCGAGAAGAAAGACGTCGACGCGGCGTTTGCTGCCGCCAAACATGTCACCAAGCTCGACATCATCAATAACCGGCTGGTGCCGAATGCGATGGAGCCGCGCGCGGCGCTCGCCGATTACGACGCCGGCACTGACAATCTGACGCTGTGGAATACGTCGCAGAACCCGCATGTCGCACGGCTGGTTATTTCGGCATTCGTCGGCATGGCGCCGGAGCACAAGTTGCGCGTGATCGCGCCGGATGTCGGCGGCGGTTTCGGCTCGAAGATTTTCATCTATCCGGAAGAGGTCGTCTGCCTGTGGGCCTCGCGCAAGGTGAAGCGCCCGGTGAAGTGGACATCTGATCGCTCGGAAGCCTTTCTGACCGACGCGCATGGCCGCGACCACGTCACCCATGCCGAGTTGGCGCTCGATGCCAATGGCAAGATCCTGGCCCTGCGCGCCAAGACGATTGCGAACTTGGGCGCCTATATGTCGACCTTTTCGTCGTCGGTGCCGACTTATCTCTACGCCACGCTGTTGTCGGGCCAGTACAACATCCCGTCGATCTATTGCGAGGTCGATGCGGTCTATACCAACACCGCGCCGGTCGATGCCTATCGCGGCGCCGGCCGTCCGGAAGCGACCTTCGTTGTCGAGCGCCTCGTCGAAGTCGCGGCGCGCGAGATGCAGATCGATCCGGCCGATTTGCGCCGGCGCAACTTCATCACCGCGTTCCCGCACCAGACGCCGGTGATCATGGCCTATGACGGCGGTGATTATAATGCCTCGCTGAAGAAGGCGATGGACATGGCCGACGTTAAAGGCTTCCCGAAGCGCAAGCGTGACGCCGCGCGCAACGGCAAGCTCCGCGGCTTGGGCTATTCGACCTATATCGAAGCCTGCGGCATTGCGCCGTCGCAAGCGGTCGGCTCGCTCGGGGCCGGTGTCGGTCTTTGGGAAAGCGCCGAAGTGCGCGTCAACCCGACCGGCTCGGTTGAAGTACTGACCGGTTCGCATGCGCACGGGCAGGGGCATGAGACCACCTTTGCCCAGCTTGTGTCGGAGCGGCTCGGCATTCCGATCGAGAACGTCTCCATCGTGCATGGCGACACCGACAAGGTGCAGTTCGGCATGGGCACTTACGGCTCGCGCTCCGGCGCGGTCGGCATGTCGGCCATCGTCAAGGCGCTCGACAAGATCGAGATCAAGGCCAAGAAGGTCGCTGCTTTCATGATGGAAGCGGCCGAAGGCGACATCGAATTCAAGGACGGCAAGTTCACCGTCGCCGGCACCGATAAATCGGCCGCCTTTGGCGATGTCGCGCTCAATGCCTATATCGCCCACAAATTCACCGGCGCCGAGCTTGAGCCGGGCCTGAAGGAAACTTCGTTCTACGACCCGACCAATTTCACCTTCCCGGCCGGGTGCCACATTTGCGAAATCGAGATCGACACTGAAACCGGCAAGACCGAGATCATCAACTGGACCGCGGTCGACGACTTCGGCACCATCATCAATCCGATGATTGTCGAGGGCCAGGTGCATGGCGGCATTGCGCAGGGCGTTGGCCAGGCGCTGATGGAAGGCGCCTATTATGACGCCGCCGGCCAGCTGGTGACCGGCTCGATGATGGACTACTCGATGCCGCGGGCGCACGACTTCCCGTCCTTCCACGTCGGTATGACGGAGACTAAATCGCCGTCCAACCCGCTCGGCATGAAGGGCTGCGGCGAGGCCGGGGCGATTGCCTCGCCGGCCGCGGTCATCAACGCCATTACCGATGCCATCGGAACCGAGGCCATCGCCATGCCGGCCACCGCCAATGCGGTGTGGACGGCCTTGCAGAAATTACAGGCGCCGAAAGCCGCTTAACTTGGGCGCCAAACCACGCTAGTACGAGATCGAAACGGAGACACTGATGTACAATTTCACCTTCCATCGCCCGACCACGGTCCGCCAGGCGGCCGGTCTTCTGGCGCGCAACCCTGACGGCAAGTTGCTGGCCGGCGGCCATTCGCTGCTGCCGGTGATGAAGCAGCGCCTGGCGCAGCCGTCGGCGATTGTCGACCTGTCGCTGGTTGAAGGCATTACCGGCGTCGAATTGAAGGGCCGCTCGGTGTCGATCGGCGCGATGACGCGCCATGCCGATGTCGCCAATTCGCCGGTGCTCAAGGAAGTCATGCCGGGCCTCGCCGCGGTGCCGGGCTCGATCGGCGATCCGCAGGTGCGCAACCGCGGCACGATCGGCGGCTCGATCGCCAATAACGATCCGAATGCCGATTACCCGGCCGCCTGCCTTGGTCTCGGCGCCACCATCATCACCAATAAGCGCCGCATCGCCGCTGACGATTTCTTCCAGGGCATGTTCACGACCGCGCTGGAAGAGGGCGAGATCATCGTCCGCATCAGCTTCCCGGTCGCCAAGAAGGCGGCGTATGAGAAGTTCAAGCATCCGGCCTCGGGCTTTGCGCTGGTCGGCGTGTTCGTGTCGAAGCGCGGTCCGGATATCCGCGTAGCGGTCACTGGCGCCGGCGCCAATGGCGTGTTCCGCGTGCCGACTTTCGAGGAAGCGCTGAAGAAGCGTTTCGCGGCGAAGTCGATCGAGGGCCTGACCATTCCGGCGAGCGGCATGAATGCCGACATTCATGCGAGCCCGGAATATCGCGCGCATCTGGTCGGTGTGTTGGCCAAGCGGGCGTTGAACAAGGCGAACGCTTAACGGGTGAGCGACGACGTGTAGGGTGGGCTGAGCGAAGCGAGCCCACCATCTTGCTTGTTCTCCATCGAAGATGAAGTGCGGTGGGCACGGCGCAAGAGCGCCTTTGCCCACCCTACAAGCTCAGGTTTTCACCTGCGCCAGACGCGCCAGCGCCACGGCTGAGAAAGCGACGTCATCGACCGTGGCGAGCGGCACGCGGTCCTTCAACAGACCGCGATAGAACTCGCCCTTCGACACCGCCGCCACATCGGCGATGATGCACCAGGTGTCGCCGCCATCGAGGCTTTCGAACACCTGGCCATCAGTATCGGCGGCATAGAGGCTGTAGCCTTTGCCGTGCACTTCAATGGTGAGAGCGCCGAAGGTCGCACGCTGGCCGTTCGGCAAGCCGCCGAGCAGACGCTCCCACGTCTCACCGGCATCGCGGCTACGGAACATCTTTCCGCGCGCGCGGCCGAGCTTGTACCAATGCGGCGGCCAGCCGACACCGGCGGTGAGGAAGACAAGGTCCGGCTGATCCGGATGAATGACCATCGGATCGGGATAGTTCGCTTCCGGCGGCATCGGATTCTTGCGCCAGGTCTTGCCGTCATCATCGCTGGTCATGACGCCGACAATGCCGTTGGCAATCAGGATGCGATTGGGGCGGGCCTTGTTGACGAGGACACGGTGGATGTCGTTCTCGGCAACAACGGGATCGACCTTCATGTCGGTAAAGCTCTTGCCGAAATCGGTCGATACCAGCAGCGCGCCGATCTCGACACCGACAAAGAGCCGGTCGCCGTCGATCTGGATTTCCTTGATGTGGCCAATGCGCGGCGGCGGCGGGAAAACCCATTCGGCGGCGCTATCAACCTCGCGCATGGCGGTGAGTTCGCGCCAGTTGTCGCCATTGTCTTCGCTGATGAAGAGATGCGCGGGCAGCGAGCCGACCAGCACCACATCCTTGCCCTGCAATTTGCCGGCGCGCGCGGCCCAGAGATCGTGACGGTCGATGCCCTTGTTGACCCATTGCCATGTCTTGCCCTGGTCAAGGCTGCGCGCGACCCCGACGCCATGCGTGGCGGCGAATAAAGTGCCGTCATCGGCAATCGTGACGGCGCTGACATTGCAGCCGGCGAGCGCCTTGTGCGTCACAGCCCATCGATTTTCCACGCGCGAAAGAACGGCGATGCCGTCAACGGTGCCAACAATGATCGTGTCCGACGCTTGCGCTGCGCGGTGCGTGTTGTGACCGCCGTTGGACAACAGGATCATGTCAGTCTCCCCTAGGAGACTGAGGACTACTTTTCTTTATCGCGCTCGGCCAGCAGATTGTGCAGGTCGAGCGGGTTGGTGAACATCTTGAGCGAGCCGTCCGGGTTCGACGGCCACTCGGCCTTGGGCCGGTCCCAATACAGCTCGACGCCGTTCTGGTCCGGGTCACGCAGGTAGAGCGCCTCGGAGACGCCGTGGTCGGAGGCGCCGTCGAGCGGGATCTTAGCCTGGATCAGCCGGTGCAGGGCATCGGCCAGTGTCGCCCGGGTCGGATAGAGGATCGCGGTGTGGAACAGGCCGGTGGTGCCGGGAGGCGGCGGGGAGCCGCCTTTGCTCTCCCAGGTGTTCAACCCGATATGGTGGTGGTAGCCGCCGGCCGAGATGAAGGCCGCCCCCGGATAGCGGGTGGTCAGGGTGAATCCGAGCACGCCGACATAGAAGCCCAGCGCCCGCTCGAGATCGGCGACCTTGAGGTGGACATGGCCGATTTTCACGCCGTCATTGATGGTGGGGAGGCTGAGCGGGGCGGTATCTAGGCCGGGCATGGCTGGTATCCTTCGTTTCGGTTGCCTAGATGTATGCTACTGACCGGACCGCTTAAAGTGTCACCGAGGATACCGTCGAATGCCCATTACCCCGATCCCCAGCAGCATCGAGGGCACCCTCGATATGCTGGCCAAGGCCAACTATATCGGCGACCGGTCGCTGGCGACCGTGCTGTTCCTGGCGCTGCGCATGGGCCGGCCTTTGTTTTTGGAAGGCGAGGCTGGGGTCGGCAAGACCGAGATCGCCAAGGTGCTCTCAGCGGCGCTCGGGCGGCGGCTGATCCGGCTGCAATGCTATGAGGGCCTCGACGTTTCGGCGGCGGTCTATGAGTGGAATTACGGCGCGCAGATGATCGCCATCCGCATGGCCGAGGCGACCGGCGAGGGCGACAAGGCGCGGGTCGAACAGGACGTGTTCTCGGAGCGCTTCCTGGTGAAGCGGCCTTTGCTGCAGGCGCTGGAGCCGGACCCAAACGGGCCGCCTGTGCTGCTGATCGATGAAATCGATCGCACCGATGAAGCCTTCGAAGCGTTCCTTTTGGAAGTGCTGGCCGATTTCCAGGTTACCATTCCCGAACTCGGCACGGTGAAAGCAGCGCAGCCGCCTATTGTTCTCGTCACGTCAAATCGCACGCGCGAAGTGCATGACGCGTTGAAGCGGCGTTGTCTCTATCACTGGGTCGGTTATCCCGATGCGGCGCGCGAACTCTCGATCCTGCGCGCCAAGGTGCCGGGCATTCCGAAGAAGCTGTCGGCGCAGGTCGTCGCTTTCGTGCAGGCTTTGCGCAAGGAAGACTTGTTCAAGTCGCCCGGCGTTGCCGAGACATTGGACTGGGCCGGTGCGCTGACCGAACTTGATGTCGTCGCGCTCGATCCGGCGACGGTGTCGGACACGCTTGGTGCATTGCTGAAGTATCAGGACGACATTGCGCGGCTTGATGGCACCAAGGTGAAGCAGTTGCTCGACGAGGTGAAGTCGGAGTTGCGGGCGGCGGAGTGATAAAAACTCCGCTCATTCCCGCGCAAGCGGGAATCCAGTTCTGGGTCCCCGCCTTCGCGGGGACGAGCGGATAGGAAAAGCGGATGATAGAGTCAGACGGCAAACTCGCCGAGAACATCCTCTACTTCGCGCGCGCCTTACGCGCGGCGGGGATCCCGGTTGGGCCCGGCTCGGTGCTCGATGCGCTGACCGCCGTCGAAGTCGCCAAGGTCGGCTCGCGCGATGATTTTTACTGGACGCTGCATGCGGTGTTCGTGAAGCGGCATGAGCATTCACTTCTGTTCGATCAGGCCTTCCGCATTTTCTTCCGCCGCCGCGGCTATATCGACAAGCTGATCGCGGCGATGCTGCCCGACACTTTGCCGACCGCGCCGAAGGCGCCGGAAGCCGGCGCGCAGCGCATCCAGGAAGCTTTGTTCTCCGGCGCCAGCAAAGCGAAGGAAGAAGAGCAGGAGATCGAGGTCGATGCGCGGCTCACCGTGTCCGACCGCGAAGTGCTCAACAAGAAAGACTTCGCGCAGATGACGACAGCGGAAATTGCTGCCGCCAAGGACGCAATTGCCAAACTGGCGCTGCCGCTCGATGAAGTGAAGACGCGGCGCATGACGCCGAGCCGCCGCGGCCATCTCATCGACATGCGCCGCACCTTGCGCGCCAGCATGAAAGCCGGCGGCGCGCTGATCGATCTGAAATACCTCGGACCGAAAGTGAAAGAGCCGCCGATCGTCGCACTGCTCGATATTTCCGGCTCGATGAGCCAGTACACGCGGCTGTTCCTGCATTTTCTCCATGCGATCACCGACGAGCGCAAGCGCGTCACCACCTTCCTGTTCGGCACGCGGCTGACCAATGTGACGCGCGCGATCCGCCAGCGCGACCCGGACGAGGCGCTCGCCGCTTGCGGCGCCAACGCGCTTGACTGGTCCGGCGGCACGCGCATTGCCACATCGCTGCACGATTTCAACAAGCATTGGGCGCGGCGCGTGCTTGGCCAGGGCGCGGTGGTGCTTTTGATCACCGACGGGCTTGAACGCGATGCCGATGAGACGCTATCTTTCGAAATGGACCGGTTGCACCGCTCGTGCCGCCGGCTGGTCTGGCTCAATCCGCTGCTGCGCTTCGACGGTTTCGAACCGCGGGCTAAAGGAGTGAGGACCATGTTGCCGCATGTTGATGAACTGCGGCCGATCCACAATCTGGCCTCGATGACTGAACTGGTGCGCGCGCTGTCCGGATTGCCCGCCAAGGGCTACGATCCGAAACAGATGCTGCGGCACGTTGCATAATTGTCTTCGTCATGGCCGGGCTTGTCCCGGCCATCCACGACTTGTTTAGGCAAGGAAGACATGGATGCCCGGCACAAGGCCGGGCATGACGGTGGAGAGCAAAGGAGAGATTCATGTTGGGTCGTGACGAAGACATTCTGAAAGCCGCCGAGGACTGGTCGAAAGCCGGACGCGGCGTGGCCATCGCTACTGTCGTTGAGACCTGGGGCTCGGCGCCGCGGCCGGTCGGCTCCAATCTGGTGATCGACAGCGACGGCAATTTCTTGGGTTCGGTGTCAGGCGGTTGCGTCGAAGGCGCGGTGGTGACGGAAGCCATCGACGTCATCGAAAGCGGCAAGCCGAAGACACTCGAATTCGGCGTCGCCGACGAGACGGCGTGGCAGGTCGGCCTTTCTTGCGGCGGTACCATCCGCGTCTATGTCGAGAAGGTGAACTAAGGTGAAGCTCGACACGCTGCAGACCCTGAACGCCGAGCGCGCGGCGCGCCGCGCGGTGGCTGTTGTCACCGACACCGAGAACGGCACGCAGCGCCTGGTCAAGGCGGCCGATGCCGCCAGCGATCCGCTCGCCGAGATCATCGAGAAGCGTTTGCGCATGGGCAAGAGCGGCATGGAGGAAACGGCGCAAGACCGCGTCTTCATCACTGTGCATGTGCCGTCGCCGAAGCTGGTCATCATCGGCGCGGTGCATATCAGCCAGGCCTTGGCGCCGATGGCGCAGATGCTCGGCTATGACGTCACCATTGTCGATCCGCGCACGGCCTTTGCTTCGCCGGAGCGCTTCCCGGATGTAAAGGTGCTGGCTGAGTGGCCAGATGTGGCGTTGCCGCCGCTCGGTGTCGATCGCTACACGGCCTTCGTTGCCTGCACGCATGATCCGAAGATCGACGATCCGGCCTTGCTGCATGCTTTAGCGCGCGACTGTTTCTATGTCGGCGCGCTCGGCTCGCGCAAGACGCATGGAAGGCGCAATGAGCGGCTGAAGGCAGCCGGCGTGAGTGACGTCGACTTCGCCCGCATTCATGCGCCGATCGGGCTCGACATTGGCGCCATCTCGCCGGCGGAAATCGCCGTGTCGATCATGGGCGAGATCGTGCAGTCGCTGCGGCAGAAGCCGGCGCGCGATGCGAAGGCCGCGGCATGAAATTCGGCCCGCTAAAGCCGAAAGAGGCACTGGGCGCCACGGCGGTGCATTCCATCCGCCAGGGCGATCTGGTGCTCAAGAAGGGCACGTTGATCGGCGACAAGGAAGTAGCCGCGCTGGAAGCCGCCGGCGTTACCGAGATCGTTGTCGCTCGCATCGAGCAAGGCGACGTGTCGGAAGATCAGGCCGCGGCCGAGATCGCTGCGGCATCCGGCGGCGAGGGGACGCGCACCGACCGCGCCTTTACCGGCCGTTGCAATCTGTTCGCGCAGGCCTCCGGCATTCTGGTTGTCGACAAGGAGGCGGTCGACCGCCTCAACCGCATTGACGAAGCGGTGACCATCGCAACGTTGTCGAATTACAAGCCGGTGGTTGAAGGCGAGATGATCGCCACGGTGAAGATCATTCCCTTTGCTGTATCGGGCAAAGCGCGTGACAGCGCCGTGACAGAAGCGGGCAAGGCGAAACCTGTCATCCGCATCGCGCCCTATAAAGTGCGCAAGGTCGGCATTGTCTCGACGCTGCTGCCGGGTCTGGCGCCGAAGGTGATCGAGAAGACATTGAAGATCACCGCCGAGCGCCTTGCGCCGGCGGGCGCATCAATCGTTGCCGAGCGCCGCGTGCCGCATGACAAGGAAGCTTTGGCGCGCGCGATTGATGACGTGCGCAAGGATGGCGCCGAATTGGTCATCGTCTTTGGCGCATCGGCCATTGCCGATCGCCGCGATGTCATCCCGATGGCGATAGAGGCCGCCGGCGGTGAGATCGAGCATTTCGGCATGCCGGTCGATCCCGGAAACCTGATGCTGATCGGCCGCTTGCGTGGCCAAGCCGTGATCGGCGCGCCGGGCTGCGCCCGATCGCCGAAGGAAAACGGTTTCGACTGGATCCTGATGCGTCTGCTCGCCGGTCTGCCGGTGACGCGCGACGACATCACCGGCATGGGCGTCGGCGGCCTGCTGATGGAAATCGTCACGCGGCCGCAGCCGCGCAGCGAACCGGCGCCGGAAAAGGGCCGGAACATTGCGGCGGTCGTCTTGGCGGCGGGCCGTTCAATGCGCATGGGCGCGGTCAACAAAATGCTGGCCGAGATCGGCGGCAAGCCTCTGGTGCGCATCGCCACCGAGCAGGCTTTGGCCTCGCGCGCCAAGCCGGTGATCGTCGTAACCGGACATCAGCGCGATAAGGTTGAGCAGGCGCTGAAGGGCCTCGATGTGCGCTTTGTGCACAATCCGGACTATGCCGAAGGCCTTGCCGGTTCAGTGAAGGCCGGCATCGGCGCTGTGCATGCTGACAGCGATGGCGCGATCGTCTGTCTCGGTGACATGCCACAGGTCGATCACGCGCTGATCGACAAGTTAATTGCTGCGTTCGATCCGGAGAGAGGTGCGCTCGTCGTCGTGCCGACGATCGAGGGCAAGCGCGGCAATCCGGTGGTGTGGTCGCGCCGCTTCTTCAACGAGCTAATGGCGATCACCGGCGATGTCGGCGCGCGGCATATCATCGGCCAATACGCGGAGGCAGTTGCCGAGGTGCCGCTCAGTGGCGATGCGGCGCTGACCGACGTCGATACCCCCGAGTCGTTTTCCGCGGTCAAGGCGGAAATCGAACGCGCCTGAGATTCGAATCATTGATCGCAACCGCGACTCGGCTCCTTATTCGACTCCAACGACCGGGTAGGGACCGATGCAGAATATCTACGCGCCAGCGATTCGCTTTTTCGTCGTGGCCGGCCTTTTTCTCGCCACCGCGACCTTGATGTTCGTCGCCGTCAACACGGCGCGCGCGGGTGTCAGCAGCGCGGCGTCGGCGCAAACGCTTAACCCGTCATCCTGAGGTGCGAGCGCGTTTGCGCGAGCCTCGAAGGATAGACGGCCCGGGCCGTCGCCCTTCGAGGCTCGCAAGTGCTCGCACCTCAGGGTGACGGATTTCACAGGCCCCCTTGCGGGGCCTTTTATTTGGGCTTATATATGACTGACCAGTCAGTCATATTGAGCCGCCATGAAGAACACCGCCGCACCGAAAACCGAGAAAATCACCGCCCCCAAGGCGGCGAGGGCGCGCGCGCCGGCGGCGCCGAAACCAGCCGCCAGCACGCGTGAAACGCGCGGCGCCGAACGGCGCGAGACCATCCTGATGGCTGCGCTCGACGAATTCTCCGCTCGCGGCTTCGAGTCGACCCGGCTTGAGGACGTCGCCAAGCGCGCCGGCATCGCCAAGGGCACGGTCTATCTCTACTTCCGCGACAAGGAGACGCTGTTCCAGGAACTGGTGCGTGAGATGTTGTCGCCCGTGCTCGGCGGCATTGAGGCGACGCGCAGCGCCGATCTGCCGGTCGGCAAGCTTTCCGAGATCCTGGTCGATCTGTTCGTGCGCGAGATCTATGAGACGCGCCGCAAGGATGTCATCCGGCTGATGATCACCGAGGGCCGCCGCTTCCCGAAGCTGGCTGAATTCTATTACCGCGAAGTGCTCTCGCCGATTTTCGATGCGTTGCGTGGTCTGCTCAAGCGCGCAAGTGCGCATGGCCCGGTGCCGCAAGCCTTGATCGAGTTTCCGCAATTGATAGCGGCGCCCGCTGTCATTGCGATTATCTGGAATGGCCTTTTCGAAAGCTACGAACCGCTCGACGTGCGCAAGATGCTGAAGGCGCATATCGACCTCATGCTCGCTCCCAGAGGTGCGCTATGAAATTGTTTGTCACCCTGCCGGCTATTGCGCTGGCGCTCGCTCTCACCGGTTGCGAAAAGGCGACGGACTTCCAGCTGCAAGGCTGGGTCGAGGCCGAGACGGTGTTCGTCTCGCCGGACGAGCAGGGCCGCGTTGAAGTGCTGAATGTGCGCCAGGGCGACAAGGTCGACAAAGGCGCTCTGCTGTTCAGCCTCGACGACAACCTGCAGCAAGCCGATCTCGTCGTGAAGCAAGCCGCCGTGTCACTGGCGCAGCAGGGCTTCACCCGCGCCGAAGAATTGCTGCGTTCGGCCTCAGGCACACAGAAGGCGCTCGACGATGCGCGCTCCAATCTCGAGCAGGCAAAAGCCAATCTCGCCTGGTCGGAAACGCGATTGAATCGTCGGCGTGGTCATGCGCCGGCGGCGGGCTCGATCGAGGAAGTTTACTTCCGCCCCGGCGAAACTGTGCCGCCGGGCCGCTCCGTTGTCGCGCTGCTGCCGCCGGGAAATCTCAAGCTGCGCTTCTATGCGCCGGAGACGGAAGTCGCCGCCATCAGCATCGGCCAGCGCGTGACGGTGACGTGCGATGCCTGTCCGGCCGGTCTCGCCGCACAGGTCACCTATATCGCGCGCAGTGCGGAATACACGCCGCCGGTTATCTACAGCCGCGAAGAGCGCGCCAAGCTGGTATTCCTGATCGAGGCGCGGCCGGATGATCCGTCCAAGTTTCGTGTCGGCCAACCGGTCACCGTGACATTGCCGGTGGGGCAGCCGAAATGAACGCGCCTGTCGCGAACGCACAGGACATCGTCATCGATGTCCAACATCTGACCAAGACATTCGATGGCCGCGCCGTGGTCAAGGACCTGTCGATGCAGGTCAAACGCGGCACCATCTTCGGCTTTCTCGGGCCGAACGGCTCAGGCAAGACCACGACCATTCGCATGTTGTGCGGCCTGCTGACGCCGGATAGCGGCACCGGCACCTGTCTCGGCTACGACATTCTCACCGAGACCGAGAAGATCAAAAGTCAGATCGGCTACATGACGCAGCGCTTCAGCCTCTATCAGGACCTGTCGGTGCGCGAGAATCTCGAATTCGTCGGTCGCATCTACGGCATCGAAAAGCCTGCACAAGCAGCGCGCGCGGCGATAGAACGGCTCGGCCTGTCCGGCCGCGAGAACCAGTTGGCCGGTGAACTGTCCGGTGGCTGGAAGCAGCGGCTGGCGCTTGGCGCCTGCACGCTGCCGAGCCCGCAACTGCTATTGCTCGACGAGCCGACCGCCGGCGTCGATCCAAAGGCGCGGCGCGAATTTTGGAACGAGATTCATGCGCTCGCTGCCGATGGTCTCACCGTGCTGGTGTCGACACATTACATGGACGAGGCAGAGCGTTGCCACGAGATCGCCTATATCGCTTACGGCGAATTGCTGGTGCGCGGCACGGTCGATGAGGTGATCGCGGCGTCGAATCTGACCACCTATACAGTGAGCGCGAATGACGGCGCGTTGCTGGCGCGATTGTCGGATGAACTGACAAAGACGCCGGGCGTCGACATGGTGGCGCCGTTCGGCACCAGTCTGCATGTCTCCGGGCGTAACAAGGATGCGTTTGAGGTCGCCGTTGCGCCTTATCGCAAACGCCCGGAATTGGACTGGCAGCCGTCGCAAGCATCATTGGAAGATGTTTTCATCGACCTGATGAGCACGGCGAAGGACAACTTCCAATGACCGCGCTCATTCCCACCGAAGCGCCGCGGCGGCTCAAGGGTGGCGGCTTCTTCCGCAAGGTCTGGGCCGTTCTGGTCAAGGAGTTCATCCAGCTCAAGCGCGACCGCGTGTCGTTCGCGATGATCATCATGATCCCGCTGCTGCAGCTTGTGTTGTTCGGCTACGCCATCAACACGACGCCGCGCAATCTGCCGACAGCGGTGCTGATGCAGGAGAACAATGACCTGACTCGCGCCATCCTGGCATCGTTGCAGAACACGCGCTATTTCAGGATTACGGAACTGCCGAAGACCGAGGCGGATCTGGACAAGCTGCTGGCCTCGGGCAAGGTCTTGTTTGCCGTCGAAATCCCGGCCGGTTTTGAGCGCGCAGTGCGGCGCGGCGACAAGCCGGCAATGCTGGTTGCGGCGGACGCGACCGATCCTGTCGCCTCCGGCTCGGCGATCAGTGCGCTCGGCATGGCGGTGCAGACCGCGCTGAAGCATGAGCATGCGGTGCCGGACAGCGTGCAGATGCCGTTCGAGATCCGCACCCATGCGCGCTACAATCCGGCCGGCAAGACCGAACTCAACATCGTTCCCGGCCTGGTCGGCACCATCCTTACCATGACCATGCTGGTGTTCACCGCGCTGTCGGTGACGCGCGAGATCGAGCGCGGCACGATGGAGACATTGCTGTCGATGCCGGTGACGCCGGTCGAGATCATGCTTGGCAAGATCATTCCATACGTCTTTGTCGGCTTCCTGCAGGCGGCAATGATCGTGCTGATCGGTGTCTTGCTGTTCGGCGTGCCGATCCTCGGCAGCATGGTGTCGCTGGCGGCGCTCAGCACCTTGTTCATCGCCGCAAATCTGGCGACCGGCTATTCATTCTCGACGGTGGCGCAGAACCAATTGCAGGCCATGCAGATGACGCTGATGTATTTCCTGCCTAACATCCTGCTGTCCGGCTTCATGTTCCCGTTCGCTGGCATGCCGGTCTGGGCGCAATGGATCGGCGAGGCGATGCCGCTAACGCATTATTTGCGCATCACGCGCGCCATCATGTTGAAAGGCTCGTCAATCATCGACCTGCAATATGATGCGCTGGCGCTGGTCGTGCTGACGTTGATCACCATGACGGTGGCGGTGGCGCGGTTCCGGCGGACGCTCGACTAGTCGGTGATCTTCTGCGACAGGCCGAGCCGCGCATAGGGGCTCGATCGGCCGATCGTATCGATGGCAAAGCCGATGCTGGCTGACCATTCGGTCGCCTCGGTCTTCATGCTGGTCATGTGCAGGCCGATGCGGCGTTGATGATAGCCGCCTTCGCTGCCGAAATATTGCACCTCCGGTCCGACATAGACGCCGTAGGTGAACAGCTCTTCGGCAATGCGCCAGCCATAGGCGAGGCGGGCGGAACGGCCGCTGGCGAGTGTAGACAGCGAGGCATCGCCGGCTATCAGCGTCCCCGGTGTTGGCTCGTACCACAGCTCGCCGGCCATCCTCAGGCCGAAGAGGTAATCGCGCAGACGATTGGCCGTATCATCCGGTCTTAGCTTGTGATGTTGCAGCTCGGGACCGAAGAAGAACTTCATCTCGGCGTCGCCGCGTTTGATACGAAAGCCCGGTAATGCCTGAACGCCCCATTCGACGCCGATGACGTCTTGGCCGAGGCTACCGGAACTGTAGCGATACACGCCGCCGTCAAGAACCAGCTTCAACATGAAGCCGTCGCGTTCGAAGCCGCGCGGTGCGTAGATCAGTCCACCATGGACGAAGGCGCCGTTGCGCCAGATGTCGCGGCCGGAGAATTGCAGCACGCGCTGGTCGTCGCCCTCGTCGGCCTTGCTCGGGCCGCTCGAACGACAAACGCAGACGAGGAAGGCCGCGGCGAGCAAAGCCGCCGCGCGAACGCGCCTTCGAACCATACTGGCCCCACGCCCTACCGGCCCGATGATACGCATGCGGGCCGGATGCAACTAAAGCGTGTTGCCCGGTTGTTGTCTAGACGTGGGCTTTGGTCAGCCGGCGCGGCGGGCTGCCGAGCGTGCGGTGGATCATCGCCGAGAAGGCGCTGGGGCTGGCATAGCCGACGGCGCTGGCCGTCTCGGCCACCGATGCACCTTCCGACAGCCGCGCCAGCCCGTCGATGGCGCGCAGCCTTGCGCGCCATTCGGCAAACCCCAGCCCGGTCTCGGCGCGAAACAGCCGCGCCAAGGTGCGGCGGGAGGCGCCCGCGTCGTCGGCCCAGCGGTCGAGGTCGTAATCGAGACTGGAATTGTCGAGCAGGGCGCGGGCAACGTTCAGGGCGCGGGGATCGCGCGGCATCGGCACGTCGAGGCGGCGTTCCTCCAGGCGGCCAAGCTCGGTCAGGATCAGGCTGGCCACCGCGCCACCACGGCCGGCCTCGTCATAATCGGTCGGCTCCTCGAGCAGCGCCAGGATCAGTTCGCGCAGCAGGCCGGAAATCTCGACCAGCAAGGGCTGCTGCGGCAGCGTCGCGCAGCGCGGCTCGTCGATATAGATGGTGCGCATCTCGATGACGCTGGAGCGCATGGTGACGCTGTGCGGCAGGCGCGGCGGCAGCCACAAAGCTCGCGCCGGCGGCACAATCCAGGCCGAGCGTTCCGTCTCCACCCGCATGATGCCGGTGACGGCGTGCAGCAACTGACCGCGCCGGTGCATGTGCAGCGGGATCCGTTCGCCGAGCACCCAGCTCTTGGCCATCGCCGCGACCTGCCGCGGCGCATCGTCATGATGGCCGCGATATTCGGCGATGGAACTCGCTGCGGATAATGCTTGGCCCATGAGCGACGAAATTCGACCGAACATCGCCAAATGGCAAGAGCTATAGTGATAGGGTCGCACCGATTCCGACGCTTTTTGCGAAATGCCCGCCATGACCCCGACCAGCACCCCGACCGCCGCGCAAGTCACCGAGACCGCGCGCCGGCGCGAGATTTTCTTTCTCAATCTGGGACATGCGCTCGACCACTTCGTACTGCTGATCTACCCGACGGTCGTGATCGGCCTCGAGCTTGTCTACAAGCGGCCCTACAGCGAACTGATCGCGCTTTCGAGCACGACCTTCATTGCATTCGGCCTCTTTGCGCTGCCGGCCGGTTGGCTGGCTGACCGATGGAGCCGCCGCAACATGATGGCGGCCTTCTTCCTCGGCTGCGGCGTTTCGCTGGTCGCGATCGCGCTGTCACCGAATTTGGTGATGCTGACCATCGCCATGCTGATGCTCGGCATCTTCGCGGCGATCTATCATCCCGTCGGCATGGCAATGTTGATTGAAGCCTCCAGCGCGAAGGGGCGCTCGATGGGCCGCACGCTCGCTTTCAACGGTGTGTGCGGCAATCTCGGCGTGTCGCTCGCCGCCGGCATTTCCGGCGCGCTGGCCTATTGGGTGGATTGGCGCGCGGCGTTCCTGCTTCCCGCGCTGGTGCTGGTCGCCTCCGGCGTGGCTTATGTCTGGCTGACGCCTGACGATCGTCATCACGCCAGCAAGCGCGTCTCGACCGCCGCTGTGCCGTTGTCGCCGAAAGTCATGGCCGTGTTGTTCGGCCTGTTCATCTGCGCCGCGCTCGGCACCGGGCTGGTGTTTAACATCCTTACGATCGCGCTGCCGAAAATCGTCGATGAAGGCATGAGCAAGGATTACTCACTGGTCTGGGTCGGCGGCATCGCCACCATTGTGTTGCTCTGCGGCGCGCTGGCCCAAGTCACGATTGGCCGGCTGGTCGAGATCTTTTCGGCGACGACCTTGTTCGTCATCGTCAATGGCATCGGTTTCGTCGGCAGCCTGTGGGCGATATACACAACCGGCTTTCACCAACTGGCGGCGCTGGGTGTGGCGATCGCGGCGATCTACGCGCAGGTGACGGTCAATGACATGATCCTCGCGCGCTACACAGCGGATGCCTGGCGCGGCCGCGTCTATGCCGTGCGGTTTTTCCTGCTGTTCATCAGCGCCGGCCTGTCGATTGCCGCGATATCGCTGCTGCACAATGCTGGCGGTTTCAGCATGGTGCTCGGCACAAATGCGGCCGTCGCCTTGGGCCTGTTCCTGTCGACCTTGGTGCTGGTGGCTGTCGTGGCGCGCATCGAGACGCGGCACGCAGCAACACAGCCGGCGGAGTAGGCGCTACTTCAACCGCTCGATCAGCGGCTTTTTATTTTAGGCGCTCTATGAGCGCCATGGCCGCTGCCGGCGCGCGCAGCTTGGCTTCGTGGATGAAGTAGATGAAAGCGTCGCGCGGTTTCTTCGGCGCGGATTTCTTGTCGACGCGCGGCAGGTCGGCCGGTTCGCCGCCTTTCACCCAGGTCTCGACGCGCTTGGCCCAGGCATCGAGCGCCTTCGGCGGATAGCCGGCCTTCAGTTTCTCATTGCCCTTCTGCAAGCGGGCATAGACGAAGTCGGCGGTGATATCAGCGATCTCGGTATAAGTGTCGTGCTCGGCGTAGCAAATGGCGACGCCCTTCTTGCGCGCCAAAGCGATGAAGGCCGGCACCTTGAACGTGTCGTTGCGCACCTCGACGACATGACGCAGGCCGTGGCCGTTGAACTCCGCTGGCAGCAGATCGAGGAACGCGCCAAAGTCGGCTTCGTCGAATTTCTTGTGCGGCGCAAATTGCCAGAGCAGGGGACCGAGCTTCGGTCCGAGCTCGGTAATGCCAGACTCGAGAAAGCGTTTGATCGAGTCGCCGGCCTCGCTGAGCACCTTGCGATTGACCGCATAGCGCGGCCCTTTCAGCGAAAACACGAAGCCGTCCGGCACTTCCGAGGCCCATTTGGCGTAGGTCTTCGGCGTTTGCGTCGAATAAAACGTGCCATTGACCTCGATCGAAGTGAGGTGCTCGCCGGCATATTGCAGCTCGGCCGAATGCTTCAGACCCTTCGGATAGAACACGCCGCGCCACGGCTCGTAAGTCCAGCCGCCGACGCCAACGTAAGGATTTGTTAAGGTTTTCGTCATGTTACGGTCACACTTAGTGGCTATGTTAAATACAAGTGGCGAGGCGGTCTAACGATCCCTTGCTCCAGACGACCACGATGAGATTTTTGGCGACGGCGGATGTACCCGCGCCATTTCTTGTTTGTGGTCGTTGCCATTTCTGGCGCACGCGATGTGCTGACGCCACCCGATTTCCCCTTTAAGCCTTCACCGTCGAGCCCAAGCGCGCGTTCGCCGCGCGCAGTTCGGCGTTTTCCGTCTCCAGCGTCCGGATGGTGTGAAAAAGCCGCGCCGTCGATAGCTGCAGGAAATAGAAGCCGAAGGTCGGGTTCTGGTAATAGAGCTGCATGACGTCGTCGTAGGAAATGGCCAGCGTATCGCCGCTCTCGATGCATTCGACAGTCGCCGTACGGCTGCGTCCCGGCTCGAGCAGGCCGAGTTCGCCAATGATGCTGCCGGGGCCCATTTCGACATAGGGCTCGACGACGCGGAAGCGCCCCGACATCAGGAACAGCAATTCGTCGGCCGGGTCGCCCTTGTGGAACAACACGGTGCCCGCCGTGAAATGCTTCTTGGTCGAGAACGGCCTGATCCATTCCATCGACAGGTCGCTGTTGGCGGCCTTGTTGACCTGCTTGATCAGCCGCTTCATCTGGAAGAAGCGCAGCGCATTGATCGGCAGCAGAATGGCGTTGAGAATCAAGGTCACATAGACGCCCGCCAGGCTCGACCAGATCAGGAACAGCACATTGGTCGACATCGCCAGCACACGCAGCGGAATCATCGTCTTCATCAGGTAGCCGCAGATATTCGCGACAATCGCGACGCCGCCGATGAGACTGATGATGCCGATTTCTTCGAAGGACGTGGGCCAGTGCATGCGCGCTTCTTCCGGGGGCGGGGTCGGGTGCCCAAGCTACCGAAAGAGAAAGGCCCGGGATATGTCCCGGGCCTTCTTTTTGTTCGCAGTTTGCGGTGCGTAAATGGACCTTAGAAGTCCATGCCGCCCATGCCCGGGGGCATTCCGCCGCCGCCGCCGCCGCCAGCACCCTTCTTGGCCGGCAGTTCGCCGACCATGGCTTCGGTGGTGATCAACAGACCGGCAACCGACGCCGCGCCCTGGATCGCCGAACGCACGACCTTCGTCGGGTCGATGACGCCCTTGGCGACCATGTTGCCGTATTCACCGGCCTGGGCGTCGTAGCCATAGTTGTACTGATCCTTCTCGAGGATCTTGCCGACAATGACCGAACCATCTTCACCAGCATTGCTGGCGATCTGGCGGGCAGGCGCCTGGATCGCGCGACGCACGATTTCGACGCCGACCTTCTGGTCGTCATTCTGGGTCTTGATCTTCTTCAGGGCTTCGGTGGCGCGCAGCAGGGCGACGCCGCCGCCCGGCAGAATGCCTTCCTCAACCGCAGCGCGGGTGGCGTGCATCGCGTCGTCGACGCGATCCTTGCGCTCCTTCACTTCGATCTCGGTCGCACCGCCGACGCGGATCACGGCAACACCGCCGGCGAGCTTCGCCAGACGTTCCTGCAGCTTCTCCTTGTCGTAGTCGGACGTCGTCTCTTCGATCTGCGCCTTGATCTGGGCAACGCGCGCTTCGATGTCGGCCTTCTTGCCGGCGCCGTTGACGATCGTGGTGTTTTCCTTGTCGATCATCACCTTCTTGGCGCGACCGAGCATGGCAAGCGTCACGTTCTCCAGCTTGATGCCGAGATCTTCCGAGATCGCCTGACCGCCGGTCAGGATCGCGATGTCCTGCAACATCGCCTTGCGGCGATCGCCGAAGCCGGGAGCCTTGACGGCTGCGACCTTGAGGCCGCCACGCAGACGGTTGACGACGAGGGTGGCGAGAGCTTCGCCTTCGACGTCTTCCGCGACGATGACGA
>JAURVZ010000054.1 GCA_030655215.1 Pseudolabrys sp. | reverse complement strand
GCGCAGCGACGCGGAATGGCAATCGCTTTGCAGCGTGATGCACCGTCCCGACCTTGCTGCCGATCCGGCGCTGGCGACCAGCGAGGGCCGCCGCGCCGAGGAGGACCGCATCGAAGTCGCGATCCGGCACTGGACCATGACGGTACGGCCCGACCTCGCGATGGTCACGCTGCAGGCGCACGGCGTGCCGGCCGGCACAGCGCGACTGCCGATGGACCTCGCCGGCGATCCGCATCTGATGCGGGTCGGGCACTGGCAGCCCGCGGTGCGGCCCTTCATGGGACCCCACCTGCTGCCCTCCGTTTCCTATCGCGAAGGCAATGCCGCCATGCCCTACCCGATCACGCGCCTGGCGCCGACGCTCGGCCAGCACAATGCCGAGGTGCTGCACGAACTGCTTGGCCTGTCCGATCGAGAGATCGAGCAATTGCGCGCGGCGGAAATCATCGGCGACACCGCGGTATCGGCCAAGCCGAAAGATACCAGCAAGGCAGCCGGCACGACCGCCCCCTGACTTTTGGACGCTTGCGACTTCCACGGCGTTAGATCACAATCGCGAACACAAGGCCGGAAGCGGATGGGCAAAAGCCCGGCGCTTCGACAACGGTCACGCGACAATAACACCGAGGGAGACTACGCATGCGCAGACTTGCGATGATTGCGGCTGTGGCTTTGCCGTTGTTCGGCACCGCCGCGCTGGCTCAGGAGACCGTCAAGATCGGCTTCATCGATCCGTTGTCCGGCGGCGGCGCCAGCGTCGGCGAAGTCGGCTTTAAAACCTTCCAGTTCCTAGCCGACGAGGTGAACGCCAAGGGCGGCATTCTCGGCAAGAAGGTCGAGATCGTGCCGCTCGACAACAAGACCAATCCGCAGGAAAGCCTGATCCAGGCGCAGAAGGCAATCGATTCGGGCGTGCGCTTCGTCACCCAGGGCAACGGCTCGTCGGTGGCCGGCGCGCTGTCGGACTTCGTGACCAAATTCAACGAACGCAATCCCGGCAAGGAAGTGCTGTTCTTTAACTACGCCGCCGTCGATCCGGTGCTGACCAACGAGAAGTGCAGCTTCTGGCATTTCCGCTGGGACGCCAATTCCGACATCAAGATGGAGGCGCTGACCAACTACATCAAGACTGTGCCGGCGGTGAAGAACGTCTACCTGATCAACCAGGACTATTCGTTCGGCCAGTCGGTCCGCACCCAGGCCCGCGCCATGCTCGGCACCAAGCGCCCCGACGTCAAGATCGTCGGCGACGAGCTGCATCCGCTGCTCAAGATCACCGACTTCGCGCCCTACATCGCCAAGATCAAGGCTTC
>JAURVZ010000050.1 GCA_030655215.1 Pseudolabrys sp. | reverse complement strand
CACCCAGACGCCTTACGCGCGCGGCGTTGTCGGCATGGCCCGCGGCGGCGCGCCGAACTCGGCCAATTCGCAGTTCTTTATCGTCATCGGCGAGGCCTCGTTCCTCAATGGCCAGTACACCGTGATCGGCAATGTCGTGTCCGGCATGGACGTCGCCGACAAGCTGAAGAAGGCACCGGCCGGTTCGCAATCCGGCGCCGTGACCGATCCGGACAAGATGACGAAGGTCCAAGTCGCCGCGGATATGAAATAACTCGCCGTCGTCATGGCCGGGCTTGACCCGGCCATCCACGACTTAGTTTTAGTAATTGAAAGAAGACGTGGATGCCCGGCACAAGGCCGGGCATGACGGTTTCAAAAAGAGAGAAACGAAATGGCAAAACCTGAAGATACGCTGACGCTGGAAACGACCAAGGGCAACGTCGTCATCGAGATGCGTCCCGACCTCGCGCCGGGCCATGTCGCCCGCATCAAGGAATTGGTGAAGAGCGGCTTCTATGACGGCATCGTGTTTCACCGCGTCATTGACGGCTTCATGGCGCAGACCGGCTGCCCGGACGGCACCGGCATGGGCGGCTCTGGCAAGAAGCTGAAGGCCGAATTCAACAAGGAGCCGCATGTGCGCGGCACCGTGTCGATGGCCCGCGCATCGAACCCGGATTCGGGCGACAGCCAGTTCTTCATCGTGTTCGACGACGCCACCTTCCTCGACAACCAGTACACTGCCTGGGGCAAAGTCATCGACGGCATGGACAACGTCGACAAGATCAAGAAGGGCGAGCCGGTCAAGGATCCGGACAAGATCATCAAGGCGAGCATGGGGGCGTAGCGCTTCCACTTCCCTCGCACAGACAAGAACTGTGTCATGGCCGGGCTTGTCCCGGCCATCTCGCTTAGGGACGCAGGACCGTGCCATCCTAAGCGGGGTGGCCGGGACAAGCCCGGCCCCGACAATCAAAACGATGAAAACCGATATCTTCGATTTAGACCTGCCGGCCGACCGCGTTGCCCTGCGGCCGGTGTCGCCGCGCGAGGCGGCGAAGCTGTTGGTCGTGCGACCGGGTGAGGGGCTGGATGACCGTGCCGTCGGCGACTTGCCGGACCTGCTCCAGGCCGGAGACTGTCTCGTCGTCAACGACTCCAAGGTGATCGCCGCCCGGCTTAAAGGCCGCCGGATTGGGCGGGGTGAATTGGAGCCGTCGATCGAGGCCACGTTGCACAAGCGCATCGATGGCTCGCACTGGCGCGCTTTCATCCTCGGCGCCAAGAAGGTCCAGGTCGGCGACACGCTGCGCTTCGGCTCCGAAGGGCGCATCTGCTTCCTCGATCAACTCGACGCTCAGGTTTCACAAAAAGATGAAGGCGGCGAGGTAACCCTCTCATTTTCCTTGCATGGTCCGCATCTCGACGCGGCCATTGCCGAGCGCGGCGACATGCCGCTGCCGCCCTACATTGCCTCCAAGCGGCCGACCGACGCTCAGGACAAGGCGGACTATCAAACCATTTTCGCCCATGAGGACGGCTCGGTAGCGGCGCCGACGGCCGGGCTACATTTCACCCCGGAACTGATGGCCCGGCTCGAGGCCAAGGGCATCGCGGTCCACAAGGTCACCCTCCACGTCGGCGCCGGCACCTTCCTGCCGGTCAAGGTCGATGACACGGCCGACCACACGATGCACGCCGAGTTTGGCGTCATTACCGCCGAGACCGCCGCCGCCTTGAACGCAGCCCGGGCCAAAGGCGGCCGCATCGTCGCCGTCGGCTCGACCGCATTACGGACGCTGGAGACGGCGGCCGGCGACGATGGCCAGATCCGCGCCTTCGCCGGCGACACGGCGATCTTCATCACGCCGGGCTACCGCTTCAAGGCGGTCGACCTGATGCTGACCAATTTCCACCTGCCGCGCTCGACCTTGTTCATGCTGGTCGCCGCCTTCAGCGGGCTGGAGACGATGCAGCGCGCCTACGCTCATGCTATCGCCAGCGGCTACCGCTTCTACTCATACGGCGATGCCTGCCTGTTGCACCCCGAGGCCTGATGTCCGACCCGTTCTCCTTCAAGCTGATCAAAAACGACGGGGACGCCCGCCGCGGCGAGGTGACGACGCCGCATGGCAAGGTCCAAACGCCGGCCTTCATGCCGGTCGGCACGCAGGCGACGGTGAAGGGGATTTATCCGGAAGCGGTGAAGGCGACCGGCGCCGAGATACTGCTCGGCAACACCTATCATTTGATGCTGCGGCCGACGGCGGAGCGCGTTGCTGCGCTGGGCGGCTTGCACAAATTCATGAACTGGCCGCATCCGATCCTGACCGACAGTGGCGGCTTCCAGGTGATGTCGCTCGCGACGTTGCGGAAGATGAGCGAGAAGGGCGTCGTGTTCAAATCGCATCTCGATGGCTCGATGCATGATCTGTCGCCGGAGCGCTCGATCGAGATTCAGGCGCTGCTCGGCACCGACATCACCATGCAGCTTGATGAATGTCTGAAGCTGCCGGCGCCGCGCGAGGAGATCGAGCGCGCCATGCAGCTGTCGATCCGCTGGGGCGAGCGCTCCAAGCGCGCTTTCGAGAGCCGCGCCCGCGATGGCTATGCACTGTTCGGCATCGTGCAAGGCGGCGACGACATTCCGCTGCGCCAGCAAAGCGCCAAGCTGCTCACAGATATCGGTTTTCATGGCTATGCCATTGGCGGGCTGGCGGTCGGCGAGCCGCAGGAAGTCATGCTCAAGGTGGTCGAGGAGACGACGCCGCATCTGCCCACAGACCATCCGCGCTATCTGATGGGCGTCGGAACGCCACATGACATGCTCGAAGGCGTTAAGCGCGGCGTCGACATGTTCGACTGCGTGATGCCGACTCGCAATGGCCGCCACGGCACGGCCTTTACGCGGTTCGGCTCGATCAACTTGGCCAATGCGCGGCACGCCAATGATGCCCGGCCGCTCGACGAGCTAAGCGTGCATCCGGACGCGCGCACTTACTCGCGCGCGTATCTGCATCATCTGACCAAGGCCAATGAGATCCTCGGCCAGGTGCTGCTGTCGACGATCAATATCGCCTATTACCAGCAATTGATGGCCGGCATGCGCGAGGCCATCGCCGCCGGGCAATTTGCCGATTTTTACGCCACGACAATGGCTGGCTGGCAGCAGGGCGATATTCCGCCGCTGTAAAGGTTGTCGCACCCGGCGGCTTTCGCTATGCCGGGCGCAACAAAACGACCAGTGAGGCACGCCCGCATGATCCCCGCCGATTTCCTGTCGAAGCGCCGCAAACCGTCCTTCACGCTGCCGCCGCTGGCAACCGACGCGCATTGCCATGTGTTCGGACCGGGCGATGTGTTTCCTTACTCTCCGACCCGCAAATACACGCCAGAAGATGCGCCGAAGGAAATGCTGCGGGCGCTGCATGACTATCTCGGCATTTCGCGCGCGGTGATCGTGCAGGCGAGCTGCCACGGCAAGGACAATGCGGCGATGATGGACTGCCTGCATTCCGATCCGGCGCGCTATCGCGGCGTTGCCATTGTCGACGACACGTTTACCGACAAGCAGTTCGACGAACTCCACGCCGGGGGCGTGCGTGGCGTTCGCTTCAACTTCGTCAAGCATCTTGGCGGCATGCCGGACATGAACGTGTTCGACCGCGTCATCGATCGCGTCAAGGATCGCGGCTGGCATGTTGTGCTGCATCTCGACGCCAAGGACATTGACGAGCTGTCGACGATCATTCGCAAGCTGCCGCTGACCTTCGTCATCGATCACATGGGCCGCGTGCCCGGTGTCGATGGGGTTGAACAGAAGCCGCTGCAGACTTTGCTGGAGCTCGCCAAATCGGAAAAGTGCTGGATCAAGGTCACCGGTTCCGAGCGCATTGACTTTCCGCCTTACGACAAGGCGATCCCGATCGCGCGCAAGATCCTCGAGGCGATGCCGGATCGCGTTCTCTGGGGAACTGATTTCCCGCATCCGAATTCGACTCATGAGGCGGACGAGGGCGAGCTTGTCGATCTGGTTCCGCACATAGCTGTCAGTGCTGATTTGCAGCGCAAGTTGCTGGTCGATAATCCGGCGAAGTTGTACGATTTCTGACGGGCGCTGAAGACCTAGAACACGGGAAGAAACATGAGCAAGAAATTGAAGATCGCCGTGGTCGGCGCCGGCATGGGCGGCCTCGCGGTCGCCGCGACCTTGCGTCAGGTTGGCGTTGACGTTGAAGTCTACGAGCAGGCGACCAAGTTCGGCCGTATCGGCGCCGGCATTCAGATGATGCCGAATTCGATGAAGGTGCTGCGCGGCATTGGCGTCGAGGAGCGGCTGCGCAAGATTGCCTTCTCGCCTTATTCGCATCTCAACCGCGACGGCTATACCGGCGAAGTGATGCGCGAACTGCCGATGCCGGACGATCTCTATGGCGCGCCTTATCTGTGCATGCACCGCGCCGATCTGCATGACGCGCTGGCGTCTGTGCTGCCGCCGGAGATCATCCATCTCAACAAGAAGCTGACCGGCCTTGAACAAAATGGCGGGCCGGTGACCTTGTCGTTCGCTGACGGCACCACGGCGACCGCTGACGCCGTAATCGGCGCCGATGGCGTGCATTCGCATGTGCGCGATCTCGTCGTTGGTCCGGATGCGCCGGTGCACAAAGGCCGCATCGCCTATCGCGCTGTGTTTGAATCGAAGTTGCTCAATGGTTTCGATATTGGTCCGTCGCGCACCAAGTGGTGGGGCAAGGATCGGCACATCGTCATCTATTACATCACCAAGCCGAAGACCGAGTTGTACTTCGTCACCAGCGTGCCGGAGTCGTCGGAGTGGATGACCAAGGAGTCGTGGTCGGCCAAGGGCGACGTCAAGGAATTGCGCGAGGCTTACAGCGAATTCCATCAGGACGTCCGCAATGTGCTCGACGCCTGTCCGGATTGCCACAAATGGGCGATCCTCGAGCGCGAACCGCTGAAGACATGGAGCCAGGGCCGCGTCGTGCTGCTCGGCGACAGCGCCCACCCGATGACGCCGTATATGGCGCAAGGCGCGGCAACCTCGATTGAAGATGCCGCGGTGCTGGCTCGTTGCGTTGGTGAGATGAAGGGCGACGACATCGAAGCGGCGTTCAAGCGTTACGAAGCGCATCGCAAGCCGCGCACCTCCGTTATTCAGGCCATCTCGAGCGCCAATAGCTGGATGCAGGGCGGCGATGCCGATACGTCGTGGCTTTATGGCTATGATGCGTGGGGCGCGGACTTGGACAAGCCGGGCTCAACGCCGAAGACGCCCAAGGCGGCTTAGGAGCCGTCACCCTGAGGTGCGAGGCAACGCAGTTGCCGAGCCTCGAAGGGCGACGGCGTGCGGTCAGTGGCCGTCGTCCTTCGAGGCTCGCGCGAAGACGCGCTCGCACCTCAGGATGACGGGTTGAGAGCAACGTCATGAACGCGTCAGTGCCCATCGACCTCTACTGCGAACGGCTCGATCCATCCTTCTGGGCCGAGCCGGTCAACGCCATCACCAATGCCGCGTTCCTGATTGCGGCGCTGGTCGCCTTCGTGCAATGGCGGCGCGCTGGCGGCAATGACTGGCCGGTATTGGCGCTGATCGGCGTGACCTTCGCCATCGGCGTCGGCTCGTTCATCTTCCACACAGTGGCAACAACCGGCTCGAACAAGTTCGACACGATTCCGATTGCCGTCTTCATCTTCGGCTATTTGTTGCTGGCGCTGCGGCGCTTTGTCGGATGGTCGCTGATCGTCTCGCTCGGCGGGCTCATCGCTTTTGCGGTCTTCAGCTATGCCGAAGGGCAGGTGGTGCCGCGCGGCACGTTCAACGGTTCGCATGCCTATTTGCCGGCGCTCGGCGCCTTGCTCGCTGTGGCAGTCGCGGCGCGACAGCAATCGGCCGGGCGCTGGCTGTTCGCCGCCGCTGCGACACTGGCGGTGTCGCTGACCTTCCGCTCCATCGACATGGCGGTGTGCGATGCCTGGCCGCTCGGCACGCATTTCCTGTGGCACAGCCTCAACGGCCTGGCGCTCTATCTCATGCTGCGCGCGGCTTTGGTTGGCCGCGCGACCGACTAGCCGTTCCAGCCATAGAGCCAGTTGATGCCGTCGTAGCTTTGCTCGGTGGTGCGGCCGCCGACCGCCATGTCGCGCAGTTCGGCGGTGACGCCGCGGGCGTGATAAAAGTCGCCATAGACGCGCGCCATGATCTGCACGCGCGCGGTGCGCAAGTAGCGCGCCTGTTCATAGGCCTTGAAGGCCGCCGGCAGATTGTCCGGCTGCTCGCCGACCTTCTCGGCGAGAATGACAGCGTCCTCGGTTGCCATGCAGGCGCCTTGCGCCAGATATTGCAGCATCGGATGCGCGGCATCGCCCAGCAGCACGACATTGCCTTGCGCCCAGTCCTTCACCGGCTCGCGGTCGCACAGCACCCACATTTTCCAGGTGTCGATGAGTTCTAGCAGGCGCGTCACTTCCGGCCGCAATCCCTTGAAGTGATTGAAAAGCAGCTCCTTGCTGCCTTCGGCGTTCCAGCCTTCTTCGTAATGATCGGAATGAAAGACGGCGACGAGGTTGAACAATTCGCCGCGGCGCAGCGGGTAGTGCACAAAGTGGCATTTCGGCCCGGCCCAGAGCACGACTTCGGGGCGCCACAAATCGTCCGGCACCTGTTCGCGCTTCAGGACGCCGCGATAGGCGATGTGGCCGGAAACGCGCGGCTTACCGTCGCCGATCAGGCGTTCGCGGATGCCGGACCACATGCCGTCGCAGGCGATCAGAGCGCGGCCCTCGACCTGTTCGCCGTCCTGCAGCGTGATGCTGACGCCGTCGCCATTGTCCTTGTAGTCGTCGACGCGGCGATTGGTTTCCAGCGTGATCAGGTTGCTGCTTTGGCAGGCCTTGAGGAAGGTGCCATGAATGTCGGCACGGTGCGTCACCGCATAAGGCTGGCCGAAGCGTTTGATGAACGGCGCGTCGAGCGGGATGTTGGTGACCAGGTCGCCGGTGACGGCATTGCGCATTTCCTGCGCCGTCGGCACATGGGCGTCGGCCAGCACCGCGTCCTTCAAGCCAAGCTTGTCGAGTGCGTTGAAGATATTCGGTCCGAGCTGAATGCCAGCGCCGACCTCGCGAAATTTGTCGGCCTGTTCGAAAACGCGGACGGGGAGACCTTTCAGCGCCAGCGCATAGGCGGTGATCAGACCGCCAATGCCGCCGCCGGAAATGAGAATGGGTTTGCCGTTCGCCGTCGCCATGAAGTCCTCGTCGCGTTTCCTAAAGGTCGGTTTTGCCGGGACAATAATGCGCGGCGCGGCCGGGCGCAAAGCGCTGCAGCGGGCAAAGTTTCATTACACAACCGTGACATGGACTATTTGTGGTGCAAATGCCATCGTCCACACGTATGTGCGCCTATGTTGTGAACCGCACAGACGCGAAACAGCGGCGTTACTTACTGTCCGACTCAAGAATAATTGGGGGCGGTCGTCGTTATGAAATTCTCGCGTGTTGGAAATTTGTTTTGCGTTGCTGTCGTTGTGGCCGGACTTGCCTTCGTCAAACCGGCGGCCGCCTATACGATCATTGGAGGCATCTCTGATGGTGGCGACCACCGCTACGGCCTAAGGGGTGGTCAGGTGGTTTCGACCATGGCCATCATTGCGATGATGATGCACAATTTCCTCCCCAATAACGAGCCGCCGCCGATGCTGTACGCGCCGGAAAACAAGGCCCTCAACCCGGCCTTCGATGCGATGGCCAAGGCCACGGACGCCGATCAGGCCATGGCCGCGGCGCCGGGGTATTACAAGGCACGTCCGCTCGCCCGCCCAGACTGGAGCGGTGCTTATGTCGGCGGCTCGATCGGCTGGGGCAATGCCAGCACGAAATGGACCGACACATTCGGCGATCTCGCCGGCGTTCCCGGCAACAGCCTGCGCGTCAATCCGGACGGCGTCTTCGGCAGTGTGCTGGCCGGCTATAACTGGCAGCGCGGCGCCTTCGTCTACGGCCTTGAGGGTGAATTCACCTGGAGCGGCATCGATGGCGACACGACGCTGAGCCTGCCGCCGGCCACCGGCACGTTTGATTCGCGTGCGCGCTGGATCGCCAGTGTCACCGGCCGCGTCGGTCTTGTCGGCCGCGATCCGTTCACCGGCCGCAGCATGCTGTCATACGTCAAGGGCGGCGCTGCCTGGGCGGAGTTCAACAACTCGTTCGTGCTCAACGGCGCGATCGGGCCGTTCAATTTCGGGACGCAGAACAACACCGCTGCCGGCTGGACGGTCGGTCTCGGTGTCGAAGTGCTGCTGGGTGGCGGCTGGACCGGACGTCTGGAAAGCACCTATTACGACTTCGGCAGCAAGCGCTTTGATTTCTTCCTGCCGGCTTTCGGCCCGGCGCGCTTCGACACCGATCTCAGTGTGCTGACGACCAAGGTGGGCTTCAGCTACAAGTTTGGTGGACTCTAGGAGCGACAGGCTTCGCAACTGACAAACAAAAAGCCCGCCGGCAAAACCGGCGGGCTTTCGTTTGATCGATGCGATCTACTTGGTAACCTGGCCGCGGATTTCACCGGCCTTGCTGCCATCGGTGTGAATGTTGGCGTAGAGCCGGCCGGCGAGGAGGTCGGCCGCCTGCGCGTCGGTCAACGTCGCTTCGCCTTCGAACGGCGTCTTGGCGGCGGGGCCGGCAAACAGCGGCACCGAGACGCCGCCGTTTTTGCCCGGCTCGCCGGCATGGAGATGGGCTGCGGTCGCCGGACCGCTGAGGCCGGTATAGCTGCCTTTCCAGACCAGCTTCTTGCTATCGGTGTCGTAGGTGGCTGTGAAAGTGCCGGTCGCCGTGGTCGGGTTCGGCGGCACTTCGGCAGCGCCGTTCAGCTCGGCTTTGAGATTGACCATTGCCGCCAGCGACGGGCTGGCGGCAAGGAAGGTGAGGGCCGCAGCGGCTAAGGTGGACCGAAGAAAGGCGGACGTCATGGTGATGCTCCTGGCTTGGGAATCTGTGTGATCAGACTAGCAAACACCCGCCTGCGCCAACTATTCCCTTAAACGGATTTACGCCGCGGCCGGCGTGTCGTCGGCAACCGCCAACTCAATAGACGTTGACGACGCATCGCCGCAGGCATCGCATTCCCAGTGGTGGCGGATTTCTCCGCCGACGACAAACTCCGACATGAAAGGCGCGATCATCACGTCGCCGCAGTTCGGGCAGCTCAAGGGAGCGGCAAAGGCGCGGAGCGAGGAGAGCGTGTCCGGGTGGCAGTAGATCTGCATGGCCTGAGCCTCCTGTTGGTCGTCGTCCGTGATCCTGTTGGTAGATGGCAACCATGGCAGCGGCGAGACGCTTTGATGAAACTGCGGTGGCCGCCAGGATAAAGTTTCATGACACGACAGCTTTGCTGCACTGCACGTAATGGCGTGCTTTCAAAGCGTTGTTGCATCATCCCTCTCGTTTGCGCCGACGCACAATCAAGAAGCCGTGCGGTGGTGAACAAAGTTTCGGCCAACTGATTAAAGCGCCGCGCAACGCGGGCTCTGATACCGGCGAATCAAAAAGCCCGCCGGTTTGATGCCGGCGGGCTTGGCGTTCAACGTTATGAAGACCGCTTATCGCCGCTTCGATGTGGTGCCGCCATTGAGCGCGCAGGTGTCGCTCTGCGAGGCTTTCGATTTATTGCAGGCGGCCATTGTCTTGTAGGAGCAGTTCTTGGCTTGGCCGAGTGTCTGGGTGAGGCAGTACTTGCCGTCTTTGGCCTGCACGCCCGTGCTGAGGCTGGCAAAAGCGAAGAGGGCGGCCGATAAAGCGAATGCGTAGCGCATGTGTTTTCTCCCGGTTAAGTCGTGGAGCAACGCGCCGTCTCAATTGCCGTTCCGTTGTAGAAAAATATTGCGCTACTTGAAGTCGCCAATCGACGCTCAGCCAGCCTTTCGCACTGCAATAGCGCCCTCCAGCCATTCCTGCTGCTCTGCAACAGCAAGCAGACCATCGCGCATTTTCACCAGGCGCTCATATTCATCGCCGCTCGCCAGCGGATCCTTGGCGCGGGCATCGCATTGCAAAGCCCAGCGCCGCAGCTCGGCAGCGGACAGGTTCGTGTTCATGGGTTCGGATCTCCCGGCGCCTAAATAATGCGCAGGGCGGCCGTCTCGTTCCCGTTCCGCTAGTCGTCGTCTTCTTCGTCGACGAGCGGCGGCAACTGGCGGATCGGCCCGCTCGACAGGCTGATCTTGCGGCGTTGCGAGTGGAAAGATTCGGCGACCGTTTCCGCGGTGCGCGATTTGACGAAAAGGTCGGCGCCGAGATTGCCGCCGTACTGCGCCAGATCGTCTTCCTCGCAGCTCGCGGCGATGGCAAGCCCGACAGACGCCAGATGAGCGCGGCGGAAGCAATAGACGGCAAGCATCGCCCGCGTCTGCGGTGGCACAATGTCGATCAGGGCATCGAGGCCGTGTGGACTGGCGCGGTAGAGTTGGCCAAGCACGCTCTCGGGTACAGGACAGGCTTCTTCGTTCAACTGCATGTTGATCTCCGACCCCCCGGGGACTTTCCCTTGATTGCCGCAAATTCGTTAACAAAACGGAAACCATAGGCTGGGAACCAAGGCTGCAACTCAGGCGTTTGTCGCTCGAAAACCCTGTGTGGAGAACAGCCATGAAGAAGTTTCTTATTGGACTGAGCGCCGCGGCTTTGCTGGTCGGCGTGACTTCGGCAAGTGCGCAGGACAGCGACCGCCGCGCCGGCGCCCGTAATACGCAGGCGCCGCACGCCAGCACGACGGTCAAGAAGAAGCGTTATTATTCCGGCATGCGCCGCGACGGCTATTCGACGCTGCCGCCGAAGAGTGACTATGGCCGCTACAGCAACCTGCCAGGCAAGGACGCGCTGAATTCGAAGGCGTTCATCCAGGACCACTGAGCGCCGGACAGCAACAGAAGCAAAAGGCCGCCCCATTGGGCGGCCTTTTTTATGGTCTCAAAGCTCGTCCAGCGTCGTCGGTACGTCGCCGAACGCCCTGATAAGATGGCGTCGGAGAAGTCGCCCATCATCGGGTCGCCGCTGCGCTTGAAGGCAATGGCACCCGCATTGGCCGGATCGCGCGCCATGGCGCCGGCGCGGCTGAGCGCCTGTGACTCGCTCTGGCATTCCTGAGCCTGGCCGGCGGCCGAACCATCTTCAGCGCGGACAAAGGGCAGGGCGACGTAATAGGTAAGGCTCACCGCTTCTTCCGTGTCTTCTTGGCCGCCAGGGCCTTCATGACTTCGCGCGCCTTCTCAAGCGGAATGCCAAAGCACTCCGAGATGTAGCTGGCCTGATTGTCGATATCGGTGTCGGTCATGGCGCGATTCCTTGATGGGCGATGAATGTCAGGAGACCAGCCGCGGCCGGCAAAGCTCGGGCGAAGTATCAGCCAAAGTCTCGGCCTTCAGCCGGTCCAGTTCGCCTTCCAGCAGGGCATTGGCGATCAGGGCGACGCGCAGCGCCGCCATCGGATCGCCGCCACAGAGGTCGAGGACCTCCTGCACATCGCAATCCACGAACTGTTTTGCCGCCATGACCGTCATTCTCCTGCTGAGCAACAAAGAGAACAAATAAAGAACAAAATGTCAAGCGCCCATGCGAACGCCGCCGCGAAGCACGGTCATCGAAACGCGATATGTTTGCGGAAGGAATGGTGAGCGCGCTGGGACTCGAACCCAGGACCTGCGGATTAAAAGTCCGACGCTCTACCAACTGAGCTACGCGCCCGTCATCATGATCCCGTCCGGCTGGCCGCGCTAAAGGCAGGCCGCGCGATGGCGGAAGGCTGGTGCTCCCGCGAGGATCATGCGCTTGACGCGCTGTGTAGGGGTGCCTGCCGCGCCGGTCAATAGGCGGCCTGTGGCATTCCGGGGCCAATTTAGCCCGATTTCCCGGCCAAAAGCAGGTCAGATGCCCACATCTTGAACTCGCGCCGCGCCGCCGTATTTTGCTACACTGCAGCAACGGCCGCGCGACTCCTTTCAAAGCCCCAGCGCCGCCCGGAGCCTCTACCATGCCCATCGTCAATCGCGTCGCCGACCTGCATTCCGACATCACCGCCTGGCGCCGCGACCTCCACGCCCATCCGGAGCTGCTGTACGAGGTGCATCGCACGGCGGCGTCCGTTGCCGAGAAGCTGAAAGCCTTCGGCTGCGACGAGGTCGTGCCCGGCATCGGCCGCACCGGCGTCGTCGGCGTCATCAAGGGCCGCAAAGGCACTTCGGGCCGCACCATCGCGCTGCGCGCCGACATGGATGCGCTGCCGATCGAGGAGGCCAACGACCTGCCGTACAAGTCGACCGTACCCGGCAAGATGCACGCCTGCGGCCATGACGGTCACACCGCCATGCTGCTCGGGGCGGCGCGCTATCTCGCCGAGACCCGCAATTTCGACGGCACCGCCATTGTCGTCTTCCAGCCGGCAGAAGAAGGCGGCGCCGGCGCCAAGGCCATGCTCGAGGATGGCATGGTCGACCGTTTCAAGATCGACGCGTTCTACGGCATGCACAATGCGCCTGGCATGCCGGTCGGCGAATTCGGCATCTCAAAAGGGCCGATGATGGCGGCGGCGGATTTCGTCACCATCGACATCGAGGGCATTGGCTCGCACGCGGCGCGGCCGCATATGGGCGTCGACACCGTTCTGGTCGGCGCGCAGATCATCAACGCCATCCAGTCGGTGGCTTCGCGCAATGTCGATCCGCTGAAGTCGGCCGTGGTGTCGATCTGCATGTTCCAGGCCGGCAATACCGATAACGTCATTCCGCAGACCGTGCGGCTGCGCGGCACGGCGCGCACGCTCGATACGAGCGTCCAGGAGCTGGTCGAGAAGAGCCTGCACCGCATTGTCGAAAACACCGCCGCTGCGTACGGCGCCACGGCCAAACTCACCTACCGCCGCAGCTATCCGGTGCTGATCAATCACGACAAGGAGACGGAGTTTGCCTCCGCTGTCGCCAGCCAGATCGCCGGCGGCGATCGCGTCAACACCAAGCTGCCGCCGATGATGGGCGCGGAAGATTTCTCCTTCATGCTCAACACGCGGCCGGGCGCTTTCATCTGGGTCGGCAATGGCGACAGCGCCGGGCTTCACCACCCGTCGTATAATTTCAACGACGACGTCATCCCGGTCGGCACGTCGTATTGGGTGAAGCTGGTCGAGACGGCGCTGCCGGCTTAGTCGCGCAGCGCTCGCTCGCGCCAGCGGCTCATGAGGTCGGCCTGGTCATCGGCGTACAGGCCGTAGCTCGCTTGTACGCCGCTGTTGCAGCCTGACAGCGCGCCGTTGAGCCGGGCATACCAATTCGGTTTGGCGAGGGCTTCGTTGAACAAGACGGCCGAGTTGCCGCGCATCGCGAAACTGCGAAAGTCGCTCGCGTCCTTCCACGCCACACGTTTCTTTCGGAAAGCAAACGTTGCCTCAAAGCCGTCCCGGTCCAGCGTCAGCACGCAGGCGCCGGGAAGCAAAAGGACTGCGAACAGCACGACTCCTGAGATAAAAAGGACGGCAACTGAGCTAAAAATCATCGCGGAAGTAACGTCAGCGGAGAAATCGTTCAGGAGACCGATAGCAACGAGTAAAACCGAAAACGCTAAACACATTGCGCAAAGAGCGAGATTCTTCTTGCGCGAAGACAGCACAATCGGCCCGGGAAACTTCGACAGAATGTCGGTGTGATCGTTCATCAGGCCGTCCAGCCGGACCGTCACCCAAAGGGTGATGGATAACTTTTACTGCGCCAGCTCCGTCTGCTTCTGCGCCACGACCGGCGCCGGCGAGACGACATCGGCAATCGCCGGACGGCGGCGGAAGGCCAGTTCGCCCACCGAGGTCTTCATCTCACGCCACTTGGCAAAGTCGTTGAAGCGCGAACGCTCGAACAGAGCGATCAGCACCGCGGCGATGAAGGGCAGGCTCTGGATCACCAGGACGAACGCGAAGATATTGATCTCGCGAACTTCCTTGATGTTGGTCTGCACCAAAGTCACAGCGCCCGCGATCAACAACGCCGCCATGATCGATTCCCAGAAGGCGTGGAAATCGGTGCGGCGGCGGGCCTTGCCGGCGCCGCCTTTTTCGGTGCGCACGAAGGGCAGGTGATCCTTGATCATGCCGATGGCGACCGCGCGGGCGACCGTCCACTGCACCGACATCGCGGCAATCGCCGACAGGAACAGATGGCCGCCGCCGATGCGCACGCGCAGGCGATAGAGCGTCACAAAGTGCGCCATCGAAACGACGAAGGCGGCCATGATCGGAATCGTCAGAATGCGGTCCGGCACGGCGATGTCGAGGAAGGCGATGACCGGCACCCAGATGATGTTCAGGATGGCGACAACAACGCCGACGCTTTCCGCGCCAAGCCAGTTCAGCCAGCCGAGCGAGAACTCGCGCTTCTGGTCGCGGGTCAGGCGGCTCGCACCGGGCAGGAAACGGCGCCAGTGCTTCTTGAGAATCTGCAAACCGCCGTAAGCCCAGCGGTCGCGCTGCTTCTTGAACGCGTTGAACGTGTCCGGCAGCAGGCCGTAGCCGTAGCGCTTGTTGGTGTAGTGCGAGAGATAGCCGAGCTCGAGCATGGTGAGGCCGAGATCGGTGTCTTCGCAAATCGTATCGCTCGACCAGCCGCCGGCGGCTTCAACAGCCGAGCGGCGCACCAGGCACATCGTGCCGTGCACGACGATGGCGTTGGCTTCGTTACGCTGCACCATGCCGATGTCGAAGAAGCCGGCATACTCGCCGTTCATGGCGTGATGCATCGGGCTGCGATCGCCATCGCGGTGATCCTGCGGCGCCTGGACGAGGCCGACCTGCGGATCGGCGAACAGCGGTACCAGATCCTTGAGCCAGTCCGACGTGACAACATAGTCGGCGTCGATGATGCCGATGACTTCGGCGTCGGCCGCGGTGTGCACGGTGGCGAGACGCAGCGCGCCGGCCTTGAAGCCTTCGAGGTTGTTGGCGAGCACGAACTTGAAGCGCTCGCCGAGCAGGCGGCAATGCTCTTCGATCGGCATCCACATTGCCGGGTCGGGCGTGTTGTTGACGATGACAACGCATTCGAAATTCGGGTAGTCGAGGCGCGCGACAGCGTCGAGCGTCTGCTTCAGCATTTCCGGCGGTTCACGATAGGCCGGGATATGGATCGACACCTTTGGCGCGGCAAAGTCCGGCGCCAGCGGCGGCGCATGCGGGATAAGACGCATCGGCTTGCGGCCGAAAGCGATGGCCGCCATTTCCTCGATACGGGCCAGCGCAATGACGATCAGCGGAATCAGCAACAAGGTGCCCAGACCGAGCGCAAAAGCCGAGCCCGGCACGAAGTAGTGGCCGTTCCAGTAGGCGAACAAAGCAGCGGACCAGGCGCCAACCGCATTGGCAGCGGCCGCGAGCAGGACGATCTGCCAGATGGTGACGGCGCTGGCGGTCAGGATCGGCAGCGACAGCAGCACACTCACCAGGAGCGCGATGCCGGCGAGCCGCCAGTGGTCGGGATTGGTGACAGGGCCGCTCCAGTTGAACTTCTCATGACGCGACGCGTCGAGCATGCCCCAGTAAGGACCGACGCCGCCTTCGAAGATCTTCCAAGGCTGATCGATGGCTTCGACGATGTTGTAGTCAATGCCGTAGGCCTCGGCGCGCGAGACGAAGTCGCGCAAGGTGACGGCCTGTTCAATGCGGCCCGGATTGGCGGCCTTCAGGTTATAGCCGGCGCTCGGCCAGCCGAATTCGGCGATGACGATGCGCTTGCCGGGATAGGCCTTGCGCAGCTTGTCATAGATGATGATGGCCTGGTCGACAGCCTGCGTTTCCGAGAAGCCTTCCCAATAGGGCAGGATATGCGCGGCGATGTAATCGACCGACGACACCAGTTCGGGATGATCGAGCCAGACATTCCAGATTTCGCCGGTCGTGACCGGGACGTTGACCTGGCGCTTGACCTTCTGGATCATCTTGATGAGGCGCGCGACACCGATGCTTTCGCGGGTCTTGGCGCGCTCTTCGGCGGTCTTGGCCGAGGCGAGACGGTCGGTCTCTTCCGGCGTCAGCGCGTCGCCATCCTTGGGCGTGAATTCGCCGCGGTAGATCGTTTCGTTGCCGACGAAGATGCCGTTGACGTTGCTGTGCCGCTTGGTGAGATCGATGACGGCGCGCATTTCGCGCTCGTTGCGCGTCTGGTCCTTGTCGAGCCAGGCGCCGACCGTCGCGCGCAGGCCGAACTCGGCCGCCACGCCAGGCACCAATTCGACGCCATTGGTCGACGAATAGGTACGCACCGCGCGCGTCATCGGCGACAGGATCTGCAAGTCGGCGCGGATACGCTCAACGCGCGCCTTGCCGCCTTCTTCGGCGTTCACATTGCCTTCGAACGGCGCGTAGGAAACGCTGTTCAATTGGCCGTTGAAATTGGGGGCGTTGATGCTCTCCCGCGAGAGAGCCCACAAACCTGCGTGCACGCACACCACGAGGGCGACGACAGCGGCTACGGTGCGCATCACTTTACAACCACATGGGGCAGGATTGCAGACCCTTGAACCCGTCCCCTGGGCTCAGCCGAAGCTTGTTCTGCTGTGATGCAGCATAGCTCGGCATTAGGCATCTGTTCAAGTAGATCACGCACATGGCAATTCCTTGACACGCGCATGGCGGCTAGAAGTTTTTGCGTATCAAGGTAGTCAAGATTTAACGCCGTCAGGGCTTGGCCGTTCCACCGGAAGTAGCAGCCGGGGCAGGAGCCACCTCAGCCGCGACTGGCTCAAGGCCAGGGTTGAGCCAGCAGGCATGAACACGGCCGGTCAGCGTTTCCTGGGCCTTGGGATCGATGTTTCCCTGCCGCACGAGGCAACGGAAAGTGGCCTGAATGTGGGCTCCGGGGCAGCCGAAGCGATCGAAAAGATCGAGATGGCGAAAGGCCGTGTCAAGGTCATCGCGCCAGAGCAGGTTGACGACACGGCGGCCAAGCCAGACGCATTCCGGATTGCCCGCCGGGCCTTCCAGGCTGCGAGCGGCCTCGGCGATCTCGTCGATCTTCTTCTGGCCTTCTTTGTCTTTCGCAGGATCGGCGGTCGCGGCCTTGGGCGGCTGTGCCGGCGGCTCGGCTGGTTTGCCACTTTGCGCATAGGCAGCGGAGGCCGAGAGGCTAAAGGTCGCCACGCAGAGCATGGCAATGAAGTGACGCAGCGCAGTCATAGACAGTGATTTCCCGCCGGTTTTGATGGTAGCCCCGAAAAGTCCCGTATCCTCTGGGGCTGGATTGGGACGCTATTGCGGCGCCCAGTTTGATCCAGCCTCGATCGTCCTGAATATCTTTTTGCCAGCCTGCGCCCGGTTCGCCGTTTTGTTCGGCTGCCGTTCACATTGCCTTTCCGGAGCCTGACCCGGACCGTCTAACCCCGTCCCGTGCCTTGCTAATTCCCCGAAACAAAACTTGGCCTTAGTGACAGGGGTTTGTCTAGTGTCTCCGTCGTCCTTGCTTAAAATCGATACCTTGGTCTGCCGGGAGCCGCGCCAATTGGCGGTCTTGGCAGTCGCCGCCGGCCTCTATATGCCGATGAAGCCGGATCGCTGCTCTAAACCTCCCGAATTAGGCTTCCCATGCGCGTTGGACTGGTTTGTTTCGCTGTCACAGCGGCGGTCATAGCCGCGATCTGGGCTTGGATGGGCCAGCCGGTGCCGGTGGCGCAATCTCCATTGGGCGTCAGTGAAAAGCTTTACTGCATGTCCTACGCGCCGTTCCGTGGCACGCAGACCCCGTTCGATCCGAACACCCAGATCCCGGCGGCCCAGATCGAGGCCGACCTGACGCAACTGGCCAAGCTGACCAGCTGTGTCCGCATCTATGCCGTCGACCAGGGCCTCGAACACGTCGCGCCGATTGCCGAAAAGCTCGGCCTGAAGGTGTTGCAGGGTTTCTGGATTTCCAACAACGCCGAGAAAACCAAGATCCAGTTCGAGGCGGCGGTCGGCATTGCCAACCGCTATCCGGACACGGTCCGCGCCGTCGTCGTCGGCAACGAAGTGCTGCTGCGCGGCGACATGTCGGCGACCGATCTCGCCGCCACCATCCGGGCGATGAAGGCGCGGGTGAAGGTGCCGGTGACCTATGCCGATGTCTGGGAGTTCTGGCTGCGCAGCCCGGACGTTGCCGCGGCGGTCGACTTCGTCACCATTCATATCCTGCCCTATTGGGAAGACTTCCCGATCCCGGCAGAGACCGCCGGCAAGCATATTGACGCGATCCGCCGTCAGGTCGTGGCGGCGTTTCCGGGCAAGGAAGTCATTATCGGCGAAGTCGGCTGGCCAAGCGCCGGCCGCATGCGCGAGGGCGCCCAGCCGTCTCCGGCCAATCAGGCACGGGTCATTCAGGATGTGCTGGCGCTGGCCAAGCGCGACAACGTGAAGGTCAATGTCATTGAGGCGTTCGATCAGCCTTGGAAGCGGGCGTTGGAAGGCGTCGTCGGCGGCCATTGGGGCTTGTTCGACGATGCCGATCACAAGGCCAAATTCACCTTCGGCCAGGCTGTATCGAACCATCCGCATTGGGTTTGGCAGGCGGCGGGCGGCATTGCCTTTGCGGCGCTGGTGTTCGGCGCGGCCTTTGCGGCGCTCAGGAACGCGCCGGTCTTTAACCCGACCGTGGCGCAATGGCTGGCGGTCACCGGCAGCGCCGTAGCCGGGGGCGGCCTGATTGGGCTGAGCATCGCCAATATTCCGGTTGAAAGCCTCTACGTAAGTGGTTGGATTCGCTCGCTCGCCTTCTTCGCCGTGGCGGTTTTCGCGCCGCTGGCGGTGAGCGCAGCGGTGATGCGCGGCGTGGCCTTGCCGCGGATGTCCCGCATCATCGGCCCGGTCGATGGGCGCATCAAAGACCGGTTGTCATTGCTACTCGGCGCGGTCCTGATCGCGACGATGTTGCTGGCTTTGGTCGTGGCGCTCGGGCTGGTGTTCGATCCGCGCTATCGCGACTTCCCGTTCGCGCCTCTGACCGCGGCGGTGGTGCCGTTGCTGTTGCTCAGCCTGGTCACGCCGCGGCCCGTAGGCGCTCGCGGAGCGGCCGAACTCATTGCCGCCGCGGTGCTGGCGGCATCGGTGCCCTATATCGTGCTCAATGAGACCTTCGCGAACTGGCAGGCTTTGTGGGTCGCGGCGACGCTGACCGCTCTTGCCTTTACTCTTGCTCGGGTTCGCGACGCGCGAGGCTAAGGATTAACAGGCCGATCGCCAGCGACGACAGGACGATGTTGTAAAGCACCAGGCCAATGCAGGCGAGGGCGAGGGCCACCGCGAACAAGACCAGCGTCGGCCGCAGGAAATTGAGCGCCGCAATCGCCAGCGCGCCGATGCCGAACACCGAGTTCTGGAATAAAGTGGTCGCTACTTTGCGCGAGAAGCACAGCCAGGTGTCGAGCCCGGCGCCGCAGGCGAGCCCGATGGTTGATTGTTCGATTGCTAGGTAGCGCAAATAAAGCGCATAGCCGAGCGCCGCAAAACCGACGATCAGCAGAACATTGGTGGCGCGGGAGCTGGGTAGAAAAAGCTTCATTGTCAGCCTGTCTTGTTGCTCAACAGGCCGACCCTATCGCGAATTGTTACGGCATGGCCAGCGGGTCGCCGGCAAACCTTGTCGAGCGGCAAGTCACCTTCGAGGCGGCAAAGCGCGCGCAGACCTGCGCGGCGGTCGCCGCATTCGGCAGCGGGCCGACGATCAGCCGGTAAGGGATCATGTTCGGGCGATTGTCTTGCGCCACCAGTGGATGAAGGCCGTTCAACAGCGGACCGAAATTGGCTTTCACCGCGGCCCAGCGGGCCTGCATGATCTCGAGGCTGCGGGCGCCGCCCAGATCGACGCCGATCGCGCCGTCCTTTGGCGCTGCGACCGCCGGATCAACCGGGTTCACCGCCGCCATCCGGACCGGCGGTAACGGCACCGGCTCGCCAACGGGCGGGGCCGGGGCGACAGCCGCGGCCGGCGCCGGCTCGGGCTTTGGCTCGGCCGCTTTCGGCTCAGGTTCAATCGGCTCAAGCTTGGCCGGCGGCGCCGACACCGGCGCGGCGATGACAGGCGGCGACGCCACAGGTTTGGCCGCCACGGCCGCCAGTTCGCGTTTGATCGAGCCGGTGACGTCAGTGAGGTTCGCCTCAAGCGTCGCAATGCGGGCGTTGAGCTTTTCGCGGTCCGCGGCAAGGTCGCGCACCTGGGCCTCGAGCCGCGCGGTTTCGCGCTTCAGCGCCTCGGCGTCTTCTTTCGGAACGAAATCGGCCTGGGTGACGGGCATCATGGCCGGTTCACTTGCAAAGACCGACTGCAGGCGCTGGGCGCCGACATCGGTTTGCGTGATCAGAACGGCTGCGGCCAAGGCCAGCGTCGCGGCGCCGCCCCACAGGCTGGCGCGCCATAGACCAGAGTTGTCGCTCAAGCGGCCGATTTCCGGCGGCTCTTCCTGCTCGTCCATCTCATCCCCGCAGCCTGCGAATCAGGTCGTTGAAAACATTAGCAGAATCCGGCAATGCTGGCTTTCAATCAAAGCGTTGAAAGGCTATGGACGGCTATGAATTCTCCGAACGGCCATCAACGCAGCTGTCTGGCGATCGTGCTCGCGGCTGGCGAAGGTACCCGCATGCGGTCCTCGACGCCGAAGGTGCTGCACAGCATCGGCGGCAAGACCTTGATCGCGCATGTGTTGACGGCGGCGACGCAGGCCGGTGGCGCACAGGTCGCGGTTGTGGTCGGGCCGGGCCGTGACGACGTGGCGGCGGAAGCCCGGAAGGTCGCGCCGCAGGCGCAGGTCTTCGAGCAGACCGAACGGCTCGGCACCGCGCACGCTGTCCTGGCCGCGCGCAAGGCGTTGGAGGCCGGCGCGGACGATGTCCTGGTCATGTTCGCCGATACGCCGTTGGTGACGGCCGAAACCCTGAGCCAGTTGCGCGGCGCCCTGAGTGGTGGCGCGGCCGTGGCAGTGCTCGGCTTCACGCCGAAGGACCCGACCGGCTATGGCCGTCTGGTGATGAGCGGCCAGGACCTCACCGCTATCGTCGAGGAAAAGGACGCCACGCCTGAGCAGCGCCAGATCGGCTTCTGCAATGGCGGGCTGATGGCGCTTGCCGGCAAGCAGGCGCTCGCCATCATCGACAAGATCGGCAATGCCAATGCCAAGGGCGAATATTATCTGACTGATGCGGTCGCCATTGCCCGCGGCATGGGCCTGAAGGCGGTTGCCATCGAGACCGGGGAGGACGACGTGCGCGGCATCAATACCAAGGCGCAGCTCGCCGAGACCGAAGCCGTGCTGCAGACCCGCCTGCGCAACGCGGCGATGGAGGCCGGCGTGACTCTGGTCGCGCCGGAAACCGTGTTTCTTTCGTCCGATACCAAGCTCGGCCGCGACGTCACCATTGAGCCGAATGTCGTGTTCGGCCCCGGCGTCACTGTCGAGGAGGGCGCCACCATCCGCTCGTTCTCGCATCTTGAAGGCGCGCATGTCGGCCGCGGCGCGCGCGTCGGGCCGTTTGCAAGGCTGCGCCCGGGCGCAAAGCTCGGCGTCGATGTGCACATTGGCAACTTCGTCGAGGTGAAGGCAGCCACGATCGAAGATGGCGCCAAGGCCAATCACCTTGCCTATATCGGCGATGCGCGGGTCGGCGCGGGTGCCAATATCGGTGCCGGCACCATCACCTGCAATTACGACGGCGTCGACAAGCACAAGACCGACATCGGCAAAGGCGCCTTCATCGGCACCAATTCGTCGCTGGTCGCGCCTGTGAAAATAGGCGACGGCGCCTATATCGGCTCCGGCTCGGTCATCACCAAGGATGTGCCGGCCGACGCGCTTTCATTCGAACGCGCCGAGCAGACCAACAAGGAAGGCTGGGCGGCGCGTTTCCGCGCGGCCAAAGCGGCACGGAAAAAGAAGTCTTAACGCTCGCTCCTGACATACGACGCAACAGGTTTTGATTTCCTTCACCGTTATCGCGGCAGATACACAACCGTGGGCACGCCATCCAGGCGCAAGGGCTGATTTTAAGCAATGTGCGGAATCGTTGGAATTCTCGGCAACGCGCCGGTCGCGGGCCAATTGGTCGACGCGCTCAAGCGCCTCGAATATCGCGGCTATGACTCGGCCGGCATCGCCACGCTCGATCATGGCGTCATGGCGCGCCGCCGCGCCGAAGGCAAATTGCAGGCGCTCGAAAACAAGCTGAAGACCGAGCCGCTCGCCGGCAATACCGGCATCGGCCATACGCGCTGGGCGACGCATGGCCGGCCGACCGAAAGCAACGCGCATCCGCATGCCACCGATACAGTGTCTGTCGTTCATAACGGCATCATCGAGAATTTCCGCGAACTGCGCGAAGCGCTGATCGCCGGTGGCGCGACCTTCCGCAGCGAGACCGACACGGAAGTCGTTGCCCATCTGGTCAGTGAAAAGCTGAAAGCCGGTGAGACGCCGGTCAACGCGGTCAAGGCGACGCTCAAGCAACTGCGCGGCGCCTTCGCGCTCGCCTTCATCTTCGCCGGCCACGACGATCTCTTGATCGGCGCGCGCAAGGGTTCACCTCTCGCCGTCGGTTACGGCAAGGATGAGATGTTTCTCGGCTCCGACGCCATCGCGCTGTCGCCGTTCACCGACACGCTGAGCTATCTCGATGAAGGCGACTGGGCGGTGCTGACCCGCAAGGGCGTCACCATCTATGACGAGCGCGACCACAAGGTCGAACGCACGATCGAGAAGTCGAACATCTCGACGCAGTTGGTCGACAAGGGCAACCACAAGCATTTCATGGCCAAGGAAATCCATGAACAGCCGGAAGTGGTCGGCCATACGCTCGCGCATTACATCGACATGGTCAGCGAGACCATCAACCTGCCGGTCGAGCTGCCGTTCGACTGGAGCAAGATCAAGCGGCTGTCGATCTCGGCCTGCGGCACCGCGTTCTATGCCGGGCTTGTTGCCAAATACTGGTTCGAGCGCTTCGCCAAGCTGCCGGTTGAAATCGATATCGCCTCCGAATTCCGTTATCGCGGCGCGCCGCTCGAAGCGGGCGATCTCGCCATCTTCATTTCTCAGTCGGGCGAGACGGCCGACACCTTGGCAACATTGCGTTATGCGCGCGAGATGAAGCAGCACATTCTGTCGGTGGTGAACGTCACCTCGTCGACGATTGCGCGCGAGAGCGATGTCATCATGCCGACTTTGGCCGGCCCGGAAATCGGCGTTGCCTCGACCAAGGCCTTCACCTGCCAGTTGTCTGTACTGGCCTGCCTGGCGCTCGCCGCCGGCCGCGCGCGTGGTCATCTGTCGGCGGAAGACGAACAGAAACTCGTCCATGCGCTGATCGAAGTGCCACGCCTGATGGCGCAGGCGCTCAAGCTTGAGCCGCAGATCGAAAAGCTGTCGCACGACCTCGCCAAGGTGAAGGACGTGCTTTATCTCGGCCGCGGCACCAGCTTTCCGATCGCGCTGGAAGGCGCGCTCAAGCTGAAGGAAATTTCCTACATCCACGCCGAAGGCTATGCCGCCGGCGAGCTCAAGCACGGGCCGATTGCCTTGATCGACGAGACCATGCCGGTCATCGTCATAGCGCCCTATGACCGCGTGTTTGAAAAGACCGTGTCGAACATGCAGGAAGTGGCCGCGCGTGGCGGCAAGATCATCCTGGTGACCGACCCGAAGGGCGCGGAGGAGGCGACTGTCGCCTCGACCGAAACGCTGATGCTGCCGGAAATGGCGTCGACGGTTACGCCTTTGGTCTATGCCATCCCGGTGCAGCTGCTCGCCTATCATACGGCTGCGGCAATCGGCACCGATGTCGACCAGCCGCGCAACCTCGCTAAGTCGGTCACCGTAGAGTAAGATCACCTCATGGCTGAATTAGAGGAACAACCGGGACAGGCGATGGCCGCCGACGCGGAGAAATTATCCGCGTCGCAAACCAGCGCGGCCGGGCGCATCCGCAATTATTTCCTCACCGGTCTGGTTGTCGCCGGTCCTGTGCTGATCACCGCCTACTTAAGCTGGTCCTTCATCAACTGGGTCGACGATCTGGTGCGGCCGTTCATTCCGGCGATGTACCGGCCGGAAACCTATTTGCCGTGGCCGATCCCGGGCACTGGTTTGGTCATCGCCTTCTTCGCGCTGACCATGCTCGGTTTTCTCACTGCCAATCTCGTTGGCCGAACTTTGGTTGAGCTGGGTGAAAGCGTCCTGAACCGCATGCCGATCGTGCGGCCGGTCTACAAGACGATGAAGCAGATTTTCGAGACTCTGTTCTCGAAGGACGGCTCGAGTTTTCGCACGGTGGCGCTGGCCGAGTTTCCGTCGCCCGGCATGTGGTCGCTCGTGTTTCTGTCGCAGCCGCCTGTCGGCGATCTGGCGGCAAAGCTGCCGGAAGGCGAGCATGTCTCATGCTTCCTGCCGTGTACGCCGAACCCGACAACCGGCTTTTTCTTTTATGCCAAGAAAGCCGACCTGATCGAACTCGACATCACGGTCGAGAACGCGATGACGCTGCTGATCTCAGCCGGCATGGTGCAGCCCGGCGCCGACGCACACAAGAAGCTGGCGCAGCTTGCGGCGACCGCGAAGATGGCGCAGTCCGCCAAGTCGCCGGTGATTGCGAAGTAGATAACCTCGCGCTCGCGCGGCGTCTGGGCTTTGCGCAGGCTGTCATACGGGTAAAATGCCACCTCGATTCACAGGAGCAACCGTCATGGGCTTCGTCGAGGCGATTCAATCGGGTTTCAATAATTACGCCACATTCTCGGGCCGCGCCGCGCGCTCGGAATATTGGTATTGGACCTTGTTCAACCTGATCGTGTCGATCGTTGCCGGGATCGTCGATATCGTGATCGGGCTGGACCTTCTTCAAGCGATTGTCGGCCTGGCGCTGCTCCTGCCTTCGCTTGCTGTCGCCGCGCGCAGGCTTCATGACCTCGATCGCACCGCTTGGTGGTTGCTGATTGCCTTGACCCTCATCGGCTGCATCCTGCTGCTGATCTGGGATTGCATCAAAGGCACGCCGGGGCCGAACCGGTTTGGGCCGGACCCGTTGCCGCTTTAACCAGCGCTGATCAGCTTGATCGCTTCATCCTTGCCGAACAGATAAAGCAAATACCGCAAGGCTTCGCCGCGCGGTGTTTGCAAATCCGGATCGCGCGCCATGATCAGCGCCGCATCGTCGCGGGCGGCGCCGAGATATTTGCCGTGCACCTCGACGCGGGCGACGTGAAAGCCAGGATCGCCGCTCTGTCGCGTACCGAGCAGATCGCCTTCGCCGCGCAAGCGTAAGTCCTCCTCGGCAATGCGGAAGCCGTCTTCACTCTCGCGCAAGATGGCGAGACGGGCCTTGGCGGTTTCGCCAAGCGGCGCCTTGTACAGCAAAAGGCAGGTCGACTTGCCGGAGCCACGGCCGACGCGGCCGCGTAACTGATGCAACTGCGCCAGGCCGAAACGCTCGGCGTGTTCGATGACGATGATGGTCGCTTCCGGCACATCGACGCCGACTTCGATCACCGTGGTGGCAACGAGAAGCTGCGACTGGCCCGAGGAAAAGCGCGCCATTGCCGCGTCCTTCTCGGCGCTTTTCATCTTGCCGTGGATCAGATCGACCTTTGAGCCGAAGCGGGCGCGCAAATCGGCGTAGCGTGCTTCGGCGGCGGCGAGATCGATCTTCTCGGATTCCTCAACCAGCGGACAAACCCAGTAAGCGCGCTTGCCTTCATCAATGGCCCGGCCGACGGAATCCTCGACATCGGTCAGCCGCGCCATGGAAATGGTGCGGGTGTCGATCGGCTGACGGCCGGCCGGTTTCTCGCGCAGTTCGGACACGTCCATGTCGCCGAAATTCGTCAGCACCAAAGTGCGCGGGATTGGCGTTGCCGTGAGCACCAGCACGTCGACGGCGTCGCCTTTGTTGGTCAGCGCCAGCCGCTGGTGCACGCCGAAGCGGTGCTGCTCATCAACGATGGCAAGCGCCAAATCATGAAAGGCGACATCGTCCTGAAACAGCGCATGCGTGCCGATCAGTAGATCGATATCGCCGAGCACCAGCCGGTCGAGAATGGTCTGGCGTTCGCCGCCGGTCGCGCGGCCAGTGAGAATGGCAACGCGAATGCCGGCGGCTTCGGCAAGAGGCGCGATTGTTGCGAGATGCTGCCGCGCCAGAATTTCCGTCGGCGCCATGATTGCCGCCTGACGCCCGGCCTCGATGACGGTGGCTGCCGCGATGAGCGCCACAACAGTCTTGCCGGAGCCGACATCGCCTTGCAGCAGGCGCAGCATGCGTTGCGGCAAAGCGAGATCATTGGTGATGTCGTTGACGGCCAACTGCTGCGAATGGGTCAGCGCATAGGGCAGTGCCTTCATCACCTTGGCGCGCATGGCACCTTCGCTTGACGTGCCGCGGCCGGTTTGCCGGCGCATATGCGCGCGCAGCAAAGCCAGCGCCAGTTGGCCGGCGAGCAGTTCGTCGAAGGCGAGCCGCCGCCATGCGAGACTCTCCGGCGCGACATCGTGCGGCTCGTACGGGCGATGCAGTTGCCGCAGCGCCTCGGTGAAGGGCGGGAATTGCTCGCGCGATATCCAGGCCTCGTCTTGCCATTCCGGAATGTCGGGTAGCTTCGACACCGCAGCGTCCACGGCCTTGCGCAACACGCCGAGGCCGACACCTTCGGTCAGCGGATAGACCGGCTCGACCAGCGGCAGATCGGCAAAGCCCTTTTCATCGACGACGCGGTCCGGATGCACCATTTGCAAATGGCCGTCGTAGAATTCCGACGTGCCGGAGACGTAACGCTTCTCTCCGACCGGCAGCAGCTTCTCGAGATAATCGCGCCGGGCGTGGAAGAAGGTCAGCGTCAGCGTCGCGTCGGTGTCGTCGCCGCAGAGGACACGGTATGGCGCGCGCGGCCGGTTTGGCGGCGAGGGGCGGTGTTCCAGCACGGTGACGTCGACGGTGACGACCTGGCCGGGCAGCACCTCATTCAGCTTGGGCCGGGCGCGGCGGTCAATGGCGCCGGACGGCATGTGCATCAACAGGTCAACGACGCGCGGCGCCTCGCGGCCGAGCAGCTTGCCGTACAAGAGGTCCAGCTTCGGCCCGACGCCGGGCAGGCTGGTCAGCGAGGCGAACAGGGGATTGAGGGAAAGCGGGCGCATGCCCCTCTTATGTCACCTCTTTTCGCAAACGGGGAGAGGGCGGTGGACGCCAGAGGTTCGCCATGACATTCGCGCCATGGCCGCCTATATACCGGCTCCCGGCACCGTCCGGGTTTTTGGCGTTGGAGAAAATTTTGAGCGGTACCAATCAATCAAGCAATGGACTGGACGGGCGGCGCAAAAAGCTCAAGTTCCGGCTCTGGCACCGCGGCTTGCGCGAAATGGACCTGGTCCTGGGCGGCTTTGCCGATGCGGAACTGGCTGGATTGAACGATAACGACCTCCCTGAAGTTGAAGGCTGGCTCGATATTCCGGACCAGCAGATGCTCGCTTGGGTCACCGGCGCGGAGACTCCCCCGGCTGATGTCGCGACGCCGCTGTTCGCCAAATTGAAGACTTTTCACCTGAGAGACCTGAAGAACTGATGGCGAAGTCTCCGGCTGAAAATTTACGTCCCGGCAAAGCGCTGACGCTGTCGCAAGTGGCCGATGGCGCCGAAGGCATGGTGCTGGCCGATCTTGCGCGCGCCGTTTCGGCCCGCGCCAATGCGCCGGCGATTTCGCTGTGCGTCATCTGCCGCGATGGCCAGCGCATGGCGGCCCTATCTCGCGCGTTATCGTTCTTCGGGCCGGAGCTTCAGGTTCTGGAATTCCCGGCCTGGGACAGTCTGCCCTATGACCGCGTCTCGCCAAATGGCGGCGTCACCGCGCAACGCATGACGACGCTGTCGCGCCTGGCGCGTGTCGAGGGCCGCGACAGACCATCGGTGTTGCTGACGACCGTGAATGCGATGTCGCAGCGAGTTCCGGCGCGCGAATTCACCGCGACGCATGCGCTGTCCGTGGCGCCAGGCAATGTTCTCGGCATGGCCGGTGTGGTGAACTGGCTGGAACTCAATGGCTATCAGCGAGCCTCGACGGTGCGCGAGCCGGGAGAGTATGCCGTTCGCGGCGGCATCCTCGATCTGTTTCCGCCGGGTCTGGACATGCCGGTGCGGTTCGATTTCTTTGGCGACTCGCTGGAGACGATCAAGACCTTCGATCCGCAAACCCAGCGCAGCGAGACGCCGCTCGGCCAGCTTGATCTCGTGCCGGTGGCGGAATTCCAGCTGATCACCGAGACGATCCGCCGTTTCCGCACCAGCTATGTGGCGCAGTTCGGCACCGCCGGTCCGGATGATCTTCTGTACGAAGCCGTCAGCGAGGGCCGCCGCTATCCGGGCATGGAGCACTGGCTGCCGCTGTTTCACGACAAGCTTGATACGTTATTCGATTATCTGCCGGGCACGCCGCTGGCGCTGGAGTCGCTGGCCGACGATGCGGTGCATGAGCGCTTCACGCAGATCACGGATTACTACGAAGCCCGCCAGGACGCGCTGAAGGATGGCGTGACGCCTGCCTACAAGCCGCTGCCGCCGGCCCGGCTATATCTGACGCAAGTTGAATGGGATGACCGTCTGGCCAAGTCCGCCGTGGCGCGGCTAACGCCGTTCGAGGCGCCGCCGACCAATGATGTCATCGATATCGGCGCTCGCGCCGGGCACAACTTCATCACCGAGCGCGCCGAGGCCGGGTCGAACGTGTTCGAGGCGTTGAGCCGCCACGTCATGGCGCTGCAAGGGCAGGGCAAGCGCGTCGCTATCGCATTATGGAGTGACGGCGCGCGCGACCGCATGGCGCATGTGCTGGCCGATCACAAATTGCAGAATCTGAGCAATGCCGCCTCATGGCCGCAGGTCAATGCCGTGCCGAAGCATTCGGTGGCGCTGATAGTGCTCGGCATCGAATCCGGTTTCGAGACCGACGATGCCGCCATCATCAGCGAACAGGACATTCTCGGCGACCGCCTCGTGCGGACGCGCCGCACCACCCGCCGCGCCGACAATTTCATCCAGGAAGCGACCAGCCTGTCGGCCGGCGATCTCGTCGTGCATGTCGATCACGGCATTGGCCGCTTCGTTGGCCTGCAGGCGATCACGGTCACCGGTGCGCCGCATGACTGTCTTGAAATCCATTATGCCGACGCTGCCAAGCTGTTCCTGCCGGTCGAGAACGTCGACCTGTTGTCGCGCTATGGCAATGAAGGCGCCAATGTCGATTTGGACCGGCTGAGCAGCGGCAACTGGCAGGCCCGCAAAGCCAAGATGAAGAACCGCATCCGCGAGATCGCGGCGGAGCTCATCAAGATCGCAGCCGAACGCCAGCTGCGTGAAGCGCCGAAGATGTCGGTCGCCACCGGCGCCTATGACGAATTCTGTGCCGGCTTCCCTTACGAGCCGACCGAAGACCAGCTGACCGCGATCGACGCCACGCTCAATGACCTTGCGTCAGGCCGTCCGATGGACCGGCTGGTGTGCGGCGATGTCGGCTTCGGCAAGACTGAAGTCGCGCTGCGCGCGGCTTTCGATGCCGCGATGAGCGGAAAGCAGGTGGCCGTCGTTGTGCCGACGACCTTGCTGGCGCGCCAGCATTTCAAGAACTTCACCGAACGCTTCAAGGGTTTCCCGGTCAATGTCGCGCAATTGTCGCGTCTGGTCACCAATGCGCAGGCGACGGAGACCAAGAAGGGCCTAGCCGAGGGTCAGGTCGACATTGTCATCGGCACACATGCTGTGCTCGGCAAGGCAATCAGGTTCAAGGATCTCGGCCTTGTCGTCGTTGACGAGGAGCAGCACTTCGGCGTGTCGCATAAAGAGCGGCTGAAGAATTTGCGCGCCGAGGTGCATGTGCTGACGCTGACGGCAACGCCGATTCCGCGCACCTTGCAACTGGCGCTAACCGGCGTGCGCGATCTGTCGATTATTGCCTCACCGCCAGTTGATCGCCTCGCGGTGCGTACCTTCATCTCGCCGTTCGATCCCCTGATTGTGCGTGAGGCTTTGCTGCGCGAGAAATATCGCGGTGGCCAGGCTTTTTATGTCTGCCCGCGCATCGAGGATCTCGCCGGCGCCAAGGACTTCCTCGAGAAGAATATTCCGGAAGTGCGCGTGGTCGTCGCCCATGGCCAGATGCCGCCGGCTGTGCTCGACGACATCATGACGGCGTTCTACGACGGCAAGTATGACGTGCTGCTGTCGACGACGATCGTCGAGTCCGGCCTCGACATTCCGAGCGCCAATACGCTGATCGTACATCGCGCCGACATGTTTGGTCTGGCGCAGCTCTATCAGTTGCGCGGCCGTGTCGGCCGCTCGAAGCTACGCGCGTATGCGCTGCTAACATTGCCGGCCAACAAGCCAATCACGCAGCAGGCGGAGCGCCGCCTCAAGGTGTTGCAGTCGCTCGATACGCTGGGCGCCGGCTTCCAGTTGGCATCGCACGATCTCGACATTCGCGGCGCCGGCAATCTGCTCGGCGACGAACAGTCCGGCCACATCAAGGAAGTCGGCTTCGAGCTCTATCAGCAGATGTTGGAAGAAGCCGTTCTCAGCGCCAAGGCCGGCATGACCGAACCGGTTGCCGATCGCTGGTCGCCGCAGATCACCATTGGCACGCCGATCCTCATCCCGGAAGACTACGTTGCCGACCTGTCGGTGCGACTGGCGCTCTATCGCCGTCTCGCCGATATCGAGGAGGAACGCGACATTGAAAGCTTCGCCGCGGAAATGGTCGATCGCTTCGGGCCGCTGCCGAGCGAAGTTGATCATCTGTTGCAGATTGTCGCGCTGAAAGGCCTCTGCCGCCGCGCCAATGTCGAGAAGCTCGATGCCGGTCCGAAGGGCGTCGTGCTGTCGTTCCGCGACAACAACTTCGCCAATCCGGACGGGCTGTTCACCTTCATCCGCGAGCAGGGCGACTATGCCCGCGTGCGCAATGAGAAGTCCGGCCAGAAGCTGGTCTTCCTCGATGATTGGGACAGGCCGGACGAACGTCTCAAAGGCGCGACAGCAATCGTGCGCAGGCTGGCGAGCATCGCCGTGCCGAAGAAGGCGGCGTAATTAGACCCGTCACGCTTGTAAGTCCGGTCATGCCGTTTCTGCTAAGCTCGGCCGTGCGGTGGCGGACGGGAGACCGTATCACTCTAGGGCCTTGAAGCCCGAACCTCAGCGCGGGACTCCGTCCGCCGTTCCATCGAACCCGAACAGTCGCTTGGGCCGCATTGCGAGCCCGGTTGCGCAAGGAGGGGTCAAGATGGACGCGATCTACATTGGTATCGATGTATCGA
>JAURVZ010000041.1 GCA_030655215.1 Pseudolabrys sp. | reverse complement strand
TCATATTCGCCGGTGCGGAGATACACTTTATGCCCGCCGACCACGGCCTTCTGGGTGTAGCCCTTGCGGCGTGACGGCAGCTTCTCGCGCTCGCGCAGCACGGTGATGCGCTCGACGATCTTCTCGACCACCTTTTCCGACATCTGCGCGACACGCGCGGCGTTCGGCTGGCCGATGAAGGCCTCGACCTGATCGTCTTCATCGTCTTCGTCGGCGATGAGCTGCGAGTTCAGCGGCTGCGACAGCTTCGAGCCGTCGCGGTACAGCGCATTGGCCTTGAGCGCGAGCTGCCAGGACAGCAGATAAGCCTGCTTGCAATCCTCGACCGTCGCTTCATTCGGCATGTTGATGGTCTTGGAGATGGCGCCCGAGATGAAAGGCTGTGCCGCCGCCATCATCTGGATGTGGCTGTCGACCGAGAGATAACGCTTGCCGGTGCGGCCGCACGGATTGGCGCAATCGAACACCGCATAGTGCTCGAGCTTCAGGTGCGGTGCGCCTTCAACCGTCATCGCGCCGCAAACATGGATGTTGCAGGCCTCGATGTCGCGCTTGGCGAAACCGAGCGAGGCGAGAAGGTCGAAGGTCGGAGAAGCGAGCTGTTCGGCGGTGACGCCGAGCACGTCGCGGCAGAACTCTTCGCCGAGCGTCCACTTGTTGAACACGAACTTGATGTCAAACGCAGTCGGCAAAGCCTTCTCGACCTTGGCGATCGCTTCCGGCGTGAAGCCCTTGGCCTTCAGCGTCGTGTGGTTGATCGCGGGCGCCTGGGCGAGGTTGCCATGACCGACAGCATAGGCCTCGATCTCGGCAATCTGCGCTTCGGTATAGCCGAGCGTGCGCAGCGCCTCAGGCACGGCGCGGTTGATGATCTTCCAGTAGCCGCCACCGGCGAGCTTCTTGAACTTGACCAGCGCGAAGTCCGGTTCGATACCGGTCGTGTCGCAATCCATGACCAGGCCAATCGTGCCGGTCGGCGCGATCACGGTCGACTGCGCATTGCGATAGCCATGCTGCTCGCCGAGCGTCAGCGCGAGATCCCAGGCCTTCTTGGCGTGCTCGGAGAGGGCGAGATAGCCCTTGAGCGCGACATTGTCCTTCACGCCATCAATGATCGAGGTGTGGTCGAGCGGCACCGGGTTGATCGACAGCGCCTCATAGCCCATCGCATTGCCGTGCGCGGCATTGCGGTGGTTACGCATGACGCGCAGCATGTGGTCGCGGTTCTTGGCATAGCCCGGGAAGGGGCCAAGACCCTTGGCGATTTCGGCCGAGGTCGCATAGGAGACGCCGGTCATGATCGCGGTCAGCGCGCCGGCAACAGCGCGGCCTTCCTTGGAGTCATAAGGAATGCCGGAGGTCATCAGCAGGCCGCCAATGTTGGCGTAGCCGAGGCCGAGCGTGCGGTATTCGTAGGACAGTTCGGCAATCTGGCGCGACGGAAACTGGGCCATCATCACCGAGATTTCGAGGACCAGCGTCCACAGGCGGACGCCGTGCTCATAGCCTTCGACGTCGAACTTGGCGGTGTCCTTGTCGCGGAACGTCAAGAGGTTCAGCGAGGCGAGGTTACAGGCCGTGTCGTCGAGGAACATGTATTCCGAGCACGGATTGCTGGCGCGGATCGGGCCGTCGGCCGGGCAGGTGTGCCAGTCATTGATCGTGGTGTGATATTGCAGGCCCGGATCGGCCGAAGCCCAGGCGGCATAACCGATCTTTTCCCACAATTCGCGCGCGGGCAGGGTCTTCGACACTTTGCCGTTCTTGCGGAAGGTGAGGTCCCAGTTAGCATCGGCATCGACCGCGCGCAGGAAGTCGTCGGTGATGCGTACCGAATTGTTCGAGTTCTGGCCGGCGACAGTGAGATAGGCTTCTGAGTCCCAATCGGTGTCATAGGGCGGGAAGATGATGTCCTTGGAGCCCTGCTTGGCAAACTGGATGACGCGCTTGATGACGTTGTCCGGCACCCTGGCCTTGCGGGCGAGCTTGATCTCGCGCTTCAAGGCCGGGTTCTTCTCCGGCAGGAAGCAATCGTCGTCCTGGCCTTCGCAGTTGATGCAGGCCTTCATGATGGCCTTGAGGTGCTTCTGGTTGGTCTTGGAGCCGGTGACCAGCGCCGCGACCTTCTGCTCCTCCATCACCTTCCAGTCGATGTACTGCTCGATGTCCGGATGATCGACGTCAACGACAACCATCTTGGCGGCGCGGCGCGTCGTGCCGCCCGATTTGATGGCGCCCGCTGCACGGTCGCCGATCTTGAGGAACGACATCAGGCCGGAGGAGCGGCCGCCGCCCGACAGCTTCTCGCCTTCGCCGCGCAGCGCGGAGAAGTTCGAGCCGGTGCCGGAGCCGTATTTGAACAGGCGGGCTTCACGCACCCACAGGTCCATGATGCCGCCTTCGTTCACCAGGTCGTCGCTGACGCCCTGTATGAAGCAGGCATGCGGCTGCGGATGCTCGTAGGAGGACTCCGACTTGGTGAGCTGGCCGTTGAACGGATCGACATAATAGTGACCCTGCGACGGACCATCGATGCCGTAAGCCCAGTGCAGGCCGGTGTTGAACCATTGCGGCGAATTCGGCGCGCACATCTGGTTGGCGAGCATGAAGCGCAGTTCGTCGAAGAAGGCGCGGGCGTCGTTCTCCGAGTCGAAGTAGCCGCCCTTCCAGCCCCAATAGGTCCAGGTGCCGGCGAGACGGTCGAAGACCTGCTTGCCGGAGTGCTCGCCGATATAGCGCTCGGCTTCCGGCAGTTCGGCCAGAGCCTGTTCGTCGGCGACCGAGCGCCACAGGAACGAGGGAACGGTGTTTTCTTCAACGCGCTTCAGGCGCGAGGGGACGCCAGCCTTGCGGAAATACTTCTGGGCGAGAACGTCGGACGCAACCTGCGACCAGAATTCCGGCACCTCGACATTGTCCAGCTTGAAGACAATGGAGCCGTCCGGGTTCTTGATCTGGGAGGTGGTCAGCCGGAAACTCAGGCCCGCATAAGCGGCGTCCTGCTGATCCTGTGCATCTTTCGTAAAGCGCCGTTCAATCCGCATCGTATTAGCCCTTCAATATGTCCGGGCGGGGTCGACCGCCGACGATTATTCCATGACAGACCCGAAAGGTCTGCCGCGATTGACTCGTCCAGCCGTTCGACCACCTGCCTCAATTATGTCCGGGGCTCATATTTGGCACCGGTTACTCCCGGACTTTTGATGCCCGGCACACAGCAAATCTCTGTCCCCAAACGCCTTTTTCAGGCGCGGGGTTTAGACGACAAGCGTCTTTATGATGGACCGGCAGGAACTCTAAAACGCGACCCGACCGGACAGTTACGAAGCTAAGAGGACTCACCCAACTCGTCAAGCGATAGTAGGTCGGCCAAGTTAATAATCTATCCCTTGTGGCTGACCAGTGAACTATGGGGAAAAGCTCGGGCGTCCACGGGAGGAGTATTGAGCGATAAAGCTCATCCGGAAAGGCCTTTTCTGGGCCTCGGTTGGTAGGTTTTCCAGCCTACGGCCGTGACAGGAAAATGACGTAAAATGGGGATGGCTGGTCACCCACAACTTCTTTTCCAACGCCCCGGAACCGGGGACAAGCCCGGGATAACCAGGGCAAAGCCGGTTCCCGAGTCGGTGATTCTCGTCACCGGATCAGGGCTTTACGCTGTGCATGGACGGGCCGGGACAATGTGGGGAAGCCACACAGGCCTGTGCATGGCTCTATCTGCGCGCCGGGTACCGGCCGCGCGACAAATTAGCTCCGGTTCCTGCTGAACGATCTGGCACCGCCGGAACTTGTCTTTCTACCAACGACAAAAGACGGAGGACCGATGCAAATCGAAGTCAGCACCGACAGCCATATCGATGGCCGTGAAAAACTCACCAATTATGTCCAGGGACACGTGGAGACCGCGCTCGAGCGTTTCAGCTCCCGCATCACCCGCGTCGAGGTCCATCTCACCGATGAAAGCGGCAAGCGGGAGGGTAACGAAGACACCAAGTGCGTGATGGAAGTGCGCATGGGTGGCCGGCCGCCGGTTGCCGTGAAGAGCCAGGAGCGCAGCGTCGATTCCGCCATCACCGCCGCGACCCACAAGCTCAAGCATTTGGTCGAGAGCACGCTCAGCCGGGAAAGCAGCTTGGCGGGTCATCGCGACCATTAGCGCGCTGATCTCTCACGACCGATCATGAAAAAGGCGGGCCTCTTGCGAGACCCGCCTTTTTTACACCCGGCACTGTCAGTTCGAACAACAACGTCAATGCGGCGCTGCTGAATTCCTGGGCAGCCTAGCCCTGCGATGAGGCAAACGCAACCAGCCGCTGCACCTCCGCGGCCATGCGATCAATCTCGTCGCTGCTGTTATAGTAGTGCGGCGAGGCGCGGACCAGGGCGGGCAGGTGGCGGGCCTCGGCGTCGAGCAGGGTGCTCGCGGGCACCGAGACGCTGACATTGATGCCGGCCTTGGCGAGGCCCTCCTTGATCGCATTCGCGTCATGACCGCTGACTGAAAAGGTGACAATGGCCGCCGGATCCGGTCCGAGGTCGTGCAGCGTCACGCCGGGGATGCGGGCGAGGGCCTGGCGCATATGGCCGGACAGGTCGCGGCAGCACGCCGCGATCGCTTCCATGCCAATATCGAGCGCGTAGTCGATGGCGACGCCAAGCCCGAGCCGTGCCGCGTAATTGTTTTCCCAGTTCTCGAAGCGCCGGGCGTCGGGCCGCAACTCGTAGCGATCAGTAGCGACCCAGGGCGCGGCGAAGTGGTCGATCATTGGCGGCTCGAGGCGCTCGAGCAGTTCACGCCGCACATAGAGAAAACCGCTGCCGCGCGGGCCACGCAGAAACTTGCGCCCGGTGGCCGACAGCATGTCGCATTGAAGCGCCTCAACATCGACCGGCATCTGGCCGACCGCCTGACAGGCATCGAGCAGATACGGAATGTTGTGCTCGCGCGCGATGGCCCCAACCGCGGCGGCCGGATTAACGAGGCCGCCATTTGTCGGCACCCAGGTGATGGCGATCAGTTTGACGCGATCATCGATCATGCGGCGCAAGGCTTCCGGGTCGAGCCGGCCGTCGGCATCGTCCGGTATCACCTCGACTACGGCGCCGGTGCGTTTGGCGACCTGCAAGAAGGCGACATAGTTGGCGGCATATTCGGCGCGCGCTGTGAGGATGCGGTCGCCCGGTTTGAAGGCCAGCGAATAAAACGCCATTTGCCACGCCACGGTGGCGTTCTCGGTCAGGGCGATCTCGTCACGCGAGGCGCCAATGAGCCGGGCGACGCTGGCATAGACAGCATCCAGCCGCGGCGCGGCTTCGGCCGCCGTTTCATAGCCGCCAATCTCCGATTCGCGCGTCAGGTAGCCGGTCATTGCCTCGAGCACCGGCCGCGGCATCAAGGCGGCGCCGGCATTGTTGAGATGGATGCGGTGCGCAATACCCGGCGTATCGGCGCGCAGACGGTCTATGTCGGTAAACATATGAGGCTCATGGCGGGTGTGCTGGACAGGGCGACTATAGGGTGGCAAAACGCGGCAACCCCAATAGAAAAGCGCGGCGATGAAAGTTTTCCTGCTGAAGCTGTTTACCTGGTGGAACTCGCAGACCTTCGGGACCCAGTTCTGGACCTGGCGGTTTGGCGAAGTGGTCGGCAGCGACGAATTCGGCAACACCTATTACCGCACCAAAGGCGGCAAGATCGATCTGACGCTGCTCTTCGAGCGGCGCTGGGTAATCTATAACGGCTATGCCGAGGCGTCTTCCGTGCCGCCGTCCTGGCATGGCTGGCTTCATCACACGGTCGACGTGCCGCCGACGGAAGAGGCCTATCAGGCCCGCGCCTGGCAGAAGCCGCACCGGCCGAACATGACCGGCACGCCGGGCGCGTACCGGCCGCCGGGCTCGACTTTGGCCTCCGGCCACCGCCCCAAGGCGACCGGCGACTACAAGGCGTGGAATCCCGATCAGCTTCGCTGATCGCGCCCTTCCGCTGCCGCATTCCCCATGTTAACCGGACGGATCGCCCGGACGTTCTTGCGAATCCACGCATTGTCCCCGCGGGAAAGCCCTGTTCCGATGGCGCGTTCCAGGCTTACAGCCGGTCTGCTGGCGGTCGTTTCGGTCGCCACTGTGGGCGGCCTGATGGCTGTCGCGCCGCTGCCCGCTTCGGCGCAATTTGGCGGCATCTTCAGCGACGACCCGCCGCCGCGCCCGCCGGGCAGTGTGCCGCGTGGCGGTCAGCAATTGCAGCCGCCGCCGCCGCAATATGTGCCGCCGGAGCGCGGGCGCGATGCGCGCCGGCCGAATTACGACGCCGACCAGCCACCGTCACAGCCGCAGGCGCCGCCCATGGCGCTGCCGCCCTCCAGCCGGCCCGGTGGCGGCGCGATCCAGTCGCAGCCTTTAGCACCGCCGCCAGGCGGTACCGCAGCGCCAGCACCCTCAGCCGCGCCGCTGCAGCCGGCCCAGCCGGCCGCACCCGGGCGCCAGCCGCCGCAGGCCCAGCCGGAAACCGCCGCGACCGCGCCCCAGCCGGGCGACGAAGTCGTCGTCGCACCACCGCCGCAGCGCATCGCCAATCCGAATGCCGTCTTCTCCGGCCTCGACAAGATCACCGGGCGCATCATTTCGTTCGACGTCGCCATCAACGAGACCGTGCAGTTCGGCGCGCTGCAGGTGACGCCGCGCGTCTGCTACACGCGGCCGCCGACCGAAACGCCGAACACCGATGCCTTCATCCAGGTCGATGAAGTGACCTTGCAGGGCGAGATCAAGCGCATCTTCGAAGGCTGGATGTTTGCCGCCAGCCCCGGCCTGCATGCGGTTGAGCATCCGATCTATGACGTCTGGATCACCGACTGCAAAGGCGGCGCCGGTCCGGAAGTCGCCGAAGCACCGGCCGAGCCGAAGCCCGCCGCAGCACGTCCGCCGGCGCAACGCGCACCGGCGCAGCCCGGCGCCCGTCCGGCCCAGCCGCGCGCGCAACAGCAACAGCCGCTGCAGCCTGGCTTCGCACCGGCGATCCGCTAAACATTCCGCGACAGGCGCGTCGAATTTCCGTTCGTCCCCGCGAAAGCGGGGACCCAGGGCTGCACATTCATTTTACAATAACTGGGTTCCCGCTTTCGCGGGAACGAACGGTGTGTGACGAGAGCTCAGTCGTCGCCTCTCAAACTCGCCAGCGCTTCTTCGCCGGTGAGCGGCCGGTCGACCGGCAGCGTCGCGAAATCCGCATCGCCCTGCAGCGCCTCGTCGAGCATCTTGTGATAGCGCTTCTTCGGCACATCGACGGCGCCGAGGGTTTGCAAATGCGGCGTCACATATTGCGTGTCGCACAAGCGGAAGCCGCCGGCGCGTAAGCGCGCCACCAGATGCACCAGCGCGATCTTCGACGCATCGGTGACGCGGTGAAACATGCTCTCGCCGAAAAACGCACGGCCGAGCGACACGCCATACAGCCCGCCGACCAGATTGGCGCCGTCATAGACTTCGACGGTGTGGCAATGGCCGATGTCGAACAGCCCGCGATACATCGTGCGGATGCGGGTGTTGATCCAGGTCTTGTCGCGGTCCGGCGCTGGCTCGGCGCAGCCGTCGATGACCGCGTCGAAGTCGCGATCGACCACGACGGTGAGGGCGGTCTTGCGCACGGTGCGGGCCAGACGCGATGACACATGGAACCCGTTCAGCGGGATGATGCCGCGCTGCTCCGGCTCCATCCAGAACAGGCCCGGATCGTCAGCATTCTCCGCCATCGGAAAGATGCCGCAGGCATAGGCCTTCAGCAGCACTTCCGGCGTGATTTCGAGGAATGGGTTGTCGCTCTTGGCCATGTCAGTCACGCCAATCTTAACGCGATAGAAACCATAATGGCATCAACTTTCGATAAGCTTGAACGGCAGCGCAGCCAAAGCATTGTCCAGTTACGAGCAGGTTTCAGTGAAGGATCGCATATGGGCCGCGCCGCTGCACCGATCTCCGTTCTCCTCGTCGAAGACGAATTGTTGATCAGTAACCTGGTCGCCGACAAATTGACCGAGCACGGCTTTGCGGTCCATGAAGTCGCCACTGGCGACGAGGCGCTGCGTTACATCAACTCCGGCGAGAAGGTGGACGTGATGTTTACCGACGTCAATCTGCCGGGCGGGATCGACGGAACCGAACTGGCGATCCGCGTCCGCGATATGCGCCCCGACATGCCGATCGTCTATGCCTCCGGCCGCTACAGCGCATCTGGCCTCGGCCAGATGGTGTCGCGCTCGGTGTTCGTGCCGAAGCCTTATCGCCCCGCGGAAGTGTGCACGCTGTTGCATCGGCTGACCATTGCGGTGGCGCAATAACCTCACAATAGAGTAGCCGCATGGCGAAGCTTGTCTTTGGCATGAACGTGTCCCTCGACGGTTACGTCGACCACGAAGGCTTCGCGCCGGGCCCCAAACTTTTCCGTCATTGGATCGAGCATGTGCGCGGCCTGACCGGCAGCGTCTACGGCCGCCGCATCTACGAGATCATGCGCTATTGGGATGAAGACCAGCCTGAGTGGGATGCGCCGAAGCACGAATTCGCGTCGGTGTGGCGGCGCCTGCCGAAATGGGTCGTGTCACGCTCGCTGAAATCGGTAGGCCCCAACGCGACGCTGGTCGAGGACATCGAAGCGATCCGTGACTTGAAGGCGCGGCTTGATGGCGAGCTTACCATTTCCGGACCGAAGCTGGCGGGAAGCGCGACCGACCTTGGCCTGATCGATGAGTATCGGCTGTATTTCCATCCCGTTGTGTTGGGGCAGGGCACGCCTTTCTTTGCCGGCCCGCGGCCGCGGCTGCGTCTTGCTGCCAGCGATGCGATCGGCGAGGACGTGATGCGGCTGAGTTACGTGCCGGCGTCGTAGGTTGTCGTCCCCGCGCGGCGGCCGCAGCCTATCTTCCGCCCTCATCCTGAGGAGCATTGCGAAGCAATGCGTCTCGAAGGATGGGCGGCCCATGGTTCGAGACGCGCTCCTTCGGAGCGCTCCTCACCATGAGGCCGAGTGGCATTGGTGGCTATGGGTCCCCGCCTTCGCGGGGAGGACAGAAGTGCCTACGCCGGCGGGTGCGACATCTTCTCGTTGCGCAGATCGAACGTGATCTTGATGCGCGCGCCGGCATGTTCCTTGTCGTGCTCGATATTGGCGCGCAGCTTGTCGCCCATCGCACGGACGATGCGCTGCCCGAGGCCGGTTGATTTCGGCGCGGCGGAGTCGATGCCGATGCCGTCGTCTTCAACTGTCAGCAAGGCGCGGCCTTCGCCGGCTGTTTTCAAAGCAACGCGGATCGAGCCTTTGCCGGCGGGGTAGGCGTATTTCAGGGAGTTCGTCACCAGCTCATTGACGATCATGCCGACGGCAACCGCATGATCGGGGGCAGCGCCGATCGGCTCGGCGTCCAACGTCAGTTGCGACAGGCCGCCGCCTTCCGACGAACGGCGCAGGTCCTCGACCAGAGCTTCGAGATACTGGTCAATCGCGACCGACTGCACATCGTCGGACGTATAGAGGCGGCGATGAACCTGGGCGACCGCAAGCACGCGGCCGGTCGCGGCGCTCAAGGCCTTGGCGACATCCTCGCTGCCGGAGGCATTCGACTGCAGCGTCAGCAGCGACGAGATCAGTTGCAAACTGTTGCCGACGCGGTGATTGACCTCGCGCATCAGCAGCGCGCGCTCGGCCGCCAGCGCCTCGAAGCGATCGCGCGCCTCGCGCACTTCGGCTTCGGCTGCTTCCTTGGCGCGATGATTGCGCATCGCCTGCACGGCGGCGTGCAAAGCGGCGTTGAGCAGATAGATGAACTCGCCCTGGACGTCCTTGACGACATAATCGAAAGCGCCGGCCTTCAGCGCGGCGACCGCCATGCGGCTGTCCTGCGCGCCGGTGACGACGATGACCGGCGGATGATCCGGCATGGCATTGATGCGCTCGAGCGTCTCGATACCGGACAGGCCCGGCATGTAAAGATCGACCGCGACGATATCGATGTCCTTATGCTCGGCAAGCAAGGCCAGCCCGCTCTCGCCATCGGCGGCGAGCAGGCATTCGATTTTCTCGCGGCCAAGCCCGCGCTGCACCAGCGTGCGCAGGCCGGCGTCGTCATCGATATAAAGAACCTTACGCGGCATTCTTCCTCAAGTGCTCACTCGGGAGCAGGGACCTGGATGACGGAGAAAAACAGGCCGAGCTGACGGATCGCGTGAGCGAAATTATCGTAGTTCACCGGCTTGGTGATGTAGACGTTGCAACCGAGGTCGTAGCAGCGCTGGATTTCGACGGCGTCGTCAGTGGTGGTCAACACGACCACCGGAATGCGCTTGAGATGTTCGTTCGTCTTGACCCGGCCGAGAATTTCGACACCGGTCATGTCGGGCAGGTTGAGGTCGAGCAGGATCAGCAAAGGCTTGCCCTTGTTGACCAGGCCCGAGCCGTCAGCCCCGAACAGGTAGTTGACCGCTTCTGTACCGGAGGTGAACGGCCGGATCGGATTATTGACGCCGGCGCGGCGGATGTTCTTTTCGATCAGGCGGGCGTGTCCCTCATCGTCCTCGATCATGACGATTTCGACGGGGAGTTCGGCGATCTTACTGTTCATGCAGCGCTCCTGGAGTTCACCGACCACCGCAAGGGCAGGATGACGGTGAACGTGCTTCCTTGTCCTAACTCAGATTTCAGTTCCATTGTGCCACCTAGCCGACGGACCAGGGCGCGAACATGCGCCAGGCCAATGCCTTCGCCCGGCCTGTCCTGCTTACCCGACCGCCTGAATAGCTCAAAAACCCGCTGGTGGTCACCGCCGTCAATGCCGCGGCCATTGTCCTCGACGTCATAAATGGCATGCACGGACGTCGTACGGCCGCGCACCGTAATATGCAGCGGCTCGTCGGTGCGGCGATATTTGATAGCATTATCAACGAGGTTGGTGAAAATCTGCTCAAGGGCCAGCGGGTCGCTCTCGACCAGCGGCAGGTCGAGCACGTCCAGCGTCGCTCCCAGTTCCATGACGCGGTGGCTGACATTTTCCGCGACCTGGCCGAGCAGGGCCTTCATGTCGATCTTTTCCGGGTGGAACTGGCGGCGGCCTTCGCGCGACAGTTTCAGCACCGCATTGATCAGCCGGTCCATATTGCCGATCGAGGTCTTGATGAAGCGAATCGCTTCGTCGAAATCGGTGCCGAGCTGGACCACCCGGGCATCCGTGGGAGCAGCGGCGGCGGCGGCCGCTGCCTGACCGTTGAGGGTGGCGACCTCGGCGGTGAGCCGCGCCACCTCGTCGAAAATATCATTGCGCAGCGCCTCGAGCTCCGAGGTGAAGCCCATGATGTTGACCAGCGGCGAGCGCAGATCGTGGCTGACGATATAGGCGAAGCGCTGGATTTCATTATTGGCTTCGGTCAGGTCGGCGGTGCGGAATTCGACGATGCGCTCAAGATTGTTATTGGTGCCGGCCAGTTCCTGCCGGGCGATTTCGGCCTGGCGGTAATTGCGCTGCACCAGAACGATCGACGTGCCGCCGATCAGGATGATGAGGGCGCTGCCGGCCAAGGTGAGAATGAGCAGCAGCATATTGTTGCGCTGGCTGGTCGCCGTGCGCTCGACGCGGATCCTGGCCTGGCTGTTGATGGTATCGGTCACCAGCAGGCGCAATTCTTCCATAATGTTGCGCCCCTCATTGGTGCGCAGCAGAGCAAGTGCGTCGCCGAGATTGCCGCTTTTCTGCAATTCGATGGTGCGCTGCAGCTCATGCAGTTTTTCGGTGATGATCGCCTGCATGCGATCGGCCACCTTGATCAGAGCCGGATCGCGCACCAGCTCGCGCAGTTCATTGACGACCGGCACCATGCGCGGCGTCGCCGCGTTGTAATCTTGCAGATAGACGTCTTGCTGCGTCAGCAAGTAGCCGCGCTGGCCGCTTTCGGCGCGGCGGGCAACAAGCAGAACAGCGGTCAGCTTGTCCTGGATGCTCAGCGTGCGGGCGAGATCCTCGTCGTCCTTGGCGGCACGATCGATGACGAACACCGTGAACGCGCTGATCGAAATGAGAATGACAAAGCCGACCGTCAGCAGAACGGCCTGCAGGTTGAGCGTGCTCCAGTCGAAAGGCGCCTTGACCCGCTTGTTAGGCATCCATGCCGCCCTTGGCGAGGAACTGCTCGAGCCAGTGAATATGATAATTGCCGTCGATGATGTCGGCTTCGCGCACAAGCGCGCGGAACAGCGGCAAGGTGGTCTCGATGCCGTCGACAACGACTTCGTCGAGCGCGCGCTTGAGCCGCATCAAGGCTTCGGTGCGGGTCTTGCCGTGCACGATCAGCTTGCCGACGAGAGAGTCGTAGTAGGGCGGGATAGTGTAGCCCTGATAGACGGCGCTATCGATGCGCACGCCGAGGCCGCCAGGCGCGTGGTAGTGCAGGATCTTGCCGGGCGAGGGCCGGAAGGACACCGGGTTTTCGGCATTGATGCGGCACTCGATCGAGTGGCCGCGGAATTCAATGTCTTCCTGGGTCAGCGACAGCGGTGCGCCGGCGGCAACGCGGATCTGTTCGAAAATCAGGTCGATGCCGGTGATCATTTCGGTGACCGGATGTTCGACCTGGATGCGGGTGTTCATTTCGATAAAATAGAACTCGCCGTCCTCGTAGAGGAATTCGACCGTGCCGACGCCGAGATATTTGATCTCGCGCATCGCCTTGGCGACGGTCTCGCCGATCTTGTTGCGCGCGGCGACGTTGAGCGCCGGCGAGGGGCTTTCCTCCAGCACCTTCTGGTGGCGGCGCTGCAGCGAGCAGTCGCGTTCACCGAGATGGATGGCATTGCCTTTTCCGTCGCCGAGTACCTGGATTTCAATGTGGCGCGGCTTGCCGAGATACTTTTCGATATAGACGGCGTCGCTGCCGAAATTGGCCTTGGCCTCCGAACGCGCCGTCGACAGCGCCGACGACAGTTCTTCGGCCGAGCGCGCAACGCGCATGCCCTTGCCGCCGCCGCCGGCGGCCGCCTTGATCAGAACCGGATAGCCGATCTCATCGGAAATGCGGGCGGCTTCCACGTCATCGGTGACGCCGCCATCGGAGCCCGGCACGACCGGAATGCCGAGGCGCTTGGCGGTGCGCTTGGCCTCGATCTTGTCGCCCATGGTGCGGATGTGTTCGGCCTTGGGGCCGATGAAGTGCAGGCCATGATCGTTCAGAATCTCGGCAAAGCGCGCGTTCTCGGACAGGAAGCCATAGCCGGGATGCACGGCATCGGCGCCGGTGATCTCGCAGGCCGACAGGATCGCCGGGACGTTGAGATAGCTATCCTTCGCGGCCGGCGGGCCGATGCAGACGCTCTCGTCGGCAAAGCGCACATGCATGGCGTCGGCGTCTGCGGTGGAATGCACCGCGACGGTCTTGATGCCGAGCTCCTTGCAGGCGCGCAGGATCCGGAGCGCGATTTCGCCGCGGTTGGCGATGAGGATTTTGTCGAACATTATTCGATGATCACGAGAGGCTCGCCGAACTCAACCGGCTGGCCGTCTTCGAACAGGACCTGCGTCACCTTGCCGGCGCGCGGCGCCGGGATCTGGTTCATCGTCTTCATGGCCTCGATGATCAGCAGGGTGTCGCCTGTCTTGACGACAGTGCCGACCTCGACGAAGGGCTTGGCGCCCGGCTCGGCGGCGCCATAGGCGGTGCCGACCATGGGCGAGGTGACCGCGCCCGGGTGCTTGGCCGGGTCAATCGGCCGGGAGATCGATTCAACGATCGGCTGCGGCGCCGAGACCGGAATGGCCGGCGCGGCGGCGGGCGCTGCTGCCGCGACGGTGCCACGCGCGACGCGGACGCGCTTGCCGTCCTGTTCGATTTCGATTTCGGTCAGGCCGGTCTCATTCAGGAGCTTGGTCAGCTCGAGAATCAGATCGTGGTCGACCAAGGAGGCTTTCGGCGGCGTTTTTGCCATGCTTTTTTCCGACTTTACTTTTCTTTGGCGCCGATCCGCAGGCCAGACGTGTCAATTGACGGGATCGGGCGGCACTCTATTTGAATCAAAGCGCCTAAAACTGTGGCGCTTTATAGGTGTCCCGGGGGCTAAGGGGAAGCCTGCCGGTGGGCAGAGCGGGATGAGCCTTAAGGGACGGTTTGCCCAGTGGCGAGGCTTGCCTCACCGACCCAGTCGATAACGTCCTTTACGGCGGTTAACCGCTGCCGCCCGGCAGCCCGGGCGTCGGTGAACAGGCCGATCTGGCGGTCGGCACTAGTTCCGCCTGACACGATCTTGTCGAGGTGGCCGATCTCGCCCTTGCAACCGAGGGCATCGATGTCGTCGGCAATGAAGCTTCGGACCTGGCCGAGCCACTGCTTGATACTGATCGGCTGGCGCGAGAACGGGTCGATGAAGGTGGCGGCGATGCCGGACCGTTGCGCGTGCCATTTGTTCTCGGCGGTAATGGCGCGGCCGACGCGGTCGAAGCCGGCATTAATTCCGCGGTTGCGATCAAGCGAACGTACCAAGCAACGAAAGAGCGCGGCGATCGCCAGCGCATCCTCGACCCGGGTGCAGGTATCGGCGACGCGCAGTTCGATGGTCGGGTTGCGCAGTGACGGCCTTATCGCCCACCAGATGTAACTGGCGTCCGGGATGATCTTGGCGCCAACCAGGGCAGCGACATATTCGTCATAGTCTTCATTGGTGCGGAAAAGCTCGGGTAGGCCGGTGCGTGGCATCTCGTCATAGGCGGCGAGGCGATAGCCGGACAGGCCGGTGAGGTGGCCCTGCCAGAATGGAGACGAGGTCGACAGCGCCAGCAGCAACGGCAGGTACGGCGTCAGCCGCATCATCAGATTGATACGGCTGTCGAGATCGGGGACGCCGACATGAACATGCATGCCGCACAACATGTTGCGCGCGCCGATCATCTGCAGATCGTCGAGGATCGTGTCGTAGCGTTCTTTTTCGGTGATCTTCTGCTCGGGCCAGAAGGCGAGCGGGAAGGTGCCCATGGCGGCGATGCCGAGCTTGCGGGCTTTCGCCGCCTCGCCGAGCGTGCCGCGCAGATGCGTCAACTGCGTGCGCGCCTCGTCCATGGTCTCGCAGGGCGTGGTCATGACCTCGATCTGCGATTGCAGCATCTCGGTCGACACTTGTTTGCCGAGACTCTTCTGAACCGAAGCCAAGAACTTCTTGTCGGCGCGCTGCAACGCGCGCCGCGTCTTGGCGTCGAAAACGAAGTATTCCTCTTCGATGCCGATCGTGTACATGCGCGCGATAACCCGCGCACGGGAACAAAGTTCCATTGGTCCTGTGGGTAACAAAAAACCGCCGGGCGATAACCCGGCGGCTGATCCGTCAACGCGATGAGTCGTGCGTTAACGTCGCACTCAGCACGTCGCCTTGCCGCACCGCGCGGTGTTGACCTTCTCGCGCAACGCTTCGAGGCCGACGGCGCCAACGACGACGCTGTCGCCGATGACGTAGCTCGGCGTGCCGTTCATGCCGAGCGCCTCGGCGAGCTTGAAGCTCTCCTGCAGGGTTTCCTTGACCTCGGGGCCGGTCATGTCCTTCTCGATCTGGGCCATGTTCATGCCGATCTCCTTGGCCACCGCAAGCGCCTGCGCCTTGTCGGCCTGGCCGCGACCGCCCATCAGCTTCTCGTGAAACTGGACGTACTTCTTGCCGGTCTTGTCCTGCATGTTGACGGCGATGCCGACCTGGGCTGCTTCAACCGAACCCGGTCCGAGCACCGGGAATTCCTTGAGCACGACCTTGATCTTCGGGTCTTCCTTCATCAGCGCGAACATATCCATCATGGCGCGCTTGCAGTAGCCGCAGTTGTAATCGAAGAATTCGACGAAGGTGACGTCGCCCTTCGGATTGCCGAGATTGACCTGACGCGGCGACGAGAAGATCGTCTGCGCGTTCGACTTCACAGCCGCCTGATGTTTCTCGGCTTCGCCGGCGGCCTGCTTCTTCTCAAGCTCCGCCATCACTTCCTGCAACAACTCCGGATGCGACAGCAGATACTCACGCAGGATAGTCTCGATCTCGGTCTTCTGCGGCGCGGAAAACGATTGGGCGTGCGCCTGTTGCGGCAGGGCGAGAGCCAGCAGCGCGGCGCCGGCAAAGGCTGCGGCGCGCAGGCGCAAGACGAGGGGCTTGAAAATCATCGGTTGAAATCCTTTTGGCCTTAGTTGCGGGCGTTCGATGGTTTGAGATTGACGATGTCATCGGCCTGCACCCATTGCGGCGAGCCGATCGGAAGTCTTGTCTTGGCACGGCTGGCGAGTTGGCGCGCCGTCATCAAGTCTCCGCGCGTGAAGGCAGCCTGTGAAGCGGCGAGGTCGGCCTGCGCGAGATCGCCCTTGCGGCCATAGGCCATGGCCAGCTGCGCATAAGCCTGCGGCGCTTCCGGCTCGCGCAACAAGGCTCCGCGCAGCAGCGCCACGGCTTCCTCGGCGACCTTCGGATTGTTGGTGCCGATCAAGGCCTGCGCCAACATCATCTGGACCAGCGGCGCGCCGTTCGACAATTTCGCGGCCTGGCGCAGCGGCGCCACCGCATCGACGGCACGGCCGCCTTCGAGCAAGGCCTGGCCCTTCAGTTCATAAAAATAGGGGTTGTTCGGCTGCGCCTGGATCAGCGCATCCATCTGCGCGATGGCGTTGCGCAAATCGGCGTGCCGATAGGTCGAGATGGCGCGGGCATATTTCGCGGCAAGGCTGTTGTCGCCGAGCGGATAACGCCGCGCCACAGTGTCCGGACGCTCAAGGAAGCCGGCGAGCTTGGCGCGCATCATGTCGTGACGCGCCTGCAAGGCATCGGGGTCCTTGGCATTGAAATGCGGGCTGGCCTTCACAAGCGTATCGAGCGCGGCGACACGTTCGGCCGGCATCGGATGCGACTGCATGTACGGATCGATGAAGCGCGAATTGAACAGCGACTCGCTGCTCAGCCGCCTGAAAAGCTCCAGCATGCCGCGGCCGGACTGGCCGGTGGCGGCAAGGAATTTCGCGCCGGCATGATCGGCGGCATCTTCCTGCGTGCGTACGTAAGCGAGCAGTGAACGCTGGATCGCCGACTGCGGCGCCATGATCGCGGCCATGCCGGCGTCGCCCGCGCCGGAGCGCGCACCCGCGACAGCAGCGCCAACACCGAGCAGCAGCGCGACAATCGAGGCGGTCTGCGCCGTGGCCAGTTGCTCGCGCAGCTTGAGCAAATGGCCGCCGGCGAGATGGCCGGTTTCATGGGCGAACACGCCGATGACTTCGTTCGGCGTCTTGGCATCGAACAAGGCGCCGGCATTGATGAAGATGTGACGGCCGTCCATGACGAAGGCATTGAAGGAGCGGTCGTTGAGCACGACGACCTTGACGTTCTGCTTGGCCATGCCGGCGGCGCGCAGGATCGGCTGGGCGTAGTCGCGCAGCAACTGCTCGATCTCGGTGTCGCGGATGATCGGCATGCCGCGCGTCGCTTCTTGCGCTTGAGCCGGCGCGAGGGCGGCAGGACCGGCCGCGGTGGCGAGCGCCATGGTGACGGCAAGCGCCCGCATTGCTGGCGCGTTTCGCCAGCCGCTGATAGATGTCCTGATCGTTTTGCGGGGCACGGTTTTGCCGGTGTCGGTCACGAATAACCCGTTGGACTGGAAGCAGACTTAATCAGACGCCACGCTGCAAACAAGCATTTTGAATGCGGCAACAGCGCGGCGGGTGGCCGCCGCCGGAGCGAAAGCGAGTTCGATGCTAAGAAACGCCAAATCGCTGCTGATGCCGTCGAAACGCAGCGAAGTGCCGCCCTTTATCGTCATGGACGTGATGGCGGCGGTGGCCGGGCTGGAGGCCGAGGGCCACCACGTCGTGCACATGGAAGTGGGCCAGCCGGACCGGCCGGCGCCGGCGGTGGCACTGGCCGCGGCGCAGGCGGCGTTGGGGGAGCGCATTGGCTACACCGAGGCGCTCGGCATGCCGAGCCTGCGCGCGCGAATCGCCCGCCATTATCGCGACGCCTATGGCCTCGATCTCGACCCCGGCCGCGTCGTGGTGACGACGGGTTCGTCGGGCGGGTTCATCCTGGCGTTCCTGTCGCTGTTTGAGCCGGGCGACCGGGTGGCGCTGGCCAATCCGGGCTATCCGCCGTACCGGCACATTCTCACCGCGCTCGGCTGCGAGCCGGTGCTGATCGAAACGTCGGCTAAGACGCGCTGGGCCTTGTCGCCGGAGGCTTTGCTTGAAGCGCACCGGCAAAAGCCGCTGGCCGGATTGCTGGTGGCGAGCCCGGCCAACCCGACCGGCACGATGATGGAGGTCGCGGCGCTGAAGCGGCTGATTGATGCCGCCGAAAGCGAAGGCATCAAGGTGATCTCGGACGAGATCTATCACGGCCTCGATTATGCGTTTGCGGCCGAGACCGCGGCCAAGCTGTCCGGCAACACGGTGATCATCAATTCATTCTCGAAATATTTCTGCATGACCGGCTGGCGCGTCGGCTGGATGGTCATGCCGGAGCAACTGGTGCGCACGGTCGAGCGCCTGCAGCAGAACCTGTCCATCTCGGTGCCGACCTTGTCGCAGATCGCGGCGGAAGCCGCCTTCGATGGCCGCGACGAGATGGAGGAGGTCAAGCACGGCTATGAGGAGAACCGGCGCATTCTCACTGAAGGATTGCCGAAGGCGGGGCTCGATCATTTTCTTCCCGTCGATGGCGCGTTCTATCTTTATGCCAACGTTTCGCGCTTCTCCGATGACAGTCTCGACTTCGCCAAGCGCATGCTGAACGAAGCGCATGTCGCTGCGACGCCGGGCCTCGACTTCGATCCGATCGACGGCCGGCATTATTTGCGTTTCTGTTATTCGCGCTCCGCCGCTGACATGCATGAAGCGGTCAAACGGATCGGGACGTGGCTCGCGCGCTGATCACCGAGGCGGCGAAGACGATCCAGTAAATGTCGAGCGGCATGCGGTGGCTGGTGTGGGCGAAGATCACCGCGCTCACCGCAATGAAGGCGGCATAAAGCGCCACGATCAATGCTGTTTCCGGTCGACGCCGCGCCATGACCATGCCGGCAATGCCGAAGATCGCGACCGGCACATAGGACGCGGCATAGATCCATTGCGCCAGCATTCCGCGGTATGGGTTGAACGTCCACGAGAAGGCCGCGGTCAGTTTGCGCGCGGCATAGTGCATATTGCGCCATGGGTCTTCGCGCATGAAGGCCAGCGCGCGGGCGCGATACCAGTTGTCGACGGCAACCCTGTCGCGCCGGAGCGATGCGCGATCGGCGTGGTCCGCGGCCGACATGGCGACCAGCCCGTCATGCGTGCTGAGGTCGATGCTGCGGTCCGGGTAATACAGGAAGGTTTGCGCATTGTTGCCGGCCCACAGGACGAAGCCGGTATCCGTGCTCAACAGCGGCGTGCCGGTGGCGCGGTAAGTGTGAACCAGCCAGGGCGATAAAGTGAGGATGATTCCGGCGACGAGGATCATCCAAGAGCGGAGCCGCTGCACCAGCGCGCCGCTCGTGCCCCATGCAATTGCCCAAAGCAGCACGGCGGCGACGGTCGGCGCCATTGAGATGCGAACCAGAACGAGGGCGCCAAGGGCAATACCGGCGATCAGCCAGTCGCGGCCGCGTCCGTCTTGTGACGCGCGCAGCAACAACCACACTGACAGCGCCAGCGCGAAAGTCACCATGGCGGTGTCTTGCAAGGCTGTGTCGTGGATGACGTAGTAGGGATAGAAGGCCGTCACAGCGCAGGCGATGAGAGCAGCAGAGCTGTTGAACATTCGCCGCGCGATGAGAAACGCGAGGCCCGCCGTGCCTGCGCCCATCAGCGCCTGCGGAATAACGATGAAGAGATAGTTCTTACCCGCCAAAGTCGTCAGCGCAATGAACAACAGGTAAAGCGGTTGCCGTTCGCAATCGGCCGCTTTGCAAAAGCCATCACCTTTGGCGATGCCGGCGGCAAGGTCGTAGAGAAAAGAATAGCTGTTAGTCCAGAAGTGCGCCTCGCCGGTCACCAGCCTGGCGCCGAGCCGGGCGACAAAAGCGGCGGCGAGAATGGCAACGAGGATCGTCACGATCCTCCGTTGCGTCAGCGTGTCAGCGGGCGGGGCGATATCCGGCGCGGCCATACGCCCATGTTAGCCAGCGTGGGGCTAAAACTCCACGTCCAGCTCGACCACCTCATCCGGCTCGGCCATGGCGCCTTCCTGCCATTCCTTCATCGCCGGCAGCGCCATGATCGCCTTGCAATAGGCGGTGCAGTCCGAGTCCAGCTTCACATCATAGGTGCGGAAGCGGGTCACAACCGGCGCGAACATGGCGTCGGCCATGCTTGGCGTCGGCCCAAACAGATACGGTCCTTTGCTGGACGACAGGCATTCGCGCCAGATGCTGATGACGCGATCGATGTCGGCTTGCGCCCCGGCCCAGACCTTGAAGCCAGGGTGGTGCGCCTTCATGTTCATCGGCAGCGCTGAGCGTAAATTGGTGAAGCCGGAATGCATCTCGCCGCAGATCGAGCGGCAATGCGCGCGCGCGACTTTTTCCTTCGGCAGCAGGCCGGCTTTCGGGAAGGTCTCGTCGAGATATTCGGCGATTGCCAAAGTATCCCAGATCTTGATGCCGTTATGCGTCAGGCACGGCACCAGGAAGGAGGGCGACAGCAGCAGCAATTCGGCGCGCGTCGACGGATCGTCGCTGGCGACGCTTTGTTCTTCGAAGTCGAGACCGGAAAGTTTGCAGAGCAGCCAGCCGCGGAGCGACCAGGAGCCATAATTCTTGCTGGCGATGGTGAGGGCAGCGCTGGCCATGGGGAAAACATGTCCCTTCGTCATAAATCGGCCCGGCACCGCTGAGCCTAGACGAAAGTTGAAACTAATCAACACTTTCCCGCAGTGCCGAAGTCAGGCTCTGCTGCGCGCCGGATACCAGGATGTGAACTTGATCGCGCCGTACAACGCCAGCACCGTGGCAATGATGCCGTAGCGCGGCGGCCATTCCGGCCTGTAGATGAGAACCAGATCGGCAAGAACCAGCACGGCGAAGGCCAGCTCCCAGACGCCGGTGATGACGTAATTGGTGCGCTTGAATTCGGGGCTGGCCCAGAGTTCCGCCGGCACCTGTTCGCGGGCATATTGCTCGGTGAAGGGTTTGCCGAGCGCCAAAGTGATCAGGACGATCAGTAGCAGGCCGGCATCGACCCGCAAACGCACGCCCATGATCGACCATGCCGGGCCGCCGATCAGGGCATAAAGGGCCAGCCCGGCGAACAGCAGGAACGTGCCGATCTCGAGAATCTTCGGCGCGCGGCTGGCGCTGAACCAGTCGCGCACGAGGAGGGCGGCGGAAACCGCCGCGCCGGCGGCCAGTCCCTCGGTCGCGCCAACCAGCCGGTCGATCACGGCAAAAGCGATAAAAGGCGCAAACGCGAGAAGAATGCCCATCCTACCCCCTTTATGCGCGAAATATGCCTCAACTGGGCGTTTGTCCCCAAGGCTCGCCGTCGAGATTTTTTATCTCGCAGTGCAGCATAAAGTGGATTAGCCTGAACCTTGCGGCCTGCCGGGGCCGACCGGGGATTGAATGCTTTATCAAGCCTATCAGGCGCAATCGGACTTTATGGATCCGTTGCGCAAATTCGCCGCCATGGCGGCCGGCGACATCGGCGCCAAGCTCAACGGCTCGATGCGGCCGTCCGGCATGAGCAATCTCAATGCCGCCTATGAGATGATCGCGCGCGCAGGCCTCACGCACACGCGCCCGGAATACGGCATCAACAGCGTCATGGTCGGCAACGAGGACGTTGCCGTCACCGAGGAAGAAACGCTGGTCACGCCCTTCGCTACCTTGCGCCATTTCAAGAAAGACATCGACCAGCAACAACCGCGCGTGCTGCTGATCGCGCCTTTGTCGGGACACTTCGCGACCTTGCTGCGCGCCACCGTGCGGACGATGCTGCCCGAGCACGATGTTTATATCACCGACTGGCACAATGCCCGCGACGTGCCTTTGTCCGACGGGCCGTTCTCCTTCGATAGCTACACCGCGCATCTCATCCAGTTCGTGGAGAAGATCGGGCCGGGCGCGCATATGGTCGCCGTCTGCCAGCCTTGCGTCAGCGCGCTGGTGGCGGCGAGCGTCATGGCGATGGGCGACAATCCGGCGCAGCCGCGTTCGATGACCTTGATGGCCGGGCCGATCGATACACGCGTCAATCCGACCAAGGTCAATGAGCTGGCCAAGGGCAAGCCGATCGAGTGGTTCGAGAAGAAGCTGATCGCCAAGGTGCCGTCGCGTTATGCCGGCGGTGGCCGCCGGGTTTATCCCGGCTTCGTGCAGCTCTCCGCCTTCATGGCGATGAATATGGACCGGCATGTGAAGGCGCATCGCGAATTGTACGAGAACATCGCCAAGGGCGAGACCGAGAAGGCGGCGACGACCAAGGCTTTCTATGACGAATATTTCGCCGTGCTCGATCTGGCCGAAGAGTTCTATATCGAAACGGTCAAACAGGTTTTTCAGGATCACACCCTGCCGCTGGGTGAGATGACGTACGAAGGCGTCAAGGTCGAGCCGGCCGCAATCAAGCGCACCATGCTGTTCACGGTCGAAGGCGAGCGCGACGACATCTGCGCCGTCGGCCAGACGCTGGCCGCGCATGATCTGTGCACATCGCTGCGGCCGTATCGCAAAAAGCATCACATGCAGGCCGGCGTCGGCCATTACGGCGTGTTCTCAGGCCGGACCTGGCAGAACCAGATCTATCCGATGGTCAAGAACGTTATTCTGCAGAGCGATTGAGTTCGCTCTTGTAGGGTGGGCTAAGGCGCGCGTTTGCGCGTCGTGCCCACCGCGCTCAGCAAGCGCAATACGTTACGCATCTTTGTTGTCTTCTTGCTCGCCATTGTGCCGGTTGGCATCGGCGCAGTTCTTGTCATTTTTCCGCTTGTGATGAGCGACGGCGGGCAGAGCGAAGTCCTCAGCGTTCCGGCCATGGTTATTCTGGCCGTGGTGCAGATGTTCGCCATGATGCTGTGCATCGCCATTGCGTCACGGCTCTATGAAGCGCTGGCGGACAGGCTGTTGCATCCCGTGTGATGCAGGCAAAGAAAAACCCCGCCGGTGTTGCCACCAGCGGGGTTTCTCATGTCGGGATCGTTAGATGCCGCCGAGCAGCATCAGGACGAGGATCAGGCTGAACGGAACGCCCAGCAACCAAAGCAGAATAGGCATATCAGACTCCTTCGTTTGTCGTTAAGCGTTAGACGTTGGTGGAACGGATACGGTTGCGATCGGCATCGGTGAGATACCATTCGCGGTTACGCAGGTTGCCGCCTTCGATGGCAGCAAGGGCCGCCGACAGAGCGCCGGCCAGCATGGCGAAGGCCATCCAGAACGAGAAGTTACGCGCCGACTTGCGCGCGGCATCGGCCGCCGCCTTCGCCTGCGTGATCGTCTGGTTGATGCGCGCTTCGGCTTCCTGCTGAGTCAGGCCGGTACGCTGGGCGATGACGCTGGCAAGATAGCTCTTGTCGGCATCGGTCACAGTGCCCGTGCGGCCGATACCGCTCGCGAGGATGCGGCCGATTTCGCCACGGTTGACGGCGCCCTGCTGAACCGGCGCGGTGATCGTGCCGCCCTGCATGGCCGGCGCGGTCTGGCTGTTCGCGACCGGCGAGGTCGCGGTTTCAGTTGCCTGCTGGTTGGCCTGAGCAGCGCTCGGGGCAGCAGCCGCACCGGCGCGGGCCGGCGACGGACGCAGCAGGCTGTCGATGTAACCATCCGAAACAGCCGAGCGCGCAGCAGCCGGACCACCGGCAGCAAGGCCGGCACCGGTCGCGCCGATGATGGCGGTGGTGGCGCTGCCGAGAACGGCGGCGGTCACGACAGTCGCGAGTGCCCAAGTGACGAAGCCATGCGCCGAGTCGCGGAAGTAGCGCTCGTTCTCATTGACGCTGGACCACTGCGAACGCAGGCGCCCGGCGATGTAGCCGCCAATGGTCGACGACAGCATGGCGATGACGATCAGATAGATGCCGGCGCTGATGGTGAAAGTGGTGGCGGAGACGCCCTGGTCGCTCCAAGGCGACACCACCGAGAATCCGACGCCCGCGCCAAAGGCGACGAGGACAAGTGTAATGGCCGCCGACGCTGTGGCGCCAGCAAGGATGGACTTCCAACTGACGGCGGAATTCCCGTCTTCCGTTGATACGACCCCGGTCTGCGTAATCATAATGCGTTGCCTCCATAGACGCGGATTCATTCCACGTAATGGCAATCAAACCCTTGTGAGGTGCTATTGTTCCCGTTGGGAACGCTGCGGCCGTCGATTGTCGGGGATTACAGCGTATAGGCGGTGCGCAGGCCGCCCCATTGCTTACCGAAGACGCGAATCGGCGCGCCGATCTCCCACATCATGACAATGCGGTCGCCCATGTCGCGCGGGTAGTTCTGGATCAGATAAGGCCGCACGACGCGGCCGGCGGACAGGCCGGCGCGGTCATCGAAGATGCGGCGGTTACGGCTGTTGGCGGCATTCCAGATCGGGTCATCGGGCCGCTGCGGCTTCGAGTAGATCGCGTTGTGCACGGGCAGGTAGCCGTTGCGGTCAACGGCCGCGCAAAACACCATCCGCTTGTCGCTGGCCAGCAAAGGTTCCTGCACCGACGGCAAGAGTTCTTCCGTCAATTTGAGAAAGCGCGTCGTGTATTGCGGCGGGTTAGTGCCGGGGATCGGTACATAGGTATTGTCGAACAGGTCGTCGAGCGTGATGCGGTGCGTGCTCACCGCCTGTTCGAGCAAGCGGGCCATGCGGTTGGCGGCATCGATCGCCCGCTCAATGAACTCGGTATTGTCGGAGCGGATGGTGGTGAGCTTCTGCTCCAGCCGGCCGCGCGTGGCGCTGTCGAGCGCGTCGAAGGCCATGTGCAGGCCGAGCGCCGATTGATTGACCAGCCGCAACCGGCAAGCGCCGATGCTTTCAATCTGCGCATGCATGATCGTCCCGGTGACCAGCTTGCGCGGCTCGCGCAACCGGACCAGCAGGCCGCCTTCGGAGATATCGGCGGTCTGGCCCTGCGCCGAAATGGCGCTAGCTTGCAGGTCGACATCGAGTTCGCAGGGCAGGCGTTCGTGCTGGCGGCGGTCGCCAATTTCGCTCAGGCGCAGGAAGATGATGCTGCGCGTCTTGAGGCGTTCGGCCATGCGGCCGACATCCTGGCCGGAATGGTCGATAGCGTCGCCATGCACGGCGGCGCCAATGGCGGCTTGCTTGATCTCGGTGGCGCCGTCGGCGACCGCGCCGATGAACTGCGAATTGTCGCTGGCATTGCGGGACAGGCCGTTGGTGGTCTGCACCTGCTGGTCAATCGCCTCCGCAATGCTGGCAAACACCGGCCGCACCACCTTGGTCGCCTCGGAAATGCGGTGCACAGCGGCAATCGAGATCGCCGCGGCGTTCTGCAGCAGGTCGATCTTGTGCCTGATCTCCTCGGTCGCCTTCTGCGTCTGCACCGATAGCGCCTTGACCTCGGCGGCAACCACCGCAAAGCCGCGGCCGGCGGCGCCGGCACGGGCAGCCTCGATCGTCGCGTTCAGGGCCAGCAGGTTCGTTTGCCGGGCAATATTGGCGATCAGATTCACCACCTGGCCGATTTCGGCAGATGACGACTTCAGCTCATCGACGCTGTGGGTGGCGGCAAGCGCAGCATCGCCGGCATCATCGGCGGCGGCGCCGGCCACGCGCACCTGCTTGTCGATCTCATTCGATGACTGCGCCAGTTCGACCGTGGCGTCGGCCACCTGATCGGCATCGCGCTTCGCATCCAGCGACTGCGCCGCCAAGGCTTCCGTGCGGGCCTGAATGGCGGCAAGCGCTTCGGCCGATGCGCCGGTGCGGCTGCGCACGGAGGCGGCGGCGCTGGCGACATCCTCGATCATCGCGCTGAGATCAAGCTCGAGCAGGTCGATCGTTTCACGGATCGAGGCAGTGTTGTTGATCGATGCGAGCGCTGCGGGGATGTCTTGCGCAACAGGCTGTGCGGCAGGCACAGCCTCGGTGCCTCGCCTTCGCGATTGCAGAAATGGGAATACCGGCATGCCGTGTGAGCATCCGCGTGCACGGTTAATTTTCACTTACAGGTTGCGGTCAGGCGGCAATGTGCCGCGCACTCGGCTACCTTCAAAAACAACTGTTTTATTACGGTTTTTGCACTGAGGTGCCGCGCTATCTCGTGGACATGACACAGGAATTTGCCGGTGATTACAGTGCGCCGGAGTCACTCTTATTTAGCGGATTGCCGCCAAGATGGACTGCAATCTCTAGAGGTTTTCGCCCCCACCACGGTTCCGCCACTCCCTGAAATCGATGCCACTGGTACCGCGTGATGATACGCTCGGCAAAGCTACGCGCCGCGTTTGAATTCCTGTTTGGCGCTACAGTTGACTTGTCCAGCTTCGACGAGCCCGCGCGACGGCAAATCCGCGCCTCACAAATCGGTGCGGTCGTCCAGCTGACGCCGCTGACGCTGGTCATCAACATCGCGAACGCTTTGGTGGTCGTCCATTATTTTTGGGACATGGCGCCAAAACCCACCTTGGTCGCGTGGGGTCTCCTGATATCGGCGCTCGCTGCCCTCGGTCTGAAGCCCTGGCTCGGCAAACGCCACCAGCAGCCCAAAGGCGTCTCCGCGCGCGGCGTCAGGCGCGTCACCATGCATGGCGCCGTGCTGGCGATGGCATGGGGCCTGGCGCCGATGTTGCTGCTGCCCCACGCCGATCTGATGGGCCAGATGTTTCTCATCTTCCTCGCAACCGGCATGATGGCTGGCGGCGCATTTTGCCTGTCGACCTTGCCCTTCGCCGGGTTGGCCTACACCTGGGTCATGCTCATTGAAACGATCATCGGTATGTCACTCACCGGGCATGCGCCGTTCGTGTATGTCGGCATCCTGCTGACGACGTATACGATCTTCCTGTCGCACAATCTCGTCGCCCATGGCGCCTTGTTCGTTGCGCATGTCAGCGACAAGCTGAAACTGGCCGCGCAGAGCGAATTGATCGCGCAGCTGTCGGAAGAGCGCATTACCCATCTCGCTTATTGCGATCCCGTCACCAATCTGCCGAACCGCGTTGCCTTCTGCGAGCAGGCCGACCGAATCCTGTCGGGCATGACCGAGAGCGGCCGGACAGCGGCATTGCTGACGCTCGATCTCGATCAGTTCAAGTTCGTCAACGATACGCTCGGCCATCCGGTCGGCGATGCGCTGCTGTCCGCTGTCGGCCAGCGCCTCAGCGCCTGCGTCCGCGAGCGTGACATCGTCGCAAGGCTCGGCGGCGACGAGTTCGCGATTTTGCAGATCGAGCCGGAATTGCCGCAGGATGCGATGATGCTGGCGCGCCAGATCGTCGATGCCTTCAAGGAGCCGTTCAAGCTTGCGCATGGCGAACTGGCGATCAGCACCAGCATCGGCATTGCCCTGGTGCCGGCCGATGGCTGCACCAGCGACCTCCTGCTGCAGCGGGCAGAACTGGGTCTCTACGCCGCCAAGGATGACGGGCCAGGCACGTATCATTTCTTCGAAGCGAACATGGAAGCCGGCGCGCTCCGCCGCCGCGCCCTGGAAGACGGCCTGCGCATGGCGCTGAAGAATGGCGAGATGGAAGTTGTTTTCCAGCCCTTGATCGATCTGGAAAGCTGGTCGCTGGCCGGATGCGAAGCTTTGGCGCGGTGGAAGTCGCCGGAGTGGGGCTATGTATCGCCGGCCGAGTTCATCCCGGTGGCGGAAGCGACCGGGATGATCGACGAGATCGGTGCGTGGATTTTGCGCGCGGCCGTTACCGAGGCACAAAACTGGCCGAACGATACGGTCGTGGCCGTCAACTTGTCGGCCGTCCAACTGCGCAGCCAGCGACTGCTGTCGACCGTGGTCAATGCGCTCGCCGACAGCGGATTGCCGGCGCACCGGTTAGAGCTGGAAGTGACGGAATCGATTTTCCTTGATGGCGGCGAGGGACCGCTGTGCATGTTGCAGAACCTGCGCACGCTCGGTGTGCGCACCTCGCTCGACGATTTCGGGACCGGCTATTCCTCGCTCAGCTATCTGCGCCGCTTCCCGTTCGACAAGATCAAGATCGACAAGTCTTTCATCGACAATGTCGCAGCCAGCAGCGAGAGCCTCGCTATCATTCGCGCCATTGTGGCTTTGGCCAATACGCTCGGCATGTCGACGACGGCCGAAGGCGTCGAATCGACCGAGCAGGTCGCGCGGCTGCTCGATGCCGGCTGTACGCAGATCCAGGGCTATGTGTTTTCGGCGCCGCGTCCGGCGACCGACATTGCCCGCATGTTCGGGCCGCGGTTGGCTGTGCCGCTGGCGCGGGCGGTCTAAGGCGGGTGTTGGTCTAGTCGACGGCGCTGCGCGCGCTACGCCGCTATTTCTTGAAGCCGGCGAGCATGCCTTTCAGGCCCGCGGTCTTGGCTTCCTCTTTTTTGATGTCGGCATTGCGCGACAATCGTTCTTCGCAGTCGACATAGTCGATGGCGACGGTGTGCCCGGTCGCGTTGTCGAAGTGGTGCTCTTCGCAAAATTTGTCAGCAGAGACGAAAAGGATGGTGCCGGCGCGGCGCGCCTGCCGCACGAGCGCGGCCTCGCGCTGCGACTCGGCGAAACGCGCGGCGACGGCCGCCTCATCGATATAAGGTGCTGGCGGCTGACCCGTATAATTGTAGATGCCGAACAGAGCAGCGCCGACAAATGTCGTCGCGGCGGCCAGCTGTACGCCGTCGTGCTGCAGGAACGTGGCGCGTTCCCGGATGACCTGCTTAATGCGACCGAGGATCTTCATGGTGGTTTGATACCACCTGCGAATGGGCGAAGGCTCAAAGATATAGGTCAAATTTTATCGATTGCGATCCGTACGGGTGGCGCCAGGCGCCGCGGTGCGGGGACTCTTCCATTCGCCAAAGCGCGTACCTACATCGGGTGTCGCGAAAGAGTTAATCAAACCAAAGCAGACCACCATGCTCGATTTTACGCAGAACCCCGATGACGGGGACGCGAACGGGAGCCCGACTTCGCGTCCTGCCGATACCGAAATACTCGATGCCTATTCGCATGCTGTGACATCTGTGGCCGACGCGGTCGGTCCGGCTGTGTTGCGTGTTGAAATCCGAAACGGCAGCGGCAAGCCCGGCGGCGTCGGCTCCGGTGTTGTGATCGCGCCGGACGGGCTGGTGCTGACCAACAGTCACGTCGTCGATGGCGCCAAAGAGGTGAGGCTGCAGGACGCGGAAGGCCGCGTTATGGAAGCGCGCGTGCTGGGAAAGGATCCAGACACGGACCTGGCGTTGTTGCGGGCCGGCTCGGCGCGCGACCTGCCGCATGCCGCTCTTGGTGACTCGAAGACTTTGCGGCGCGGCCAGCTCGTGGTGGCGATCGGCAATCCGCTCGGCTTTGAATCGACCGTCACCGCCGGCGTCATCTCGGCCATGGGCCGGACGTTGCGTTCGCAAAGCGGACGCACCATCGAAGACGTGATCCAGACCGATGCCGCGCTCAATCCGGGTAATTCCGGTGGGCCGCTGGTGTCGTCGCGCGGTGAGGTGATCGGCATCAACACCGCGGTCATCATGGGTGCGCAGGGCATCTGCTTTGCGGTGGCGTCGAACACCGCGCAGTTCGTGCTCAGCGAACTGATCCAGCACGGCCGGGTGCGGCGCGGCTATATCGGCGTGTCGGGACAGACGGCGGCGGTGCCACGGCGCTATGCGCTGAATGCCGGTATCGCCAATGCGTCGGGTGCGATGATCTCGGGGTTGGAGCCGAACGGTCCGGCGGCGCAGGCCGGCCTGATGAGCCTCGACACCATTGTGCGGGTCGACGGCCATAACGTCACTGGAGTCGACGATCTGATCCGCTTGCTGAACAATGAGCGGATCGGGCGCGATCTGGAGATCGAGGTGCTGCGGCGCGGCCTGTTGCGCGGCTTCACGGTGCAGCCGCTGGAGCGGCCGGTGCAGAAGAAGGCGGCTTAACGCCGCCTTCGAGCCTTACTCTTCAGGCTCGGCTGCAGCCGGGGCGGCAGCGGCGGCGGGTTTGGCGCCGGCCGGCTTCTTCTTCAGCGCATCTTTACGGGCGGCCGGTTCGTAATTGGCGTTGGTCATGCACTTCTTGATGAAGGCATCGCGCTTAGCGCCGGCGAGGCTGTCATGTTCAGCGCCGGCTTTGCAGGTTTCCATTTTCTGCGCGGAGGTTGCGGCGGCGGCAGGCGTTGCCAGCAACAGCAGCGGCATCAGACTGGTCAGTGCAAGTGTCAGGCGCATGAGCGTCGCTCCCTTTGGAATCTCGTTGCATTAACCTAGCACGGATCAGAGCCGCCGGGTTCGGCCGGTGACCCAGAAGGTTAACGCCAGAGAGGGGTTTAAGAACCCGGCGTGCGGCGCTTTGAGGGCAAACGCACGCCGGAAATTCTACTTGTCGCCGAGCAGGCGCTTGCCCCACCAGCCGCGCTTCGGCGGCGCCGGTTCGTCGCTGGCGGTTGAGACAACCACGGGCGTTGGCAAAGGCGTCGGGGCCGGCGGCGGGCTACCGGCGGAGGCAACGGGTGCTGCTTCGCGAATGGTCGAGCGGCGGCGCGGTGCTTCCTGTGACGGAGGCGCTGCCGGGTCGGGCTGGGCCCGCGTTGTGACCGCGGCTGCTTCCAGCGGCGGCTGAGGCTGCAACGTTTCCTGAGCGGGCGCGGCATAAACCGGCGCGCTCACAGGCTCATAGCTGCCCTGATTGCTGTCGGGGGCGTCGTTCTGATCGCCGCCTTCCGATGTGAAGCCCGTGTCCGGCTGGCCATCCTGACCGTCAGTGCCATTGGCTGGCGCATCGCCGTCGCGATGACGGTTGCGTCGGCCGCCACGGCGGCCACGGCGTCGACGGCGGCGAATCTCGCCCTCGGCCGCCGTTTCATTGGCGGGAGCGCCATCGGCGCGCTGCGACTGCTCGCCGCCTTCGTCGTCGGACAAGCCGGTGTCTTGACCTTCAAGCGCGGCCGCAGGTGCAGCAACAGCCTCGCGCGGTTCGCGTGGCACGCCATCGCGGCCACCACCGTCACGACCGGAACCTTCACGTCCCTCGCCACGACCGGCGCCTTCACGACCGCGTCCGCGGCCACGACGCCTGCGGCGGCCACGGCCACCTTCACGGTCGGAGCCTTCGCCTTCCGAGGCGCTGGCGCCTTCGGAATCGTCGGCTTCGTCATTGGTCTCGATCTCCTCGATGGAGGAGGGCGCCGACATCATCTCTTCGCCGTCGTCCTCGGGCTCATCGGCCTCGGGCTCGACGTAATCGTCTTCCTCGAACGAGGTCGGCATCGGCGGCGCGGCGGCGGCAATCGCCTTGGCGGCCTCCGGCGTATGCATCAGCTCGCCGCGGTCGACGATGTAGGACACCTGGGCACTGACCGTCGCGTCGGCAGTAATGGTGATGGTGATGTGGAAGCGCTCTTCCAGCGCGCGCAAATGGGCGCGCTTGTGGTTGAGCACATAGAGCGCGACTTCCGAACGGGTGCGCACGATCAGGTTATGCGTAGCGCCCTTGTTCAGCGAGTCCTCGATGGCGCGCAGCAATTGCAGCGCGACCGACGAGACCGAACGGACATGGCCGAGGCCACCGCAGGTCGGGCACTTCTCGGTCGAGCTCTCCAGCACCGAGGTGCGAATGCGCTGACGCGACATTTCCAAGAGTCCGAAATGCGAGATGCGGCCAACCTGGATACGGGCGCGGTCATGCTTGAGCGCATCTTTCATGCGCCGCTCGACCATGCGGTTGTTGCGGCCTTCATCCATGTCGATGAAGTCGATGACGACCAGGCCGGCAAGATCGCGCAGGCGGAGCTGGCGGGCGACTTCGTCGGCCGCTTCGCAATTGGTCTTCAGCGCGGTGTCTTCGATATGGTGCTCGCGCGTAGCGCGGCCGGAGTTCACGTCGATCGCAACCAGCGCTTCGGTCTGGTTGATGACGATATAGCCGCCGGAGCGCAGTTGCACGGTCGGCTGGAACATGGCGTCCAGTTGGGTCTCGGTGCCGTAGCGCGTGAAGAGAGGCTGCGCGTCGTTATAGAGCTTCACATTCTTGGCGTGCGTCGGCATCAGCATGCGCATGAAGTCGCGCGCTTCCTTGAAGCCGGCTTCGCCGGCGACGACGATTTCCTCAATGTCTTTGGAATAGAGATCGCGGATCGAACGCTTGATCAGCGAGCCTTCTTCGTAAACGAGCTTCGGCGCCATCGACTTCAAGGTGAGGTCGCGGACGGTTTCCCACAAACGCAGGAGATATTCGAAGTCGCGCTTCACCTCGGTCTTGGTGCGGCTGGCGCCAGCGGTGCGCAGGATGACGCCCATGCCCTCCGGCACTTCCAGTTCCTGGGCGATTTCCTTGAGGCGCGAACGATCTTCGCCGGAGGTGATCTTGCGCGAAATGCCGCCGCCACGGGCGGTGTTCGGCATCAGCACGGAGTAGCGGCCGGCGAGCGAGAGATAGGTCGTCAGCGCCGCGCCCTTGGAGCCGCGCTCTTCCTTGACCACCTGCACCAGCATGACCTGGCGGCGCTTGATGACCTCCTGGATCTTGTAGTTGCGGCGGAAGCGGGGAGCACGCTCCTGCGCTTCTTCGAGCGCATCGGCGCCACCGACGGATTCGACGTGCTCATCTTCGTGGTGTTCATCATCGTGATGGTCGTCGCCGTTTGGCGCCGTCGGCGCATCGGCGCCCGCTTCGCTGACGGCTGCAATCGGGTGATCATGGTCGTCGTGATGCTCGTGCTCGGCATGATCGTGATCATGCGCTGCGGCCTCTTCGGCGACATGCGCGGCCGGCAAATCGACGTCGCCCCGCGGCGCTTCGTTAGCTTCACGGGCCTCATCGGCGGCATCCCGATCGACGGTCGGGATCGGCGCAGCGGCTTCGGCGATGTCCGCCGCGGTTTCGTGCGTCGATGTTTCCGGCAGGGCGGTGGTGGTCTGGGCCTCGGCGCCGTGCAGGGCTTCGGCACTCTCCGGCGCGATCAGTGGCGTCTCTCCGGATGAAGAGGGCTGGGCAACAATCTCCGGCTGGTCACCGGGCACGCCGCCGAGGGCGCCTTCACCAACAACCAGATCATGCGGCTGCTCGTGCTGCGATGAATCGGTCGCTTCGTTTGTCTCCTGGAGCGCATTGGCGTCCTGCGCCACCGGTTCGGATGAGCGGCTCGGATCGCGCTGCCGGTCGGCGCCGGAACGGCGATGACGGTTGCGGCCACCGCTGCGGCCGCCGCCTTCTCTGCCGGCGCGGCTGGAGCGGTTGTCGGCCTCGGCATCGGCTGCCTTGGCGTCTCGCTCTTCCTGCGCGATCAAGGCCTGCCGGTCGGCGACCGGGATTTGATAGTAGTCGGGGTGGATTTCGGCAAAAGCCAGGAAGCCGTGCCGGTTGCCGCCGTAATCGACGAAAGCGGCCTGCAGCGACGGCTCTACGCGGGTGACCTTGGCGAGGTAGATATTACCGCGAAGCTGTTTGCGGTTAGCGGATTCAAAGTCGAATTCTTCGACCCGGTTACCGCGGAGTACGACGACCCGTGTCTCTTCCGGGTGGGTCGCGTCGATCAGCATCTTGTCGGCCATTGGAAATTCTCACTGAGGCGTACCCGCCGGCGTGCTCGCGCGTCGATGACGGCGCGAGGCGGCGCGTTAGGGAGGTAGCCTGATGGGGTTTAGGGGAAAGGGGCGCGTTTTCACGCGAAGCTGGGGCCCATTCCAAGGCAGCCCGGTCCATAGCAAAACGCGCAGTCACGAAAGCTTCGCGAAAGCGTGGGACCTCAAATTGCCTTTGCTGCGAACTTGGCAGCATGAATGGTGCGACCCGTAGCGCTGCGGCTGCGCCAAAAGCAGCGCCGCCGAGGTTTAGTCATCGCTGACAGCCTGAATGCGTATGGCGAGTGCCGCCAGACGCTGATCCGGAAGTCCTTACAAGGGTTTCGGC
>JAURVZ010000036.1 GCA_030655215.1 Pseudolabrys sp. | reverse complement strand
ACATCAACCGCTCGGTCGGCCGCTATATCTTTGCCGAGACGACGACCGAAGGCATTTACTGGCGGCTACTGGCGCTGATGGTGGCCGTGCTGGGCGTGTCGTGGCTGATCCGCCATTCGCGGCTTGGCCTTGCCGTGCGTGTCATCGGCCAGGATGAAACCGTGGCGCGGCATGTCGGCATCGACACGACGCGCGCCAAGCTGGTGCTGTTCGCAATCAGCGCCGCCTTCATGACGGTGACCGGTGCGATCATGGCGCCGCGCTGGACCTATATCGATCCGGCGATTGCCTTCAATCCGATGATCTCGTTCGAGGTCGTCATCATGGCCTTGTTCGGCGGCGCCAGCGCGCTGTTCGGGCCATTGCTGGGTGCGGTGCCTTTGGTGCTGTTGTTTGAAATTCTCATCGGCACCTTCCCGAATTATTTCAGCATCCTGCTCGGGCTGGTGTTCGTACTCATTGTCTATGCACTGCCGCAAGGCGTGTTCGGCTTGCTGGAAGCGCGCTTCGCCGTGGTGCGGCGCGCCGCGCAGGTGACTGGCATGTCGCGGCTGGCCGAAAGTATTCTTGGTGTTGTGTGGCCGCGCGCGGCCAAGCGTGAAGTCGCGGGCGATGCGCCGGTGCTGCAGGTGACCGGCTTGCGCAAGGCGTTCGGTGGTCTGGTCGCCGTCGACAATCTCAGCTTTGAGCTGAAGCGCGGCGAGATCCTCGGCCTCATCGGCCCGAATGGCTCCGGCAAGACCACGGCGCTCAATTTGATCTCCGGCGCGATCGCGCCGGACAAAGGCGATGTGCGGCTTGAAGGCCGGCCGATCGCCAATCTGCCGGCGCATCGCATCGCGCAACGTGGTGTCGCGCGGACGTTTCAACTGGTGAAGGTGCTCGGCAACTCCACCTGCCTGGAGAATGTCATTGCCGGTCTGGCGTTTCATTCGAGTGCTGCGTGGGGCGCTGAGGCCGACGCAAAGGCGCGTGCGCTGCTCACCCGTGTCGGCCTCGGCGACAAGGCCGACATGCCGGCCGGGCAGTTCACCTATATTGACCAGAAGCGGCTGGAGTTAGCGCGCGCTCTGGCGCTCGAGCCCGATGTGCTGTTGCTCGATGAATGGCTGGCCGGGCTCAATCCATCCGAGCTGCAGGTCGGCATTGCCTTGGTGAAGATGCTGCGCGACGAGGGCCTTACCATCATCATTGTCGAGCACATGATGGATGCGATCCGCTCTTTGTGCGATCGCTGCGTGGTGATGAACACCGGCGCCAAGATTGCCGAAGGGCCGCCGGCCGAGGTGCTGGCCAATCCGGAAGTGATCCGCGCTTACCTCGGTGACGCCGATGATTGAGATCAGCAACGTCTGGGCGGTCTATGGCAAGCACGCGGCGCTGAACGGCGTGTCGCTCAATGTCGGGCGCGGCGAACTTGTCGTCATCCTCGGCGCCAATGGCGCGGGTAAGACGACATTGCTCAAGGTCATTGGCGGCTTGGTGCCGGCGGCGAGTGGCAAGATTGTTATGGCAAGCAAAGACATCACCGGCGTGCCGGCGCACGACATTGTCGAGGCCGGCGTCGCGCTGGTGCCGGAAGGCCGCGGCATTTTCGGCGAAATGACCGTGCGCGAGAATTTGCTGCTCGGTGCGTTTCCTCAGCGGGCGCGGCCCAAGGAAGCCGACAATCTGGCGCTGGTGCTCACTCTGTTTCCGCGTCTCAAAGAGCGCCTGACGCAAACCGTGCGCACGATGAGCGGCGGCGAGCAGCAAATGGTCGCCATCGGCCGCGCGCTGATGACGGCGCCGGATATCCTGTTGCTCGATGAGCCGTCGCTCGGCCTGTCGCCGATCATGTGCAAGGAGCTGTTCCAGATCCTGGCGCGCATTCGCGATGCGGGCTTGGGTATCCTTTTGGTTGAGCAGAATGCCAAGCAGAGCCTGAAGATCGCCGACCGCGGCTATCTGATCGAATCCGGCCGCATTGTTGGCGAGGGCACGGGCGCGGCGCTGAAGGAAGATCCGGCGGTGCAAAGGGCGTATTTGGGGGCGGGGTAAGTGGTGGCCCCGTCGCCCTTCGAGGCTCGCTTCGCTCGCACCTCAGGGTGACGGGGGGAGGGGTCTTCAATACCGGCGCCGCTGCGCCTATGTTTGGGGGACAGGAGTTCCGCAATGGCCGACCAAAAATTCGACGACAAAACCCGTACCGAACTCGAAGCCGCGGTTTACCGCCGCCTTGTCGAGCATTTGCGCGGCCATGACGTGCAGAACATCGACCTGATGAATCTCGCCGGTTTCTGCCGCAATTGCCTGTCGAACTGGATGAAGGACGCCGCTGACGCGAAAGGCCTGCCGCTCTCCAAGGATGAGAGCCGCGAGATCGTCTACGGCATGCCTTATGACGAGTGGCGCGCCAAGAACCAGAAAGAAGCGACGCCGGAGCAGAAGGCGGCCTTCGAGGCCACCCACAAGCACTAAATCTATTTTTTCCGCATCCATGTGAACAACGTGGATGAGTGCGCCACGGCCTTGACCTGAGGCCGCTTTATTCCGAAACCTCCGGACTAATCTCGCGGTAGCACACTGCCGCACATAAAGCTTTCAAGGAGTTTTCGATGGCGTTCCCAGCAGCGGCCGAAAAAGAAGAAACCTCACACCGCTTCGCCAAGGATCAGCTCAAGGCGATCATCGAGCGCATCGAGAAGCTTGAGGAAGAGAAGAAGGCGACGTCCGAGGACATTCGCGACGTCTATGCCGAAGCCAAGGGCAATGGCTACGACGCCAAGGCGCTGCGCGCCATCGTCCGCATGCGCAAGATGGATTCAGACGAGCGCCGCGAGCAGGAAGAGATCCTGGAGACCTACATGCACGCCCTGGGGATGTTGCAGTAGTTTTTTTTAACGCAGCGACGCGGTTATCTGCGTTGTGAAGGTCGCGGTCGCCAGGAACACCACCGCGCTGCCTTCGAAGCGGGCGGTGGTTACGCCGTGATGCGGATCGTCCGAGAAGGTCATCAGCAGCGATTCAGCCGGCTTGTACATCAGGTCGACCAGCGGCCGCATGTGCTGCTCGCCCATGCTATGCGTGCTCATGCCGCTGACGCTTGAGGCCAGCATGGCGGCGCGCAGCCACGGGCTGCCCGGTGTTTGCACGCCGCTGCTCAACTGCGGCGTGAACGGCACGGCGAAAGCGACGGTTGTCGGCGCGCCCGGCATGACCGGTGTGGTCAGCTTCGGCACCGGCGCGGAGGCCACGGCCATACCCATCGGCGTTGCTTTGGCGCGCAGGGCCGGCTTCGGCAGCGGCGTCTCGGCCGCATAAGCGAGCGGCGCGTCCGTGCTGGCCAGTGCGAAGCTGCGGTTTTCAAACATGGCGGTGGCGAGGATCTGCTGCTGCGGCGTGGCCTGGGCCAGAGCGACCGGCTTGGCGGCGGGCAATGGCACGACGCGTTCGACGGCGACCGGCTTCGGCGCGGCAGGCGCAGCACTGGCGAGGACGACCGGCACGCGCGCGCGGGACGGCTTGGCGGCCGGCTGATCGTCACCCGCCTCATCCGCATCCTGTTGCTTGGCGGCGAACAGGCTGGCGAGGAAGTTACGCTTCGGCTTGTTGTCGGCAGTGTCGACACCGGCATCGCGGGCGGCGGCTAGCGAGACATTGGAGACTTCGCCGCCGCGGCGTTCGACATCGGCCAGCGCCATCGCATAATTGGCGAGCGGCTGGCCATCGGACGGTACATGCACGGTGCGGCCATCCGGGAAGACGCGAGCGAGCTGGTCGCGCGTCATGCGCGGCCAGTGGCGGACGGTGCCGGTGTCCATGTGGACGAAGGGCGAGCCGGAGGTCGGGTAGAAGCCGACGCCGCCGCGCTGCAGGCGCAGGCCGACTTCGCGCAGCTTGGCGAGATCGACGCCGGGAATGGCGAAGTCCATGGCGTGGCCGGTGGTGTGATTGCTGTTCTGGGCGACGCCGGTCGAGCGGGCGCGCAACATGGCATTGGTGCCCGGCGCGCGATAACCGCAGATGACCTCGATCGGGCGCGTGCCGCCGACATGGCGGTTGGCTTCCCACAGCACGTCGAATAGCTGCGGGTCCATCTTGACCGACTCGTCCTTGCGCCAGTCGCGCATGAACCAGTCGAGCTTCTTCAGCGCGTCGGAATCATAGCGGCCATCGCGCTTGAAGGTGACGGTGATGGATTCCTTGGTGTGCAGGTGATGGAAGGAGAGGGTGCGGGTCTCGCCCTGCGCCGCTGCGGTCTGCAGCGAGTTGCTGGCGCCGACCAGGATGATCCCGGCGAGGCCGAGCGGTATGATCCTACGCAATGACAATGACAAATCCCGCCGCACTCGCTGCTTCACAGCCATCCGCCACGCGCCTTTGCAGGCCGTCGCGGTGACGGCGTCATGTTGTCGGGCTTTGGTTAACCGACCCTTTAACGGCCGGCATTACCCCCGGAATGCAAAAGGCGTATCGGCAAAAATGGGCAGAAAAATGCTCACGACGCCGTGATGTCGATGGAACTTGAAGTTTCAACGAAGATGACCGGGCGATGTGCCTGGCCATTCCACATTCGCCGTGTCGCGCTTGATTAGCGGAACAGCTTCTCAAAAAACTGCATCGGGTTCGAGGCCTCGCGGCGCTCGACGCGGTTCAGGATTTCCTGATTGTTCTTCATCGTCTGCAGATCACGCTTCGGGTCCTGCGGCGGCGCCACATCGGCGACGCGGCGCTCATCCGAATGCATGATCGACTTGATGCGGGCGTCGAAGCCATAGATATCGTCACGCATGATCAATTTGCCGGAGTCGTCGACGAAAGCGGTCTGGTAGGTCAGGTGCACCATTGGCCGCTTGTCGAGCTTGAAGATCTTCTCTTCCTTGCCGACCAGCTTCTCGATCGACCGCGAGTCCGGCGCGGCGCTCGCCAGCGACATGCCGAGAATGACTTCGCCGAACTTGGTCGGATCCTCGACGCGCATGCAGCCATGGCTGTAGGCGCGCTTCTCATTGGCGAACAGGCGGCGTTCCGGCGTGTCGTGCAGGTAGACGTGGAACTTGTTCGAGAAATTGAACTTGATGCGGCCGAGCGCATTGGCCGCGCCCGGCGGCTGCACCACGTTGATGTGGCCGTCCGGTCCGCGCTTCACCTCAAGACCCATGCGGTCGAAGATGTTCTTGTCGGTGGCGTAAAGCGGCAGCAATTCGTTCTGGATGATCGACTGCGGCACATACCACGACGGATTGACGATGACGTTGTCCATCGCACCAGTCAGCAGCGGCGTCGGCGTCTGCGGTTTGCCGGCGACGATCTTGGTGCGCCAGATCGGGCGGTCGTCGCGCATGACCTTGAGCGTGTAGTCAGGAATGTTGACCATCACGTAGTTCTTGCCGAGGTCGCGCGGCAGCCAGCGCCAGCGCTCCATGTTGGCGACAACGGTGTCGACCTTCTGCGAGGCGGTCGGGCCGTTGATGTAGTTCAGCGTGGCGTTGTCGATGACGCCGGTCTGCTTGATGTCGGCGCGCGCCTGGATGTTCTTGATCGCGTTGAACAGCGCCTTGTCATAGACAAGCTCGTCCGGCTTGCCGGCTTCCTTCTGCACCTTGACCAGCTTCATCTGGCCGGTGCGCTTGTCGCGCACCTGCATGGTCTGCGTCGTCGGCGCGCCCTGAACCGGCGCCTCGACATTGAGACGTTCGCGCAGTTGCGGCACGCGCGGGTCCTTGTCGCCGGGCTTGATCGCAGCGCCGGTGGCGATGCGGTCGCCGGCTTCGGCGCGCGGTCCGCCGCCACGCATTTCAGCGAGCTTGCTCTTCAGCGCCTTGTAGCCATCATGCTGCGGCTCGAAGCTGCTCATGGCGTTGCCGCTGTCGGAGACGCGCTTGAGAACATCGGCGGCATCGAAAGTGCGGTTGCCGTAGTCGACCTCGACCGACACGCGCGTCGGCGCGATGCGGCCCATCGACAGATGGCGGGCGTAAGCCAGCACAGCCTGCGTCATCTTCACATCGCCGGCTGCCAGCGCATCGGCGCTGCTGAGATTGCCGAAGTCCGGCACGTTGTAGTCGGACACTTCGAGACCATCGACGCCGGCATTCTTCATGCGGGCAATCACCGACTTCGCGGAAGACGACAGGCGGCCGTCGCGAATCCACAGCGGCGAGAACTGGCGCGACGCATAGGCGCCTTCGATCGCCTTGCGCTCGGCGGCATTGTCGACGCGCATCTGCTTGACCTGGTCGCGCAGGCTGGCGGCGATCTGCGCATCGCCGGCGGCGAGCTGTTTGTCGAGCGAGCCGCGATCGAAGTCGGCCGGTTCGTTATTGGCGCTGGCATTGGTGGTGCGCGCCGGCGCGGGGACGATTGGTGCCTGCACGACGGGGGCGGGCGCTTGCACAACAGGCGCCTGCACGACCGGCTTCACCGGCTCAACGCGGGCGGGCTCAACACGCGCCGGCTCAAGCCGCACAGGCTCGGGGCGAATGTCCTGCTGCTGCGGCACGTTGATGACGCGCGCCTGTGCCGGCGGCGGCACCGGTTCAGCCTGGCGGCGCATCGGCTGGCCGTTCAGCATCGCCGGCGGCGGCGCGGTCTGGCGAATGCCTTCAGGAGCCGCGACCGACGCGGTCGGCGTTGTGGCGATCAAGGCCAGCATCATGCCGGCGAGAAGATGATCGAGCCTCAGATTACGCATGTCGTTCAACTCCACACGCATTCGGTTCACCGAATGCTTCAAATGCCGTGCAGTGCTTTATCCGGTGCGGCCCCCGACGCGCGCGGTTTAAGTCTGCATCGCCATTATGCGGCGGAATGAACAAGCGTTTCAAAGACAATCACGCGCTGTCTCGCGTTTACCTTTTATGAAGGTGAACGCGGGCGCGATTAGTTAAAAGTTTAACGATTAATCGGCGGCGGCTGTCTCGTTAACCGCGGCGCCGTCGGCCTCCGTCGCGACTTCGTCCTGCAAACCAAGGCCTTCCAGCTTGCGGTAAAGCGTCGAGCGGCCGATCTTCAGCTTGCGCGCAACCTCGGACATCTGGCCGCGATAATGCTTAATCGCAAAACGGATCGCTTCGCGCTCGATATCCTCGAGCGGTCTCACGTCATTGTGAGCGTCGGTTAACGTCAGCGACGGCGCGATCATCGTCACATTCGGCCGCAGCCGTGACATGCGGTCCATGATGCTGACCGGCGCTTCAGTCGGCAAAGAGGGCGCCATATCGGGCGACTCTTCCATCAACTGCGCGGGCTCGACATCGGCAGGCACCTGCGTGCAGACGATCGGGAATTCATTGATGCCAATCGTATCGCCATCGGCGAGCACGACGGCGCGGAAGATCGCATTTTCGAGCTGACGCACATTGCCCGGCCAGCGGAAGGCGGCGAGCTGCGTCATTGTGCCGTGATCGAGCGTGCGCAGGCGCTTGCCCTGTTCGGCGGCAATGCGTGTGAGGAAGTGCGCGGCCAGCGCCGGGATGTCTTCCGGCCGCTTGCGCAGCGGCGGAATCGAAATCGGAAACACATGCAGACGATAGAAAAGGTCTTCGCGGAAGCGTCCCGCTTTGACGTCGGCAATGAGATCGCGATTGGTCGCGGAGATGATGCGCACATCGACCTTGAAGGTCTTGCGCGAGCCGACCGGCTCAACTTCGCCTTCCTGAAGCGCGCGCAGCAGCTTCACTTGCGCGGCCGGCGGCAGTTCGCCGACTTCGTCGAGGAAGAGGGTGCCGCCATCGGCTTCGAGGAATTTGCCGGTGTGCTTCTCGGTGGCGCCGGTGAACGAGCCCTTCTCATGGCCGAACAGGATCGACTCGACGAGGTTCTCCGGCATGGCGCCGCAATTGACGGCGACGAAAGGCTTGGCGCGGCGTTCGCCGGAGCCGTGAATGGCGCGCGCCATCAATTCCTTGCCGACGCCGCTTTCGCCGTCGAGCAGGACCGGGATGGTCGAGGCGGCGGATTTCTCAGCGGCATTGAGCACCGGCTTCATCGCCGGCGAGCGGGTGATGACATCGGACAATGACAAGGTGCCGTCGCGGCTGCGTTTGACGCGCTGCAGTTCGCCGGCCAGCGCCTTGGTGGCGAGCGCGTTGCGCAATGAGACTTCGAGGCGTTCTGGCGAGGCGGGCTTGACGACGAAATCGGTGGCGCCGGCGCGCATCACCGAGACGACCTTGTCGATGCCGCCATGCGCGGTCTGGATGATGACGGGGGTGTCGAGGCCGGCCTGGCGCATCCGCGCCATGACGCCGAGGCCATCGAGGTCGGGCATGACCAGGTCGAGAACGACGCAGTCGACGCGGCGGGCGTTTTCACCGATGAGCAGGGAAAGGGCGGCGTCGCCGCCTTCGGCGATCAAGGCCGTGTAGCCGAAGCGCTGCACCATGGCCTCGACCAGGCGACGCTGTACCGGATCGTCATCGACGATCAACACCACTTCCGACATGACCACTCCTGAACACCGACGCCCGCACAAACGCGAAGGCTCAAACTGTGCCGATTTGGAGCAATGTGATGCCGGCCGCTTAACGGCGGCTTAAGGAGGGTGGGGAAAGAGGGTGTATCCCCGGGCTCTTCCTTCACCTCCCCCCTTGCGGGGGAGGTCGCCGCGCATCAGCGCGTTGACGCGCTGTGCGTGGCGGGAGGGGGGTGTCAGCGGGCGTTGAGTATGTAGGCCCCCCCTCCCCAACCCTCCCCCGCAAGGGGGGAGGGAGAAGGAAGTAAGGGAGCGTCCACAGTCACAGCGCCGACAGGATCACCGGCTTCAGCTCCAGCACGCCGCGGTAGACCATTTCACCGGCGACATAGAGTATGACCAGCAGGCCGACATAGGCGATCCAGCGGTGCTTCTGCAGCAGGCTGGCAATGAAGTTCGCGGCGATGCCCATCAACGCGATCGACAGGATCAGGCCGAAGATGAGGACGTAGGGATGGTCGCGGGCGGCGCCGGCGACGGCGAGCACGTTGTCGAGCGACATGGTGACGTCAGCGACGAGAATCTGGATGGCCGCCTGACGGAATGTCTTGCGCGGCTTGCCGCTGACCGTGCCATCGGCATCGAGGTCGGCATTGGCCAAAGCTTCCTGAGCATCAAGTTCATGCTGATGCGACGTGCGCAGTTCGCGCCACATCTTCCAGCACACCCAGAGCAGCAGTACACCGCCGGCAAACAGCAGGCCGACGATCTGGAGAAGTTGGGTGGTAATGCCGGCGAACAGGATGCGCAGGATCGTGGCGGCAGCGATACCAACGAGGATCGCCTTGGTGCGCTGATCCTTCGGCAGGCCGGCGGCAGCAAGGCCGATGACAATGGCATTGTCGCCGGCAAGCACCAGGTCGATCATCACGACCTGGAAGAAAGCAACCATTACAGGAGAGGCAAGATATTCCATCATGACCGGGGGGCCTTGTTTATTCCAGCCGACATCGCAGCCTCGCGGCTGCCAGAGGGGCCCGGTCTGGTGGTGGGTTGTGGGGGGTTAGGGGTTGGTTTTTTGCCTCAGTTCAAAGAGGTTCATCACGTTCTCAGGCTCGGACATCATTGCGGCGGCGCAGCCGATCAATGTCAGCGCGCCGGCGACATCCCAGTAAGAGACGAAAGCGGGCTTGGCCTTGCGCTGGCGCCAGCCGAGCGCGGCGAGGATTGCCGCCGAGACGAACAGCACGGCGCAGACGACGGGGTAGAGCGCGTCCTGCGAAATGGTGCGGGCGGCGTAAGTGGCGAGGATGGCGCTGACGCCGACGGCGAGGACAAAAAGATGGACGGGACCGATCGGCTGCGCCGGTGCCTGCGCGCCTTCAATCTTTGCCGGTATTCTTGTCGCCATACCGTTCTCTCCGCGATCCACGCGCGCGTTTGCGCACGGCCAAATTGTGCTATTCTGCATTCGGCTCATGCGTATTTCGCGGATGATAGTTTAGTAAGTTTGAAACATCAATGGCATCAGGAAATCTGCGATTGAACGAGCAGACGCATTCCGCGAAGGGGCCGGAAGAAGCAAAATTGCGGCGGAGGGAAGCCGGGGCCTGGCTCAAGGATCTGCGCCAGCGCGCTGGTATGTCGCAGATGCAGCTCGCCGATCGGCTCGGCTACAAATATTATACCTTCATCGCCCAGGTCGAGAACGGCCACGGCCGTGTGCCGACTGATGGCATGGAGGCTTGGTCGCTGGCGCTGGGCCAGGGGCCCTCAAGCTTCGCCCGCCATTTGTTGTCCTTCTACGATCCGGAATTGCACCGGCTCCTGTTCGAGGTGAAGCCAGGGGTGACAAAATGAATGTGGTTCCCTTTATCCGCCGCGATGGCGAAATCCCCGGCCTGTGGCAGCGCTTTGAAATGCAGCGCGTCGCTGACGCTGTGGCGGAGCCGCTGACGCGCGGCGAAGTCAGCGGCTGGGAAGCCGGCCTCACCGAGGCCGGCGATCCGCAGCTTTACCTCCTTGGGCCTGCGCCTGAGCGCGAATGCCTCGTTTGCCTGACCAGGCTCGGCCGGCTTTATGTGATGGAAGACGGGCAGGGCCGCATCCTGTTCGAGCATGATGCAATCGGCGTTCTGGCCGAGCAGATGCGTGGCGCGCTGCGCCAGAAGAAGGCGGCGATCGTCGCCCGCATTGCGGTCGCCTGGATCGCGGTGCGCGAGACTTTCGAGGAACGGGTCGAGGCCGCTCTCGCCGAACCGATCGAACTGTTCTCGCTGATCGCGCCGGGTCTCGTCTGACGACCTTTTGCGCGGTTGCCAGCGCCGCGTTCGTCCCTATCTTGAGCGTTCAAACGAATCTCGAGAAAACGATAGGGTAGAATGGCAAAAGCTCTGAAGCGTCCGGCGACCCGCGCCCGTCCGACCGCAATGTCGCAGAAGGCCAAACCGACAACCAAGCTCATCGCCAAGGCAGGCACCAAGCCCGGTCATCGGCCGGCCAAGCCGGTCACGAAGCCCGGCATCAAGCTCGGCGATTTGCCGCTCTGGAACCTGAACGACCTCTATCCCGGCATCGACAGCTCCGAGCTGAAGCGCGACCTGGAAAAGGCCGACGCCGACTGCGCCGCGTTTGAAATCGACTTCAAGGGCAAGCTGGCTGAACTCGCCGCTGCACCCGGCGCGCCAGGATTGCTGGAGGCGGTCAAGCGCTATGAAGCGATCGGCGATACGCTCGGCCGCATCGGCTCTTACTCCGGCCTGCTGCATGCCGGCGACTCGAGCAATGCGGCGATCAACAAATTCTACGGCGACATGAGCGAGCGCATCACGCAGGCTTATTCGCATCTCCTGTTCTTCGATCTCGAACTTAATCGCATTGACGATTCTGTGCTCGACGCGGCGATGGACGGTCCGCTCGGCCATTACCGGCCGTGGATCGAGGACGTGCGCAAGGAGAAGCCGTATCAGCTCGAAGACCGCATCGAGCAACTGTTTCACGAGAAGTCGCTGACCGGCTATTCCGCCTGGAACCGGCAATATGACGACACGATTGCGGCGCTGAAATTCGAGATCGGCGGCAAGTCGCTCGGCATCGAGCAGGCGCTCAACTTCATGCAGGACGCCGACGGCAAGAAGCGCAAGGAAGCGGCCAATGCTTTGGCCAAGACCTTCAAGGCCAATCTGCGGCCGTTCACGCTGATCACCAACACGCTCGCCAAGGACAAGGAAATCTCCGACCGCTGGCGCGGCTTCAAGGATGTCGCCGATGCGCGGCATATGTCGAACCGCGTCGAGCCGGAAGTGGTCGAGGCTTTGGTCGAGGCGGTGCGCGCCGCCTATCCGAAATTGTCGCACCGCTATTATGCCTTGAAGGCGAAATGGTTCGGCAAGAAGAGCTTGCCCTACTGGGACCGCAACGCGCCGCTGCCGAAGGTCGAACAGCGCGTCATTCCGTGGGATACGGCGCGCGCGACCGTGCTCGATGCCTACAGCAAGTTCTCGCCGAAAATGGCCGATGTGGCCGATGGCTTCTTCACCAAGAACTGGATCGATGCCGGCGTGCGCCCGGGCAAGCAGCCGGGCGCCTTTGCGCATCCGACCGTGCCGTCGGCGCATCCTTATGTGCTGCTCAATTATCAGGGCAAGCCGCGCGATGTGATGACGCTCGCGCATGAATTGGGTCATGGCGTGCATCAGGTCTTGGCGGCGCCAAATGGTCCGTTGATGGCGCCGACGCCGCTGACGTTGGCCGAGACGGCCAGCGTGTTCGGCGAGATGCTGACCTTCAAGAAGCTCTTGGCGCAGACCACCGACAAGAAGCAGCGCAAGGCCATGCTCGCCGCCAAGGTCGAGGACATGATCAATACGGTGGTGCGCCAGATCGCCTTCTATTCGTTCGAGCGCAAGGTGCATCTCGAACGCCGCAATGGCGAGATGACCTCCGAGAAGCTTTGCGAATTGTGGATGTCCGTGCAGAGCGAGAGCCTGGGGCCGGCGATCGAATTGAAGGAAGGCTACGAGACCTTCTGGACCTATATCCCGCACTTCATCCATTCGCCGTTCTATGTCTACGCCTATGCCTTTGGCGATTGCCTGGTGAACTCGCTCTATGCGGTTTACGAAAAATCCAACGAAGGCTTTGCCGAGCGCTACCTCGCCATGCTCGCCGCCGGGGGCACCAAGCATCACTCCGAATTGCTCAAGCCGTTCGGGCTGGACGCCACCGATCCGAAATTCTGGGACGGGGGCTTAAGCGTGATCGCGGGGATGATTACGGAGTTGGAGGGGTTGGACTAGCCGATGGCGGCGAAAGTCTGGATCGAATGCGCGTTGAACGGCGCATGGACGCGCGAGCGTCAGCCGTCGATCCCGATTTCCGTCGATGAGATTGTTGCCGATGGCATCGCTTGTGCTGAAGCCGGCGCCGCGATCATCCATCTGCACGCTTACGATGTCGCTACCGGCCGGCAGCGCGACGATTACGATATCTACGCGCCGATCATTGAAGGCATCCGCAGCAAGGTTGATGCCATCGTCTATCCGACCTTGCCGATCGCCGGCTCCGGTTATGCCGGCGATCTCCGTAGCGCCACCGAGCGCTATAGTCATCTCGAGAAGCTGGCGCGCAATGGCTTGGCCGAATGGGCCGTAGTCGATCCCGGCTCGGCCGTGTTCACGCGCTATGATGAAATCGCGCGCGGCGAGGCGGGCTTTACCTATTTCAATCCGGACGATCACTTCCGCGAAGGCATGCGCATTGCCGCGGCTTATAATGTGCGGCCGAGCTTCGCGATCTATGAAGCCGGCTGCGCGCGGCTCGGTGCAGCCACCGCAGTGGCGATGCCGAAGGTGCCTGCGCCGATTTATCGCTTCATGTTCTCGGAAGAATTCTGCTTCGGCTTTCCGCCAAGGCCGCCGTTCCTCGATGCACACGTTGCACTGCTCGATGAGCTAGCGCCCGGCGCGCCCTGGATGGTCGCGGGGCTGGGTGTCGATATCAGGCCGCTGATCCCGCAGACAATCGCGCACGGTGGCCACATCCGCGTCGGTCTTGAGGATCGTCCGTGGGACGTGCGTGAAACCAACCGAGCGTTAGTGGAGGAAGCCGTTAGACTGGTGCGCGCAGACGGCGCGGAACCGGCCACCGCCGCCGAGGTGCGCGCTTCTTGCGCAGCCGCCGACATGGCGCTTCAGCGCGGCAGTGCTTACGTCTTAAAGTATGAGTGACAACGAAGCCAACCGTTTCTCCGCTCGCGCGGCGCGCTACGCCAAAGTTGGTACCCGTGTTGGTGGCGTTGCCGCCCGCGTCGCCAGCCAAAGGTTCCTCGGCGCCAAGCCGGACAGGTCCGGCAATGCCCTCGCGCTGGCCTCCGCGCTCGGCGGCCTGAAAGGGCCGATCATGAAGGTGGCGCAGCTGCTCGCCACCATCCCGGATGCGGTTCCGCCCGAATACGCCGCCGAGCTGATGAAGCTGCAAAGCGAGGCGCCGCCAATGGGCTGGGCCTTCGTCAAGCGCCGCATGCAGGCCGAACTCGGCGCCGGCTGGGAACAGCGGTTCAAGACCTTCGAGCATCAGCCCGCGGCGGCTGCGTCGCTCGGTCAGGTTCACCGCGCTGAGGCGCTCGATGGCTCACCACTGGCCTGCAAACTGCAATATCCGGACATGCAGTCGGCGGTCGAAGCCGACCTGTCGCAGCTCCAGTTACTGTTCAAGCTGCGTAAGCGTTTTGATCCCGCCATCGACACGTCGGAAATGGGCGTCGAGATCGGCGCGCGGCTGCGCGAAGAACTCGACTATGGCCGCGAAGCCAAACATGCGGCGCTCTATGACATCATGCTCAAGGACGAGCCGTCGATCCGCGTGCCCAAGGTCTGGCCTGAACTGTCCAGCGGCCGCCTTCTGACCATGCAGTGGATGGAAGGCTCGAAGATGCTGTCGCACACGGAGGACAGCCTCGCCATCCGCAACAAGCTCGCCACCGCCATGTTCACCGCCTGGTGGTTTCCGTTCAGCCGCTTCGGCGTCATTCACGGCGATCCGCATCTCGGCAATTACACCGTGTTCGACGATGCGAAAGGCAAAGCGGCCGGCATCAACCTGCTCGACTATGGCTGCATCCGCATTTTCCCGCCCAGCTTCGTCGGTGGCGTGGTCGATCTTTACAGAGGCCTGCATGAAGGTGACGAGGCCCGCGTGGTGCATGCCTATGAGACCTGGGGCTTCAAGCGCCTGACAAAGCCGCTGATCGACGTGCTCAATATCTGGGCGCGCTTTATCTACGGCCCGCTGCTCGACGACCGCGTCCGCACCATTGCCGACGGCGTGAAGCCCGCCGAATATGGGCGAAAGCAGGCGTTCCAAGTGCACCAGGCGCTGAAAAAGCTAGGGCCGGTACAGGTGCCGCGCGAATTTGTCTTCATGGACCGTGCCGCGGTCGGCTTGGGGGCGGTGTTTTTGCATCTGGCGGCGGAGCTGAATTTCTACCGCCTGTTCAACGAGGCGATCGAGAATTTCGACGTCACCCAGGTCGCCGCCCGGCAAACCGCCGCGCTGGACAGGATCGGCTTGAAGCCTTCCACAGGCTCCTGACGCCACCGGGCGTTGCCCTGCCGCCCCGATTGCGCTAACCCCTCTGCCGTCAGGGACTTAAGCAATTCGGAGAGATTTCCCCATGGCCGACCACGGCAAAGTCGAATACGCCACCGCGCCCGGCAACGACTATCCCGAGCATGAGAACACCTACGATACCTTCGTCAAATTCGCTTTCGTGGGCACGATCCATGTCATCAATTTGATGCTCGGTCTGGCGGTCGGCGGCGTTATGGGCCACTGGTTGACCTCGATCCTGGTGTTCCTGATCGCCATTATCGGCTTGATCCCGGGCCTGGTGACCGGCTCGAAGACCTCGAGCTATGTCGCTTTCGCGCTCTGCTTTGCGATCTTTGCCTTCTCCGGGCTGTCGCACTAGCGCACAATCTGACGCATAATAAAGACGCCGGGCGGTGTCGCCCGGCCGGTGATTTCGGTGGGGGCCGTCTATGCTGATTGCTGTTGCGCGAGAAACCGAGGCCAATGAGCCGCGCGTTGCGGCCACGCCCGAGACCGTCAAGAAATTCAAGGCGCTCGGCGCCGATGTTGTCATCGCGCGCGGCGCCGGCATCGCCTCCGGCATTCCGGATGCCGACTTTGAAGCCGCCGGCGCGACCATTGGCGATGACGTTACCAAAGACGCCGATCTCGTCCTGAAAGTGCGCCGCCCGTCGGCGGGCGAACTGGCCGCCTACAAGAAGGGCGCGCTGGTCATCGCCATCATGGACCCATACGGCAACGAAGCCGCGCTGAAGCAAATGGCGGAAGCCGGCCTTGTTGCTTTTGCCATGGAGCTGATGCCGCGCATCACCCGCGCGCAGTCGATGGACGTGCTGTCGAGCCAGGCCAATCTCGCCGGCTATCGCGCGGTCATCGATGCCGCCGAACAATATGGCCGCGCTCTGCCGATGATGATGACAGCGGCTGGCACTGTGCCGGCGGCCAAGGTGTTTGTCATGGGCGTCGGCGTTGCCGGCCTGCAGGCGATCGCCACCGCGCGCCGTCTCGGCGCTGTTGTCACCGCGACCGACGTGCGTCCGGCGACCAAGGAGCAGGTCGAAAGTCTCGGCGCCAAATTCCTGGCGGTCGAAGACGACGAGTTCAAGAACGCGCAGACCGCGGCCGGCTACGCCAAGCCGATGTCGGCCGAATATCAGGCCAAGCAGGCCGCGCTCACCGCCGAGCACATCAAGAAGCAGGACATCGTCATCACCACGGCTTTGATCCCGGGCCGCCCCGCGCCGAAACTGATCACCGCCGAGATGGTGCAGTCGATGCGCCCCGGCTCGGTGATCGTCGATCTCGCGGTCGAGCGCGGCGGCAATGTCGAAGGCGCCCGTCCCGGCGAAGTTGCCGTTGTCGGCCCGGCCAAGATCGTCGGTTACCTCAACGTGCCCGGCCGCCTCGCGGCCTCCGCGTCGGCGCTGTACGCCAAGAACCTCTACACCTTCATCGAGACCATGATCGACAAGAAGGAAAAGACCCTTGCGATCAATTGGGACGACGAAATCATCAAGGGCACCGCGCTGACCCGCGACGGCGCCATCGTGCATCCGAATTTCATGCCGAAGACCGCGGCCTAGAGGATTTCTCATGGATCATATTGCAAACGTGGTCGACCCGTTCGTCTTCCGCCTGTCTATTTTCGTGCTTGCCGTTTTCGTCGGCTATTACGTCGTCTGGTCGGTGACGCCGGCGCTGCATACGCCCTTGATGTCGGTGACCAACGCGATCTCCTCGGTGATCGTGGTCGGCGCGTTGCTCGCGGTCGGTGTACCGCTGGCGACTGACTCGAGCGGCCCGATGCTGGCGCGCATCCTCGGCTTCGTCGCGCTGATCTTTGCCTCGATCAACATCTTCGGCGGCTTCCTGGTCACTTCGCGCATGCTCGCGATGTATCAAAAGAAAAAGAAGTAAGCAGCTATGAACGCCAACATCGCAGCGCTGCTCTATCTCGTCGCCGGCGTCCTGTTCATTCAGGCGCTGCGCGGACTGTCGAGCCCCGCTTCAAGCCGCACCGGCAATCTGCTCGGCATGATCGGCATGACCATTGCCGTCCTGACCACGTTGGCGGCGCATCCGCCGACCGATACGCTCGGCTGGGTGCTTGTTGTCGGCGGTATTGCCATTGGCGGCGGCATCGGCGCGGTGATCGCCCGCAAGGTGCCGATGACCTCGATGCCGGAACTGGTCGCCGCCTTCCACTCGCTGGTCGGCATGGCCGCGGTGCTGGTTGCCGCCGGTGCGTTCTACGCCCCGGAGGCGTTCGGCATTCTCGATCCCACGACCGGCAAGATCGTCGGCGCGAGCCTCGTCGAAATGTCGCTCGGCGTCGCCATCGGCGCGCTGACCTTCACCGGCTCGGTGATCGCCTTCGCAAAACTCTCCGGACGGATGAGCGGCTCGCCGATCATCCTGCCGTTCCGCCACATCATCAACATTGCGCTGGCGGTCCTGCTGGTCGTGTTCATCGTCGGTCTGGTCAAGACCAGCAGTGCGCTCGACTTCTGGCTGATCGTGATCATCGCGCTGGCGCTCGGGGCCTTGCTGATCATCCCGATCGGCGGCGCCGACATGCCGGTCGTGATCTCGATGCTGAACTCGTATTCCGGCTGGGCCGCGGCAGGCATCGGCTTCACGCTCGGCAATTCCGCGCTGATCATCACCGGCGCGCTGGTCGGCTCCTCCGGCGCGATCCTGTCCTACATCAAGTGCCACGCGATGAACCGAAGCTTCATCTCGGTGATCCTCGGCGGCTTCGGCGGCGAGACCGCTGCGGCCGGTGCCGGCGGCGGCGAAGTGCGCCCGGTCAAACTGGGATCGGCGGACGACGCGGCCTTCATCATGAAGAACGCGCAGAAGGTCATCATCGTGCCCGGCTACGGCATGGCGGTGGCGCAG
>JAURVZ010000011.1 GCA_030655215.1 Pseudolabrys sp. | reverse complement strand
TCTCAAGCCACTTCTGCGCATAGGCGCGGCATTCCAGGCGGAACGCGACCATGGCGGCAGGCTCGGAGAAATACGGCTTCGCCTTGTACTTGGAGCGGTAGTTCTCTTCCTCGATCATCCATTCGATCGGCAGGCCGTGACAGTCCCAGCCCGGCACATAGTTCGAGTCATAGCCGAGCATCTGCTGCGAGCGCGTCACCACATCCTTGAGAATCTTGTTGAGCGCGTGGCCGATGTGGATGTTGCCGTTGGCGTAAGGCGGCCCGTCATGCAGCACGAACTTCTCGCGGCCTTTCGAGGCTTCGCGCAGCTGGCCATAGAGGTTGCCCTCCTCCCAGCGCTTGAGCAGGTCGGGCTCTTTCTGCGGCAGGCCGGCGCGCATCGGAAATTCCGTCTGCGGCAGGAACAGGGTCTCGGAGTAATCGCGTTCTGGCTTGGTCATGCGGGGCTTCTAGCAGGGGGATTTTAATGGGGAAAGCGGCGAAACGCTGCTAAATCGCGCCCAATATCGGGAACGCGCCGGCCGAGCGCGCGAGCGTCTCGCGGGACTGCCTCGAGTCCGCGTCCATCGCGGCCATCAGTTCATCGAGCGAGCCGAATGTCAGCTCCGGCCGTATCCATCCGATAATGGCGACGTCGACCACCTGGCCGTACAGGTCGCCGCTGAAGTCGAACAAAAAAACCTCGAGCAAAGGCGCGCCGGCGTCGAACATCGGCCGGACGCCGAAGCTGGCGACGCCATCGACCAGCTTCCCACCCACCGCCATGCGCACGGCATAGACGCCGTGCTTCAGGCCGCAGGCCGGATCGAGGCGGATATTGGCGGTCGGATAGCCGAGTTCGCGGCCGCGCTTGGCGCCATGGATGACCTCACCGGAGACGAACCACGGCGCGCCGAGCAGTTCGGCCGCTTCCACCACCTTGCCCTCGGCCAGGGCCGAACGCACCGCGCCGGACGACACCGGCCGGCCCTCGTCTTCCAGCTTCGGCACGATGTCGACCGAGAAACCGAGCCGCTTCCCCTCCTCCGCCAGATAAGCCGGCGAGCCGCCGCGCTTCTGGCCGAAGTGGAAATCGAAGCCGATCGCCGCGCCGCTGATGCCGAAGCGGCCGACCAGGATGCGCTCGACAAAATCCTTCGCCGGCGTCGCTGCCAGTTCGGCGTCGAAGCGCATGACGAAAGCGCCGTCCAGCCCGGTCGCCGCCAGCAGGCGCAGCCGGTCGCGCTCGCTCGATAGCGAAAAATGCGGCTCGTCGGGTTTGAAAAACCGGTGCGGATGCGGCGAAAAGGTCAAAGCCGCCGCTGTGCAGCCCAGCGCCTTGGCCCGCGCCAAAGCGGCGCCGATCACCTGGCGGTGGCCGCGGTGCACGCCGTCAAAATTGCCGATCGCCACCACCGCGCCACGCAACGCACCCGGATCGCCGTCGCGGACGACGACAAAGGGTTTGGCGGGCGGGGGAAGATCATTCATGTCGGAATCAAATCGTCAGTGGCGGCGCTCAGACAACAGCCTTTACGCATTTGCCCGCTATTAAGGCAACTGCAGCATTTTGCCGGTGGACAGGGTTAGCCAGCCGTTAACAAAGGTTCAAATTAACGGGTTATTCAAAAGCGGCCGTTAGAGTTCGCCGAACTTCGGGGAGCCCAGGACGGGCGGGGGTAAAATGGCTGTCGACCATTCGATGCGCGTCTTGATTGTCGACGATTACAATACGATGATCCGCATCATTCGTAACCTGCTGCGCCAGCTCGGTTTCGAGCATATTGACGATGCCAGCGACGGCTCCGCCGCGCTCGTCAAGATGCACGAACAGAAATACGGCCTCATCATCTCCGACTGGAACATGGAGCCGATGACCGGCTACGACCTCTTGAAGCACGTGCGCAGCGATCCGGCGCTCGCCGATACGCCGTTCATCATGGTCACCGCCGAGTCGAAGACCGAGAACGTCATCGCCGCCAAGCGCGCCGGCGTTTCCAACTACATCGTCAAACCGTTCAACGCGCAGACCTTGCAGAGCAAGATCGAAGCCGTCTTCCGCACGCCGGACGACGCTGCCGAAACCTCAGCGCCCGCGGCTTAGCTCGCTCACTTCCTTATCCCTCGCTTCCTTATCCCTCCCCTGAAAGGGGAGGGTCCGGCGCGTAGCGCCGGGGGTGGGGTCATGCCTCGATTGGCATCGCCCCACCCGGCTCGCTTCGTTCGCCACCCTCCCCGTAACCGGGGAGGGATAAAGAGTGCCCGCGTGTCCCGGGCGCAATGCAGCGTGAAACGCTGCTTTGCAGACCCGGGACCCCGGTTACTTTCCCTAAACAACCGGGACCCCGGATCTGCGACGCATCACTCTGCTTCGCTTCGTGCTGCATCGCGTCCGGGGCACGAACATTGACTCCATTACGGAATAAAAATCTAAAATATTATATTGACAACGATCCTATATAGCTTTATGCAAACACCCATCCCGTCCCATCTAACGAGGGGCGTTTGATCAGCGTCGTCAGATGCTGGGGCGGGGAGCGGTGGCTGGTCGGGGCGTTGGAGATGCGACGCAAACACCCGGCCGGCAGGTCCAAGCCGCTTCGTCCCGGCCGCCCTGACAGGCGGTCACTGGGGTGTGGAGCACGTGCTCGCACAGGGGTTTCGTGTTTGGCTCAGAAGGCCAGACGGAAAACTTCCTCCCTGCATGTGTGGAACGACCCCATAGCGGTGGTTAGGTGCACCTTCGGTAACGAAGGGCGCCTGAAAATGTCAGCCCACCGGGGGCGTTGCGGAGCAAACCTCAAACACCGCGCGCGGAGCGCCAGGCAATCGGCAACTTCGTGGTGACTACATCTGTGCACACTACAAAACACACGTGCACAGAGCTGCGGGGTTGTTGTGACCCCGGCGTTCCGCGCGCCCTCGTTTTGAGAGGGCGAGGAATGGGCTTGTCCGCCGAAGCCGAAAGGCGAAGGCGGAAAGGCACGATCAAGCGGCGGCCTGCCCGGGGCCGATCAAAAATACGGGCGATGAATCACGTCTGCTTCTTCCTTCTCCGCCCCCACCCGCTATATTGGCCAATGGAGGACGTATGATGACCATACCAGTGAAGCCGCCGGCCGAGACGCCGCGCTATATCCGGCTCAACGCCGCCGACAACGTCGCCATCATCGTCAATGCCTTCGGCATGCCGACCGGCACCACGTTCCCCGACGGCCTGACGCTGCGCGAATATGTACCGCAGGGGCACAAAGTGTCGCTCACCGACATCGCGCAAGATCAGCCGATCATCCGCTATGGCGAAGTCATCGGCTATGCGCTGGAAGCTCTGCCCGTCGGCAGCTGGGTCGAGGAATCGCGCGTCCGCATGCCGGAGCCGCCGAGTCTCGAAGGCCTCGACCTCGCCACCCGCACGCCGCCAACCATGCCGCCGCTTGAAGGCTTCACCTTCGAAGGCTTCCGCAACAAGGATGGCTCGGTCGGCACCAAGAACATCCTCGCCATTTCAACCAGCGTGCAATGTGTCGCCGGCACGCTCGAGATCGCGCTCAAGCGCATCAAGGACGAGTTGCTGCCGAAATATCCGAATGTCGATGACGTCGTCGCGCTGACCCATGTCTATGGTTGCGGCGTCGCCATCAGCGCGCCGAAGTCGGAAATCCCGATCCGCACTTTGCAGAACCTCGCCAAACATCCGAACTATGGCGGCGAGGTGATGATCATCAGCCTCGGCTGCGAGAAGCTGCGGCCGGAACGGCTTTTGCCCAATGGCACGGACAGCGCCCAAACCGACATCATGTCGTTGCAGGATGAAACGCTGACCAGCTTCGGCGCCATGATCGAACTGATCATGCAAATGGCCGATGACCGCCTCAAGATTCTCAACGCGCGAAAGCGCGAGACCTGCCCGGCATCCGAGCTTGTTGTCGGCATGCAATGCGGCGGCAGCGATGCTTTCTCCGGCGTCACCGCCAATCCGGCGCTCGGCTTCGCCTCGGACCTGCTGGTGCGCGCCGGCGCGACGGTGATGTTCTCCGAAGTCACAGAAGTGCGCGACGCCATTCATCTGCTGACGCCGCGCGCTGCCAATGAACAGGTCGCGCGCGATCTCATTCGCGAGATAAAGTGGTACGACGATTATCTCGACCAGGGCGGCGTCGACCGCAGCGCCAACACGACGCCGGGCAACAAGAAGGGCGGGCTCAACAACATTGTCGAGAAGGCGCTTGGCTCATCGGCGAAGTCCGGCTCGGCGGCGATCTCCGGTGTGCTGTCGCCGGGCGAGCGCGTGCGCGAGAAAGGCCTGATCTTCGCGGCGACGCCGGCCTCCGACTTCGTCTGCGGCACGCTGCAACTGGCCTCCGGCATGAACGTGCATATTTTCACCACCGGGCGTGGCACGCCTTACGGCCTGTCGTCGGTGCCGGTGATCAAGGTGGCGACGCGCAACGAACTGGCGCAGCGCTGGGCCGATCTCATCGACGTCAATGCCGGCACAATCGCCACAGGTGACGCGACGATTGAGGATGTCGGCTGGGAAGTGTTCCGGCTGATTCTCGATGTCGCCAGCGGCAAGAAGAAAACCTGCACCGACAAGTGGGGTCTGTACAACGCGCTCGCCTTGTTCAACCCGGCGCCGATTACGTAATTACCAAATGAGGTGCTTCATCACCGCCGTCGGCATATCGCCCGCCGCCGTGAACACCGTGTTCATCGTCTCGGTATTGGGCGTATCGCGGCCGCCGAATTCCTCGGCATGAATGCCGGCCGTCAGGAACAGCATATCCACGCCAAACGCGCGGCCTCCTTTAAGATCGGTGCGCACGGAATCGCCAATCGCCATGACGCGCGAAAGATCGGCCTTCTTGCCGGAGATCGCTTCCGCCTTGGCCAAGGCGATCTCGTAAATCGGCCGGTACGGCTTGCCGGCATACATCACCTCGCCGCCCATCGTCGCATAGAGATCGGCAATCGCGCCGGCGCAATAGACCAGCGTGTCGCCGCGCTCGACAACCAGATCGGGGTTGCCGCACAGCATGAACATCTTGCGCTTGAGCATGACCTCAAGCCGCGCGCGATAGTCTTCCGGCGTCTCGGTCTCGTCATGATCGAGGCCCGAGCAGACGACATAGTCGGCGCTCTCGATCGGCGCGAACTCGACCTTCAGTCCCTTGAAGATCGAGTGATCCCGCTCCGGGCCCATGTGATGCAGCGACTGGTGCTTGCGTTGCATGATGACCTCGCGCGTGACATCGCCGGACGAGACGATGCCGTCATAGGCTTCATGCGGCACGTGCAACTGGTCGATCTGCCGGATGACGGCGTCGCCCGGCCGCGGCGCATTGGTGATGAAAACCACCGTCTTGCCCATCGCCCGCACCCGCATCAGCGCGTCGCACGCCTCCGGAAACGACACCACGCCGTTATGCACGACGCCCCAGACGTCACACAGGAACACGTCATAGTTTGGCGCGAGCGCCGAAAAGTGCGGAATCAATGGGGGCACGGGGATGACCGGTCAGAGAGAAGGAGCGTTGGCGGCGAGATATTCGCTCAACGATGTATTGGCGGGAGCCTGCTTTTCCGGCTCAACATTGCCGCCATGCAGCGCTTCGGCACGGACCGGACGCGGTGCCGAGAACAGGAAGCCCTGGCCGAAGCGCACGTCGTAATCGAGCAGATCGACGACCATGCTTTCGTTCTCGATGCGCTCGCCGATCAGGTCGATACCGGAGCGCGCCATCAGGTCGGCGAGATCCTCGGCATGAATATCGCTCTGCGCCGAGGCCGCCTTGTTGAGCAGCAGCTTGGCCGGCACTTTGAGGAACCGGAACGAGCGGTCAGCCAGTTCCTTGGCTTCAAGGCGAAGATCAGTGATGTGATCCATCGAAAAGCGGAAGCCGCGCTCGGCCAAAGCCGCCAGGCTCTCGTGTTCGATCGGTCCGAAGGCGCGATAGGCTTCCTGCGTGAACTCGAAGGTCAGCGAGCCGGCCAGCGCGCGGTTGGCTTCCATGAAGTCGAGCAGCTGGCGGAAATAGATCGTGTCGGTCAGCGTCGAGGCGCTGATGTTGCAGAACAGGCCGACGTCGCGGCTCTTCAACTGCAGACGGCGCACGACCTGCACGCAACGGAACACCAGCATGTTGTCGATCTTCGGCATCAGGCCGACGCTCTCGGCGATGTCGATGAAATCGGTCGCCGGGATGATATCGCCCTGCTCGGTGCGCAGCCGCGACAGTGCTTCGTAGAAGCGCACCTTGCGCTGCGGCAGCGTGACGATCGGCTGCAGATAGAGATCGATGCGGTTGGCGTCGGCGGCGCGCGCGATCAGTTCGCCGATCGCGTCGCGGCCCATGCCCTGGAAACGCCGCGGCCCGGTCACCGCATCGGACTCGGTCAGCGCCAGCGGCACATCGTCCGACGGCTGCGGCTCGACATTGGCGACACCGGCGCCGTTGCGCGGCGGCATGGCGCCGTGTTCGCGGAAAATGGTTTCGTGCGCGGCGACGGTGTCGGCGATCTGACGCACCAGGCTGCCGAGTTCGCCGATTTCCTCGGCCATCGGGTCGGAGGCGCCGCGCTGGCGGGTGACGGTCGCTTCCAGCCGGGTTTCGACGGCGGCAATGCGGCGCGACATCTCGGCCATCTGCCGCGACAGGTCGGAGGTGCCGCGCGACAGGTCGGCAATCTGGTCGCCGATCATGCCGCGGTCGCGCAGCCGGTTGGCGATCGTATTGTACAGCGCCAGTGCCGTCAGAACGGCCAAAGCGGCCACGGCGGAGGTGGTCGGGTCGAGCTTCAAGCCGAGATAGAGCACGGCGCCGACCGAGCCGGCGATGAGCACCATGCAGGTGGCAATAAAGATGGCGCCGAGACGAAGCATCAAAAACCGATCCTGGGAGGCCGTTACACCTGTGCTATTCGCGGGAAGCAACTGATTCGCACCGGCTTACCCCAATGTTCCCGAGGTGGCCCGTCCGCGCAACCGCGAATTCCTGCTATGGTAACGACACTTCGCCCGTCTTTCACAAGAACCTTCCACCGCTGTGGCTAACCCGGAACTTGAGCCGATGCAGGCCACCGCCAAATCGTCCTTTCTCGCCTGGATCATCGCCGCGCCCGGCCGCGCGCTGGCCGCCATTCTGGCGCTGCATGCGCTGGTCTGGACCGTGCTGCCGGCGACGCTTTACCCGAACCTGCCGCTCGACCTGATCGAAGCCCTCACCTATGGCCGCGAATGGCAACTGGGCTATGACAAGCTGCCGCCGCTGCCCTGGTGGCTGGTCGAAATGGTCCACCGCGCCATCGGTCACGACTTCGGCTTTTACCTGCTGGCGCAGCTCGCCGTCGTCGCCGCGCTGGCCGTTATCTATTTCGCGACGCGGCCGCTGGCCGGCCCGCTCGGCGCATTGGTCGCCGTGCTGATCGTCGATGGCCTGCACTATCTCAGCTACACCGCCGCCAAGTTCAATCACGACGTCATTCAGTTGCCGCTCTGGGCCCTGGCCGGCTTTGCCCTGCACCGTGCGCTGCGCGGCGGCTTGCTCGGCCACTGGGTGCTGCTCGGTATTGCGGTCGGTCTGGCGCTCTGGGCGAAGTATTTCGTCATTGTGCTGGTCGCGCCGATGGCCGCCTTTGTGCTGATCGATGACGATGCCCGCAAATGCCTGAAGACGCCCGGTCCTTACGTCGCGGCGGCGGTGGCCTTCATCATCATGTCGCCGCACCTCGCCTGGCTCGTGCAGAACGACTTCCTGCCTTTCGGCTATGCCGAGCGCCGCGCCGTGCTGTCGCGCGGCTGGTACGACCATCTCTGGCACCCGGCGCAATTCGCCGTCAGCCAGTTGTTCTTCCTCATCCCATCGCTGCTGATCGCTCTGCCGTTGTTCATCCCGCGCCGGACGGCGGCGGAAACGCCGGTTGTGTCGCTGGCCGATGCCTATGACCGGCGCATCGTCACCTGGCTGGCCTTCGGCCCGATCTGCATTGTGCTGATTATGGCGGCGGTGAGCGGCCGCGGCACGGTGGCGATGTGGGGCTATCCGTTATGGATGTTTGTCGGAACGTGGCTCGTGCTGATCGCGCGCCGCGCGCTTGAACCGGGCCGCCTCGCCCGCGTACTGATCACCTGGGCCATTGTGTTTTTCTGCATGGCCGGTGCGTTCATCGTCAATTACGCGGTGCTGCCGAATTACGATCACCGCTATCGCGCTGTGTTCTATCCCGGCGAGCAACTGGCCGGTGAACTCAGCCGCCGCTACCGCGCCGCCACCGGCGAGCCGATCGCTTACGTCATCGGCTCAATGTGGGACGGCGGCAATGTCGCGCATTACGCACCGAGCCATCCGCGCGTGCTGATCGACGGCGACCCGGCGCGCGCGCCGTGGATTGAACTTGGCGATCTCAATGCGCGCGGCGCTGTTGTGGTGTGGACCGGCGGCGATCTCGAGACGATTCCGGTCGCCTTCCGCAAAATCGCCAGCGAAGCGGCGGTGCAGCCGTCCTTCATCATCCCTGACCGGCGCGGCGACAGCTTCATCAATGTCGGCTGGGCAATCTTGTTGCCCAAGCCGGCATTTGCGATGAAATGATCACGCCCCCTGCTTGATCACCTTGGCGACCTTGTCGACAATCTCGCCGATCTGGTCTTCGGTCACGATCAGCGGCGGCGACATGGCAATCGCATCGCCCGATGTGCGGAACATGATGCCATGGTCGTGGAAGCCGTTCTCGAGCGCTTCATAGCCGCGCTTGCCGACCGCATCCGGCTTGCTCGACAGATCGATGCCCGCCATCAGGCCGACAACGCGGATATCGAGCACGCCCGGCAGGCCTTTCAGGCCCATCACCGCGTCGGCCCAGATGGGCTCCAGCTTCTTGGCGCGCGCGAACAGGTCTTCGTCGCGATAGAGATCGAGTGTCGCGAGACCGGCAGCACAGGCCAGAGGATGCGCCGAATAAGTGTAGCCGTGGAACAGCTCGATGACGTGATCCGGCCCGCTCATGAAGGCGTCATGAATGTGCTTGCGCGCAATGACGCCGCCCATCGGCACGCTGCCAGAGGTGATGCCCTTGGCGAAGGCAATCATGTCCGGCACCACGTCATAACGTTCGGCGGCAAAGGCATGGCCGAGACGGCCGAAGCCGGTAATGACCTCGTCGAACACCAGCAGGATGCCGTGCTTGTCGCAGATCTGGCGCAGGCGCTTCAGATAGCCCTTCGGCGGCGGCAGCACCGCGGTCGAACCGGCCACCGGCTCGACGAAGACGGCGGCGATGGTCGACGCATCGTGCAACGCCACCAAACGATCGAGTTCGTCGGCGAGATGCTCGCCCCACTCCGGCTCACCAACCGAGAAGGCCTGCTCGGCGCGGTTATAGGTCGTCTGCAAATGATCGACACCGGCGAGCAGCGCGCCGAATTGCTTGCGGTTCGCGACCATGCCGCCAATGGCGGTGCCGCCGAAGCCGACGCCGTGATAGCCGCGCTCGCGGCCGATGAAGCGCACGCGCGTCGCTTCGCCTTTGGCGCGGTGATAGGCCAGCGCGATCTTCATCGCGGTGTCATCGGCCTCCGAGCCCGAATTGCAAAAAAAGACATGATCAAGATCGCCCGGCGCCAAAGCGGCGATACGCGATGCCAGCTCGAAGGCCTTCGGATGGCCGAACTGGAAAGTCGGCGAAAAGTCGAGTTCCGCCGCCTGCTTCTGGATCGCGGCGACAATCGGCTCGCGGTTATGCCCGGCATTGGTGCACCACAGGCCGGCCGAGGCATCGATGATCTTGCGGCCTTCCGGGGTGAAATAGTGCATGTCCTTGGCGCTGGCGAGCATGCGCGGCCGCGCCTTGAAAGAGCGATTCGCCGTGAACGGCATCCAGAACGGTGCGAGGTCGTTCGGCACACTCGTAGAAGGATTTTCTCGGGACAGCGCCATAGGTATTCTCCAACCTCTTGCCGGACCTGGAATCCGGTTCTGCAACTTGATCGTCGTTATAACAGTCAAGCCAGCGCATTAAAAACACACTGCGGCACAAGGGATCAAGCACGATAGTGCAGCTGCTTATCCATATTCGCCGGTCGAATGATGTCAGGTTGCATCCAGCAAGACGTCGCAACCAGTATAGTCGAAATATGTATGATATCGAACATAGTGTGCTACCGTGTTTTCGCGGGATCAAAAGCCCCAGGGGGCATGACAGCGCGGTTCGCTGAAGGAGTTTCAGCTAATGGCGAAAATGCAAAAGACCGAGGCCTTCGACCCATCGGTCTTCCTCGCCAAAGCCGGGACGGGCAGAAAAAATCTGAAGTTGGATGCCGGCGCCGTCGTCTACGGCCAGGGCGATCCTTGTGACGCGATCTTTTACATCCAGCACGGCAAGGCGAAGATCACCGTTGCCGCTGCAAGCGGGAAGGAAGCGGTGCTTTCGATTCTCGGCGACGGCGATTTTTTCGGTGAGGGCTGTCTGACCGGCCATCCGCTCCGCTTGGCCTCCGTGGTGACGATGGCGAAAAGCACCATCATGCGCATCGACAAGGCGGAGATGATAAACGAACTGAAGCAAGAGCCGTTGCTCTCAGCAATGTTCATCACACATCTGCTTAATCGCAACAGCCGCATCGAGGAAGACCTGGTCGATCAGCTCTTCAATTCATCCGAAAAGCGGCTGGCCCGCACGCTGCTGCTGCTGGCTAACTTCGGCAAAGAAGGAAAACCGGAGCCGGTGCTGGCCAAGATCAGCCAGGAGACCTTGGCCGAAATGATCGGCACCACCCGCTCGCGCGTCAGCTTCTTCATGAACAAGTTTCGCCGCCTCGGCTTGATCGACTACAACGGCTCGATCAAGGTGAACAGCTCGCTGTTGAGCGTTGTGCTCAATGACGGCGTCAGTAGCGACCGCAAGTCACTGTCCGGCGGGCGGTAGACCAGCGTCCCTTGCCGCTTCCCGCCCGCACTGCTACCTACCCGGCCATTGCCCCCTCTCAATCACTGAGCGCAAATGGCTGATTCCTCCGGTAAAAAACTGCAAAAACTCAAAGCCCGCCTGCCGCGTGGCTTGGCCGACCGCGGTCCAGCAGAGATCGCCGCCACGCGCGCGATGGTCAAGACTATTGGCGAGACGTTCGAGCTTTACGGCTTCGAGCCGGTTGAGACGCCGGCTTTTGAATACACGGATGCGCTCGGCAAATTCCTGCCCGATCAAGACCGGCCGAATGAAGGCGTGTTCTCGTTCCAGGACGATGACGAGCAGTGGATATCGCTGCGGTATGACCTGACCGCGCCACTCGCGCGCTACGTCGCCGAGAACTACCAGAATTTGGCGTTGCCCTATCGCAGCTATCGCAACGGCTATGTCTATCGCAACGAGAAGCCCGGTCCTGGCCGCTTCCGTCAGTTCATGCAGTTCGATGCCGACACGGTCGGCTCGGCCAGCATGGCCGCCGATGCCGAGATGTGCATGCTCGCCGCCGATACGATGGAAGCGCTCGGCATCAAGCGCGGCGACTATGTGGTGAAGGTGAATAACCGCAAGGTGCTTGATGGCGTTCTTGAATCCATCGGACTGGCTGGCGATGAACACGCGGGCAAGCGACTGACTGTGCTGCGGGCGATCGACAAGCTGGATCGTCTTGGTGCTGAAGGCGTACGTCAGTTGCTTGGTGAGGGCCGCAAGGATGAGAGCGGCGACTTCACCAAAGGCGCCGGCATTGAAGCAAGTGCCATCGAACGCGTTCTTGCATTCACCTCGGCGAAGAGCAGCGACAACAATGCAACGCTCGACAATCTGACGAAAGTTGTTGGCGGTTCCGCGCGCGGCACTGAAGGCGTCGAGGAGCTACGCACTATTTCTGCCCTTGCGTCAGAGGATGGTCGCGTCATTGTCGACCCCTCCGTCGTCCGCGGCCTCGAATATTACACCGGCCCGGTCTACGAAGTTGAACTGACCTTCGAGATCAAGGACGAGAAAGGCCGCCCGGTGCGTTTCGGTTCAGTCGGCGGCGGTGGCCGTTACGACGGCCTCGTCTCGCGTTTCATGGGCCAGCCCGTGCCGGCGACTGGCTTCTCCATCGGCGTGTCGCGCTTGCAGGCGGCGCTCACCGCGCTCGGCAAGCTGTCAACCAAGCCGGAGCCCGGCCCGGTCCTCGTCACCATCATGGACCGCGATAATATCGCCGCCTATCAGGGCTTCGTCTCGACCTTGCGCAAGGCCGGCATTCGCGCCGAGCTCTATCTCGGCAATCCGAAAAATAATGTCGGCCAGCAGCTCAAATATGCCGACCGCCGCTCGAGCCCCTGCGCCATCATGCAGGGCTCGAACGAGCGCGACGCCAAACAGGTTGTCATCAAGGACCTGATCCTCGGCGCCGAACTGGCCGCCGCCGCCGAGACGGCGAGCGACCGCGAGGAATATTTGAAGAAGCAGGCCGACGCGCAGTTTTCGGTCAACGAGGCTGACCTTGTCGCGGAAGTTGCGAAGGTCCTGGCGCGTCACAAAAAATAGACGCACCTAAAATAAACCTTTGCCCCGTACAGAGGCGGAACATTTCATGTTCCGTCGCGTTCTACCTCGCGACCAACAATCAGAAAAAACGGGGTTTTCGGGGTGGACGACCGCTGGCCATATCCAGTTTCGCAAACAATGCAGCGCCAGACCGGCAGCCGCATGAAGCTCGTGCATATGCCGGGCACACCGCCGATTGCGCCCGTTTCGAGTAAAGATGATAAAAAGCAGTCTATTGAACCAAAAGTGCCCGAGGTGGTTACTCCGCACTCGGATTGATTTCGACAACCAGACGGTCGCCTCATGAGACATTTCACGGTCCGTCACGCGACCCGTTACAGCTATGCCCGGCCCGCGACGTTCGGCGCGCATCGTTTGATGATACGGCCGCGCGACAGTCACGACTTGCGGCTGGTTGACGCCGAACTGACCTTGTCGCCGCCGGGTACCACCCGCTGGATGCATGACGTGTTCGGCAATTCGATCGCGCTCGTCGAATTCGACCAGCCCGGCACCGAGCTGTTCATCGAAAGCACGCTACATCTCGACAGCTATGGCCTGCCCCGGCAAGCCGTGGCGATTGCGCCGGAAGCGCAGACCTATCCTTTCGTCTATTCTGCCGCCGACCGCAGCGATCTCGGCCGCCTGGTTGAACGGCATTATCCGGATCCGCAAGGGCTGGTCGACGCCTGGGCCAAGCGTTTCTTCCCCGGCGATCCGATGCCGACCTTCGACCTGCTGTCGAACCTGAATTCCGCGATCAAGAACGAGTTCGCCTACAATGCGCGCTACGAAGAAGGCACGCAGTCGCCGATCGAGACGCTCGAAAAAATGAGTGGCACCTGCCGCGATTTCGCGCTGCTGTTCATCGAGGCGGTGCGCAGCCTTGGCTTCGGTGCGCGCTTCATCACCGGCTATCTCTATGACCCGGCGCTCGATGGCGCCCAGGGCGGAATCCAGGGCGCTGGCGCGACGCATGCCTGGGCCGATGTCTATCTGCCCGGCGCCGGCTGGGTCGAATATGATCCGACCAACGGCCTGATCGCCGGCGACAATCTGATCCGCATCGCCGTGACGCGCGATCCGTCGCAGGCAATTCCGATTTCCGGCAGCTTCACGGCAGCGCCATCGGATTATCTCGGCATGACCGTCGAAGTGACCGTCACCTCCGGCCAGCCGGTGCCGCCGGAAGAGCATCAGGTGGAAGCCGCCGCCGACGCGCCGGTCGAAACGACGGCGCAGGGCGTCAACACCGATCCGGCTGTTGAGGAGCTTCCTGAGCCTGTGGTCGAGCCGGTTGCGATCCAGGAACAGATCGAAATCCAGAACGACGCGCAGAACAGCAACGCGCCCGCCGAGCCGGAAAAGGCGCCGGCCACTCCCCCCGCCGCCAAGCCCGAGAAGCTGCCGGCCTAGACCGTCGCCAGATCGTCATCCGCCGGCATCGCATTCAGATCGATGCGATGGCCGATATATTGTTCGGCCGCATCGAGCGTGTCGTTGATGGCGCGAAACGACATCACCTTGCCGTTGCGATACCGCACGAAATGCGCAGCGCGATGGCTGATAATGCGGCCGGTCGCGCGGTGGCGGCTGGTAATGCGGCCGCACGCGGCGCTCTCGTCGCCATCAACCAACAAATAGCTCCGCTCGAATGTCTTGAAGTCGATCACCTGCGGCACCAGCCGGGTGAAACGCTCGATCACCGCGGCCTTGCCGCGCCACTGGCCGCAAACTTGCATCACCGCCGCCGGGCCGAACACCATCCACTCGACATCGTCATCGACGACGGCGCCGATCCGCGTCGGATCGCGTGAATCATAGGCCTCGTAGAAGGCCTCGACGACGGAGCGTGTGACGTTGTCGGTCATGCGAGAGCTCCGCTGTTAGACGGCGACGAAGTCGTCTGTCCGGCTGGGTGTATCGACGGCGAGCGCATGGCCGAGCATCTGCTCGACCGCATCGAAAGAATCGAGCAGCGACAGCATCGAGATCACCTTGTCGTCCTTGAAGCGCAGGAAATGCGCGATGCGGTAGCTGATCACCCGGCCATCGGCGAGACGGCTGAGCGACAGGCGGCTCAACGTCGCAACCTGATCGCCATCGAGTAAAAGCGACGAGCGTGAGAAGGTGATCACCTTGAACAGCGCCGGAATGACCTTGTCGGTGAGGTGGAGGGCTTCGGCCTTGCCGCGATACGTGCCGCACCAGGTTAGCACATCGACCGGTCCGCTGATGGTCCACTCAATGTCGTCATGGAAAAAAGGGGAAATCCGGTCGGTGTCCTGGGCCGCATAGGCGGCATAAAAGGCATCGACGGTGGCGCGCGAAACGCAATAGGTCATCAAGGTTCCCCCGGGTTCCACTTGACCCGGGCGGCGTTGAGATTTCATTACCTCCGGCCACGATAAATCCCGGGAAAAACGCGAGCCGGAAATTCGTTAACGATCCCAGCGGTTTGCCCGGCCGCCGCGTTAAGCGCGACGGGCTTTCGTCGTCGAGTCTTTAAACTTGGCGTGCTAAAGCCCGCTGCGATACGGGGTTAGACGGGCATTTGGGACGGCTGATGGACGCGAAGCTGAACACTGGATCGGGCCCGGCGGGTCAGGATGCGCGCGCGGAAACGCTGGTCGCCTCCTATGAGCGCGCCGGCTATGTCCGCGTCGCGCCGGCCATTCTGCAGCCGGCCGAGCCGTTCCTCGATCTGTCCGGCGAGGACATCCGCAAGCGCATGTACCTGACGACCGCGCCGGGCGGCGCCGAATTCTGCCTGCGTCCCGACCTGACCATTCCGGTGTCGCGCGATTACCTCGCCTCGCCGACAGCGGGGAAGCCGGCCGGCTTTTGCTATCTCGGCCCGGTCTTCCGTCACCGCAACGACCAACCGGCCGAGTTCATGCAGGCCGGCATTGAATCGTTTGGCCGCACCGACCGCGCCGCCGCCGACGCCGAAATGCTGGCGCTCGGCCTCGAGGCGACCGCCGGTTATGGCCTGACCCAACCCGACATCCGCACCGGCGATGTGGCTTTGTTTGCCGCGCTAATTGCCGGGCTTGATCTGGCGCCGGCGTGGAAGCGCCGACTGGTGAAGGACTTCAACCGCAAGAGCAACCTCGCGCTCGATCTCGAGCGGCTGATGCTCGGTGGCAATAACGGCCGCCCGGAATATCAGGGCGTGCTGGCGGCGCTTGCCGGCTCCGATCCGAAAGGCGCGCATGCGCTGGTCACCGACCTCCTCTCGATCGCCGGCATCAATGCCGTCGGCGGCCGCTCGGTCGCCGAGATTGCCGATCGCTTCCTTGAGCAGTCGGCGTTAGGGGCCTCGACCAAATTGCCCGGCGATGTGCGCGGCCTGATCGAACGCTTCCTCGCCATTGGCGGCGATCCGGACGACGCCGCCGCCGAACTGCGCGCGCTCGCCGCCGACGCCAATATGACCAGCGCGCTATCGCCTGCCCTCGATCTGTTCGAAAGCCGCAACGGCTTCCTCGCCGCGCGTGACTTCGATCTCAAGCGCATGCAGTTCTCGACCGCCTTCGGCCGCGGCTTCGATTATTACACCGGCTTCGTCTTCGAACTGACCGACCCGGCGCGCACCGGCGACCCGCTGGTCGCTGGCGGCCGTTATGACGGCCTGCTGACGCGGCTCGGCTCGGCTGAGCCGACCGCAGCGGTCGGCTTCTCGGTCTGGATCGAACGCCTCGCGGCCTATGGAGCCGCGTCATGAATCAGAAACTCGTATTGGCCGTGCCGGCCAAAGGCCGCCTGCAGGAAAACGCCGAAGCCTTCTTCGCCCGCTCCGGCCTGTCTTTGGTCAAGCCACGTGGCGCGCGTGACTATCGCGGCGCTGTGGTCGGCCTCGACAATGTCGAGGTTGCTTATTTGTCGGCGTCGGAAATCACCCAACAACTCGCCGCCGGCACCGTGCACATGGGCGTCACCGGCGAAGATCTCGTCCGCGAATACATGCCGGATGCCGATAACCGCGTCATACTGCTTGAGGGGCTGGGTTTCGGCTCGGCCACTGTGATCGTCGCCGTGCCGCAAGCCTGGATCGACGTGCGGACCATGGCCGACATTGACGATGTCGCCACCGCGTTCCGCCACACGCATGGCCGCCGCATGCGCGTCGCAACCAAGTACATCAACCTGACGCGCAATTTCTTCGGCAAGCACGGCGTCATCGACTATCGCATCGTCGAGAGTGCCGGCGCCACTGAAGGAGCGCCGGCGTCAGGCTCCGCTGAACTGATCGTCGACATCACCACCACCGGCGCGACGCTCTCGGCCAATGGCCTGAAGATCGTCGAGGACGGCATCATCCTGCGCTCGCAGGCCAATCTGGTCGCCGCCCGCGGCGCGAACTGGGATGCCTCGACGCGCGAGACCGCGCGCGTCATTCTCGACCGCATCGCTGCACAGGCCCGCGCCAAGGCCTTCCGCGAAGTGCGCGCCCGCTTTGCTGCTTGCGATGCCAAGCTCGTCGACAGCGCCAAGGCCAAGTTCGGCGTAGCGACGCCGTTCGGCGGACCCACTTCGTCCGGCATGCTGACGCTGCACTGCCCGCCCGATCAGGTCTATGCGCTCACCAGCTTCCTGCGCGACAACGGCGCCGAAGCGGTGGCGGTGGCTGATCTCGATTACGTCTTCTCGAAAGAGAACCCGCTTTACGCCAAGCTGGAAGCCAAGCTGTAGCGTCAATCCACCTTGATGTTCGCCTGCTTGATGATCGGCCACCACTTCTCGATCTCGGCCTTCTGATAGACGGCGAGGCCCTCCGGCGTCTGTTGCTCGACCGGCGGAAGATCCTGGCCGAGATCGGCCAGCCGCTTGCGCACATGCTCGTCAGCCAGCGCCGCCCTCACCGCGCTAGCGAGCTTGGCGATGATCGGCTTAGGCGTATCCTTTGGCACCCATAAGCCATGCCAGACCGAAATATAAAAACCGGGCAGTCCGGCTTCATCGACGGTCGGAATGTCCGGCGCAGACGCGAGCCGCGTCTTGCTGGTGACGGCGAAAGCCTTGATGTGCTTGCTGCGAATTTGCGGCAACGAATTGGAAGACTGGTCGAAGATCAATTCGATCTGCCCCGCGATCAAATCCTGCATTGCCGGTCCGGTGCCGCGATAGGGCACGAAAGTCACATTGGTGGCGCTGGCATTGGCAAAATAGACGCCGCCGACATGCGACGCGCTGCCGGCCCCCGCCGTGCCGACGGAGGCTTTCGCGGGATTTTCCTTGAGCCAGGCAATCAGCGATTTCAGATCGTTCGCCGCCAGCGTATTCTTGCCAACGATGAGCTGCGGATTGCTTGAGAGCAGCGACACCGGCGCCAGATCGGTCAGCAGATCATACGGCAACTGATAGATCGCACCGTTGAGCACATGCGTGCTCCAGTGTCCGATGACAGCGTATAACCGTCCGGCGGCGAGCGCACCGCGCGGCCGACGGCGATGCTGCCGGCAGCGCCGGTGACGTTTTCCACCAACACGGTTTGTCCGAGTGACGCGCCAAGTCGCTCGGCGAGGATGCGCGCCAGCACATCGGTCGGACCGCCGGCGGCGAAGGGCACGATCATCGTGATCGGCCGCGTCGGATAGTCCTGCGCATGAACGCTCGTCACGCTCGCCAGCAGGCTAGCCACGATCAACATCGCTGCGCGTTTCATCACCAGCATCTCCGCCCGTTGCAAGGACGGCAAAGCTGTTGAAGGCAGCACGCCTTGTCAACGCGACCACTGTGCCAACGAGCGTGCTGTGACAGCCTTCGCAGAAAATACGTAAGATGCCGATGCCGTCCAAGGCGAGGCGCGCGGCATAGTCATCGCGTCATTCAGCGCCGCGTGGAATATCTCATTCGATCGTGGCCAATCGATCACAATGCAGAAAAATCAATCGGCTTGTGCCGATCCAGCGTGTTGTGGACCGGCGGCAGCGGATATTTCAGCCCGCTGGCGCAATTGAACAGCACTACCCGGTCCTGCTTCGAGACGCGGCCGGACGCCAGACTTTGCTTGTAAGCGGCATAGGTTGCCGCACCTTCCGGGCACAGGAGAAAGCCCTCTTCGCGCGCCATTTCATTCAGCGCCGCGGTGATGGCATCGTCATCAACGGCAATGGCAAAGCCCTTGCTCTCGCGAACCGCCCGCAGAATGAGAAAGTCGCCGACCGCTTGCGGCACACGAATGCCCGACGCGATCGTGTGTGCATTCTCCCAGCGCGGCGCGTGCTCGACGCCATCCTCGAATGCCTTGACCATCGGTGCGCAACCGGAGGCCTGCACCGCCACCATGCGCGGGCGCTTCGCTCCGATGAAACCGATCGCTTCCAGCTCAGCGAAGGCCTTCCACATGCCAATCAAACCGGTGCCGCCACCGGTCGGATAGAAGATGACATCCGGCATCTCCCAGCCGAGTTGTTCGGCCAGTTCAAGGCCCATCGTTTTCTTGCCTTCGATACGATAAGGCTCCTTCAAGGTCGAGGTGTCGAACCAGCCGGTCTTCGCCTTGCCTTCACCGACGATCTTGCCGCAATCGTCGATCAAGCCGTTGACGCGATAGACCGACGCGCCCTGCAAGGCGATCTCGCTGACATTCACCTCCGGCGTATCTTCGGGACAGAAGATTGTTGCCTTGATGCCGGCCCGGCTGGCATAGGCGGCAAGCGCAGCGCCGGCATTGCCGTTGGTCGGCATCGCCATGTGCTTGATGCCGAGCGCCTTGGCCATCGACACCGCCATGACAAGGCCGCGCGCCTTGAACGAACCGGTCGGCAAGCGGCCCTCGTCCTTCACCAGGATTTCGCCGCCGCCGAGTTTGGCTGAAGTGCGCGCCATGCGCACGATCGGCGTCATTGTCTCGCCAAGGCTGACGATGTTGCCGGCGTCGCGCACCGGCAGCAATTCGCGATAGCGCCACAGGTCTGGCGGACGCTCTGCCAAAGCATCCTTGGTCAATGTTTTGGCGACGCCGGGAAGATCGTAGCGCACCAGCAGCGGCTTGCCGGCGCGCGACAAATTATGGATCTGGTCGGCGGGATAATGTTCGCCGGTCATCGAACATTCGAGATGAGACACAAAGCTGGGCCGCGCCGCCGTCAGATTGTCGTCATCCCGCATGGTCTGCTCCTGTTTAGGGTGCTATCGGCCTCGCCGCCGGTTTGCGCAGCATGGCACACAGCGCTACGGCCAGCACTGACGACGCAAACATCACGACGAAGGCGATGTTGTAGGTGCCGGTCGAGTCGAACACCGCGGCGCCGAGATAGGCGCCGAAGCCGCCGAACACATGATGTACCATCGTGATCAGGCCTGTCAGTGCGCCGAGATGACGGGTGCCGAAATATTGCGACACAAAGATTGCCGTCAACGGCGCCGTCACCATCAGGGTGATGCCGAACACCAGTGCGAAGATCGCAACGGACAAAGTCGACTGGTCGACCATGATCAGCGCGAACACCGCCACGCGTGCAATGAACGCGATCGCGGTCGGCCAGACCGGGCCGGAACGGTCGCTGAACGCACCGGTGGCGAGCAGGCCCAGCAGGCCGGTCAATCCCATCAAAGCCAGCAGATTGCCGGCGAGGAAGGCATCGGCGCCGCGATCCTGCGCGAAGGCGACCACATGCGTGACGACAAAGAAATCGTCCAGGCCGCAAATCGCGTAGACCGCGAGCAGCAGCCAGAACTGCCGCGTCTGCGCCGCCTCGGCAATGCCGAGGCCGTCGCTCGGCCGCGCGGCTTTCGACTGCGCCGACGTTGTTTTCGGGATGGCGAACATCAGTAGCGGCACCAAAATGAGATGCGCAATACCGAGCAGCACATAGATCGAGCGCCAATTGACTGTCAGCAGCAGCGCCGCCAGGCCCGCGATCATCACGAGCTGGCCAGCGCTCATCCCGGAGATGACCACCGCATTGGCAATGCCAGTGCGATACGGAAAGGCCCGCGTCACCATCACGCTGACCGGGATGAGCGAGGCAGCGCCGCTGCCGAGCCCGAAGATCACGCCGTACAGCACGAGGGCATGCCAGGGCGACGTCATCACGCTCATCAGGCCGATACCGATGCCGCTGACAATCAGGCCACCGATCAGCACAAGCTTCGGCCCGCTGCGGTCGACCAGGAATCCGGCGGCAAACATCGCCCCTGCCGAGAGCACTTGATAAATCGCGACCGCGAGGCCGAGTTCGCTGCGGCCCCAGCCGAGATCGTCGACGATCGGCTTCAGCGTCAGGCCGACGGCAAAGCGCGCGCCGCCGGTAATGAAAAGGACAAGAAAGCCGGCGGTGAGGATGAGCGCCGCGGCGACGGCAATCGTTTTACGGGACGACGTCACGGCCAGACTATTGCTCGCGTTTGCGGAAAACCACGAAGTGCGACAGCGTGAAATTGATGACGAAACTGACCAGGATGGAGATCAGCTTGGCGACAATCACCGGCAGGAAATAGGACAGGACGAACAAGGTCGCCGTCGAGCACACCATGCCGGCAACGCCGGAGGCGGCAAATGTGGCGTAATCGCGCCAGCGCAGAATGCGGCCCGATTCGGGGCCGAAGGTAATGAAGGTGTTCATGGCGTAGGAAAACGACACCGCCACCAGCCAGGACAGGACATTCGACGGCACGAGCGGCCATTTCAGGAATTCCGCCACCGTCCAGAAGATACTGAAGTCGATCGCTGTGTTGACAATGCCGACCATCGCAAAGCTCGCGGCCTTCATCGCCACGGCGCGCTCGTGCCAGGCGAGGTGGAGGCGGTCGAAGATGTTCTTAAGAGGGGACATGATCATCATCGGGCTTCCATAGCCGGTATCGGCGCTCGATCCTATCCGAAATCCGTGCCCACCCGGGCGCGACAGCACGGCGGCCATGCGGTATACATCGCGCCCTAAAGGAACTTTGCTATAGGTGTTGGATTGACGAAGATGCCGTCGAAAACCGTTAAAACCGCCGCCCGAACGGGCAAGTCCCGTCCGGCCCACGGACTGTCCATCGTCGTGCCGGTTTTCAACGAGGCCAAAGGGCTCACCAGCCTGCACGACCGCATTGCCGAGGTCGCGCGTTTCCTTCAGTCGAAGCACAATCTGGAAGTCGAAGTCGTCTACGTCGATGACGGCAGCGCCGACGACACCAGTCACACCGCCAACGCCCTGCCGGCCCTGCCGCTCGACGTGCAGGTGGTCACCCTGTCGCGCAATTTCGGCAAGGAAGCAGCCCTCCTCGCCGGCCTCGACCATGCCCGGCTCGGCGCCGTCCTGTTCATGGATGGCGACGGCCAGCATCCGCCGAGCCTGGTCGAAACCCTGGTGTCGCGCTGGCTCGATGACGGCTTCGACGTCGTCTACACCGCCAAGGCGCATCGCGAGAACGAGTCGTTCCTGCGCCGCACCGGCGTGCACTGGTTCTACTGGCTGCTGAACTGGCGCGCCCGGCTGAAAATTCCGGAAGATGCCGGCGACTTCCGCCTGCTCTCCCCCCGCGCCGCCAATGCGCTGCGGCAGATGCCCGAGCGCAACCGCTTCTTCAAGGGCCTGTCGAGCTGGATCGGCTTCCGCCAGGTCCGCGTCGACTACGAACCCGCTGAGCGCGAGCATGGCAGCAGCACCTGGAATGTCTGGTCGCTGATTGGCCTGTCGGTCGAAGGCCTGACGTCGTTTTCGGTGGCGCCGTTGCGCGTCGCCAGCCTGCTCGGCGTTGTCATGGCCGCAACCGCGCTGTTGTTCGGCGCCTATATCGTCATCGAAACCGTCTTGTTCGGCGAAGACGTGCCCGGCTATCCGTCGCTCGTTGTAGGCCTGATGGTTCTTGGCGGCGTGCAGCTGATGATGATCGGCGTGCTCGGCGAATATATCGGCAAGCTGCTGTCGGAAATCAAAGGCCGCCCGGTGTATTTCGTGGCCGAGCATACGGTGAAGCATTCCGCGGCATCGAAGACGCGGCCGTCGCCAGACGACGTGGTTGAGTAAGCGATTGTCCAAAGCAATCCGCCGCATCTGGCTGTGCGCCGATGATTACGGCATGGCGCCGGGCGTCAATGCCGCGATCCGGCAATTGATCGCCAAGAAGCGTATCAATGCGACATCGGTGATGATGCCGGGCGGCTATCTCGGCAATGGCGAGGCCGAGGCACTGGCCTCGCTGAACGCCGATGAGCCGCATGCGGCGATCGGCTTGCATGTCACCTTAACGGCGCCGTTCAAGCCTTTGACTGAAGGCTTCGCGCCGCTGCGCCAGGACGCCTTCCTGCCGATCAACGAGATGATGAAGCTGGCGATGACGCGCCGGCTTGCCGATGCGCCGCTGGAAGCGGAGATCGCGGCGCAACTGCACGCCTTCATCGACATGTTCGGCCGCGCGCCGGATTTCATCGACGGTCATCAACATGTTCACCTGCTGCCGCAGGTGCGCAATGCGTTTCTCAAGGTCGCCAGCGAAATGGCGCCGAAAGCCTGGGTGCGGCAATGTGGCCGGGCCCGCGCCGGCCGGTTGCTGCATGACAAGAAATCGCTGGTGCTCGATGTGCTCAGCCTCGGCTTCAGGAGCCAGGCGACGCGGCGCGGACTGGTGACCAATCCAGCCTTTGCCGGCGCCTATGCTTTCAGCGCCAAGGCGCAGTTTGCCAAGCTATTCCCGCGCTTTCTCAAAGGCCTGCCGGATGGCGGCCTTGTCATGTGTCATCCCGGCTTTGTCGATGAGGCGCTGCAAAGCCTCGATTCGCTGACGACGTTGCGCGAGCACGAATTCGCCTTTTTCAATTCCGATGCTTACCCCGGGCTGCTGGCGGAACACGGCGTCGCTTTGGCGCAGCCATCTGGCGAAAGCCCGCGCGCTTCCTAGATTAAGCTGAGAGTTGTTTCGACAACGGGAGGAAATCGATGACGCCGCAGGAACGCCAATTGGTGACCGACTTGTTCGACCGCCTGGCGCAGGTGGAAAATTCACCCCGCGACGCAGACGCCGAGCGCGCGATTGCCGACGGCGTCCGCCGGGCGCCGCACTCGCTTTATGCCTTGGTGCAAACCGTGCTGGTGCAGGATGAAGCGCTGAAGCGCGCCGACGCCCGCATCCGCGAACTCGGCGGCGAAGAAGACGCGCCGTCTGGCGGCGGCTTTCTCGACACGATGCGCAATGCGATCACCGGGCGCGGCTCTGTGCCGAGCGTGCGCGCCGGTGGACCGGATAGTCGCTGGAATACGGGTGGCGCTTCCAACGCCTGGCAGCGCAACGCGCAACAGGCGCCTCAGGAGCAGGCCGCTGCTCCCGGCACAGGCGGCGGATCGTTTCTCGGCACCGCCGCAGCAACCGCTGCCGGCGTGATCGGCGGCTCGCTGCTGTTCAACTCGATTGGTGGACTGTTCGGCGGCGGCCAGAACAGTGGCAGCGCTTTCGGCAATACGCGCGACAGCGGATCGTCGGGCTCGCCATGGGACAACAATGCGTCGGGTGGTGACTTGTCACGCGACGCGGGCGCGAACGACGTCGGCGGTAACCGCAGCTCCGGCCTGTTCGACGACGGCAATAGCGATGCCGGCAGTGATTATGGTGGCGACTTCGGCGGCGGCGATGGTGGCGGCGGGGACTGAGGGCGCTTCTGTCGTCCCCGCGAAGGCGGGGACCCATACGCCGCAGCGTTTCCGTGTTTTCGAAAGTCAGCTAACTGCTGTCTTGCCCCTTCCCACTGCCGGTGGCTATGGGTCCCCGCCTTCGCGGGGACAACAGCATGCGTTACAACACCAACACCTTCGCGCCGACCTTCACGCGGCTATACAAATCGACGACGTCATGGTTGCGCATGCGGATGCAGCCTGACGATACGTTCGTGCCGATGGTCCAAGGTTCATTCGAGCCGTGGATGCGGTACAAAGTCGAACCGAGATACATCGCGCGCGCGCCGAGCGGATTGGTCGGGCCGCCGGCCATGAACTTCGGCAGATAGGGCTGGCGCTCGAGCATCTCTTTCGGCGGCGTCCAGTCCGGCCATTCCTTCATCGCGGAAATCGCGTGCATGCCCGACCAGGTAAAGCCGGGCCGGCCGACGCCGATGCCGTAGCGCAAAGCGCGCCCGCCACCTTGCACCAGATACAGAAACTTGTTCGGCGTATCGATGACGATGGTGCCGGGACTTTCCGGACCTTCGTACATCACTTCCTGGCGCTCGAAGACCGGATCGATCGGATAGTCCTGCGCGGCGGCGGGATGCGACATCGGACCGGTCACAGGGCCGGTGCTGGCATAGACCGGCTGCTGGCTTGGCGGCGGCGCGCCGTAATAGCTTTGCTGCGGTGGCGGCGGCGCGTAGTGGTTCTGCTGCCTGCGGCCATTATCGCCGAAGACGGCTTCGATGAAACCGCCACCCATGCCGTTCTGCATGCGCTGCGGATGCGCGACGACGACCATGGGCGGCGTCATCTGCGCGAGCGCGGTGCTCGCAAGCAGACTCGCGGCGAGGCCGATCAGAATTGAACGCTGCATCGTGTTACTCGCAGTTTACGCACTGCAAGCACTACAGGCCCAAACACACACCGATTGGTAAACCATGCCCGCCCGCTCGCCATAATGCGGCGGGTTGAAGGCGGCTTCATTGGCTTACCGTTTATTTTACGTAAAACGCGCGGCGTCGTGGTTAATGCACTGTTGCGCTGCGCGTAATTTTCGCGCGCGCGATTGCGCCGCGCAACCCAGCGTTAATGTGCCCTCCGATAATGTTGCCGCAGGCACAAGAGGGGCGTGACGTGCAGCGCAAGATTTTTCGCATCGAAGCGATGATGGCGGACAAGCGGCCGGTGGCCACCGCCTACGCCGCGCATCGCCGTACCGAACAGGCAAGCGCGCACAAAAATCCGCAAGACAGCAGCGAGCACCTGAAAGCCGAACTCATCCTCATTCGTGAAACCATCGCCCGCAACAAGCGCGACCTTGGCGGCCTGATCGGCGACGGCAAGGAACGCCACATGGCGCGCGCCGCCGATGAGTTGGGCGCCGCGGTCGACGGCATGGAAACCGCGACGCAGAAGATTCTGAAATCCGTCGAGGTCATCGACGACAGCGCCAAGGCGCTGCGCGCCTCGCTGAAGGACGAGTACAAGCGCGGGCTGGCGCAGGATATTCAAGACAGCGTCGTGCGCATCTATGAGTCATGCAATTTCCAGGACATTGCCGGCCAGCGTATCGGCAAGGTGATGGCGACATTGACGGCGATCGAAGAACAGGTCGCCTCCATGCTGGAGCGTTGCGACGGCATTCCGGCAGCGGCGCCGCATGAGCGCCCTGCCCTGTCGAGCGATCGCGGGCTGTTGAACGGACCGATGCTTGATGGCGATGGCGGTCACGCCAGCCAGCGCGACATCGACAAACTGTTTAATTAAGCCGGCCGTCTGATCACGACAAAGCAGATCAACGCCACGGCAGCAAAGGCGCAGGCCAGTGCCAATGCCGCGGCGTCCGATGCACGGTCGATCACAAAGGCCATGATCAAGGGCGCCGCCGCCTGCATCAGCAGGAACGGTCCGGCCAGCCGTCCCATCAATCGCCCGTAACCGGACGCACCGAACAGTGCGAGCGGCACCGCGCCGCGCGTGATGGTGACAAGCCCATTGGCGCCGCCGAACATCAACGCGAAGGCCGCGGCAACCGGCACCGACACGCCGAGCACGGCCAGCATGACAAAGGCGCACAGCAAAGTGCTGAGCGCAAAGCGCACGACCCACAGCGGATGCAGGTCCTTGCCGAAGGAAAATTCGATCAGCCGCGCGCCGACCTGTGCCGGGCCGAACAGAGCGCCGATCCAGACCACGGTGGCGGCATCGATGCCGCTGCGCGCGAAGATCGCCAGCAGATGCGCTGACAGGCCTGACGGCACGAAGGCGTAAGCGGCGAAGGCTGACGCGACGAGAATGAACGGCAGTCCCTTGGACGGCAGCAGCTTTGCCACCGGTGTGGCATCGCCTTCCTTCGGCACAGCGGTTTCGGCGCGGCTGCGCGGCAGCACGAAGGCATGCAGCGGCGCGCAGATGAAGGCGAGCAGCGCGGCATAGACCATGTAGGTGCCGCGCCAGCCGACCGCTTCGTTGAGGAAATGCGTTGCCGGCCATCCGGCGGTCGAGGCAAAGCCGCCGGCCAGGGTGAGTGCCGTGATCGGCCGGCGCGCGGCGGCGCCGAAGATGCGGCCGAGTGTGCCGAAGGCGGCGTCATACAGGCTGGCGGCCAAAGCCGCGCCAAGCACGATCCAGACGGCGAAATAGGCAATGGGATGGTCGGCGTAGCCGATCGCTACGAGTCCGGCGGCGCCGATCAGCGAGCCCGCGGTCATGACGACGTGGCCGCCATAACGGTCGATCGAGCGGCCGACGAAGGGCGACACCAGTCCGGCGACCAGCAGCGCGACCGAGAATCCGGCCATGGAGAATGCCATCGACCATGACCGCTCGGCCGCGATGAGCGGCACGATCAGCACCGGCGTGTAGAAGATCGCGCCCCAGGCGATGATTTGCGTGATGCCGAGAACCGGCACCGCGCGCCAGGGTCCGTGGATGAAGTCGCGGGGAGAAGGCATGATCTTGTCATCACCGGGCTTGTCCCGGTGATCCCGCTTAGGAGGGCACAGTGTGCGTGCCTAAGCGGGATGGCCGGGTCAAGCCCGGCCATGACAATCGTTAGCGGAGTTCGCCGCTAAACTACTGCCTCTGGATCGGCGGCTGAAGTGAACCTGCAGCCGGTGCCGGGGCCGGACGTGCAGACGCGGGTCGGGGAGCCGCCGCCGGACGGGCTGCCGCGGGTTTCGCAGCCGGGCGCGGCCGGACGGCCGGCTTCTTCATGCCTTCCGCCGTGCAGCGGACATAGACCATGCTGCCGTAGCGGCCATGCACTTCCGGATCGACAAAGCGCAGGATCAGCAGGCGGCCGTCGAAGCTGGTGACCTCACGGTCCAACGCGCCGCCCGGCGGATCTTCGGCCGGGCCAATGAAGTTCTTGCCGCCCGGCGCGCCCTTGACGCGCAGCTCGGTCGGGGTTGCCTGGTCGGCGAGATGCATCATGACGCCGCCGGTCGGGCCCATGGAGATGACATAAGGCTGGCGGCACTGGTTGGCGGCGGCCGCTTCGGTGCGCGGGCGGTCTTCGTCCTTGTGATAGGCAGCCAGGCCGTAGCTGCCGACCAGATCCTGCGGCGGGAAAGACGGTGGCAAGGTCTGCACGACCGGCGGCGGCGGCGGTTCGCGCGACTCGTTGCTGGTGGTGGAACAGCCGGCAAGGCCGAACCCGAGCAGCGCCAAGACGCTGACTGTCGGCAGGATGTGACTTTGGCGGCGGATCATTCTGGCTCCTCGGACGCTTTCTTCGGCAGAATTAAGGTTCATCTGACCGGCCTTTACGCCGGCATTACGGCCATATCGGCCCGTCCAGTCCAGCTTGACAGCAATCCGTTAAGGCAATATCTCCCGTGCCACAATTAGCACTCTCTGCTAAAGAGTGCTAAGAGACTGCACCAGCGACACTTTCCGTCCTTCGCACTGTTTCATAAGCCACGAGGAAACCCTATGGCCAAGACCAAGTTCCGTCCCCTGCACGACCGCGTGGTCGTCCGACGCATCAACGCCCAAGAGAAGACCAAGGGCGGCATCATCATTCCCGACAGCGCTCAAGAGAAGCCGTCGGAAGGCGAAGTGATCGCCGTGGGCCCCGGTGGCCGCGACGAGAACGGCAAGCTGACCCCCATGGACATCAAGTCCGGCGACCGCGTTTTGTTCGGCAAGTGGTCGGGCACCGAAGTGAAGCTCGACGGTGAGGACCTTCTGATCATGAAGGAATCCGACATCATGGGCGTGATCGCCTAAACGACCCCGAATTTTTTAGAAACTGGAGTACCTCTATGTCCGCTAAAGACGTCAAATTCGCTGGCGACGCGCGCGACCGCATGTTGCGCGGCGTCGACATCCTCGCCAATGCCGTCAAGGTGACGCTCGGTCCCAAGGGCCGCAACGTCGTCCTCGACAAGAGCTATGGCTCGCCGCGCATCACCAAGGACGGCGTCACCGTCGCCAAGGAAATCGAACTGGAAGACAAGTTCGAGAACATGGGCGCGCAGATGGTGCGTGAAGTGGCTTCCCGCACCAACGATCTGGCCGGCGACGGCACCACCACCGCCACCGTGCTCGCCCAGGCGATCGTCCGTGAAGGCGCCAAGTCGGTTGCCGCCGGCATGAACCCGATGGACCTCAAGCGCGGCATCGACATCGCCGTGCAGGCGGTCGTCAAGGATATCGAAAAGCGCGCCAAGAAGGTGTCGTCCTCGGCCGAAGTCGCCCAGGTCGGCACCATCTCGGCCAATGGCGACAGCGCCATCGGCTCAATGATCGCCAAGGCGATGCAGAAGGTCGGCAACGAAGGCGTCATCACCGTCGAAGAAGCCAAGGCGATGGAGACCGAGGTCGAGATCGTCGAAGGCATGCAGTTCGATCGCGGCTACATCTCGCCCTACTTCGTCACCAACTCCGAGAAGATGGTGGCGGAACTGGAAGACGCCTACATCCTGCTCTACGAGAAGAAGGTGTCGAACCTGCAGGCCATGCTGCCGGTGCTTGAAGCCGTGGTGCAGTCGGGCAAGCCGCTCGTCATCATCGCGGAAGACGTCGAAGGCGAAGCCATCGCCACGCTCGTCGTCAACAAGCTGCGCGGCGGCCTCAAGGTCGCGGCCGTCAAGGCGCCGGGCTTCGGCGATCGCCGCAAGGCCATGCTGGAAGACATCGCCATCCTGACCGGCGGCCAGCTGATCTCCGACGACCTCGGCATCAAGCTCGAGAACGTGACGCTGCAGATGCTCGGCCGCGCCAAAAAGCTGCTGATCGAGAAGGAAAAGACCACGATCGTCAACGGCGCCGGCAAGAAGCCGGACATCGAAGCCCGCGTCGGTCAGATCAAGGCGCAGATCGAGGAAACCACCTCGGACTACGACAAGGAAAAGCTGCAGGAACGTCTGGCCAAGCTCGCCGGCGGTGTTGCCGTGATCCGCGTCGGTGGAGCGACCGAGATCGAAGTGAAGGAGCGCAAGGATCGCGTCGACGACGCGCTCAATGCGACCCGCGCGGCCGTGCAGGAAGGCGTTGTTCCGGGCGGTGGTATCGCCCTGCTGCGCGCCAAGAAGGCGGTCGGCAAGCTCACGAACGATAACTCGGACGTGCAGGCCGGCATCAACATCGTGCTCAAGGCTCTGGAAGCTCCGATCCGCCAGATCGCCGAGAACGCCGGTGTTGAAGGCTCGATCGTTGTCGGCAAGGTGCTCGACAACAAGTCGGAGACCTACGGCTACGACGCGCAGAACGACGAATATGTCGACATGATCACCAAGGGCATCATCGATCCGGCCAAGGTGGTGCGCACGGCACTGCAGGACGCCGGGTCGATCGCTGGCCTGCTGGTCACGACCGAAGCCATGGTTGCCGAACTGCCGAAGGATGCAGCGCCGGCAATGCCGGGCGGTGGCGGCGGCATGGGCGGCATGGGCGGCGGGATGGGCTTCTAGCCCTTTCCACGCGACGAACACGAAAAGAAAAGGCCGCCGAAAGGCGGCCTTTTTGTTGGGACCGTAGCGCACCGACGCACAGGGACGGCCACCGCATTCGCGTCTACGCCATCGGCACGGACGGCAAAGTCGTCGAGCACTGTTGGGATGGCGACAAGTGGTACAAAGGCAGCTTCACGGCCGATAACGCGGCAGGCATCGAGGCGACCGCCTGGAAAACCGGCGGCAGCGGCGGCCTCAGCGCCATCAGCGATCCCTCGGCATCTGTGAGCATCCGGATTTACGTCAGAGGAAAAGACAATAGGGTCACCGAATATTACCGGGACGACGGCCAGTGGAAAATCGGCGCGTTCTCGGCCCAGAACATCAAGGACATATCGGTTGCCTCTTATGTGAAGGGCGCATCGCACGTACATCTTCGCGCCTACACGATCAACAACAACCACCAGCTTGTCGAACACTGCTGGGACGGAGACGATTGGTACACAGGCGACCTGTCACTTGGCGGCGTCGATTCCGTCGCAGCCACTGCGTGGAGCGACAAGAGCAGCAAACTGGGTGGCACGGAGACTACGCATGTCCGTGTCTATACCAAAGGCTCCGACAACCGGATTGTTGAGCGCTACTGGGCTGGGGACTGGAACGACGGAGAATTCACGCCTGCATGAATTGCCGGCGCTTTCTTAATGGGTCGCCGCCCGAAACCGCATCGGCTTCGGCCCGATCAATTCGATGCTGTCGCCGCGGGCACGCCATTCGGTTACCTGCACGATTTCTTCGAGCAGGACATTGTCGGCCTGCACGCGGTCGTCGCTGCACTGGCCGCTGCTCATATATTGCGGCAGCGCCGCCGACAGCGGCGCGGTCTCGATCCTGATGGCGTTATCGGTAACCTGCACACGCGCATTGGCGGTGCGGCACCAGAGTTCGATGGTGGCCATACCATCATCGCCGACCTTCAGGATCGGCACACGCTTGAGCGGCTTCATCGCCGGAACATCGAGCAGCAAGACGCGATCATAGGGGAATTCGCCGGCGGCGCGCGCTGGCGCGCTGACAAGAGTGGCCGCCATCAGCGCACAGGCCGCGATCGATTTGAACAACATCAAGGTCTCCGGAACAGACGGCCGCAGCGGCGGCAAAGGAGACCGAAATGCAATGCCGGAGCGGCGGCGTCAACCCGGTAAATGCGCAATCGAGTTGGCGTAATAATTGATAAGCGGCATCTCAGCGGGATTGGCGCGATAGAGCCCGTCGACCTCCTCGACAAGATGCCGCAGGCGCAACATGCGCATGCCGACGTCGATGGCGTAATCCTGATCGCCGCGCGGAATGTGCACATGACTGCCGCCGGCCGCGAGCCGCTGCGTCAGCGCCAAGGCGCGCGACTTCAACTCCAGCAGCGACAGCGGGCCGCTGGCGTCGCGCAGCACTGTCGCCATCAGCGCGACCGGCAAGACCGGCACGACCTTGCCGACCTTCGCCATCAGCACATCGGCCAGCTTCTCGACTTCGGCAAAGCGCGCCGCCTGGTCCATGGTGCGGAAGTCGATGCCGCGCTCGGTCACATATTGCCGCAACGACAAAGGCGCACCGAAGCTGACGCAGGCATAGCCGAAGCGATACCAGCGCCCGCGCAAGGCAAGCAGAATATGACGCAGCAGCGCTGCGCCGAGCACACCGGCATTGAAGCGATGCTGCGCCTTTGCCCCCTGAGTGTTGCCGCCCTCCTTCGCCGCCAGCACACCAAGCTGCAAGCGATCTTCCAGCACGCGGTCATAATTGATGCCCACCGGCACGAACACCGCGTCGCGCGATGCCTTGGCGTCGAAGCCCGCCACCATGTAGCCGATCAGGCCAAGCTTCGGCTTCTGCAATTTGCCGTCACGCGTCAGGCCGCCTTCAGGGAACACCGCTTGCGCCAAGCCACCGGCGACCGCCATGTGCACATAGCGCGCCAGCACCTTGCGATAGAGCGGATCGCGCGAGTCGCGGCGCACGAAATAGGCGCCCATTGAGCGGATCAGGCTTTGCAGCAGCCACACCCGCGCCCACTCGCCGACGGCATAGCTCAACGCCGAACTCGACGACGCCATGAAGGTGACCAGCACATAATCCATGTTGGAGCGATGATTGATGACGAAGATCACCGATGAATCCGGATCAACCGTCTTCAGCGCATCGGCATCCATGTAGCCGAGCCGCACCCGGTACAGCAGCGTGCACAGCCAGCGCGACAGCCGCGCGCCGATGCCGAAATAGGCATAAGCCGAAAACGACGGCACGATTTCGCGGGCATAAGAGCGCGCCAGATCCTGCGCCACGGTGCGCGTGATGTTGTTGGCCTTGGCATAGACCTCGATCTCGTTGATCACTTCCGGATCGAAGACAAGCTGGTCGATCAGCGATTGCCGCTTCGCCAGCTTGAACGGCTGGATGCGCAGCTTGAGCCGGGTGTTCAGCTCTTCAATGGCGCGGTTGAAGCGCCGCCGCATCACCCAGCGCGCGCTCGGCAACAGCAAATAATCGAGCGCGGCGAGCACCGCCAGCACGCTGACGAACACGACCAGCCACAGCGGCAATTCCACACTTGTCGTCAAACGAGCCCCCTCGCCCTTCGCGTTAGCCTAGCAACCGGCGAAACGCTTGTCGTGCTGCGGCGCAACAGCAAAGGGGCTTGCAAATCGGGCCGCCGTGCTATCCTGCACGTCACCTCAGGCGGGAGAGACCCATGGACCAGCGCATCATCGAGCTCTACGACAGCTTTACGCACGGCGTCATCGATCGCCGCAGCTTCATGGACCGGCTGGCAACCATCGCCGGCTCGAGCGCCGCTGCTGTGGCGATCCTGCCGATGCTGCAGAACAATTATGCACTGGCGGCCATCATTCCCGACGACGATGCACGGCTGGCCATCGACACCGTCTCCTACGATGCCGCCGGCACCAAGATCAGCGGCTATCTGGCGCGGCCGAAAGCCAAGGGCAAACGCCCGGCCGTCATCGTCATTCACGAAAACCGCGGCCTCAATCCGCATATCAAGGATGTCGCCCGCCGCGTTGCGCTGGAAGGTTATCTGGCCTTTGCCGTTGACGCGCTATCGCCGCAAGGCGGCACGCCCGGCGACGAAGACAAGGCGCGCGAAATGTTCGGCACGTTGAAGCTGGATGACAGCGCCAGGCAGATTGCCGCCGCCGTGCCTTTCCTCGCCAAGCATGAAGAATCGACAGGCAGCGTCGGCGCGATGGGCTTCTGCTGGGGCGGTGGCATGGTCAACCGCATTGCCGCGCTGGCGCCTGACCTGAAGGCCGGCGTTGCCTATTACGGCGCGCAAGGCGCGGCGGCGACGGTGTCGTCGGTACAGGCGCCGCTGCTGCTGCAATATGCCGGGCTCGACGCGCGTATCAACGCGGGCATCCCGGCCTACGAAGAAGCGCTGAAAGCGGCCGGCAAGCGCTACACGATCCACATTTATCCGGACGTCAACCACGCCTTCAACAATGACACGGCCGGCGATCGTTACAACAAGGCGGCGGCCGATCTGGCGTGGAGCCGCACCATCGCCTTTTTCAAGGAAAACATCGGCGCGCCGCCGAAGGCTTAGCGCCGATCGTTCGCGTTAGCCGTCCGACAGCTGATCGAGCAGCGCGCGGGCCGAGCGCAACAGCTTCTCATCGCGGCCCGGCGCGCCGACAAGCTGCACGCCGATCGGCAGGCCTTCGTCGTCCGCGAGGATCGGCAGGTTGAGCGCCGGCATGCCGGTCAAGGTCCAGAACGAGCAGAACAGCGGATCGCCGGTCGCTTCGATTCCTAGCGGTGCGACGCCACGCGTCGACAAAGTGAGAATGGCGTCGGCATGTTGCTCGAAGATGCCGAGCGTACCTTCGGTGAAGCGCCGCGCATCGCGTTGCGCAGCCAGATACTGCGTCGCCGTAACGGCGCGGCCTTCGGCGATCAGATCGGAGAATTGCTTACTGACCTCGCCCTTGTCGACGTAGTGGCCGAGATTATGCGCCATGTCCGCCGACATGATGGCGCGCAGCGCCGGCCAGGCGGCGTCGCAATCGGCCGACAGGTCGAGGTCCTGGGCGCCTAATTCCCTGGCGAGATCTTCGAGCGCCGCGCGCGCTTCCGGATCGGCCTGATCCCACACCGGTGTGCGCACCAAGGCAAAGCTCGGCGGCATCGGCGATTCAGAGACGGCAGCAGCGCTGAAATTCGGCGCTGCATAAGGCTTGCTGTCCGGATCGGCAGGGTCCTGCCCGACAATGACATCGAGAATCAGCGCAATGTCCTCGATGCTGCGCGCGAAGGCGCCGACATGATCCAGCTTGCTCGACAGCGGCAGCGCGCCGGCGCGCGACACCATGCCGTGACTCGGCTTGATACCGAACACACCGCAGAAGGCAGCGGGGCGGATCATCGAGCCATTGGTTTGCGAGCCGATCGACAGCGGCACCATGCCGGCAGCAACCGCCGCGGCCGATCCCGATGACGAACCACCGGGCGTGCGCTGCAGGTCACGCGGATTGCGCGTCGGACCCGGATAGAAATAAGCGAACTCGGTCGTCACCGTCTTGCCGATGATGACGGCGCCGGCTTCGCGCAACTTGCGCACGACGGTCGCGTCCGTGCGCGGCCGGCGGCCAGCCATATGCGGCGTGCCGCATTCCGTCGGGTAATCGGCGGTATCGAAAATATCCTTGATGCCGACGGGCACGCCGTGCAGCGGCCCGATGCGGCCGCCTTCGCGCTTGAGGCGATCGAGCGCCCGCGCCTGCTCCAGCGCGTGCTCGGCGTCGATATGAACGAACGCATGCACCTCGCCATCGACATCGGCGATCCGCTGCAAGCAGGCGGCGGTGTAGTCCTCAGCCGAGGCAAGGCCTTGCGCGATGGCGTCGGCGGCTTCCACCGCTGTCAGTTCGGTCATGTCGATCTTGGGCACGTGCGGTCTTCCTCAATTAAAAAAGCGCGCCGATCGAAACACGACCGGCGCGCCTTGTGCAAGCTTGGGCCGGCCGATCAGCCGCCGTACAGGTAGGTCGGCAACCACAGCGTGAGGCCGGGCCAGATATACATGAACACCATGCAAACGATGACGATCAGCATATAGGGCATCATGCCGGCGAAGATCTGGTTGAGCGTGACATGGCTCGGCGCCACGCCCTTCAGATAGAACGCCGACATGGCTACTGGTGGCGACAGGAACGCCGCCTGCAGGTTCACGAAGACCAGCACGCCCCACAGGATCGGGTCGATGCTGAAGTGCTTCAGCAATGGCAGGAAGATCGGCACGAAGATGACGATGATCTCGGTCCATTCCAGCGGCCAGCCGAGCAGGAAGATCATGGCCTGCGACAGGATCATGAACTGGATCGGCGACATGTTGAGCGACAGCACCCAGCTTTCGACCAGCGCCTGTCCGCCGAGAATGGCAAACACGCCGGAGAACAGCGCCGAGCCGACGAACAGCCAGCACACCATCGCCGTTGTTTTGGCCGTGAGGAACACCGCCTCCTTGGTGCGCTTCCAGTCGAGCGTGCGCGCCTGGAAGGCGAGCAGGAACGCACCGGCTGCGCCCACTGCGGCTGACTCCGTCGCGGTGGTGATGCCGAACAGGATCACTGCCAGCACGACCACCGTCAGCAGGCCGAGCGGCATTATCGACGATGACAGCAGCTTGATGACGACAAGGCGGTCGGCATCGAGATGCATATAATAGCGCAGCTGCATCACGGCGCAGACGGCGGCGATGACGCCGAACCAGATGTAGAACGACATTGGCGGGCCGGCGTAAGCCGCCGCTGGCGCGCTCGATGGCGCCGAGCCGAGTTGCTCGAGGCCTTCAGGCAATGCGTCCGCCGCAACATCCGGGTGAATGACGACGTACCACCAGATCAGCGCCAGCGTACCGGCGACGAGGGCGAAGGGCACCAGCGAGTACAGGAAGTTCTGCACCAGCACAGTGTAGCTGACCGGACCTTGCTCGGTCTGGATTTGCCTGGCGCGGCCGGGTGAACCGAGCGCCTTGAGCAGACCGGCGAACATGTTGGTCGAGTAGGCAGCCTGGAAACGCCGCATCCAGTCCGGCACCGGCACCTTGGTCTGATCCGCCGGCAGCTTCGGCGCGATTGACGGATTAATCGTCGCCCAGCCGAGGATGTAGACGAGATACAGGAACGACAGGAAGAAGCCGGGGAACATCGCCGCGGCGTAGAGCTTCACCACCGACTGACCGGCGACGGCCGCATAAACGATGATCATCACCGAGGGCGGGATCAGGATGCCGAGCGTGCCGCCGGCCGTGATGACGCCGGAAGCGAGCTTCACGTCGTAGCCGGCTTTCAGCATCGGGTTGAAGGCGATGACGCCCATCAGCACGACCACCGCGCCGACCAGGCCGGAGGCGATGCCCCAGAAGGTGCAGACGATCAGTGTCGCGACCGCGAGCGATGCCGGCACGTTCCGGAACGCAAGCTGGATCGAATAGAACATCTTGTCGACCAGCGCGCCGCGCTCCATCACATAGCCCATCAAGACGAAGAGCGGGATCGAGATGAGGACGTCATTGGTCATCGCGCCATAGGTGCGCTGGACCATCAGGTCGAAAACGCGGTTGTCGGCGAACAGGTGCGTCGGATCGTAGAAGGCGATGAAGCCGAAGAACATGCCGAGGCCCATCAGCGTGAACGCCGTGGGGAAGCCCAGCATGATGACAACAATAATCAGCCCCAGCATCAGGAGCCCGAGTGCGGGGTCGCTCATTTCTGCAAATCTCCACCCATGCCGCGCTGACGGGCGGTCTCGTCAATATCCTTCGCCTTCTCGATGGCGACCCTGCGCGATTCTTCGTCGACATACTGGCTGTTGGCGAGCTGTTCGCCGACGACATCCATTTCGGCGACGTCCTTGAGCCGTGTCGGCCACTCGCCTGTTTGCAGGCAGACGACGCAGCGGACGATTTCAGCAAAGCCCTGCAACATCACCAGTGCGCCGGCGATGGGGATCACTGTCTTGAAGTGATAGACCGGCGGGCCGTTCGCCGTGACATTGGAGTGCTCGGCAATCCGCCATGAATCGGCGGCATAATCGGCGCCGGCGTAAATCAGCGCGGCAATGCCGGGGATGAAGAAGACGATGTAGAGCACAAGGTCGAGACCGGCCTGGGTGCGCGGCTTCATCGACGAATAGAGGAAGTCGCCGCGGACATGCGCGTTCTGCGCCAGCGCGTAGGCGCCGCACAACATGAACAGGCTGCCATACAGCATGTTGGTCGCGTCGAAGATCCATGCCGTCGGCATGTTCATCATGTAGCGCTTGAACACTTCGACGCACACCGTGAGCATCAACGCAATGATCAGCCAGGCAGCCGCCTTGCCGACCCATGTACTGATGCCGTCAATGGCGTGCAGAAAACGCTGAGCTTGCATAAATCTTGCTCCCAGACATTACCGTCGACCGTCCCGGTAATGCCCACCCCTGTAAAAAGTCCGGAACACGGCCCCGCCCCCCGCAAGGGTCCATGTTCCGGCATTGCCTTCAAGCAAAACACCATTCGGCTTTTCGACCGAATGGTGTCTGCCTGTCTTTCAGGTCGACGTTAGATCTTCTTCGCCGCGCCATTCGCGCCGAAGTAATGATCGAACGCCATACGGCGGCTGACGACCGTGTCCATTTCCCAGCGAACCGCGCGCTCGGCGAACTTGAGCTGCGACTGCAGGATCTTCTTGAACAGCGGGTTCTCGGCCGACTTCTTCTTGACGACCTCGTCATAGATTTCGAGCTGCTGCTTCAGGATCGCGTCAGGCGTCTTGTAGAACTTGACGTTGTCCTTCTGCTGCATTTCGAGATAGTCGGTCGAGTAGCGGTCGATCGCCTTCAGCGACATGTCCTGGCTGGCGGCTTCGACGGCGCTCGCGATCAGCGCGCGCATCTTTTCCGGCACGGCGTTGAACTTGTCCTTGTTGAACATGATCTCGAACTGCTCGGCGTTCTGATGATAGCTCTGCAACATGCAGACCTTGGAAACGTCCGGGAAGCCGAGAACACGGTCCGACGAGGCGTTGTTGAATTCGGCCGCGTCGAGCAGGCCGCGATCCATCGCCGCGACGATTTCACCGCCGGGCAGCGCGTTGACCGCGAGGCCCATGCCGGTGAACACGTCGATCGAAATACCGACAGTGCGGTACTTCAGGCCCTTCATGTCTTCGGCTTTGGTGACCGGCTTCTTGAACCAGCCGAGCGGCTGGGTCGGCATCGGGCCGTACGGGAACGAGACGACATTGGCGTTGATCGAGGCATACAACTCGTCGAGCAGCTCCTTGCCGCCGCCGTATTTGTGCCAGGACAGCAGCATGTTGGCGTCCATGCCGAAGCCCGGGCCCGAACCCCACAGCGCCAGCGCGGTCTGCTTGCCGTAGTGATAGACCATCACGCCGTGGCCGCCGTCGAGCACGCCCTTCGACACCGCGTCGAGCAGGCCGAAGGCCGGAACAACGGCGCCGGCCGGCAGCACTTCGATCTTGAGATCGCCGCCGGTGATGTCGTTGACGCGCTTGCCGAAGTCGAGCGCGTATTCGTGGAAGATGTCCTTGGCCGGCCAGGTGCTCTGCCAGCGCCAGGTGATCGGACCCTGCGCTTTCGCAACACTCGGTGCGGCGAGGCTGGCCACGCCGGCGACAGCGGCGCCGCCGAGGAATTTACGGCGCGTTGCTACCGTGGTCTGTTTGTTGGTGGTCATAGTATCCCCTCCCTTGGGATGTTTTAAAAAAAGGCTTTTTGCCGGGTCTTCTTCCGTAACCCGGCCGTTTTAGGCCAGATCAGGCAACCCTTGCGAACAATCGTAAGGGGTGCGCGGATGAGACGCAATATTGCGACCGCTGTGGGCCGCCCTCGTTATACGATTTTTATGCATGTATTTTCAGCAATGCAGGGAATTCCGGCCCACCATTCCTTATTTGAGCCTGAACCGACGCCGACGTCCTTAATTCCCGATTCCGACAGGAGCCGCCCTTGAAAGGCATCATCTCGACCCTCGCCACTGTGTGGCGGATCGCCAGCCCCTATTTCCGCTCGGAAGACCGGTGGATGGGGCGGCTGCTGCTGGCGGCGGTGATCATTATCGAACTGGCGATCGTCGGTTTGACGGTACTGCTCAATAGCTGGAACGCCAATTTCTATAATGCACTGCAGGAGAAGAACTGGGACGTCTTCGTCTACCAGCTCGGCTATTTCAGCGTGCTGGCGGCGGCCTTCATCCTGCTCGCGGTCTACCAGCTCTATCTCAATCAGTGGCTGCAGATCCGCTGGCGGCGCTGGCTGACCGAGACCTATCTCAACCGCTGGCTGGAAACGTCCAATCACTACCGTATGCAGTTGCTTGGAGATGCCGCCGATAACCCCGACCAGCGCATCGCCGAGGACGTCAACCAGTTCGTCTCGCTGACACTGACAATCGGCCTCCAACTACTCAGCGCGGTGGTCACCCTTTTATCCTTCATGGCGATCCTGTGGGCGCTGTCGGCGGAAGCGCCGTTTCTCCTGTTCGGCATGACCACCAGCATTCCCGGTTACCTGCTGTGGGCGGCGCTGATCTATGCCGTCATCGGCACGGCGCTGACCCACCTGATCGGCCGCAAGCTCATCGCGCTGAATTTCCTGCAACAGCGCTATGAAGCCGACTTCCGCTTCAACCTTGTCCGTGTCCGGGAAAGCGGCGAACAGATCGCGCTGCTGAACGGCGAAGCCGCCGAACGCGACCGGCTGCTGCTGCGGTTCGGCAATGTCATTACCAACTGGTACGCGATCATGTCGCGGCAGAAGAAACTGACCTTTTTCACCTCCGGCTACAATCAAGCGGCTGTCGTGTTTCCGTTCATCATGGGTGCACCGGCTTACTTCGCGGGCGCTGTGCAGCTTGGCGGCTTGATGCAGATAGCGAACGCGTTCGGTCAGGTGCAGGGGGCGTTGTCGATCTTCGTGACGCTATACACACGGCTTACCGATTGGCGCGCTGTAATCGCGCGTCTCGACGGCTTCGACCAATCGGTGACGATGGCGCAGACACTCGCTGTCACGCCGCCTGTCGTGACGGTCACACCGGGCGACGGCGCGGCCATTACGCTGAAAGACCTGGCGGTGCGGCTGCCGAACGGGGCGCCGTTGGTCAACGCCGCCGATCTGACGATTGCCGCCGGCGACCGGGTGCTGGTCAATGGACCATCAGGCTCCGGCAAGTCGACGCTGTTCCGGGCAATGGCCGGCATCTGGCCGTTCGGCGCAGGCACCGTCACCGTGCCGAAGGGCGCCAAAATCATGATGCTGCCGCAGCGGCCGTATTTCCCGATCGCGCCTCTGGCCGCGGCGGTCGCCTACCCCGCCGAGCCCGGCACCTATGACAGCGCCAAGGTCGCCGAATTGATCGCTGCGGTTGGGCTGCCCGCGCTGGCCGGGCGAATGGAGGAAGAAGCGCACTGGAACCGGATGCTGTCGCTCGGCGAACAGCAACGCCTCGGCATCGCCCGCGCCATTCTGCTAGCGCCGGATTATCTTTTCCTCGACGAAGCCACCGCCTCGCTCGACGAAGCCGCCGAGACGACGGTTTACAAACTGCTGGAAGACCGGCTGCCAAAGACCACATTGGTGTCGATCGGACATCGCGCGACGCTCGCCGCATTCCACAAGCGGCGCATGAACGTCGCCAAGGACGGCGAGCGTTTCTGGCTACGCGACAGCGGCGCAATAACCGACGCCAAACCCAACGCCTAAAACGCAAAAGGGCGGCGGTCCTTTGAGGAACCGCCGCCCAGTCGCTTAGAAACTAATCGCTACTACTTGAGCGACGAGAAGGTGGTGTCAAACTTCAGCGTGGCAACGAAAGCCGACTTACAAGCGTCGCTCGTGAAAGTCGTGCCGGTGGCGCACTGAGTCGGGTTCGACGTGATGTCGATGTTGGTGTCGTAGTAGCGCAGATCAAGGGTCATCGCCTTGTAGGCGAAGGCCACGCCGACGTTCCAGGTGGTGTAGTCGGCGATGCCGCCAGCGACGTTCGGAACGAACACGCCTGGGAGCGCCTTGTAGCCGCCCGAGTACGTCTGACGGCCGATTTCAGCCGAGATCGTGGTGGCGATGCTGTAAGGCAGCAGGGACGGCAGGGTCACTGCGACATTACCGGCGTAGTACCAGGCCGACATGCCGGTGTTGCCAAAGTCGCCGCCGCCCATGACCTGACCACCGATGGTGAGCCAGTCGTTAAACTTGTACGAGGGCTTCGCGTAGACTTCGCCGAAGTTCACGTTGCTCTTGCCCTGGATGAGGCCAGCGAGCGAGTTCGGCAGAACGGCTTCCGGATAGTAGTAGTACAGGTAGCCAACATCGAGGCCGAAGTTGCCGACGGTGAAGCGGGCGCCGCCGTAAATGTCGAACTCAGCGTTCGCCAGGCCAGTCCAGAGGCTCGAGCCCCAGACGCCGGCATACAGCTGGACCATGTCGTTGACGGTGTAGCGGCCTTCGAAATAACCCTGCACGGCAGGGCGACGGGCCGACTGCGAAATGCCACGGAAAATGTAGTCGGTGGTCAACGCGGTGCCGAAGGCGACGTCCCACGGCGACGGCGTCGCGACGACGGCCTTCTTGCCCTTGACCGGCATGTCGGCCGCGAAGGCCGGAACGGCTGCGGTGACCGCGAGCGCCGTAAGAGCTGCAACAAGAATTTTCTTCATAGGACCCTGCCCCTTTTTCTTCGGTTCGATCGACTTACAGCCGATACAAAAAGCTCGTCTCAATTGCGCACCAACCACTCAAGCAACCCGGCTTTGGCTGCGACCGACCCGTACGCAACAGGGCGTGCATTACCCGTGGATTTACATAGGTGAACAGGTTCCCCAGCAAGATTAGAAAATTTGCAATTGCCGCCTTATTAGGCGTTTAAGCGTTCTGACGAGATAAAGCGGGGCGGTGTTGCGTGGATGTCACAATTTGAACCGCGCATCACCGTCAGAAACGCCTTTAAAAGCAGGCTTAGTGGATAACAACGGAAACGTTCCCCAAAGCCGGTTGTGACCGGAAGCGATTCCCCAGTTTTCCAAAAGCAAAAGGACCGGTTCGCCTCACGGCAAAGCGGCCCTTTAATGCAGCACAAAAAGAGGTATCTGGCTGAGGCCTAGGCCGCCGCCTTCTTGCGGTTCGCCTCAAGCCTTGCATCGACCAGCGCCACTTGCGCGTCGATCGCCGCGTTGCTCAGGCCCTTCTGCCTGGCAATGAGCTGGACCAGCTTGTCGGCCCGTTCGATATACTGGGCGCCGTTCTGCAGGGCGCGCGCGGCCGAGGCCGGACGCGACAGGCTCTGCGCCGCGGCGGCGTATTTCTCGAACGGCACAAGGTCGGCCGGATTGGCGCCGAGCTTGACGCAGAGATCGAAGACGAAATTGTAGACCGACTTCGACTCTTCAAGGTTGGCATGCACGGCTTCCTGCGCGTTGCGCATGCCGTCCTTGGTGATGCAGCGATAATTGCCGGCGAGCAGCATCGACCACTTGGCCAGCGGCACGAACAGCGAATCATGCACGCGCAGCTTCACCGGCAATTCGATCTTGGTGCCGTCGCCCGGGTCGAAGCGCACCGCCTCGATATCGTTCTCGAGGTCGCGAAGGATCTGCGTGTACTTGTCGTTGTCGAACTTGGCGACCTTGAAGTTGGTCGGCAGCGTGACCAGCAGTTCATTGGCCTTGCCGTCCGGCGGGCGGATGGCCTGCGGGTCGGGGCTGCACAAGGTCAGCAGGCCGGGATCGAAATTGTCCCAGACCGTCGGATCGGTATAGGCGGGCTTGAGCGCTTCATAATCGAGGCCGGGGATGCGCTTCACATAAGGCAGCGGCGGCATGTTCATGATCGACATGCAGGGCACCTTGGAGGTGGCGACCGCATCCAGCAGCTCGCGCACGCCCGGCGAGCGGTACTGCGGCTCCTGCATGGCCAGCGCGACCAGGTCATAGTCCTTCGGGTTGACGCCCGCGGCGCCGCCGGCCGTGACCTTGCCGGGCAGCTTCTGCGAATCGAGCAGCACCGGTTCGGACCGGCCACGCACCGGCAGCTTCACCTTGAAGCCCTCGGCGTTGATCAGGTCGGCTTCCGCCGGCAGGCAGACGTGATGGATCTTGTGACCGCCGAACAGCATTTTCGACGCCAGCAGCGACCCGTAAGCCGCGCCCAGGACCAGGATGTTGTAAGGCATGGTGAAGTGTTCCCTCTCGCTCGACGCGGAAATTGCTCGTGAGTTACGGCCCGCATTCGCGGCGTTTGGCCGCCTCAGGGCATGCTAAGCGCCCCGGTCAGGTGATGCAATCGGGCGCGGCGTCGCGGCAAGGTCCACATGGAAAGGCCTGCAAATGCAAAAGGCGGCCGCGCGCGTTGATCACGCGGCAGCCGCCCTTTTAATGCAGCAATCAGAAGACCGAATTAGTTAGTCAGTCTTGCCGCCGCCGAACAGGTTCGAGATCGTCGGGATGATGCCCGTCGGCTCAGGAGCCGGAGCCGGCTTCGGCGTGCGCTTGACCTTCTTCTTGGCCTTCTTGACCGGCGCGGACTTCTTCACCGTCGCTGGCTTCTTCTTGGCCGCAGTTTTGGCCTTCTTCTTTGTCTTCTTCACCGACTTCTTCTTAGCCGGCGCTGCCTTCTTCGCTGTCTTGGACTTCGTTGCCTTCTTCCGCTTCTTCGCCATGTCGACCTCCCGATCGAAAAATTGATAGCCCCTCAAAGCTACGGCGGCGCCGCAGCCTCCATTCCTTGCTCACACCATCAACCCCGCCAGATTAACCGGCCAGCACTTCAACAGTGCGGCCGAGCTGCTCCGGCATCGGGCCGCCGGTCGCCCAGTCGAGTAGCTCGACTGTATGGACAACCGGGATGGTCGTACCGGATGCGATCTGAGTCATGCAGCCGATGTTGCCGGCCGCGATCACATCCGGGTGGAGCCGTTCGATGTTGCCAACCTTGCGGTCACGAAGCCGATTCGCCAAGTCCGGCTGAAGAATGTTGTACGTGCCCGCAGAGCCGCAACACAAATGGCCTTCAGCAACATCTTTGACGACAAAGCCTAATTTGGAAAGCAAATCTTTCGGTGCATGCACTACCTTCTGACCATGCTGCAACGAACAGGCCGAGTGATAAGCCACCGTCAAACCCGGCGGCGTTGCTGACCGCTCGAGCGTCAGCGTCGCCAGATATTCGGTGACGTCCCGGGCCAGAGCCGACACGCGCGCCGCTTTGTCAGCGTATTCTTTGTCCTCACGCAGCATGAAGCCGTAGTCTTTTACGGTCGTGCCGCAGCCGGAAACGGTAACGAGAATGGCGTCGAGGGCGCCGCGCTCGATCTCGGCGGTCCAGGCATCGATGAGGTGTTTGGCCTGCGCCATCGCCTGATCCTCGCGCCCCATGTGATGGACAAGCGAGCCGCAGCAGGCGTCGCCTTCGGCAATCGTCACTTCAATGCCGTGCCGGTTGAGCAGGCGAATCGTCGCATCGTTGGTCGATGGCCGCAGCACCGGGCCGATGCAGCCGGACAGCAAGGCCACCCGGCCGACCCTTTCGCCGAGCGCCGGATAGACGACGCCGGCGCGCGTCGATGGCGGTCCCGGCAAGCGGCCTGGCGTCAGCCGCAGCATTGCCGCCAGGCGCTTGAGGCCGAGCGCCTGCAAGGCCGGCACGAAGGGTTTGCCGAGCCAGCCGCCAACCACGGCCAGGCGGAACAGCGCCGGGTTCGGCAGCACGCGGGCCAGCAGGCCACGCAGCATGCGGTCACCCAGCGGGCGCTTATAGGTCTGCTCGATATGGTCGCGGGCATGATCGACCAGATGGCCGTAGTGCACGCCGGAGGGACAGGTTGTCATGCAGGACAGGCAGGACAGGCAGCGGTCGATATGTTTGACCACTTCCTTGGTCGCCGGCCGCTCGTTCTCCAGCATCTCCTTGATCAGGTAGATGCGGCCGCGCGGGCTATCGAGTTCGTCGCCGAGCAGCACATAGGTTGGGCATGTCGCGGTGCAAAAGCCGCAATGCACGCAGGCGCGCAGGATCTTCTCCGACTCCGCGGTTTGCGGGTCCATCAGTTGAGCGAGGGAGAATGTGGTTTGCATGGCGCTATACCCCCGCCCACATGCGGCCGGGATTGAGCACGCCTTTGGGATCGAAACCGTCTTTGACGCGCTTGCTGAGCGCCGCGAGCCCGGCGCTTTGCGGCTCGAACACCTCGACCGCGGCGCGGACCGATGCCGGCGCCCGCACCAGGGTGGCGTGGCCACCGAGCTCGGCAATGGTGCGGCGGATGGAGCCGGCATCGGGCTCGTCGGTGAACGGCATCGCCACCCAGATCAGGCCGCCGGCCCAGTCGTAGAACATTTGCGCTGCCGGCGTGATCGCCTCGGCGACTTTGTAACCCTGCCCCGGCGCGGTCGAGATGCGCCACAGCGGCCGCTCCTGCGACTGCGCGAAGGGCCGGACCTCGCGCACGGATTTCCAGAGCGCCTTGGAGTTGGCCTCGTCAAGGATGACGACCGGCCCGAACGGCTTCATCAGGGCGGCGAGCGCGTCCTTGCGGTGCGCGACCGAGGGCGCGACGCCTTCCAGCCGCAAGACGGTGGCGGCTTCGGGCTTCGGCAGGCCGTCGAAATAGGACGCGACATGGTCGGGCAGATGCGCGGCGCCGGAGACGTCGCAGGATGAGCCCATCGCCGCCGACATCGCCGAGCAGGCGCGCTCGTCGTCGAGGCCTTCGACGACCACCGTCGCTTCAGTTTCCGGCTTGGGCAAAACCTTGATCGTCATTTCCGTCATGGCCGCGAGCGTGCCCCAGGACCCGGCCAGCACCTTGCACATGTCATAGCCGGTGACGTTCTTGACGACGCGGCCGCCGGATTTGATGGTTTCGCCACGGCCGGTCACCGCGGTGACGCCAAGAAAGTGGTCGCGCGCGGCACCAGCCTTGATGCGGCGCGGGCCGGACAGGTTCGTGGCAATGGCGCCGCCCAGCGTGCCCTGCCCTGCGGCATTGCCGAGCAAAGGGCCGTAATCCATCGGCTCGAAGTCGAGCTGCTGGTTGTTCTTGTCGAGCAGGGCTTCGATCTCGGCCAAAGGCGTGCCGGCGCGGGCCGACAGCACCAGTTCGGCCGGTTCGTAGAGGGTGACGCCGGTCAGGCCGGACAGATCGAGCGTGATGTCGGTCTGGCTCGGCCGGCCAAGCGCGCGCTTGCTGCCCTGCCCAAGCAGTTCAAGCGCCTTGTCATGACCGAGCGCCCACTTTACGGCGTCTTCGACCTGCTTGGCGTCGGTCGGTTTGAGGATGTCAGTCATGGATCACTCTTAAAGCACGGCAAGCCATGACGGCCTAAAACCTCGGAATGTCCGGAAACGGCAGCTTGCCGCCGGAGATATGCATGCGGCCGAGTTCAGCGCAGCGGTGCAGCACCGGGAACACCTTGCCCGGGTTGAGCAGGCCTTTGGCGTCGAAGGCGCATTTGACGCGCTGCTGCGCATTGAGATCGATCTCGGAGAACATCACCGGCATCAGATCGCGCTTCTCGACGCCGACGCCATGCTCGCCGGTCAGCACGCCACCGACCTCGACGCAGAGCCGCAATATGTCGGAGCCGAACTGCTCGGCGCGGTCGAGTTCGCCCGGCTTGTTCGAGTCATAGAGGATGAGCGGGTGCAGATTGCCATCGCCGGCGTGAAACACATTAGCGACCGCCAACCCGTACTTGCTCGACATTTCCTTCATGCGCTTGAGCACCAGCGGCAACTGCGCGCGCGGAATAGTGCCGTCCATGCAGAAATAATCCGGCGAGATGCGGCCAACCGCCGGGAACGCCGCCTTGCGGCCGGCCCAGAACAGGAGACGCTCCTGCTCCGAGGTTGAGACTTTGCAGGACACGGCACGGCATTCATTGGCTATCGTCACGACGCGCGCGATGAGATGATCGACCTCTGCCGCCGGACCATCGAGTTCGATGATCAGCAGCGCCTCGACATCAAGCGGATAGCCGGCATGGACGAAAGCCTCGACCGCGTGAATGGCCGGTCTATCCATCATCTCCATGCCGCCCGGGATGATGCCGGCGCCGATGATGGCCGAAACGCATTCGCCGGCGTCTTCCGACGACGGAAACCCGACCAGCACGGCGCGTGCGGTTTCCGGCTTCTTCAGCAACCGCACCGTCACTTCGGTGACGACGCCGAGCAGGCCTTCCGACCCGACGATCAGGCCGAGCAGGTCGTAGCCTTCGGAATCGAGATGCTTGCCGCCGATGCGCAGCACTTCGCCGGTCATCAGAACGACTTCGCAGCCGAGCACATTGTTGGTGGTCATGCCATATTTCAGGCAATGCACGCCGCCGGAATTCTCCGCGACATTGCCGCCGATGGTGCAGGCGATCTGCGACGACGGATCGGGCGCGTAATAGAAGCCGGCCTCCGCCACTGCATTGCTGACAGCGAGATTGGTCACGCCCGGTTCGACCACCGCAATGCGGTTGGCCAGATCGACATCCTTGATCCTGTTGAACTTGGACATGCCGAGCAACACGCCGTCTTCGAGCGGCAACGCACCGCCCGACAGCGAGGTACCGGCGCCGCGCGGCACCACCTTGATACCCTCGGAATGGCAATAGGCCAGAACCTGGCTTACCTGCTCGGTGGTTTCAGGAAGGACCACCACCATCGGCAGCTGGCGATAGGCAGTCAGCCCGTCGGTCTCGAATGGCTTCATTTCGCGCTCGGAAGCAATGACGCCCTCGCCCGGCACCATGGTGCGCAGCGCCTTGACGATCTGCGCGCGCTTGGCGAGCACCGCACTGTCCGGCTCCGGCATCCGTATCGACATCTATTCGCTCCCGGTCACTGGCATATCGGACGATAGCAGCCATTTGAGTGTTGACACAGAAGGTAGCCGGAAGCATTCACAATTTGGAACATTGTGGAAACGCGCCGACCTCGTGACCTGGAGTGACGGAATGAGAATGGCTTTCCTGATAACGTCCGCTCTTGCCATCCTGTCGGCACAGACCGCTCAGGCGCAGGACCTCGCAGCCGGCGAAAACTCCTTCAAGAAGTGCCTGCCCTGCCACGCGGTCGGCACTGAGGCCAAGAACAAGGTCGGGCCGGTGCTGAACGGGCTCGATGGCCGCAAATCCGGTAGCATCGAAGGCTACAGCTATTCCACGGCCAACAAGGATTCCGGCATCGTCTGGGACGAGGCGCAGTTCCTCGACTACATCAAGGACCCGCGCGCCAAGATCAAAGGCACCAAGATGATCTTCGCGGGCATCAAGAACGAGCGGGAAGCTTTGAGCCTGTGGGCCTACCTCAAGCAGTTCGGTGCCGACGGTAAACCGAAGTAGACTGGTCGCGCCAATCAGGAGGGTTCGTCATGATCAAGGATATCGTCGTCAGCCTCAGCCTCGGCGCCAAAGATCCCGCCGGTGAGTTCGCCATTTCCGTCGCCGACGCTTTCAAGGCGCATGTCACCGGCCTCGCCTTTTCCTACGAGCCCATCATTCCCGGCGCCTTGCTGGGTGGCATTCCGCCCGAGTTCATCGACACGCAGCGCAATGAGGCCGACAACAAGGCGCGCATTGCGGTATCGCGCTTCGAGGCCTCGGCCAAGCGCACCGGCGTTTCGGCGGAGACGCTGCTGCAAAGCGCCAGCATCTCGGGCGCAGCCGACCGGCTTGCACACATCGCGCGGCGATACGACCTGGTCGTCGTCGGACAATCCGACGGCGACGAAGGCCTGCCGGACGAAGTGCTTGACGAAGCGGCGTTGTTCGAATCCGCACGGCCGGTGATCGTCGTGCCCTTCATCCAGAAGGATGGTCTTAAACTCGACCGTGTCATGCTGTGCTGGGACGGCAGCCGCGCCGCCACCCGCGCCGTTGCCGACAGTCTGCCGTTTCTGAAGCTGGCCAAGCTCGTTGAAGTCGTCATTGTCGCCGGCAAATCCGGCAAGACAGCGAATGACGAGATACCCGGCGCCGATCTGGGACAGCACCTTGCCCGCCACGGCGTGAATGTCGAGGTCAAGAAGATCACCTCCACCGACATCGACGTCGCTTCCACCATCCTGTCCTATGCCGCCGATTCATCGGCCGACATGATTGTGATGGGCGGCTATGGTCATTCGCGCTTGCGTGAATTCATCCTCGGCGGCGTGACGCGCACCATTCTCGAGAGCATGACTGTACCGGTGCTGATGTCACATTGACGCCGCCCCCGCGCGGCGCGACGTTGGGCGATGCTAGAACGTCATGTTGTCCTGAGCACCGGCGCGAAAGTGCACATCCGCCCGCTGAAGGTGGCGGATGCGGCGCTGTATCCGGATTTCCTCAAGCAGGTGACGATCGAGGACTTGCGGCTGCGCTTCTTCGCGGTCATGCGCGAACTGCCGCCGGCGATGATCGACAGTCTGGTCCATTATGACCCGGCGACCGCGATGGCGTTCGTCGCCATCGAAGAAGACAGCGGCCACCTGCTTGGCGTCGTGCGCTTGCATGATGACGCCAACGGCGAGAGTGCCGAGTTCGCCATTCTTACTCGCTCACATCTTAAAGGCATCGGGCTCGGCTGGCTGATGATGAAGCACATGATCGCCTATGCCAAAGCCAAGGGACTCAAGACCGTGCACGGTCAGGTGCTGGCCGAAAACCTGACGATGCTGCAGATGTGCGGTGAGCTCGGTTTCCACTCGACGGACGACGTGGATGAGCGCGGCGTCAAATATGCCGAGCTGCCGCTGGCTGAGGTGCCGGCTGACGCTGTTCACTGACTACGGCAGCACGCATTGCGCCACCAGACCGCGGGCACGGGCATCGATGACGCCGAGCGCGCGCAACGCCAGCAAGGTCGCGGTCTGCACCGCTTCGCGCGCCTGCCCGGCGTCGTCATAAGTCGGCGCCAACGGCCCGAGCAGCCCTTCCATCAAGGCGCCGATGAGCGCGGGCGCGGCGACGCGCGCATCCTGGTCCGGCAGATGACGCCCGGTGATGGCGATGTCGATGCGGCCCTCCAGCTCAGCGGCGAGCGACTGGCGGAAATCGAGCCGCATGGCGTCGACCTCGGCATCGATAGGCTCGCCCATCACCGCCCAGGCCAGCTTCCGCTCGGCGAGCGAGCGCGAGGCAAAGGTGGAAATTGACGCCGCCAAAGCCGACATCGGCCCCGGCGCTGCATCCCCGGCGGCCTTCATCGCCTCAAGTTCACGGCCGGCAACAGCGGCCACCAGTTCGGCGATCAGGTCGGTTTTGGACGGGAAGTAACGGTAAACGGTGCCGGCGGCGATTTCGGCCCGCGCCGCTACCGCCGCGATTTGAACGGCGGCCATACCGCCTTCAGCGGCAATGGCGGTCGCGGCGGTCAGGATGACCTGCTCCCGCGCGGCAAGGCGACGGACGACATTCTCTGTACGGCGATACGGCATGGATGGAGTGAATGATGATTCACAGCGAAGAAGCAAGGGCGATGTGCCGGTCGGTTTACCTCGTTTCATCCTTCCAATCTTGCGCACCGTGGAAAACGGCCAGCACGCGAATCTCCGCAAGCGGGTCATCAACTTCATAGACGAGCAAATAAGGTGTGCCGCGAACCACCCACTCATGAGTCCCGTCACCGCACCGGGCCGCGCCATTCGCGGAAAATTGCGGAGCCGTTCGGCTGACGCGCGAATATCGGCGGCAACGCGCATGGCTGCGGATGGATTGAGTTCGGAAATGTAATCGACGATAGCGGTTAAATGAGCGAGTGCGTCAGTGGTGAAACGCAGCTTCATAGGCCGCATTTGTTCCAGAATGCCGCCATCTGCTCATCGGTGGCAAAGGTAACGGTGCCATCGCGCACCTTGCCCTGTATCCGCTCAACCTCGGCGATCTGTTCCGCCGTCAAGCGAGACGAGTTCGCCTGCTGCTCTTCAAGGTCAAGCAAGACAAGCGCAGCCTGATCCTGCTGATCCTCAGGCCATTGGCGCACGCGCTCGATGACATCGCGGAGCATCTTTGTCATAGGCCAACTATAACAGATTTCCAGCGGATCAAATCCGCAATCTGCCCCCTGCTCAGCCCTTTGCTGCTCCCATCGCCTTCTCACGAATAGCGGTCAGCGATGTCGTCGGCGTGATGGCTTCCGGGTCGACCTTCAAATGAATGATCGACGGCTTGCCGGACTTCTGCGCCGCGGCGAAGGCAGCGGGGAAATCGGCGGTCTTCTCGACCAGCACGCCGAAGCCGCCGAACGCCTTCGCATAAGCGACGAAATCCGGATTGCGCAATTCGGTCGCAATCACGTTGCCAGGATATTCGCGCTCCTGATGCATGCGAATCGTGCCGTAGATACCATTGTCCGACAGCACTACGATCAGCGGCAAGTTGTACTGCACCGCCGTGGCGAAATCGTTGCCGGTCATCATGAAGTCGCCGTCACCGGCGATACAGACGACAGTGCGGTCCGGATGCAATGTCTTCATCGCAATCGCCGCCGGCAATCCATAACCCATCGAACCGGATGTCGGCCCGACCAGAGTTGCGAACTTGCGGAAGCGGTAAAAGCGATTGATCCACGTGGCGAAATTACCGGCGCCGTTGGTGATGAATGAATCCGCCGGCAGATTGCTGCGCAGCCATATCATGATCTCACCGAGATTGACGCCGCCGGGCACCGGCGTCGCCTTGTCGGTCCAGGCGAGGAAATCGGCATGCGCAGTGTCGGCCTCGCCGCGCCAGGCGATTTCGTTCGGTGGCTGCAAGCCTTCAAGCGAAGCGCAGAACGCAGTCGGCGAGGCATTGATCGCCAAGGCCGGATGATAGACGCGGCCAAGCTCTTCCGAACCTGGGTGCACATGCACCAGTTTCATCTGCGGTTCGGGAATGCCGAAGGCAGTGTAGCTTTGCGAGGCCATTTCGCTCATGCGGTCGCCGATCAGCAGAACCAGATCTGCGCCCTTCACGCGCGCCAGCAGTTTCGGATTGGGGCCGATACCGAAGTCGCCGGCGTAACAAGCATGATCGGCATCGAATAAATGCGACCGGCGGAAAGATGTCGCCACTGGCAAGGCAAAGCGTTCGGCGAAACGCATCATCGCTGCCGTTGCCGCTTCCGACCAGCGGCTGCCGCCGACGATGGCGATCGGCCTCTTCGCCGCCCACAGCATCTTTTGCAGACGGCTCATGTCGGTGAGGCCCGGCCAGATCTCCACCGGCTCATAGGCGGTCGCGTCAGAGGTAACGACGCGATCGGTCAGCATGTCTTCGGGCAGCGCAATCACCACCGGACCGGGGCGGCCATTCACCGCCGTGTGAAAGGCGCGCGAGACGATTTCCGGAATACGCTCGGCGCTGTCGATCTCGGTCGCCCATTTCGCCACGGTGCTGAACATGGCCCGGTAGTCGACTTCCTGGAACGCTTCGCGCTCGCGCATGTCGCGGCCGATCTGGCCGACGAACAGGATCATCGGCGACGAATCCTGCCGCGCAATATGAACGCCGGCCGAGGCATTGGTGGCGCCCGGCCCGCGCGTGACGAAGCAGATGCCCGGCCGGCCGGTGACCTTGCCGATCGCTTCCGCCATCATCGCCGCGGCGCCTTCGTGGCGGCAGACCGTGAGGGCGATCTTCGAGCCATGCAGCGCGTCGAGCGCCGCGAGGTAGCTTTCACCCGGCACACAGAAGGCGTGCGTGACGCCGTGAATTTCTAGCTGGTCAATGAGGATCTGGCCGCCGGTGCGGGTGCCGTCATTCGCGCGCATATCAGAAAGCTCCGGGCTCAAGGAAGAGCGTCACCTATAAACGATCATGACCAAGCAAACACCCCCCTCCCTAACCCTCCCCCGCCGCAAGTCGGGCCTGCCCGACTTGCGCATTAAAGTTGCCAAACTCGGGCAAGCCCGAGTTTGGTTGGGGGAGGGAATAGAAAGAGGCTGCCGCAAATCCTACGGCACGATCTTCGCCTTCGGGATCGGCGGCGCAAAGGCGACCGGGGTCATTTGCGAATTGCGCTGCTCGATGATGTTGCCGGCCTTGGCATTCTCGGCGAGGTAGATCTTCCACTCCGGATCGGCGGCCATGCGCGCGCGCTTTTCCTCGCGGTCGCCGGCGCTTTCGTAAACCCAGATATGGGTGAAGGTGTTCAGCTCACCGGTCTCGGCCACGGCATAGCAAAGCGGCTCGCCGACATAGCGAAGCTGCACGTGATAGCCGTACTTCTTGTAGAGTTCGAGCTGCGCCGGCACGCGGCCCGGCAACGTCTTGTAGGTGCGAACGTCGAGTAACACGGAGAGGCCTCCTTTGGGTGCCGCTCTGGCGGCGATGCGTGCACTCTTTCGGCCCGGCGCTGCCCGGTCAATAGAGATGCGTCACGTCGCTTCCGCCTTCTCGACAACGTGCTGCTCAGAGCGCTGCTCGGCCGGTTTGCGATAATGTGAAAGATTGCTGGCGCTATTGACCAAAGCAAGATGCGAGAAGGCCTGCGGGAAATTGCCAACCTGACGTTGCGTGCGCGGATCATATTGCTCACTCAACAAGCCGAGATCGTTGCGCAAAGTCAGCAAGTATTCGAACAGCCGCCGCGCATCGACGTCGCGGCCCAGCATCAACATCGCATCGACCAGCCAGAAGCTGCAGGCCAGGAACACGCCCTCGCCCGGCGGCAGACCGTCATCGGCGGTGGATGTATCGTAACGCAGCAGCAAACCGCCGCTCATCAAATCGCGCTCGACGGCCTCGACGGTGCGGCGGATGCGCGGATCTTCCGGCGGCAGAAAGCCGAGCGCCGGCAACAGCAACAGGCTAGCGTCGAGCTCCTTGCTGCCATAGGCGCGTACGAAATAGCCGAGCCCGGCGTCATAACCGCGCGCACAAACATCGGCATGGATCTGCGTGCGGATAGCGCGCCAGTCGTCAATTGGTCCCGGCAGGTTGTGACTTTCGGCGCTCTTGATGGCGCGGTCGAAAGCAACCCAGGCCATCACTTTCGAATGCGTGAAGTGCTGGCGCTCGCCACGCACTTCCCAGATGCCCTCGTCCGGCTCGGTCCAGATTTTCTCCAGATGCAGCAGGAGCGCGCGCTCGAGATCCCAGCCGGTTTCGTGCGCGCCCAGGCCGCCCTCGCGCGCCTGATGCAGGGCATCCATCAACTCGCCGAAAATATCGAGTTGCAACTGGCTGTGTGCGGCATTGCCGATACGCACCGGCTTCGAATTCTCATAACCAGGCAGCCACGGCACTTCCCATTCAGTGAGACGACGCTCGCCGCGAATGCCGTACATGATCTGGATCTGGTTCGGGCTGCCGGCCGCGGCGCGCAGCAGCCATTCACGCCAGTGCTTGGCTTCCTCGTAATAGCCGCCGTTCATTAGCGCGAGCAGCGTCAGCGTCGCGTCGCGCAGCCAGCAGAAACGGTAATCCCAATTCCGCACGCCGCCGACAAACTCCGGCAGCGACGTGGTCGCCGCCGCGACCATGCCGCCGGTCTCGTCATAGGTCAGCGCCTTCAACGTGATCAGGGAGCGCACCACCGCCTCGCCCCACTGCCCCTCAATCTCGTTCTTTGACGCCCAGTCGCGCCAGTATTTTTCCGTCTCTTCGAGCTTGGCCGCCACGTCGACCGGCTTCGACACTTCCATATGCGACAGCGAGTAGGACAGGCTGAATGCCTTGGTCTCACCGGCGGAAATGGTGAAGTCACCGACCGTCTTCATATCCTCGCCGCGAAATGGCACTGACGAATGCAGCACGACCATGTCGGGGCCGGCAACGGCGCGCATGGTCTGCTTATCGACGCGCGTCACCCACGGTACGTTGGCGCCATAGCCGAAGCGCAGGATCAACTCGCCGTGCAATTCGACGGTGCCGCGTTCGCCGATCAACATGCGGCACAAATGCGAATTGCCTTCGCGCGGCGGCATGAAATCGATCAAGGTCGCTTCGCCCTCATCGGTCTCGAAGCGCGTTTCCAGGATCAAGGTATTGGGCCGGTAGCGCCGGGTGACTTTCGTCGTCTTGTGCTTGGGGCCGATCAGCCAGCGGCCATTCTCCGGCTTGCCCAGCAAGGCAGCGAAGCAGGCATCGGAGTCAAAGCGCGGCCAGCACAGCCAGTCGATCGAGCCATCGCGACCAACCAAAGCAGCGCTGCCGAGATCGCCAATCAACGCGTAATCTTCAATGCGCAACGTCATGCAGCGAAATCCAGAACGACCTTGATGTCGCCTTTACGATCTTCAAACGCTTCGCGCCAGCGCGACAAAGGCACGCGGCGATTGATCAGCCGCGCCAGCCATTGCTTGTCGGCCTTGGCCAGCGCATCGGCGGCCGCCCTGTAGTGACGCCGATTGGCATTGACCGAGCCGAACACAACCTGGTTCTGCAGCACCAGATTACGGTTGAAGATGCCGACATCGAACTGCACCGGTTTGCCGCCGGACGACACGCCGGCAAGGCAGACAATGCCTGAAGCAGCGGCGCGGCCTATGACATCGAGAACGACCGGCGTCACCGCCGTGCATTCAATGGCGATGTCCGGCGACAATGTGCCGAGATCGCCGCTGTGATAGGTGGCGCCAAGATCGCGCACCAGGCCGGGCTTGGGGCCGTCTGTGTTGTGATCATAGACATGCATCTCGAAACCGAGCTGTTGCCCCATCATCGCCGCGAGCAGCCCGACCGGACCCGCGCCGGTGATCAGCGCAACATTCGGATGCCACGACGCGCTGCGGCGGCCGATGCGCAAAATATGCTCCCAGCATTTGGCAACGACGCTGGCCGGCTCCAGCAATACACCAGCATCGCCGAGCGACGGATCGAGCTTGATGAGGAAATCCGGCTCGCAGCGGAATTGTCCGCTGCCATAGCCGTTGCGATGCTTGATGCCGCGCTCGGTATATTGGCCGTTGCGGCACATATCCCATTCGCCTGTGGCGCAAGCCGGGCACGGCACCGGATCGGGCCGGCGCACAATGCCGACAACAAGATCGCCCCGCGCAAAGCCGCTATCCGAAGGTGCATCCTCGACACGGCCCAGCGATTCATGGCCGAGGATCAATCGCTCCTCGCCGGGCGGCGCCCAGCCATAATCGCCATGGATGATCTCGCGGTCCGTGCCGCAAATACCGAGCGCCAACGCGCGCACCAGAACGCTGCCGTCGGTCATCGGCGGCGGAGCAACATCATCGCGTTGAATGGAATTCGGCTGACCCGGCCGGACAGTTATCGCAAGCATTGAAAATTCCGGATAACGCCCCCCCACTTATATAAGTGCGACGGCGTCCTCGGGTTCCTGCGGGCGTAAGAGTGTCACAGCCTTGACGCGGTTTGTGGCGAGAAAGCGCAGGAGCGGTTCATCGACAACGCGGCGACGGCTCTTCGCCGCATGGCGCAGCCACAGGCCACCATCGGGCGCGACGACAACAAAACCGACATGGAAGTAATCGAGCTTCGGTCGCTGCGACAGGAAGGCAATGATGTCGCCGGTGGCGAGCAATTGCTTGTTGTCGATGAGATCGGCGCGCGGCACGGCGTGCAATGAAACGCGGCGGGCGCCGAGCGCCGGCATGAAGTTCAAGGTCTTGTCGACAGTCGCGACGCCCGGCACAACCACCGGCTTGCAGCGTTGATTGGCGACATTGTTGTCGCACCATTGCGAGAAGTAATGATTGCGCTCGTGCCACGCGACCTCGCCATCGCGATAGCGGATCTGCTTCAGCATCGGCTGATATGCATCCGGCGACTGGACCATGGCCGCCGCCAGCACTGCTTCGACATAGGTCACGCAATCGAAGGCGTCGTCACGCGCAACGAATTTCTCCGGCTTGCGTGGGCCGCCGATCAAAGTGTAGCCGCGATACGGCGTCCCGAGCAGCGCCCTGGAAATGAAATCGATGCGCGCGCCGACCGATGGCAGCGCATGCGCCTTGTCGATCAGGCGCAAGATGCGCGCATGTTCAGCAAGCGCTGACGGTCCGCCAATGGCCAAGGCCGCGCCACCGGCAAACAGGCTCAGGACATGGCGGCGGCTGAGCAGCATCGCCTACTCCGCCGCTTCCGGCTTGCCAGTGGTCCAGCGTTCGGCGGCTGCATCATCTTCGGCCTTGGCCTCGACCCATGTCGTGGCGCCTGCCTTCTCGACCTGCTTCCAGAACGGCGCGCGCGTCTTGAGATAATCCATCAGGAAATCGGCCGCCTCAAAGGCGGCAGCGCGATGCGACGACACCGTTACCACCATCATGATGTCCTCGCCCGGCACGAGGCGGCCGTAACGGTGAATGACGGTGACGCCGATCAGCGGCCAGCGCGCCGCCGCCTCAGCGACATGGCTTTCGATCTCAGTCTCGGCCATGCCGGGATAATGTTCGAGCGTCAGCGCCGCGATCGGCTCGCCGTTCTCGTCGCCGCGGCAAATGCCGGTGAAGGTGACGACCGCGCCGGCATCGGTGCGCCCGCGCGTGATCTTCACCGCCTCGGCGGCGACGTCGAACGGCTCGCTCTGGATGCGGACGGTGGAGATGGTGGCCATGCACAGAAGTCTAGTGCATTGCCCCTTCCCCGTCACCCGCCGGTCATGGGCGGGAAAAAGGCGATTTCCGTGGCCTGGCCCAGCGCCGTTTGCGGCTTCACATGCTTGCGGTCGATGGCCGCGCGGATGACCTTCGGGTTCTCGAAGGCATAGGCATATTCCTCGCCGCGCGCGGTGAGAAAAGTCACCAGGTCGGCAACCGTCACGACGCTATCCGGAACGTCGACATCTTCATCCGTCTTGCCGATGCGCTCGCGCACCCAGGCAAAGTATCTGACCTTAAGGGTCCTGCTCATTCGTCGATCATATAGCGCAGGCCGGCGCGCAGGTAATCCCAGCCGGTGTAGAGCGTGACCAGCGCCGCGATCCACAACAGCGTGATGCCAATCTCGATGGTCACCGGCAGCACTTTCTCGCCCGCTTCGCCGGCAATGAGAAAGCCGATCGCCAGCAGCTGGCCGAAGGTTTTCCATTTGGCGAGTTGCGACACGGGAACACTGACGCGCAGCTCCGCGAGGAACTCACGCAAGCCGGAGACGAGGATTTCGCGGCACAGGATGATGACAGCGGCGAGCAGCGCCCAGCCGCGAATCGTCGTGCCGGCAGCCAGCATCAACAGACTGGAGGCGACCAGCAACTTGTCGGCAATCGGATCGAGCATGCGGCCGAGCGACGATTGCTGGCCGAGCCGGCGCGCGACATAACCATCGAGAATATCGGTCAGGCCGGCGGCGATGAAAAACGCCAGCGCCACCCAGCGCAGCCACAGGCCGCCGCCGAGAATGCTTTGCCAGAACAAGAGCGCGACCACGACCGGCACGGCTGCAATGCGCGCATAGGTGAGCATATTCGCCAGCGCGAGCGGATGTGCCGGAAGCCGCTTGGTATTGATCGCGTTCATGCGGCCAAAGAACACCGGAGGGGGAGCAAGGTCAACCGCCCTCACCAAGCGGTCCCGTCAAACCGTGTTTACCGGCTAATCAATGGGCGGTTTGGGCAGACGGGCCACGCCCGCCTCCATCGTGAAAGCCTGCTTCAGCGAATACCACTCGCCTTTGACGTCCTTTGCCGGCGCCGGCCCATCGTGGCGGGTGTAATCGCCGAGCAAGGCCTTGGTGACGCCGAATTGCACGTCGGTTTCCAGCTTCTCGTCAGTCGGATCGTAGATCTGCGAGATATGCGTCTTGAAACCCTCCTTGAAGATCAGGAAGTGCAAATGCGCCGGGCGGAAATTGTGGCGCTTGGCGGCGCGCAGCAGATCGCCAACCGGGCCTTCGATGGGAATCGGATAACCGGCGGGCCGAACGCTACGGAAACCGAAATAGCCGTTATCATCGGTGGTGAACTGGCCGCGCAGGTTCATGTCGGCCTGGTCCGGATCCTGCTGCTCGTAAAGTCCGTCCGGCGACGAGTGCCAGACGTCGACCAGCGCGCTGGCGATTGGCTTGCCGTTTGTGTCTTTCACGTAGGCATCGACGAACAGTTCCGGCCCCGGCGTCGGTGAGCGCACGATCGAGCCGCCATTCTCGGTCTTCGGCGAATTCATCCGCCAGAACGGCCCGAGCAAATTTGCCGTCGTTTCGGTCTGGCCGTTATTGCCGTTATTGAGCAGGCAGACGAGCGCCGAGAAGCCGAGCGAGCCGGACATCAGCACCACTTCATTATGCGTGGCGTTCGACATCTGGCCCATGCGGGCGATGATCTGCGCCGCAGCGCCGAATTCCGCTTCGGTCAAATGCACATCGCGGGCGAAATCATGCAGGTGCCTGACCAGTGAGGCGACGATCTCGCGCAAGCGCGGATCGTCGATGTTCTTGTAGGCGTCGATGACGGCCGGCGTGACGTCTTGCTGGCTTTTGATGATCACGCGGAACTCCCCGGATTTTCTTTGCCGGCGTTACTGCGCCTTTTCGTGGAAGAAGTCATATATCTTCTTCGCCGTTTCCGCATTGATGCCGGGCACATGCGACAGGTCGGACAGGCTGGCGCGCTCGATGGCTTTCAAGGTGCCAAAATGATGCAGCAGCGCCCGCTTGCGCGTCGGCCCGATGCCGGCGATTTCCTGCAAACCGGACTCGCGAATGTCCTTCTTGCGCCTTGCGCGATGCGAGCCGATGGCGAAGCGATGCGCCTCGTCGCGCAGGCGCTCGACGAAGTACAGCAGCGGATCGCGCGGGGGCAATTTGAACGGATTGCGGCCCGGCATGAAGAAGGTTTCGCGTCCCGCTTCGCGGTCCATGCCTTTGGCGATGGCGACCAGCGGCACATTGGTGATGCCGAGTTCAGCCAAGGTCTCGGTCGCTGAGCGCAATTGCCCCTGCCCGCCGTCGATCAACACAAGATCGGGCCAGGGTGAGTCGGGCGCTTCGTCTTCCGCATTGCCGGTCAGCACGGCGACGAGCGCTGTGTCGGCAGTCAACCGCGGGCTCTCGTCGATCAACCGCTTGAAGCGCCGCCGCAGCACTTCACGCATCATGCCGTAATCATCGCCCGGCGTGATGTCGGTCGAGCGGATGTTGAACTTGCGATACTGGTTTTTGCGGAAGCCTTCCGGCCCGGCAACGATCATGCCGCCGACCGCATTGGTGCCGCTGATATGGCTGTTGTCGTAGACCTCGATACGGCGCGGCGCGCGCGGCAGCGAGAATGCCTCGGTCATCGCCTTGAACAGCCGCTGCTGCGAGGCCGTATCGGCGAGCTTGCGCGACAAAGCCTCTTTGCCATTGGCCAGCGCATGCATGACCAGATCTTTGCGCTCGCCACGTTGCGGCACACTGATCTCGATCTTGCGGCCGGTCTTCACCGACAGCGCCTCGGCCAGCAATTCACGCTCCTCGAAATCATCCGAGGAGAGAATGAGGCGCGGCGCCGGCTTGTCGTCATAGAACTGCGCCATGAAGGCGCTCAGCACTTCGGCACCGCTCAGTGAGCGATCGGCCTTGGGGAAGTAAGCGCGGTTGCCCCAGTTCTGGCCGGTGCGGAAGAAGAACACCTCGACGACGCTGTAGCCGCCATCCTGATGCACGGCGAAGACGTCGGCCTCTTCAACATTGCGCGGATTGATTCCCTGATGCGACTGGATCGCCGACAGCGCAGCCAAACGGTCGCGATAGATCGCGGCCCGTTCGAAATCGAGCGCCTCGGATGCCGTCGACATTTCCGCCGACAGTTCCTTTTGCACCGAGCGGCTGCGGCCATCGAGAAAGGCATTGGCCTCGCGCACCAGTTCGCTGTAGCCGGCGAAGTCGATCTCCTGCGTGCACGGCGCCGAACAGCGCTTGATCTGATGCAGCAGGCATGGCCGCGTCCGCGACTCGAAAAATGAATCCGAGCATGAGCGCAATAGGAAGGCGCGTTGCAGCGCATTGACCGTGCGGTTCACCGCACCGGCGCTGGCGAAGGGTCCGTAGTAATTGCCCGGCCGCGTGCGCGCGCCGCGATGCTTGAGGATCTGCGGCGCCCAGTGGTCATTGGTGATGATGATGTACGGGAACGACTTATCGTCGCGCAGCAGCACGTTGAAGCGCGGACGCAGCCGCTTGATCAAATTGGCTTCGAGCAGCAGCGCTTCGGTCTCGGTCGCGGTCGAGACGAATTCCATCGTCACCGTCGCGGCGATCATCCGTGTGATACGGCTGTCATGCGCGTTCGGCCGCGTATAGGACGTGACGCGCTTCTTGATGCTCTTGGCTTTGCCGACATAGAGCACCTCGCCTTTCGCATCGATCATGCGATAGACGCCGGGCGACGACGGCGCATGCTTGACGGCGCGCGCGATCGCTGCCGCGCCATTGGCGAGCGTGCCTTCAGCCGGCTCGGTCGCGTCATGATTGAGGTCAAGCTCGGGCAGCGTGGATTCTTCGTCCTCCTCGCGGAGTTCGTTGCTGCTCGGGTCGATGTCTTTGTTGCCGCCGCTCATGGTTTTCAGACTTTAAGATAAGTGCGGAAAGTCTATTCCGCCACGTCGCTGTCGGGCGTCCGCCAGGCAATATGCTGGCCGCCATCCACAGGAAGCGTCACGCCGGTGACCTTTGAGGCGGCGGCGAGATACAGCACGGCATCGGCAATATCCTCAGGCGTTGGCCCCTGCCCGAGCGGCACCAGAGCGGCCTGTTCCGCGAACTGCTCATCGCTCTGGCGCGGGCTTGGCAGTACCGGGCCCGGCGCCACCGCATTGACGCGCAGCGGCGCCAGACCTTGCGCCAAGGTGACCGTTGCCGCGTGCAATGCTGCTTTGCTCAAGGCGTAGGAGAAGAACTTCGGCGTCGGCCGCAATACACGCTGGTCGGCAATATTGATGATCGAGGCATCACGGCCCGCAAGTGCCTGCGCAGCGAAAGCCTGCGCCAGGAACAAGGGCGCGGTCAGGTTGATCGCCATCGTCCGCTCGAACTGCTCGCGCTCCAGCGCACCGATTTCATCGTCATCGAACACGCTGGCATTGTTGACCAGCAGCGTCAGCGGCCCGAACACCGCTGCCGCCGGGATCAAGGCAGCAACCGCCTTGGCATCGGCGAGATCGGCGAGCACGACATTGGCGCGCCGCCCGGCGCTGTTGATCTTCGCGGCCAGCGCCTCGGCATCGCTGCGCGAGGTGTTGGCATGCAGGACGACGTCGTAACCGGCGCGCGACAGCGCGAGCGCAATCGCTGCGCCGATGCGGCGTCCGCCGCCGGTAATCAGGGCCGCTCGCGGGCCGATCGCTGTTGTGGTCATCGACATCAGGATTTCTATGAAGGGTGCAGCAGCGCAAAGTCATCGCGCATGCGGGGAGAAATTTATAGTCAACAAAACGTAAGCACGCTGCGATTGCTAAGACTTCTTTAGGGATAACCACTCGTGTCGTTGAACCGATTCATAACCGTTTAACTTAAAAAGCGCGATAACGGCCTTACGAAAAATTGTCCAAGTTTCCTAACCGAGACGGGCAAGCAAATCAGGCGAAGCGCCTCGAGTGGTGTGAGTGGAGAGCAAAATGAACAAAACGATTTTCGGCGTGATCCTCGTCGGTTTGATGGCGTCTGGCGCAGCGAATGCGGCCGATATGCGCCGTTCCGCGCCTTACTATCAGGCGCCGCAGGCGGCCTATTACAACTGGGCCGGCGCCTATGCCGGCGCCAATGTTGGTTACCAGTGGGGCAAGGCGAAGAACACCGGCACGAACCCGAGTGGTCTAGAGGGTGGTCTCCAGCTCGGTTACAACTGGCAGAATGGCCAATTTGTTTTCGGCGCGGAAACCGACCTGCAAATCAGCGGCGCCGACGACACCTTCGCCCCGTTCAAGTTCTCGAACCCGTGGTTCGGCACGTTGCGCGGCCGCGCCGGTCTGGCGATGAACAACATCCTGTTCTACGGCACGCTCGGCCTGGCCTATGGCGGCCTCAAGGCTGAGAGCTTCGGCCTGTCCGAGGACAAGACCCATATCGGCTGGACCGGCGGCGTCGGCATGGAAGTCGGCTTCAACCAGCAGTGGTCGGGCAAGATCGAATATCTCTATGCCGACCTCAGCAGCCGGGCCTATTCGGTCACCGGCAACCAGGTTGGCCTGTCGACCAGCATCCTGCGCGTCGGCGTCAACTACCACTTCTAGCTTCGCCACTCAGTTGATCCGAACCCCGGGCCCGCAGCCCGGGGTTTTTCTTTGCCCCAGTTTTGTCCGTGGAACTTTGCTGAATGTATCCGTCCCGTCAAAAAGACATTAACAAGTAATTACTGACCTACCATTCCTGTGTTCGCCGGTCTCAATCAAGGCAAGATCATGTCTTTTGGTGGACACAAATACGATTATACGCTGTGTAATCTATTGATGTGTGTGTCTTTTTCGCACTAGACCTGAGTTCTATTACGAATACTGTGCCTTCAGAATTTGGGGCTGCCACCGCTTACTAGCCTTACGGAGATCTTTAAGAATGAAGCGTCTTGTTCTCGCCAGCGTCGCGGTTGCCGCCCTCATGGGTTCGGCCAATGCCGCCGACATGCGCCGCGCTGCCCCGATGCCGACCAAAGCAATCCCGTATGTCCAACTGTATAATTGGACCGGTGCTTACGTCGGTATCAACGGCGGCATCGGCTGGGGACGCAGCAGCTTCTCCGGCGCGGCCGGCGACTTCAATACGCGTGGCGGCATGGTCGGCGGCACCGTCGGCTACAACTGGCAGTCCAGCCAGACCGTTTTCGGCATCGAGGGCGACCTCGACTGGTCCAACGTCAAGGGCAGCACGACCTGCGCCCCGGGCATCGTCTGCGAAACCCGCAATGAATGGCTCGGCACCGCGCGCGGCCGCATCGGCTACGCCTTCGACCGCTTCATGCCCTTCGTCACCGGCGGTCTGGCCGTCGGCGGCGTCAAGAACTCGGTCACCGGCTTCGGTGAAACCAGCGACACGAAGGCCGGTTACGCCCTCGGTGGTGGTGTCGAAGCCGCCGTTTCCGGTCCCTGGACCGCGAAAGTTGAATACCTCTACGTCGATCTCGGCCGCACCAGCGCGCCGCTCGGCACCGACGTGCGCTTCCAAACCAACACGGTGCGCGCCGGCCTGAACTACCGCTTCTAAGCGGACTGAACTGAGACTAAAGGGCCGAGGAGAAAGCTCCAAAAGCCCTTTGTTTGAAGGCCCAATTCGAAGTTCCAATAAATGTTGCCGTAAAACAACACCCGTCACAATAGATTGACTGGTGCGGGAACGCCAAAAGGAACATCGCGTTGGATTGATATCGGGGGACGGCGCATCCGCGACCATCCCAATAGTTCTCGCAAACTAAAGGTGCGTCACATGAAAAAGATTCTTCTCGCCACTGTCGGCATCCTCGCTCTCGGTGTTGCCTCTGCCTCGGCTGCGGATCTCCCGCGTCGTGAAGCCATGCCGACCAAGGCCGTCCCGTACGTCTCGATGTACAACTGGACCGGCCTCTACATCGGCGTGAACGGCGGCTACGGCTGGACCGACGGCTTCGGCGATGCCGATGGCTTCGTTGGCGGCGGTCAGATCGGCTACAACTGGCAGGCTGCCGGCAGCCCGTTCGTGTTCGGCCTCGAAGCCGATTTCCAGGGTGCTGATCTCTCCAGCTCGACCACCGTTGGCGCCACCACTGTCACCGCCAAGTCGAACGCCTTCGGCACCGTTCGTGGCCGCATCGGCTACGCCTGGGATCGCGCGATGATCTATGCCACCGGCGGCTGGGCTTACACCCGTACCGACCTCGGCATCACCGCTCCTGGCTTCGCAGCCTCGAACAATGAGTGGAGCTCGGGCTACGCGCTCGGCGGCGGCATCGAGTGGGCTGCTTGGGATCGTTGGACCGTCAAGGCGGAATACCTCTACGTCCACTCCGGCGACGTCAGCGTCACTGCTGGTCCGTTCGTGGCCTCGGGCGACTACAGCAACAACATCGTTCGCGCCGGCCTGAACTATCGCTTCTAGTTCTCGGTTCGACTGACATAAGAGAGCCCCGGAGGAAACTCCGGGGCTTTTTTTATACTTCAACTCAACGTGAACTGCCTTATGTTTGATACCGGACCGAGCCGTCGAACAGCGCATTGTTAGATTCCCTTGATAAAGCGCGGCTGATGAGGCCTTAAGACCCGCATCCCGCACAACCGGTTCATGGGAGGAGCGGATGCCGACGACGGCGATCATCAAACGGTCTGTGATGCTGAACGGGGTGAAGACGAGCGTAAGCCTTGAAGAAGCATTCTGGGCCGGGTTGAAGGACATTGCGCGCCAGAGAGGCAAAACAATTGCCGGGATGCTCAGCGAAATTGGTGCGAGCAAGAATACCGGCAACCTTTCGTCCGCAATCAGGATGTTCGTGTTTGAACATATCCGGCGGCGGAGTGGTCAGCCGTGAAACAATCGTGCCCTTAGTGAGCACGTACGCCTCCTCGGCAATATTACGCGGTTTAAAAAGCCTGCACAGGCGATATGAACAATGGTCCCTAGCATTCGTATGTGAATGGCTTAGCGCCGCAAGCTGCAGCGGCTTCACCTGCCCCAGACTCGGCTCTAGTTTCCGAGCATGTCTCACGGCCCCAACAGGTACCGAGCTGAAAGACGGCGCATGGCCGAAGCTGCCGCCAAGCGCGGTGGTCTGTCAGCCGCGCCGGATGCGCGCGCGCTGCGCATCGTCGGCGCGTGGAACGCTCAGGCACGTCGCGGAGAGCCGGCCGAGTTCTTCCCAACTTTCGCAACGGCCTTAGCCGCTCATTGCTGGCGTGTGACCTATTGCTGCCCGGCCTGTCGTCAGATGGGTTTCGTCGACCTGCGGAACTACGCCGATGCCCATCACCCTCGAGCGCCAATTTCCGTACTGATCCCAAAGCTGTCTTGCGATCGATGCTGCCCAAACCCACCATTAGCCGTGCTGATCGAGATCGGCGACCCGTTTGCGCCGGCGCCGGTGCATCAACCCGAACCGATTGCCGCCCCGGCGGCGAAGCCACGGATGCTGCCGCGCCCGACGCTTGGCGAACTCGTACGCAAACCGCCGCGCTGGTTCTGGCTTTCATGCGATAACTGCGCCCACAGGGCAGCAATCGCCATCGTTCCTTATATCATCAGGTGGGGACCCGACACGTCCAGCGACCGGCTATGCAAAGGTGCCCGTTGCAAGCGGTGCGGACAGTCCGGAGCCTCCTTAGATGCACCGGCTTGGTTGAACCGGGTGATCGGCGAGCAGCCGTTTCCAACGGACGAAAACTGATGTTGCAACCTCTGTTCAGTGACGAAGAACTAAGCGGCAAATATCGCCTTCACTGACGGCACAACTGAAATTTAGTAGTCATACCTAGTTGGCTAAGTGGCCCACCGGACCGACGGTCACACGCACTGCGTGCTGTAGCAGATGGATGACCACTGCAGAAGAATTCTTCGAGTCGGCCAAACAATCGTTTAGGACAGCGGGCAGCGCAAGAACGATCAGCCAAGCGCTGCGCTTTGCGGAGATTGGTCGAGATTACCTCGCTTTGGCTCACGAGGCGTCGGAAGTAGTTGTGAATCCGAAGACCGCTGGAGGCCCTCAGCAATGGTAGCAGACGCGGTTCCTGATGGCGCTGACGTTGCCATCCTGCACCCAAACATGCCCCTTTCGTCATGGTACCGGCAAAAAGCGGACGAGTGTCGACAGCGTGCAGTACGCTCACAAGACCCTTCGGCTGAGGCAGATTGGACCATGCAGCGGTGTGCCTGGCGTCGGCTTGCGAAACAAAGTGAAATTGACGAGCGCGAAGTACCGGCGGTGTGAGCCACGAGTCGGCGCAGGGCGCGCAATACACAGCGAATGCGCGATAGGCCGACGTGAGATGAGGCGGCTTATTTGGCCGTCGCGGGGGCTGGCACGCAATGATCACAGCCGAATACGTTGACTGGCGTTCGTCCTTCAACATGGCCGCTACGCCAGGTCATTGGCCGCTGGCATCGTTGGCAAACCGGATCAAGAATTGGGGGCACACGCGTGATGGGCATCAGCTGGCGTTCTGATTCGGCACGACGTAGGCAACCAGTCGCGGCCCCTGCCAAACTTCGATATCCAGATCCTCGGCGACAAGATTAGCCTGCTTGATCGCTATTCCGTCAGTTTCAAAACTGAACGTGGAGGCGGCACCACTGATGTGGCCGTCTTTTCCGATTAAATAAAACCGGTATTCGCGCATGGCTCCACCGACCTGAAGGCGGGAGCTCTGTAGCGTCTCTCAGTCGCCGACATGCCTATGGCCGTCCGGCGATAATTCATTGTGCGCGCTACCCGACATAATAGCCAGTCTTATTCCATTGAGGCCGCTACTCGTCCTCGAGAGGAAAGGTCGCAATTTGGGTGCCGCGCAAGGTCATCACGACGACGCGTAGCTTTTGCATCGTCGTTCGGTTGCGAACCACGAAGCGATTCTCACAGAGCGCCGCGCAGCATTCGTGATAATGTCATTTATCGAACATAGCGGGAATTACCTCCGGCTACTAAAATTGTATAAAAGAACAAAGGCACATTCCGGAGGTAGGATACTACGTTCCAAGTAAGCCCAACGGGAATTACAGATGCCAGCCCCCGCAAAAGGGGGGTGAAGCGCAGGTTGCTCTTAAGCCGTCGCTTTGGTTTCCGCGAAAGCCGGCACTTGCGCGGCGAAGTCATCGAGCCAGGCGACCAGATTCGGATAATCCTTCCGCCACACACCTGCGAAGCGCAGGTCGAGATAGCCGAGGGCGCAGGCCAAGGTGATCTGGCCGATATTCGGCAGATTATCGATGGCCGGCTGCAGCTTCGGCGGCGCCGCTTCCAGCACAGCCAGACCGCGGCCGACTTTCCCGGCCTGCCGCTCCAGCCAGCTTTCCACATGCATGTCTGCCGGCCGGTAGCGCGCCTCATAAACCTGCAGCAAAGCGGCATCGAGAATGCCGTCACACAGAGCCTGCAGGCGCAGCACGTCGAAGCGCGCCTTGGTGTCGCGCGGAATGAGATGGCCGCCGCCGGACAGATGATCGAGATATTCGACGATGACGCGCGAGTCGTAAAAAGCGGTGCCGTCCTCGGCGATCAGCACCGGCACCTTGCCGACCGGATTCTGCACGCGAATGCTGTCGGCCGGATCGTTGAGGTCGGCATTCTGGACGTCGATCTTGCCGGCAAAACCGAGCAGGTCGGCGGCGATGCGCACCTTGCGGCCGAACGGTGAAGGCAGCGGTGTGCGCAAAATCATCATGGCATCGTTCCTATTAGATCGTTCCAAAAAATACGAAGCGGACCAAAGGGCCCGCTCCGTCAGGATTCACCAATGCCAACTTACCGATATCGCCTCAGCCGACAATCAGATTGACCGCCTTCGGGCCCTTGCCCTTTTTGTCGGGCTCGACGTCGAAGGTGATCTTCTGGTTCTCATCCAGGGTTTTCAGATTGGCCTGCTCGACCGCCGTGATGTGGACGAACACATCGCGGGCGCCATCGTCCGGTTTGATGAAGCCATATCCCCGCTCTGCATTGAAGAATTTAACGACTCCGGTTTGCGCCATCGGGTGTTCCCTTCCCGCACTGCACCGCCGCCGGCCCCACGCACGGCGGCATGGCCGACTTTTCCGCCAACCCCCACAGGAGGCGGACCGTCTCTGCCAACAGGGGAACTACACACCAGTTATGTGCATCTGAAAAGAGGCAGTATGGCACCGCTTGAGCGTTAGCGGGATTTTGGTTTGGCTCTGTCCTTGCCCGTCGCGGCGGCGGCCGGGGGAGTCTTCGCCGGCGGCTTGGCGGTGGGTTTTGGAACAGGCTTTGCAATGGGTTTGACCGGGGCGGCCTCGCCATTAATCCAGTCGAGCGTGTAGCGGCCGCTGTTCGGCTGCCGCTCCAGCAGGCCGGCCAAAGCAGGCAGCAGGATTTCCAGCTCGCGCTCCAGCGTCCAGGGCGGATTGACGAGGATGAGGCCGGAGCCATTGAGCCGCTTCGGATCGCTGACCGGCGAGACGATCAGCTCGGCGCGCAGGATCTTCGGGATGCCGGATTTGCGCAGGCGCTTGGCCAGTTCATCGACATCGCCGCGGCCCTTAATCGGATACCAGAGCGCATAAATGCCGGTCGCCCATTTGGCATGCGCGAGCCCCATCATGTGCGACAGCCGGTGATAGTCGGCCGCTTCCTCGAATGGCGGATCGATCAACACCAGGCCGCGCCGCTCCGGCGGCGGCACGTAAGCCTGCAAGCCGGTCCAGCCGTCCATCTCGAAGGTCTTGATGCGATCGTCGCCGCGCATGTGGCGGTTGAGCGAGACGATGGCCTGGCCCTCGAGCTCGCAGGCAATCAGACGATCGTCCGCGCGCAACCAGGCGCGGGTGAAAGCCGGCGAGCCGGGATAGGCCTTCAATTTGCCCGGCACATTGAGCGCGCCGATGACGTCGAGAAGCGGCGCCAGCAAGGTGACGACGTTGTCAGGCAACTGGCCCTCCTCCTTCGCCTTCATCAGCCGCTCAATGCCGTCATGCCATTCACCGCCGCGATTGGCCTCGGCGCTGGTCAGATCATAAATGCCGGCGCCGGCATGCGTATCGATGACGCGGAAGGCGGCCGGCTTCTCGCGCAAATAATTCAGGATGCGGCACAGCACGGCGTGCTTGAAAACATCGGCGAAGCTGCCGGCATGGAAGGCGTGGCGGTAATTCACGTGTCAACAACTCTCGATCGCGTCCGGGCGAGGCGCCCGCCCTCTCTTAACTCAATATGGCAGGTTGCGCAGGCCGAAATGCGTGCGTGGCCGGACATAACGATGTGGCGGCGGCGCTGCGTTCCGCCGTGCGAATCGCCGCCGCACAAGGGTCATCGGCGTTTGCGCGTCCTTTTGAACCATGCGGCGCACCAGCCGCAGCGTCAGGAAGACAAGCACGCAGGTCAACGACATCATCCCGGCCAGATGCAGGCCCGGCGATAAAGGCAGCCCGACGCGCGGGGCACAAATAAAGTCGCTCAGCGTGAAAGATGGACCGCAGACCAGCGACATCGCAGCAACGCCATCGTCCTGCGCCGTCATCGGCCACAGCACGATATAGCCGACGCCTGTGAACCCGACTGCAAACCGGATGTAATCTTGAACACGATTCATTCCGCACCCCGCTGCGCCTCAAACCGCGCGGCGAACATTGCAAAATACGGTTTCAAGAATCTGCATCCGATTGCACAGACTCCGGGGTTGTCCCATGACGCCGATGACGAGCGTTACCGGGTTGTTAATGGCGCCGCCGACAAAAGGGCAGCAGGCGTTCCGATAAAAATTTGTTCGCGTTATCCACTGCGTTTATTTATCCGCCACGCGTCGCCGGCATGACAACACGGTCACGGCGGCATGTGCGCCGCGCCAGTTCGGGACACTCGCGGAATGTGAGATCCTTGTTCATGCACACGCGCACTTCGCTGAGCCAGCGCGAACTGCACGACACCATCACGCTGTTGCGTGACAGACCGGGATTGGCCTTGACGAAAGCGTCGCCGACATCGCCGGGTGACACCATCTGCGGCTTGTCGAGATCGTGGTAGTCCTGCGGGATCGTCACCGCTTCACGCGCCTTGCGCACGGTCGCGAAATAGTTCTCGGCTGAAAGCCCCGAACAGGTGCCGTGCTTGTCCCATTCGTGAAAGATCAGCCGCGGGCTCGGCATCATGTCGAGATTGGCGCCGACGATCCGGCGGTTCAGCCGCGGCGAAGGCACCTGGCAGTTCTCGGGAAAGCCCTGTTCATGCTGCGGCCACAGCCCATGCACGACGAAGGAGAACGGACGGCCCTCGCATTGCTGATCGGGCCGCCGGTTGGGCGAGCGTTCCGCCGCTGCCGCGCAGTAGGACGGCGACCATGACAGGGCCAGGACGTAGAAATCGAACTGGCCGGGCTCGTTGCGATCGCGACCTTGCGCGAAGGCGACCACGGAAAACAGGAACAGGAAGCTGAGCGTCACCGCTACGGTGCGCGCCGCGTGTTCGAGGCGCTTCAGATCACGCAAACTGGCCGACATCATCGCACGCCCCATTATCACGACTTCGTGAGAACAAATCCCGAATGGCACTTTTTCGCGAGTTCCATCATATTATACCGCTGATCAGAACATATCAAGAACGAATTTGTCGAAGTGTTGATCTGTATATCATTTCACACATCTTGACCCGAATGAGTAAGTGACCCATTAGTTGCTTGTTACTCATTCGCTCCCGGTCGAGAGAGCGATATCACTTGGCATAACGGGGAATAAGGGCCGTGCCAAACCGTCGGAACGACAAAAACCTGGCGCGCGGCGAGCGCCTGCAGATCATGCTGACGCCGGATGAGCTGACCGCGGTCGACGATTTCCGTTTCCGCAATCGCATGCCGAGCCGGGCCGCCGCGGTGCGTGAGCTGTTCCGCATCGGGCTCGGCTCCACCGGCCTCGTGCATAGCGGCGACGGCAAGAAGTCGTCCGATATCGGCGCGCTGGAAGAAGACGCGCCCGCCAAGCCGGCCGGCCTGCGCATGGTGCCGAAGGATGGCTCTGCCACCTGAACGGGTCGCGAACGCCAGCCGTTATTGAAACGGGCAAAAGCCGCGTAGTTGCTAAAGTTAGTCATGACCGCCGAGTGAGTGGTTTGCTCTTAGACTACAGCCCGCTCGCGTCAATTAGCGGAACCGGGCAGCATCCTGCAGCGAGGAGTCGTTTCCCTCATTGCGAGGACGCTATGCTTGATCCCCTCAATGCCGATGAGCTGCGCCTGTGGGCCCAGCACTGCGCGGCCAAGGCAGAGCACACCGTGTCGCCGCAAGCCGAGCGTCAGCGCTTGCTGACGATCAGGGATTCGCTACTGGCACTGGCGGAGAGTGCCGACTGGCTGCACGGGCGGTCGACCGACCTGGCCGTGCAGCGCGCGGCTGAGTAAGCGTTAGGGACGCGCCATCTTGCAGGCCGGGTTATAGGCCCAGTTGCGGTCCAGACCGGCGACGCACCATTCGACGCCCCAGCTGGCGCCGATGAAGCCGGTGTCCTCACCGATCCAGTAATCGACCCGGTGCCTGCGGCCATCGCTGACGGTCGCGACCGCCGTGCAGAAGCGGCGCGGAATCGTGTTCTTCGCCCAGGGGTGGAACGCGGTCTGGCGCACCTTCTCGAAGCCGAGAATCTGCAGGTCGGAATTCCAGAAGCGGCTCTCTTTATGTGCGAAGCGCGAGGCGATGGTGTCGAGCGCGGCGTCGCAGCCCGGCAGGTTGCCGTCGTAATTGGCGCCGCTCATGTAGATCTGCTTCTGGAAGAAGTTGGCTGCCTGCGCCGGCGCGCTGCTCAAGAGCATGCCAAAAGCCAGCAAAACCGCGGTCAAACGAAGAAACCCGGGGACACGCAACATCAGGTGAAACTCCTCAAGGCCGTTCCAGTATGTCGACTTTAGCACAGATTTTCGTGTGCCGCGCATGAGTTGACCACAGATTCGATGCGGCCCGGACTCGTGACTCTGCTTGCGGCGCTGCATCATTCTAGCCAAGCGAATCGGGTGCGTCAGCCGATCCTGTGAGCGTGTGTAGCGTCAGCGCGAAGTAGCGTTTGCGTCGTGGTTTGTTGCGTGTTGCGTCAAGCGTTTGTCCGCGTCGTGTCAGTGGCGTTTGTGCGTTCGCGGTGTTGGCTGCCGGCTCTCGCGCCGGCAGCCGCACCGAAATCATTTCCAATCCCCCAGCACCGCCTGCACCAAAGTCAGCGCCGCCACCGCGGCGGTGTCGGCGCGCAGGATGCGCGGCCCCAATGAAATCCGGATGACGTTCGGCAGTTTGAGCAGCGCGTCGCGTTCCTCATCGGAGAAGCCGCCTTCCGGCCCGATCAGCACCGCAAGCGGCTGCGGCGGCATAGTGGCGAGCGCCGCGACCGGGTCCTTCACCTCGGCATCCTCATCGCAGAACACCAGCAGGCGGCCGGCCAGCCCGGCAGTCAGCGATTTAAACGGCAGCGCCTCGACAACCTCCGGCACCGCCAGCACGCCGCATTGCTGCGCCGCCTCGATGGCGTTGGCATACATGCGGTCGAGATTGAGCCGTGAGACCTGGGTGTGCCGGGTGATCACCGGCTGGATGCGCGAGACGCCGAGTTCGACCGCCTTCTGCACCATGTAATCGAGCCGGGCATGCTTGAGCGGCGCAAACAGGAAATGCAGGTCCTGTGGCGCTGGCTGCGGGCGGGCCTGATCGCGCACCTCGGCGGCCAGGGTCTTCTTGCCGGCGCCGGCCAGCACCGCCTGCCATTCGCCGTCGCGGCCATTGAACAGCAGGATGCCGTCGCCGGCCTCTAGCCGCAGCACGTTGAGCAGGTAATTGGCGTGGTCGCGGCCGAGCGGCACGGCGTGGCCGGCCTTGAGCGGCAGGTCGAGGTAAATGCGCGGGGTGCGGAAATCGTAAAGCGGCATGGTAACCTTGGCGTAGGGGTTGTGCGGCAGTATGGCCCGGCAAAAAGGGGTCGATTTTGGCGCGTTTTGCCGCCTTCCCGACGTATTCGACAGGCTGTTATATGGCCAACAGGCGATGAAAAGGAACCGTTGATGAAGTCCGGCTTGGCGATCGTTATGGCCACGAGCTTGCTTGCACTCGGCGCGATGCCCGCGCTGGCGCAATCTCCGTGGCCGCAGGCCGAGCCGCAGCAGTCGGCGCCCGCGCCCTGGCCGCAGGCTCAGCCAGCGCCTCAAGCCGCCGCGCCCGCCGGTCCCTCGCCCTGGGATGCCCCCGCCGCCCCGCCGCAGCAGCAGAGCGGCCCGGATCCGTGGTCGCGCCCGCCGGCGCAGGCGCAAGGCCCGCAGCAGGACAACAAATGCGTCGAGCAATTCCTGACCTTGCGCAAGGACGTGGAAAAGCACGGCAGCGCCATCCAGAACGCCAGCCAAAAGAAGCAGAAGCCGTCTCCGCAAGAGGCGTGCGGATTATTCAACTCGTTCACGGCGGCCGAGAAGAAAATGTACGCCTATGCGTCGAAGAACCAGGCTGAATGCGGCATTCCTCCGCAGGTCATCGCGCAGATGAAGGACGCCCGCGGCAAGTCCGATGATATCCGCACCCGCGTCTGTCAGGCGGCCGCGCAGGGTCCGCCCCCGCCGCAACAGCGCGCACCGAGCCTGAGCGATGCGCTCTCCTCCCCAGTGCCGAACTCATCCAACACCAGGACCGGCCGCGGCACCTTTGACACGCTGACCGGCAGCAACCCGCTCACCCGATGAGCGAGATCGGCGGACGCGTCGCCGATGCGACGGCCCGCAACTGGGTCGATGGCTTGGCGCCTGCCTCCACCCGCCCGTATTTAAGGCTCGCCCGCTTCGACCGGCCAATCGGCTCCTGGCTGTTGCTGATGCCGTGCTGGTGGTCAGCCGGGCTTGCCGGCATGGCGCAAGGCCAATTGCCGAGCCTCTGGCACATCGTGCTGTTCTTTATCGGTGCTTTCGCCATGCGCGGCGCCGGCTGCACCTGGAATGATTTTGTCGATCGCGACCTCGACGGGCTGGTTGAGCGCACGCGGTCGCGGCCGATTCCATCCGGACAGGTGACGGCAAAGCAGGCTGTTGTGTTCATGGTGTTGCAGGCCTTTGTCGGTCTCGCCGTTCTGCTGCAGTTCAATTGGTATACGGTGATGACCGGGCTCGCCTCGCTGCTGGTGGTGGCGATCTATCCGTTCATGAAGCGCATCACCTACTGGCCGCAGATTTTCCTCGGCCTTGCCTTCTCGTGGGGCGCGCTGATGGGCTGGCCGGCGGTGTTCGGAAGGCACCATTGGCCACCGCTCGTTTTGTATGCGGGTTCGATCGCCTGGGTGATCGCCTATGACACGATCTATGCGCATCAGGACCGCGAGGACGACATGATGATCGGCATCAAGTCGACCGCGCTGCTGTTCGGCCAGAATACGCAGATGATGCTGGCGGTATTCTATACGCTCGCCGTCGTGCTCATCGGCATCGCGGGGTTTATGGCCGGCGGCGGCGGCATTTTCGCGATTGGATTACTCGCTTTCGCGGCGCATCTGGCGTGGCAAACGCTGACGATCAACATAGACGATCCGGCGCATTGCCTGAAGCTGTTCCGCTCCAACCGCGACGCCGGACTGATCCTGTTCGCCGCGATGCTGCTGGATGCGGCGTTCTAGCTACCCACCCGCGTATCCACCAATGATCGGCAAGATCTCACCGGTGATATAGCTTGAGCAACTCGGCGCGGCCATGAAGACAAAGGCGGGGGCGATTTCTTCCGGCTGCGCGGCGCGCTTCATTGGTTGCTCGGTGCCGAAAGTGGCGACCATCTTCGCCGGGCGATCCGCCGGATTGAGCGGCGTCCATACCGGGCCTGGCGCAACGCAATTGACGCGAATGCCTTTCGGAATGAGATGCGTTGCCAGCGATCGCACAAAGGCGTGGATGCCGCCTTTGGTCATCGAGTAATCGAGCAGCTTCTCATTGCCGAGCAAGCCGGTCACCGAACCGGTCATGACAATGGCGCTGCCGTACTTCATCACCGGCACCGCTGCGCGCGCCATGTAGAAATAACCATACAGATTTGTCTTCAGCGTCTTGTCGAAATGCGCGTCGGTCAGGTCGAGGAAGTCGTTGACGTGCTCCTGGAACGCGGCGTTATTGACAAGGATGTCGAGCGCGCCGAGCTTCTTCACCGTCTTCTCGACCGCCTTGCGGCAATATTTCGGATTGGTGACATCGCCGGGCAGCAAGATGCAGCGGCGGCCTTCCTTCTCGACAGCCGCCTTGGTCACTTCGGCATCTTTGTGTTCGTTGAGATAGGCGACAGCAACATCGGCGCCTTCGCGCGCATAGAGCACCGCCACCGCGCGGCCAATGCCTGAATCGCCGCCCGTGATCAGCGCGACTTTGCCTTCCAGCTTGCCGGAGCCTTTGTAGTGCGGCGCGTCGTACATTGGCGCGACCTTGAGATCAGCCTCAAGGCCGGGCTTCTTTAGATGCTGCGCTGGAAATTCCACCGGATACATGCGCGCGCCGGCCTGCATCGCCTTGCCGGATTTTTTCGGCGGGTTGCGGTCCGTTGCTTCAACGGTGGCCTGGATGGCGCGCTCGCTGCGCGCCATTGCCGCAGCCTCGCGCTTGAAGGCCATCTCATCGGATTTGGAACTTGACGACTTCTTGCGCGACTTTTTCGACATGTGCACCTCGGATGAAGATAATCCAAGCGCAACGTCTCAAACCGGCCTGCTGTTCCGGAATGCCTAGTAGTTCGCCGGGCTCTTGCCGCTGCGGTCAACCGCCTGCGGCGCGATGCGCGGCCAACCAGTCTGCTGCCGCTTGGCCGTGATCGCATTGGTGACGATCTCGTCGTCGTCGAACTCGCCGTCATCGCCGGGCGTGCTTCTGTTCAGCGGCGAGGCCTTCATCGACGCGATCGTGCCAGTCACAGCATCGTCATCGTCAAGACCATCGGCGCCGGGGACAGCGACCGGCTTCGCGCCCGGCTTCTGCGTGCCGGGCTTGCCGATGGAGCCGGTGTAGGCGGTGCCATGCTTGGCGGCGTAGATTGCACGCGCCTTGGCGGCGACAACTTCGCCGGAAATGGCATTCGGCCGGCACGGACGGCGGCCGCTGCTACGGCGCATCAGGTCGACATGGATATGGTCGTAGTGCGCGGCGTTGTAGCCGGGCGCCAGCACGGTGTTGAAGATATCGCAGGCGAAGGATTGCACGTCGTGCAGGAAGCCCTGCTCTTCCGGCGTGCCGTTGCGCCACGCATTCTTGATGACGATCTTGCGGCCATCGGCCAGCGTGAAGCCAGCAATGTCGAGCGCATTGCCGAAAGCATGCTCAGAAATGCCATGACCGCCGGCGCCGTTCATGCCGCGGCATGAATAAGCGGAGATCTGCCTGATCTCGGTGACCGGCGAACCGAACCAGCGCATTGCCGCCGGCTGCACGCCCTCACCCACCCAGCGATCGAGCGCGGACACGATCGGGCACGACAAGGTCGCCGCCGGCGTGACGCTGGCCGGCATGATTGTGCCTGTGTTCATCGGGCCGCGCGCCGGGCCGAGCGCCGGCAGTTGGCGCTCCTGCTGCGGCGGCGCGTTATAGGCCGGCTGAACGCGCTGTGGCGCGCCGCGCTGTTGCGGCATCTCGACGTCATCCGGAACGTCATCCGCAACATCGTCTTCCTGCGGCGCCTGCACGCCCGGCGGATAGATCGACATTGGCCGCGCATTGTTCGGCGCCGCCCCGCGCGGCTCATAATTCTGCTGCGCGCCATAGTTCGGATTGTTCGCCGGCGCGGTCACTTGCGGCGCGGCAATCGGCGGCGGGCCTTGCTGCCAGCGCAACTGGCCGCCTTGCGGCGCGGGCGCCGAAGCCGGCTGATTAAAAGGCTGGTCGAAACGCGCCTGGCTCGGCGGCCAGTTCGGCTGCGAGCCCCTGGCAATGCCGCCGGGCGGACGCGGCACATCGGAATAGCTCAGGCGTGTGCTTTCGCCGAGTGCTGCGACCTTGAGCGGGAAATCGGCGCCGCACATGCCGGGGCCTTCGATCGGCTTGATCTGCACAACACCCGAGCCGATCTTCACCGCGCCCGACTGCATGCATTGCGCTTCGGCCTGGCTGCGCCAGGCCGCGCGCTCACCTTGCAGCAAGCTACGGCCGCAACCGGTGAGCACCAAAAGCACAGTCAAGCTTGAAAACAGAAAAAACCCGTGCAGACCCTTCATCAGGGTAAAATGCGATTAGTATCTTTAACGAGGTATCAATGCTGCCGCGCAGGAATTTGTTAAGGATAAGAAATCGTTTCACTCTCTTGATTGCGGGTTCCATTTCGGTTCACATCGCGCGCGCTTGAGCCGGAGAACAAGAACAATGCCATTGCTAAGCCGCTTTATCCTCGCCGCCGTCATGACAGCGGTGATGGTGTTCATGGTGACGCTCGTCGTCACCTTCCTCAATCTCGGCTTTCGTGCGGACTTCCTCGCGCAATGGGCCAAGGCTTATTTCATTGCCTGGCCGATCGCGGCGATCACGGCGTTCTTCGTCATGCCGACGGCGCGGCGCGTGACGGACGCGATTATGAAGCGCATCCAGTCATAAAAAAACGCCCCGGCACCGCCGGAGCGTTTGATTGAAGGGCGCGTGACTTACTGCGCGGCCTTGATGCCGAGCACCTTGCCGATCAGATTGACCTTCTCGGTCTGATCCTTGAGCGCGGCGGCGAACTCTTCCGGCGAGCCCGGATTGACCACCTGCCCGGTCGCGGCCAGCTTGGAGTTGATCTCGGCATCGCTGACGACATCCTTGATGTCGGCGGCAATCTTCTGCCGGATCGGCAACGGCATATTCTTCGGACCGAGCACGCCGACGAGGCCATCGAGCTCAAGCGACTTGAAGCCAGCCTGCGCCGCCGTCGGGATATCCTTCAGCTGATCGGAACCTTGCGAGTTGGTCAGCGCGATGACCTTGACCTTACCGGCCTGCACGCGCGGACGCATGATCGCGTAAGCGCCGACGAAGGCCTGAATGCGGTTCTCGGCCAAGTCATTGATCGCTGTCACCGGATCCTTGTACGGCACTTTCGCCATGTCGAGATTCTCGGTCTTGAGGAAGGCGGCGAACAGCAGATCATTGGCGCCGGTGACCGAGGCATAGTTCAGCTTGCCCGGCTCTGCCTTGATCTTGGCCGCGAGCTCCTTGGCCGACGACACGCCGAGTTCAGCCGGCACGCCGAGCGCGATCAGCGTGTTGGTGACGCGCGCGATCGGCACCATGTCGTTCGGATTATACGGCAGCTTCTCGTGCAGCAGCGGATGCGCGGTGAAGGTCGAGGCCGGCGCGAACAGTAGGATGTGATCATCATTGGCGCCGATCACGGCATTGATCGCCACCACGGCATCACCGCCGGGACGATTTTCAACGACGACCGACTGGCCCCACTTGGCGGCGAGCTTGTCGCCGACAAGGCGCGCGGTGATGTCGGCGCCGGAACCGGGGCCGAGCGGAATGATGAAGCGCACCGGGCGCGACGGCCACGCGGCAGGCGCCTGCGCCGAAGCGGGAATCGTCGGCAGCACCAAAGCGGCCAGACCAAGAAGAGCAAAGAGTGACGTGCGAAGCTGAGACATGTTTTCTCCCGGGGGCGTTCTTTAAGACGCGAGCGGCATTTGCCGGCAACGATTACCTTTTGCGTATTGGCTTCACCTGCACCCGTCAAGGCCGCCCGCTGTCGCGCCGCGCTGCTTGCGCGCATATGCAAATTTGCAGGTGCTGCACAAATGCAGTGCAGCACGGCTTGCCCAACGCGGTTCATACGCCGACGAGTCGAGGGCAAATAGCGGCCCGCCCACCGGTACAAGCAGCGTTAGCTCCCGCATCGCGCCTCTTTATGATGGATGATCAACCGCTTGGCGGTGCGACGCGAGTCATGCTGCCATTGCATGAGTCTTCACGCACATTTCGTCGGAAGTGGTACGCGGTAGACTTAGAGCCTTCGGCCGTTTGTGATAGAAAAGATCCAGCTCAACAAGGGAGGCACTGCCGTGGACCTTGCTCTGAGACGGTTGGATGTCCTGGTTGTGTGCGCTGTGTTCAGTTTCGTTGGCGCTGTTTTGCTGGGTGCATTCTAGGTTCAAGAGTCTGCTACGACGAAGCCATACCATCGCCCGGTGAAAATCCGGGGCACACATTGAAACACCGGAGAGGATGCTCTCCGGTGTTTTTTTATTTGATCAAGCCGCCGCAATACTCGGCACCTGGCGCGGATCGTAATTGAGGATCGGCGCCAGCCAGCGCTCGGCTTCTTCGAGAGTCCAGCCTTTGCGGCGCGCGTAATCCTCGGCCTGGTCGCGTTCGATCTTGCCGACGCCGAAATAATGCGACTGCGGATGGCTGAAGTATAAGCCGCACACAGCGGCGCCCGGCCACATTGCGTAGCTCTCGGTCAGCTTGACGCCGATGCGCTCGCTGCCGAGCAGCTTGAACAGCGTGCCTTTCTCGGTGTGATCGGGCTGCAGCGGATAACCCGGAGCAGGTCTGATGCCCTGATATTTCTCCAGGATAACATCTTCGTTCGACAGCGACTCGGTCGGCGCATAGCCCCAGAATTCCTTGCGCACATTCTGGTGCAGCCGTTCGGCAAAGGCTTCAGCAAGACGATCGGCGAGAGCCGACACCATGATCGCCGAGTAATCGTCATTGGCGCGCTTGAAGCGTTCGGCAATGACATCTTCGCCGATGCCGGCGGTGACGGTGAAGGCGCCGATGTAATCCTGCAGCCCGCTGTCGCGCGGCGCAATGAAGTCCGACATCGATACGTTGTGGCGGCCTTCGCGCTTGGACAATTGCTGGCGCAAGCCATGCAGCACGCCAATCGGCTTGTCGCGGTTCTCGTCGGCATAGACATGCACGTCGTCGCCGACGCTGTTGGCCGGCCAGAAGCCCATCACCGCTGAGGCCTTGAACCATTTCTCGGCGACGATCTTGTCGAGCATCGTGCGCGCATCGTTGTACAGCGCGCGCGCCGCCTCGCCGACTTTGGCATCGTCGAGAATGGCGGGGAAACGCCCGGCCAGTTCCCAGGTCTGGAAGAACGGCGTCCAGTCGATGATCCCGACGAGGTCGGCAATCGGATAATCGGCCAGCATCTCGGAGCCGATGAAGCTCGGCTTCGGCGGCACATAAGCGCCGGACCAGTCGAGCTTCAGCGCATTGTTGCGCGCGGTCGCAAGCGGCAGGCGAATCTTGTCTTCCTGCGCGCGCGCATGCGCGGCGGCGATCTTGACGTATTCGCCGCGCAGTTCGGAAATATAGCCGGCCTTGTTGTCGACGGACATCAGCGACTGCGCCACGCCGACAGCGCGGCTGGCATCGTTGACATAAACCGCCTGCCCGCGCCGATAGTTCGGATGGATCTTCACTGCCGTGTGCACGCGGCTCGTGGTCGCGCCGCCGATCATCAATGGCAGGTCGAGCCCCTGCCGTTCCATCTCGGCAGCGACGTGGCACATCTCATCGAGCGACGGCGTGATCAGGCCGGACAGGCCGATGATGTCGGCGCCTTCCGCCTTGGCGACTTCAAGGATCTTCGCCGCCGGCACCATGACGCCGAGATCGATGACTTCGTAATTGTTGCACTGGAGCACGACGCCGACGATGTTCTTGCCGATATCGTGCACATCGCCCTTCACCGTGGCCATGATGATCTTGCCGTTCGACGAACGCTCCTCGGCGCCACCCGCAGCGCGGCGCTCAGCCTTTTCCTTATCCATGAACGGCATCAAGTAAGCGACCGCCTGCTTCATGACGCGCGCCGACTTCACGACTTGCGGCAGGAACATCTTGCCGGACCCGAACAGGTCGCCGACGATGTTCATGCCGTCCATCAACGGGCCTTCAATGACATCGAGCGGGCGCTTTGCGCTGGCGCGCGCTTCCTCGGTGTCGGCCTCGACGAATTCGGTGATGCCATGCACCAGCGCATGCGCCAGCCGCTTCTCGACCGGCTTATCGCGCCAGGCGAGATCGACGGTCTTGGCTTCCTGGCCCGCGCCACGGAATTTATCGGCGAGCGCCAGCAAACGCTCCGACGCATCGGGCCGCTTGTTGAGGATGACGTCTTCGCAGGCCTGACGCAGTTCGGGGTCGAGGTCGTCGTAGACCGCCATTTGCCCGGCATTGACGATGCCCATGTCCATGCCGGCGGCGATGGCATAATACAGGAACACGGAATGCATCGCCTCGCGCACACGCTCATTGCCGCGGAACGAGAAGGACAGGTTCGACACGCCGCCCGAGATGTGGACATGCGGCAGGTTCTTGCGGATCCAGCGCGTCGCCTCGATGAAGTCGACGCCGTAATTATTGTGCTCCTCCATGCCGGTGGCGATGGCGAAGATATTCGGATCGAAGATGATGTCCTGCGGCGGGAAGCCGACCTGATTGACCAGAATGTCGTAGGCGCGGGCGCAGATTTCGGTCTTGCGCTCATAAGTGTCGGCCTGGCCCTTTTCGTCGAAGGCCATGACCACGACGGCCGCGCCGTGGCTGCGCACGATCTTGGCATGGTGGATGAAGGCCTCTTCGCCCTCTTTCATCGAGATCGAATTGACCACGGCCTTGCCCTGCAGGCACTTCAGGCCGGCCTCGATCACCGAGAACTTGGATGAGTCGACCATCACCGGCACGCGGGCAATGTCCGGCTCGGCGGCGATGAGGTTGAGAAAGGTGACCATTGCCGCTTCCGAGTCGAGCAGCCCTTCGTCCATGTTGACGGCGATGACCTGCGCGCCGGTCTCGACCTGCTCGCGGGCAATGGTCAGCGCCGCGGTGTAATCGCCGGCGGTGACCAGCTTGCGAAATTTTGCCGAGCCGGTGACGTTGGTGCGTTCGCCGACATTCACGAAGGGAATTTCTGGCGTCAGCGTGAACGGCTCCAGGCCGGACAGCCGCAGCTGCGGCGTGATCGACGGAATGGCGCGCGGCGTCTTGCCCTTCACGGCAGCAGCAATCGCCGAGATATGGTCGGGCGTGGTGCCGCAGCAGCCGCCGACGACATTGACCAGGCCGGCGCTGGCGAATTCGCCGAGCAGCTCGGCCATGTATTCCGGGCTCTCGTCGTAGTGGCCGAACTCGTTGGGCAGGCCGGCATTAGGATAGGCGCAGACGAGGCTGTCAGCGACGCGGCCGAGCTCCTGGATATGCGCGCGCATTTCGGTGGCGCCGAGCGCGCAGTTGAGACCGACAGTGACCGGGTTAGCGTGCTGCACGGCATTCCAGAACGCTTCCGGCGTCTGGCCCGACAACAGGCGGCCCGACAGATCGGTGATCGTGCCTGAGATCATCACTGGAATATCAAGGCCGCGCTCTGCACTCGCCTCGGCAATGGCGTAGATCGCCGCCTTGGCATTCAGCGTGTCGAAGATGGTTTCGATCAGCAGCATGTCGACGCCGCCGTCGAGCAGGCCCTTAATCTGCTCGCCATAAGCAATGCGCAACTGATCGAAGGTGACGGCGCGATAGCCGGGATTGCTGACGTCCGGCGAGATCGATGCCGTGCGGTTGGTGGGGCCTAAAGCTCCGGCGACAAAGCGGCGAATGCCGTCCTCCGCTTGCGCATCATTGCCCGCCTGCCGGGCCAGCCGTGCGCCGGACAGATTCAGTTCATAGGCAATGTCTTCCATGCCGTAATCGGCCTGCGCGATCGTCGTCGACGAAAACGTATTGGTCGAGACGATGTCGGCGCCGGCCTTGAAGTAGGCATAGTGAATGTCGCGGATCGAACGCGGCCGCGACAGATTCAAAAGATCGTTGTTGCCGCGCACTTCGCGATTCCACGCATCGAAGCGCGAGCCGCGATAGCCCTGCTCGTCGAGCTTCAGCGCCTGGATCATTGTGCCCATCGCGCCATCGAGCACAAGAATGCGCTCCTTCATGGCGTTGAGGAATTCGGCGCGGGTGTTTGTTTTCGACGCGGGCACTTGCATAAACTCCGGTCAGGCTGCTTGTTCCACTTGCGGGCGCAGGCCCAGCAAATGGCAGATCGCATAAACAAGGTCGGCGCGGTTCATCGTGTAGAAATGGAAATTGGTGACGCCACGATCCAGGAGATCGATCGCCTGCTCCGCCGCGACCGCAGCAGCGATCAGCTTGCGCGTCGCCGGATCGCCATCGAGCCCGGCGAAACGCTCGGCCAGCCATGACGGCACGCTGGCGCCGGCGCGCTGGGCGAAATTGGTCGCCGCCTTGAAATTCTGCACCGGCAGAATGCCCGGCACGATCGGAATATCGATGCCACGCGCACGCACGCGGTCGAGATAGCGGAAGTACAAATCGTTCTCGAAGAAGAATTGGGTGATCGCCCGCGTCGCGCCGGCATCGACCTTGGCCTTGAGCATGTCGATGTCGGCATCGACATTGAGCGAGTCCGGATGCTTCTCCGGATAGGCCGAGACCGACACTTCGAAGTCGCTGGATATTTTCTTGATGCCGGCAACCAGATCGGCCGAGGTGTCATAGCCGCCCGGCGTCGATTTGTAGCGCGCGCCGGCGCCTTCCAGTGAATCGCCACGCAGCGCCACGATGTGGCGCACGCCCGCGTCATGATATTGCCGCACGACGTCGTCGATTTCGTCGCGCGTCGCGGCGACACAGGTGAGATGCGCCGCCGGAGTCAGCGATGTCTCCTGCACGATGCGCTTCACCGTTGCGTGCGTGCGCTCGCGCGTCGAACCACCGGCGCCATAGGTCACCGACACGAAGTCCGGATTGAGTGGCGCGAGCCGCTCGATCGACTCCCACAACGTTTTCTCCATCGACTCGTCTTTCGGCGGGAAGAATTCGAACGAGACGTCGATGCGGTTATGACCCGGCGGCATGAAACGCGAAGGACGCAACTGACTGATCATCACGCTACCTCACGCCGTTGCGTTGTCGCCATCAGGGCGCGGCTGTCGCGCGCCAGCCACAGCGACACGGCAATCTTGCCGTCGGAGCCCGGCTCCGGGTTCAGGCTCTTGTGCATCACCGGCGCGAGGCCGGACTGCACGATCCATTGGGTCACCGTCTCCGGCGTGAAGCCGAGGCGGCGATGCGCGAATTGCTCACGCAAGAACTCTTGTTCATGCGGCGCGAAGTCGACAACGAGCAAACGCCCGCCCGGCCGGAGCACGCGCGCCGCTTCGCGAATGGCGCGGCCGCCATCGTCGAGGAAGTGCAGCACCTGATGCAGGATGATGACGTCATAGGAGTCGTTGCTCAGCGGCAGATCGTAAAGGTCGCCCTGACGCACGCTGCAATTCTTCAGGCCCGCCTGCTCGAGGCGGTCTCGCGCCAAGAGCAACATGTCGAGCGACAGGTCGAGGCCAAGGCCGCGCTCGATCTCGGGGCCGAACAATTCCAGCATGCGGCCGGTACCGGTGCCGAGGTCCAAGAGCGAGCGGAATGGCTTGTCGGCCAGCGCCGAACGGATCGCCTCTTCCACAGCCGCATCAGCAACATGCAGTTTGCGGATGCGGTCCCACTCGACAGCATGCGAACGAAAGTACGCCTGCGCGGCGACGGCGCGCGCCTGCCGCACCGAAGCGAGCCGTTCGCGGTCGCGTGAAATGGTCTGGTCGGCCGGATTAAGATGATCGAGCAGCGCGCGCGCCACTTCGGCGCCGCCGCCATGCTCGGCCAGACGGAAGAAGGCCCAAGTGCCTTCGCGGAAGCGCTCGATCAGCCCGGCTTCAACCAGCAGCTTGAGGTGGCGCGAAATGCGCGGCTGCGACTGGCGCAGAATGTCGGTGAGGTCCGAGACGGTCAGTTCGGCTTCGGCCAGCAGCGCCAGCACGCGCAGACGTGTTTCCTCGCCGGCCGCCTTGAGGGCCGAATTAAGGGCGTCGAAGCCCAGCTGCACATTGCCGTTATTGGTCATTGATCGGGGCCTTGCCGTCCCGCCACATGGGCGGGTTCCCACCATATAAGGATATCTTTATACGTTTAACAAGGGGCAGGCAAGGGCCACCGGTGGTCATCCCCGCGCAGGCGGGGATCCAGCCCTTGCTGGAAAAAGCGCCGAATCGTCCGCCTTCGCGGACGATGACGGAGAGGCGTATGGTCCCTTAATGGCAAAGGAATCTCTCATGCTTACCCCGCCCGACTTCGGCATCCGCCCCGGCGAGGTCACCGTCGAGCTGCCCGCCGCCCCCGACGCCGGGGTCTATTTCATCGGCCGCATCCGCACGCCGTGGACCGAGCGCAAGCAGTGCCCGAAGAACGCCCGTGAATCCGACGCCGTCTGCACGATTGAACTGGATGAGCGGTACGTCCCCGGCCTGAAGGAGGTCGAGACCTGCTCGCACCTCGTCCTGCTCTATTGGATGGACAAAGCGCCGCGCAATCTGGTGCGTCAGGTGCCCGGCCATTACGGCGTGCAGCGTGGCACCTTTGCCCTGCGGTCCCCGGCACGGCCCAACCCCATCGCAATGAGCGTGGTCAGGTTGATCAACATTGACGGCCACAAACTGAACGTCACCGGCCTCGACTGCCTCGACGGCACGCCGCTGCTCGACATCAAGCCCTACTTCGCCTCCACCGACAGCGTGCCGGACGCCAAAGTCGGCTGGCACCAACAGGGTTAGCGAAGCGTAAACGCCAGAACCTCAATTTTATCAATCAAATCGGGCCCAAAGTGCGCTCAGCCTTTTTGGTTCCCGGCGCTCGCAAACATATGAGGACCTTGTGAGCAGGAACCATTGAACCTCCTGCGCTGTTGCTCCGACGAATGATGACGAAACGATGTCTCGTCGGAGGGTAAAATGTCCAAGTCCTTTTCCAAGCTTTCCATCGCCACGCTGATCGCCGCCGCTGCACTGTCGTGCGGGACCGCGCAGGCGCAGTTTTTCGGCCAGCCCGCGCAGCAACAGCAACAGTATGAGGCTGAAGAAACCAGCGATCAGGCCACGCAGACCGATCCGCGTTTTCAGCGCCAGATCGTCAGCTTCCAGACCCGCGAAGCCCCCGGCACCATCGTTGTCGATACCGCCAACACCTATCTCTATCTGGTGATGGGTGACGGTCAGGCGCTGCGCTACGGCATCGGCGTCGGCCGCGAAGGTTTCACCTGGGCCGGCACGCAGACCGTTGCCCGCAAGGCCGAGTGGCCGAATTGGTATCCGCCGGCTGAAATGATTGCCCGCCAGCCTTACCTGCCGCGCATGACGATGGGTGGCCCCGGCAACCCGCTCGGCGCCCGCGCGCTCTATCTCGGCAGCAGCGTCTATCGCATCCACGGCACCAACGATCCGTCCACCATCGGCCAGAACGTGTCGAGCGGCTGCATCCGCCTCACCAACGAAGACGTTACTGACCTTTATGAGCGCGTGAAAGTTGGCGCCAAGGTTATAGTGCTGCCGCAGACCACCGAAGCCCGCGCTCCGGTTCAGCCGCGCCAGCAGACTGTTCAGCAGCAGTCGGTGTCTCTCACTTCCTCATACGCCGCGCCGACCCGCGCGCAGCGTACCTGGGCCAGCATCGTCCCCGGCGACCTTTACTAATCGATCTTCTGAGAGCCTCCCCACCTGAATGCCCGGCCTTTGTGCCGGGCATTTTTTTATGGCGGCTACTCGCAATCGGAAATGACGATACCGGCAGTTAGAGCCGCACTGATCGAGCGCCATGTTTTCGGCCCGCCGTTCCGTATTGCCCCAGCCGACGCCCCAATGGCCGCGCGACGCTGCATAGGCGCCGCATTTGTCGAAACGCACGACGACGCGGCAATCGTGATTGCTGGCCGAGCGGCAACGGCGCATGGCTTCGCGGCCGGCTTCCTCGCGGGTGTCCTCGCCGGTGGCGATGCCGTAGCCCGCATCTTCGGCATGCTGCCCCTCTTCATCATCGACGGCGATGGCACCGGCGGCGAGCGCACCGGAGGAAATGGAAAGCGCAGCGGCGAAGGCAGCAAGACGGACAAGTCGGATCATCATTTCCTCGGATGGGGCGCTGAGGTGAATGCGGCCAGGCACCCCCGAACCCGTTCCGCAGGCGAAATCTTATCCCGGCCCACCGGGAAGGAAACAACATTATAAATCTGTCTAATAAGAATGTCAGGCGTTGCGGCCGGGGCGCCCCAGGCGCTAAGGCGTAGCGCGACCTTCAGGAGACGCTTCATGCGAATTGCAGCAATGGCAGCCGGTGCCGTCGGCGGATATTTCGGTGCCCGTCTCGCCGAAGCCGGCCACGATGTTTTCTTCATTGCGCGCGGCGCCAATCTCGCGGCCATCAAGAAGAATGGCCTCAAGATAGAGAGCACGCACGGCGACATTCATTTGCCCACGCCCAACGTAACGGATGACCCTGCCTCGGTCGGTCCGGTCAATATCGTGCTGTTCGCCGTCAAACTCTGGGACACCGAAAAGGCCGCCGAACTGGCGAAGCCGCTGGTCGGCCCGAACACGCGCGTCATCACCTTGCAGAACGGCGTCGACAGTGTCGAACGCGTCGGGCCGATCCTCGGCGCTGACAAGGTGATCGGCGGCGTCACCTATATCGCCACGGTCATCGGCTCGCCCGGAATCATCCAGCACACGTCGAGTTTCGCCAAGATGCGTTTCGGCCGCGCCGACAAGACGCAGGATGCGGCGCTCGATGCTTTCGTCGCCGCCGCCAAGGCGGCCAAGCTTGACGTCGATCTCAGCCGCGACATTCAGGTCGAGCGCTGGGAGAAGTTCTCTTTCCTCACTGCCATGTCCGGCTCGACCGCGACCTTGCGCTCGTCCATCGGCCCGATTGCCGCCGATCCGGAGACGCGCGCCTTCTTCAATGACCTGATGAACGAGGCCTTCGCCGTCGGCCGTGCCAAGGGCGTCGCGCTCGACAAGGCCTTCGTCGATGAGCGCATGGCCTTCATCGGCAGCGACAAGATGGATCCCGGCATGAAGGCGTCGATGGCGCATGATCTCGAGCGCGGCAACCGTATCGAGCTCGACTGGCTATCCGGCAAGGTGCGTGCGCTTGGCCGCGAGCTCGGCGTGCCGACGCCGGCCAGCGACATTGTCTACATGGTGCTGAAGCTGCACCGGAACGGTTCGTAGCCCGGGTAGAGCGAAGCGCAACCCGGGGCCAGCGATCGACGCTTCCCGGGTTTCGCTACGCTTCACCCGGGCTACAAGCGCAACTAGCTTCACCCACCCATCGGACCTAAAGTTCCCGTAAGGGCGAATCGGACGGGGTTCGGATTGAGCGCACTGATCGACGACGCGATTTATTACATCACCGCGCCGCTGCGCGCCTTCGGCCGCTCGCGCTTCCTGCGCGTCACCGCGGTTGCCGTTGTCGTCATTGGCGGGTTCTTCGCAGCCACCTTGTGGGCGATCGACCATCTGACGCCGCCCGCCACCAACACCGCCGCCAAGCAGGCTGTGTCGCAACTCGCCCCGCTGCCGCCGCTTCAGCCCCTGACGCGCGCATCCTATGTCATCGCGCCGGTCGCGGTGTCGCTCAACGCCATCCAGCGCAGCCTTGAAGCGTCCACGCCGCGCGACTTTTCCGGCCAGAACAACAATCCGCTCGGCGGGTTGCTCTCCAAGGCCGATATCGGCATGACCATCACGCGTGGCAACATGGCGGTGAACGGCCGCGCCGGCGAGATGACGGTGCTGACCGCGCTCACCGGCAATCTCAAGGTCACCGGCCAGCTCGGCGCGCAAGCCGGCAATCTCTCCGGTGGCGCGGTCGGCGGCATTGCCGGCCTGCTCGACAGCGCGCTCGGCAAGGATCTCGGCAAAGTGGTCGGCAACATTGCCGGTCAGGCGCTGAACCAGAATGTCGAATTGCGCAGCCAGGTCACGATCCGCTCCAAGCCGTCGATCGTCACCAATTGGCGACTCTATCCGAACCTCGCGGCGCAGATCGCGGTCAACGACACGGCGCTGAATGTCGCCGGCTTCAAGATCAACATGGCGGCTGAGGCCAAGCCCTTGATCGAACGTGCCGTCAACGAACAAGTCGCGCAGCTTGAACAGCGCGTGCGCAATGATCCGTTCATTGAAGTCGCCGCGCGGCAGGAATGGGCCAAGATGTGCCGCTCGATTCCGCTTGGCGGCAGCGATACCGGCCTGCCGCAACTGTGGCTCGAGATGCGGCCGGTGCGCGCCGCCGCAGCGCAGCCGCAGATCGATGCGCGCAACATGACGCTCGTCGTCGGCGTCCAGGCTGACACGCGCATCACACCGAAAGAGTCGAAGCCGGAATGTCCTTTCCCCAATGCGCTCGACCTCGTGCCGCCGATGGAGAACGGCAAGCTGTCGATCGGCGTGCCGATCGATGTGCCCTTCGCCGACCTCAGCAAGCTGTTGAATGCGCAGCTCAAGGGCAAGCGCTATCCGGAAGGCACCAATGCGCCGGTTGAAGTGGAAGTGCGTAGCGCCAGCCTTGCGGCTGCGGAAGACCGGCTGCTGATCGCGCTGAAGGTGAAGGCGCATGAGCGCAAGAGCTGGTTCGGCTTCGGCGCCGAGGCGAAAATCAATATCTGGGGAAGGCCCAAGCTCGATCAGGCCAAACAGGTGCTGACCTTGACCGATATCTCGCTGGCGGTGGAGTCGGAAGCAGCGTTCGGCTTGCTCGGCACGGCAGCGCGCGCGGCGATGCCTTATCTGCAGCAGGCGCTCACGGAGAACGCAGTGATTGATCTGACGCCGTTTCTCAACGATGCGCGCAGCAAGATCAGCGCGTCGCTGGCCGATTTCCGCAAGGCGAGCGAAAGCGTGCAGGTCGATGCGGCGATCACCAATCTGCGGCTGACCGGGATCGCCTTCGACTCGAATACGCTGCGGGTGATTGCCGAGGCGGAAGGTTCGGCCAAGGTAGCGGTGACTGATTTGCCGCGGCTTTAAGCCCCGGCCTTCACCGCGCTCTTGCCACTCACGCCGGTCGCCAGCTTCAGCTCCAGCAACTCTTCCGACTTGAAGTAAAACAACTCATCCGGCGGCGTTTCCATCGCCCGGACCCAGACGCCGAGATCGATGCCCATGCTGCGCAAATAGCTCTGGCATTCGGCCGAGACGCGTTGCGCATTCTCCATGCCGGCAGCGCCCGTCATCTCGCGCGTCGTCGCTGCCGACACCTGATGCACGCCGATCGCCGACTTCGGCCCGGCCTTGCGCTCGACGCCGCCGGCAAAGACCAGCGGGCATGACGATGCGCAGTAACGGCCGTTCTCGACTTCAGTCGAAAAGTTCTTGGCGCGAATGAGCTTGCCCATCGCCAGCGCGTCCTGCACCGAACCGCCGGGCGATTGCAGCACAACCGTCTTCACATAGGAGCCGCGCTTCTCGACTTCCTCGGCAAAGCGCGCCGCCGTGCCGGGATAGATCGTGCCGGTTGCGATCAGGCGGCCATCGGCGGCGAGTTCGAACGTCATCTTGTCGCGCAGTCTGGCATTCGCTTCCTGCACCGGCGCGGCGCGCTTTTCGCCGCCGCGTTGCGTTTGCGGCAAAGGCGTCGCCGATGGCTGCTCGGGAAACGGTGCGTCGGACGGCAACGCCGCCGTGCGTGTCTCGGCGCGCTTGCCGAGATCGGTATAGTCGAGCACCAGCACCGCCACAGTCGCGACCAGCAGGCCGCGATACATCCAGCGCAGCACATCGTTCTCGGGCGTCGCGCCGAGCCAGCGTTGGATGACTCCCCTCACCCAAAGGGTCGCGCCTGCGCGACCCGTCCCAGCACTTGTGGGGAGGGGTTGGGGGTGGGGGTCTTTGTTGTTGAGAGATGATGTCACCGACATCACTCCTTCTTCGCCGCGCGCGCTGTGGCCAGCGCCGTGACATTCTCATCGGCCGGTGCTTGCGCCGCCGGCTGCAATGGCGCTTCGACTTCAGCAGGCGCCACCGGAGTCTGTTCCGCCGCGCGCCGCGCGTGCTGCGCCACTTCAACCTCGCGCGCCAAGCGCAACGCCGTGAGCAATTGCGCCGCCGTCATGCTGTCACCAGCAATCGGCTCGTTCTCCTCGCGGATGCGCGCCTGCACGACGCAGAGGATCAGCACCAGCACCGCCGGCATCAGGTCGATGGAGATCGCGCCGGCCCAGCTCGGCAGGAAGTCGCCGGCATAACGCAGCACCGCTTCGGCGGTAGACAGAGGCTGAAACCGCGCCGGCTCGACCACCGGCACGGCAAGAATCTTCTCCGCCGCGTCGGACAAAGCCTTGGCCTGCGCGCTCACCGCCTGCTCAACCTTGCCGACAACGGAGGTCTGCCGGTCGGCGAGATCGCCACGGCCACCCGCAGCCGGCGCAATGAAACCGGACACCAGCCCGTCCGCCGCGCGCTTTACCGACGGCGCCACGGACGTCTGCTGCAATTTGGCGATGACGCCCATCAGGCCCATCGTCTCTTTACCAAAAGCATCGCTGCGCGTGTTAATCGGGCCGCGGTCTGACACCAGCTCGCGCATCTTCTCGAGATGCTTGCCGCCCTGCTCGTACAGAACGCGCACCTTGTCGGCCGAACCGCCGACTTCCTTGCCGAGATTGTCGAGCTGATTGCTCATCTGTGTGAGGAGCTGCACCACGGTGCCGGAGCCGGTGGTGCCGGTCAGCGATCCGGCCTTCTCCGCATCCGACAGCCGCGCAAAACGCGTCGACGCCATCTGAATGTCGGGCAACAGGCTTTGCGCCGCCAGCGCATTGTTATGCGAGCGGTCGAGATCGCGCGTGTAGCTCTGCACCGAGACGCTGAGATGCTGCTGAATCGCCGCAGCACCCGCCAAAGCCGAAGCATTCAGCCAGGCCGACATGGCGATGATCATCAACGAGCCGAGGCCCATGCAGGCAAACAATAGCCCGCGGCTTTTGCTATCCGGCACATGCGGCAAAAACCGCATCAGAAATGTCCAGAACGCGTAAATGCCGATGGACACCGCGACCGAATAAATGACGGCGGCGAAGAACACGATGGTCGTGTCGCCGTTCAACAGATCGCGGACGCCGAGATAAGTGTAGACGCCGCTGGCTAGCGCCAGCACGGCGAGCGTGACCTTGGTGGTAACTTCCAGCGCCGAGACGCCGTCGCGCAGAGCAATGGACATGAGTGATCGGTCGGCACTCGCGTGCCGCTCCCCCTCTGACGCCCCCGCGCTTTTGGATCACGTCAGATAGGCGCTCGATTTCGTCACAAGTATGACGATGTTCCGTCCGCCCGATGGAACCAAAGTTCCAGCGAAATCGAGCCTGGTCACGCTTCCGTCATTTTTACATTTGCTGGCGGTAATTCTTAACCCTAGCCAAATACCGTCACTCAGGTTGCAACATTGAAATCTGCACTGGCAGTATCAGAGAGCCGCTATGTCGTCGCACTATCGCATTCTTGCTGTCGACGACGACGCGCTCATGGGCAGCATTGTTGTATCGGCTCTCGGTACAGAACCCGCATTCATCGTCGAAAGCTGTGACAATGGCAAGGATGCGATCGCCAAGGCCACGCTGTGGTCGCCCGATCTGATCCTCTGCGACTTGTTGATGCCGGACATGGATGGTTTCGAGGTCTTGCGGCAACTCTTGAGCAATGAGGCAACGGCGACGATCCCGCTGATCTTCATGACAGGGCGTGGCGCTGTATCAGACATCGAAGCCATGATGGCGCTTGGCGCTGCGGCGGTCATCACCAAGCCTTTCAAGCTCAACGATCTCATCGCCATTGTACGGCGAGAATTGTTCATGCCTGAGGCGAGCGCCGTCGAGAGCCCGCTGCCCGCCTATGATTTCGCCGCGCGCATGCACGCCGACGCCGCGTCGCTGCGGGAATTCCGCCAGCAACTGGCTGGCGGCTCGGCGATTGCCGCGCTTAACAATTGCGCGCATCGCCTTGCCGGCGCCGCCGGCATTTACGGCTTCGGCACGGTGAGCGCCGCCGCCAGCGCTGTTGAACAGCGCATTGCCAGCCACAGGGCCGGCAATGGCAGCCTCGGCGATGTCGATCATGCTTTGGAGCATTTGATTAAACATATCGGAACTTTCGCGCCGAACCCGGGGATCCATTCCGGGCGCTAGCACTTTGATGATGGGGTTACGACGCTCCAACGACGTTCAGCCAATTCTGGCTTGCCGTACTGGAGGTCCCATGACCGCCCTTGTGAACGCAATCGCGCCGGCAACGTTTGTGCCGAGCCTGCTCATTGCCGATGACGATCCGGCCATCGTCCAGTTGCTCACAACGCGTTGTGAAAAACTGGGCTTTAAGGTCGACACGGCGACCAATGGCATTCAGTTGCTGATCAAGGCGCGCCAGGGCCACCATGATGTCATGATCATTGACGTCAATATGCCCGAGCTCGACGGCATCTCGGCTTCCGCCCGCATTCTCGACCCGGCCAACAAATCGGTCGAGATCATCATCGTGTCCGGCGGCAGCAGCCCGCAGATTGCCGAGCGCTGCGACAGCCTTGGCATGTTCTACAGCCGCAAAGACGCCGAATTCTGGCACCAGATCGAAGGCTACCTGATCTCTCTTTATCCAGCGATGATCGCCGCACCGCATGGTGAAACCCACAGCAACGACGCCTTCCTGCAGAAACGTCCGCGCGTGTTGATCGTCGATGACGATCCAGCCGTTGAGGTTTTCCTGTCGAGCAGGCTTGGCAAATTCGGCATTGATACGATCTATGCGCCGAACGCGACCACCGGCGTGCGGATGGCGGCGCGCCTGAAGCCCAGCGTCATCATTTCCGACTACGATATGCCGGACGGGGATGCCCAATATCTGCTGTCGCGGCTGCGCGCCACGGCCGGCACCGAGAAGATCCCGGTCTTCGTGCTCAGCGGCCTGGAAATCGACGAGATCACCGAGCAGAAATTGCGCCGCGAAATTCTTGGCCAGGCCGGGGCGCTGCACATCTTCAAGAAGTCATTCGACATTCATGAACTGTTTCAAGCGCTCGAACAGTTCTGCGCTTTCGAAAAGGCAGCCAGCCGATCGCTACCGCAGTGAGCCGGCGTCTCACCGACCGGATCCCGCAGGCAAAGCCACTCTTTGAACGACGCATGGTGCAGGCGTGGAGCGCCGCCTTCGTCATCGCCGCAGCGCTGCTGCTGGTCATCAATTTCTACGTCTTTGTCTCGCTGCGTGAGCAGATCGTCAAACGCGAAGAAGCGCAGCTGCGGCAGATCGTCGACGTCACCGGTGCTGCGGTCGATCACTTCTTCACCACCGCTCGCGAGACGCTGGACAGCATCCGCAGGCACATCAAACCGGACACCCCGCCGCTGGTCGCGCATGAACTGCTGCAGACCGCGGTCGAAGCAGCCCCTTTCATTCGCGTCCTCGCCGTGGTCGATGTCAACGGCAAGTACCTTCACTCATCGCGAGCGTTTCCGGCGCCGGAAATGAACCTGAAGGATTCGCCGGTCATCGCCTATTTCCGCAACAAAGGCGTTGCCGCCGATTCGCATTTCATGACGGCGCCGACTCGCAACACGCTCGACAAGCAGTGGCAGGTTATCGTTGGCATTCCGCGTCGTGGCGCTGACGGAGCGGCAACCGAGGTCCTCGCCGCGGCCATGGATACCAAGATCATCTACTCCGAGCTGATGTCGTCCAATCAAGCCGACGGCGGTGAGATGACCTTGGTAGATTCCGGTTTCAACCTGCTCGCCAGCAGCCCCTGGCGCGACGAGGCGATCGGCCAGTCGCTAACCAGTACGCCGGCCTATCGCGCATTGTTGCAACAGACGGGCCGCGAAGCGTCGGGCATCGTCACCCAGCCGGACACCGGTGTGCAGCAGATCTCTGCCTCGCGCCGTCTCAAGGACGGCCGGTTGTCCATCGCCGCCACGCGTCCGCTTGCCATTGTGCTGCACGACTGGCGCGCACTGAGCAGCGTTGTGCTTGCCGTTTCCATCGCCATCCTGGCGCTGCTGGCATTGAGCGCCTTCCTCAGCATGCGCGATGCCTTGCAACGCCAGCGCCAGAGCGATGCATTGCGCCTCAGCCAGCAACGCTTCCGCCTGCTGGTCGATGGCGCCACCGATCACGCCATTTATATGCTTGATACTGACGGCAAGGTCTCCAACTGGAACCACGGCGCCGAACGCATCAAGGGCTACAGCGCCGAAGAGATCACCGGCAAATCGTTCGAGATCTTCTACACGCCGGCAGATCGCACTGCGCTCCTGCCGGCGAAAGCGTTGGCCGCAGCGATGACCGGTGTCTATCGCTCCGAAGGACAGCGCCTTCGCAAGGATGGCAGCACGTTCTGGGCCAATATTGTACTGGCGGCCGTGTTCGATGCCGACGGCAAGCACATCGGCTTTTCCAAGATCACCCGGGACATTACCGAGTCGAATGCCATACGCCAGCAACTCAAGCTCGCCAAGGAAACGGCGGAAAGCGCCGGCGCCGCCAAGTCCGCTTTTCTTGCCAATATGAGCCACGAGATCCGCACGCCGCTCAACGGCATCATTGGCTATGCCGATCTGGCGCTCGAGGACCGCGCTTTGTCGCCGGATACAAGGCGCCACATCATCCGCGTGTTCGAGGCCAGCAAGTCGTTGCATGTCATTATTGACGACATCCTGGACTTCTCGAAGATCGAGGCGCGCGGCGTCGATCTCAATCCGCTGGCATTTCACATCAGCCTGCTCGCCGACACCTGCACATCGATGATCCAGCCGAAGGCGGCGGAACAGGATCTCGATGTTTATGCGACCATCGACGCCGATGTGCCGCAGGTGCTGTTCGGCGATGCACCGCGGCTGCGCCAGGTGCTCATCAATTTGCTCAACAACGCGGTCAAGTTCACCAAGAGCGGCTCGGTCACGCTGGCGGTGAAATGCCTGACGCGTTCGGCGGCGCGCGCCCGGCTGCAATTTAGCGTCAGCGATACCGGCATCGGCATTTCTGCGCAGGACCAGGAGGGACTATTTCAGCGCTTCAGCCAGGCCGATAGTTCGATCTCGCGGCGCTTTGGCGGCACCGGCCTCGGCCTTGCCATCTCCAAATGCATTGTTGATGCCATGCGTGGCGAACTGACCGTGCAAAGCGAACCGGGCAAGGGCAGCACCTTCGCCTTCGAAATCGATTTGCCGATTGCCGATCTCGCCAGCATCGCGCCAACCGCGGCGCCGGCACCGACATGGATCAACCCGTTGCGCATTCTCTCCGTCGATGACGTCGAAATGAACCGGGCCTTGTGCAAGGCCATTCTGTCGCGCGCCGGCCATCTGGTGACTCTCGCCGCCAGCGGCGCTTCGGCCATCGAACTGGTTCAGGCGCAGGATTTCGATGTGATCCTGATGGATATTCAGATGCCCGAGATGGACGGCCTCGAAGTCACACGGCGCATACGCGCTTTGCCCGATGGCCGCGGCACATTGCCGATCGTCGCTTTGACCGCCAACGTGATGGGCGACCAGATCAGCCTCTACAAATCCGCCGGCATGGACGGCCATATTGGCAAGCCGATCGTCAAGGCCGAGTTGCTCGCCAGCGTCGCAAAATGGGGCGCCGGCACAGCTGTCGCCGAAGGCCCACCGATGGCGACCCATGCGCCGGCCGCTATTCACGATCAGGAAGCGCTTGATGAATTGCGCAGCTTCGTCAGCAACGACATCGTCAACGGCATGATCGGCGACCTGGAGACGACGATTGCGCAGGTCCCCTCACCCAATGTCCTTGTGCAAGGCGACTGCAAGGTGCTGCGTGATGCGTCGCACAAGGCGATTGCGCTGGCCGGCCAGCTTGGGCTTGCCGAACTGGCGCAGGCATTCCGCACGCTGGAAGCGGCCTGTATGCGCGGTCAGCCCGACGCCGAGTCGCTGGCCGGGTTTCACCTTACCGCCGAGCGGGCGCGCCCCAGCATCATGGCAATCGCCGCCACATAAAAGATACGCGACCGTTATGGAACTCGCAGATGCGCGGCCTGTTGTCTTCACGCCCACTGGTGAGTGGGCGTGATTGTGTTGATCGGCGGATCTACGAATGCGGCGCTTTCTGCTCGGACTTATCACTTTTGGAGTGATCGGATTTGCCGCCTTTTTTGTTTGGGCCTGGCATAGCGAGATCGCGCCTGTCCGCGCCGCCGACAGCACCACCTACGATCCCGCCGTTGTTGCCAAAGGCGCCGCGCTCGCCTCCGTCGGCGATTGCGTGACCTGCCACACCCAGCCCGGCGGCAAGCCTTTCGCCGGCGGCTATCCGGTCTCGACGCCGTTCGGCACCATCTACGGCAGCAACATCACGCCCGATCAGGATACCGGCATCGGCAACTGGTCGCAGGCCGCTTTCCGCCGCGCCATGCACCAGGGCGTCACCCGCAAGGGCGAGCATCTCTATCCCGCCTTCCCGTACGACCACTTTACGCTAGCCAATGATGGCGACATTGACGCGATCTACTCGTTCCTGATGACGCGCGATCCGGTGCAGCAGGCCAACAAGGCGCCGGACATTCCCTTCCCGCTCAACATCCGCCTCGCCGCCGCCGGCTGGAAGTTGCTGTTCTTGAGGCAGGGCCAACTGGTGCCCGATCCGCAGCAGAGCGCCGAATGGAATCGCGGCGCTTACTTGGCCGAAGCGCTCGGCCATTGCGGCGCCTGTCATTCGCCGCGCAATTTCCTCGGCGCCGAGAAAAAAGGCGAAGCCTATAATGGCGGCGTCAGCGATGACTGGCACGCGCCGGCCTTGAACGAGAAGTCGACCGCCGCCGCGCCATGGACTGTGGAAGCGGTCTATAAGTATCTGCACAACGGCTTCGACCAGTATCACGGTCATCCGTCCGGCCCGATGCAGGCTGTCGCGGAAAATCTCGCCAAGGTGCCGGAAGCCGATGTCCGCGCCATTGCCGTGTACATCGCTTCGCTCTCCGGCACCGACGATGCCGCCAAGCAACAACGCGCCGACGCCGCGCTGATGACCGCACGCGCCAAGACACCGACGGTCGAAAGCCTCGCAGCAACTACCGGCAGCGCTACGACCGGCGCCACCGATGGCGCCACCATCTTCGCCGGCGCCTGCGCCAATTGTCATCGTAGCGGCGGCCAGTCGCCGCGCGCCCGGCCGGTCGATCTGTCGCTGAGCAATTCCGTCAACGCGCCCGATCCCGGCAATTTGCTGCACATCGTCCTGTCCGGCATTCATCCGCAGTCGCGCGAGCGCGGCTTCATCATGCCGGGCTTTGCCACGACCCTCACCGACGAGCAGATCGTGGCGCTCGCCGCTTACGTCCGCAGCAATTTCAGCGACAAGCCGCAATGGACCGGCATCGACACGCGCCTGACGCAGGCGCGCAAACATTCCGGTCCGTAAAGGAAGACACCCATGGCAACGCTCACCGTCAATGGCAAGCAACACAACATCGACGCCGCGCCTTCGACGCCGCTCTTGTACGTGCTGCGCAACGATCTCAAGCTCAATGGCGCGAAATATGGTTGCGGCCTCGGCCAGTGCGGCTCCTGCACGGTGCTGGTGGATAAAGAGCCAGTCTATGCCTGCGTCACACCGATCTCGGTGCTGGAGGGCCGCACCATCACCACGCTGGAAGGCCTCGGCACGCCGGAAAATCCCGGCCCGGTGCAGCGCGCCTTCATCGCCGAGCAGGCGGCGCAGTGCGGCTACTGCATCCCCGGCATGATCGTCCGCACGCAGGCACTGATCGAGCACAAGCCGAAAGCCACCGAACAGGAAATACGCGACTACATGGCGCCGAATCTGTGCCGCTGCGGCACGCAGGTGCGCATCCTGCGCGCCATCCGCCGCGCGCTCAAAGAGACGCGCACCGCCGAGGTGGTCCGATGAACGCCCCGCATTCACGCCGCGCTTTTCTCGCCGGCACCGGCGCGCTGGTCATCGCCTTTTCATCCCGCAAGGCTTTCGCGCAGGAAGGCGGCCCGCCGAACCAGGGCATGGGGCCAGCCGGCGTAAAGAAGCTGCCGGGCGATCTGTCGAAATTCCCCAAGACCGACTCCTGGATCAAGCTGGAAGCGAATGGCCGCGTCACCGTCTTCGCCGGCAAGGCCGAACTCGGCACCGGCGTGAAGACCGCCTTCACGCAATGCGCGTCGGAAGAGATCGACCTGCCTGCCTCCTCCATTACCATGATCACCGCCGACACGGCGCTGACCAACAACGAAGGCTACACCGCCGGCAGCCACTCAATGCAGGATTGCGGCACCGCCATTCGCTATGCCGCCGCCGATTTGCGCGCCACCTTGATTGAGCTCGCCGCCACGCGCCTCTCCGCCAATGCGGCCGAATTGAAGGTTGCCAATGGCGTCATCACCGCGCCGGATGGCCACAAGGTCACCTATGGCGAATTGGTCGATGGTCTCGACCAGGCGCGTGACGTTCGCCCGGAAACCAAGATCAAGCCGAACAACGCCTTCACCGTCATCGGCAAGCCGTTCGACCGCGTCGACATCCCCGGCAAACTCACCGGCACTGAGATGTATGTGCAGGACATGCGGCCCGAAGGTATGTTGCATGCGCGCGTCGTGCGGCCGCCCGGCTACGGCGCCAAGCTCTCAAACATCGACACTGCCAAAGCCGAGAAGCTGCCCGGCGTCATCAAGGTTGTGCGCGACGGCAGCTTCCTCGCCGTTGTCGCACAGCGCGAGGATCAGGCCATCCTTGCCATGCATGTGCTGGAAGACTCGGCGCACTGGGACGACCAGACCAAGCTGCCGAAGCAGAGCGACATCCATAATGTGATGATGGCGTTTCCGCATGACGACACCACCATCCTCGACAAAGGCATTCTCGGCCAGCCCGGCGCCAAATCGCTGAAGGCGTCCTATAGCCGGCAATATCAGTCGCATGCCTCGATCGGCCCCTCCTGCGCATTGGCGCTGATGGAAGGCGACAAGCTCACCGTCTGGAGCCATGCCCAGGGCATGTTCCCGCTGCAGAATGGGCTGTCGAAACTCCTCGCCATGCCGCCGGAGAATATTCGCTGTATCCACACCGAAGGCTCCGGCTGCTACGGCCATAACGGCGCCGATGACGCTGCTGCCGATGCCGCCCTCATCGCTCGCGCCGTGCCCGGCAAGCCGATCCGCGTGCAGTTGATGCGCGAGCAGGAGAACGGCTGGGAGCCGTTCGGCCCGGCCATGTCGACCAATGTCTCCGCCACCGTCGATGCCGCCGGCAAAATCGTCGACTGGCAATATGATGTGTGGAGCACCACGCATAACAATCGCCCCGGCGGCGCCGGCAATCTGCTCGCCGGCCAGCATCTCGCCACGCCGTTCACGCCCGATCCGCCGAAACCGATCCCGCAGCCGGAAGGTGGCGGCGACCGCAACGCCGTGCCGCTTTACGTCTTCCCGAATGCGCGCGTGATCAGCCGCTTTATTCCGACAATGCCGCTCCGCGTCTCGGCGCTGCGCGGGCTTGGCGCCTACATGAATGTGTTCTCGATCGAGAGCTTCATGGATGAGATGGCCGATGCGGCCAACACCGATCCGGTCGAATTCCGCCTTAAGCATCTCGAAGACCCGCGCGCCCGCGCCATTGTCGAGAAAGCTGCCAAGGAATTCGGCTGGCAGCCCAACGCCAAGCTGCCGCGCGGTCACGGCCAGGGCTTTGCCTTCGCCCGCTACAAGAACTTGGGCGCCTATTGCGCCGTCGCGATGGATCTCTCGGTCGATCGCCAGACCGGGATCATCAAGATCGGCAAGGTTGTCGCTTCGGTCGACAGCGGCGAAGCTGTTAACCATGACGGCATCCGTAACCAGATCGAAGGCGGCATTGTGCAGTCGGCGAGCTGGACGCTGCTTGAGGAAGTCACCTTCAGCGGCACGGAGATCACCAGCCGCGACTGGTCGAGCTATCCGATCCTGCGCTTCACCGATATTCCCGACAGCGTCGACGTGCATGTGATCGACCGGCCGGACGAGCGCTTCCTCGGCACCGGCGAAGCGGCGCAAGGCCCGACCGGCGCGGCCATTGCCAATGCCGTGCGCCGCGCAACCGGCGTGCGCATCCGCAACCTGCCGCTCAACCCGGCCAATGTGAAAGCCGCGATCGGGGTCTGACCGTACGCCGCGCGTGTGCGGAACCGGTGGACGGCGCATTGACACTCGCGGTGCGAAGCCTAGATTGGAGGCGTTCCGAGGGGTGCCCTTACGTCCGGGCTGAGAGAGTCCCTTTGAACCTGATCCGGGTCATGCCGGCGAAGGGACAGGGACTGTTACCGCGATAGTCCCCAATTTTTGCCACGCGTTTTCCGGATCTCGTTTCGCATTTTTGCGCAGGGAGAGACCGATGAACAAGCCGATCACCGCCGCCGATCTTGTTACCCCGAAGGTAACAACGGGCCCGCTCGCCGCCTCGCGCAAGGTTTATGCCTCTCCCGACATGGCGCCCGATCTGCGCGTGCCGATCCGCGAAATCTCGCTGCATGAATCGGCCAACGAGGCGCCGCTGCCGGTTTACGACACGACCGGCCCTTACACCGATCCGAACGTCGTCATTGATGTCGAAAACGGCCTCGCCCGCCCGCGCATCGAATGGGTCAAGGAACGCGGCGGCGTCGAGGAATATGAAGGCCGCCCGATCAAGGCCGTCGATAACGGCAATGCCACTGGCAAATATCTCGCCCGCAATTTCCCGAACACGCCAAAGCCGTGGCGCGCCATTGGCGATGCGCCGGTCACGCAATATGAATTTGCCCGCGCCGGCATCATTACCAAGGAAATGATCTACGTCGCCGAGCGTGAAAACCTCGGCCGCAAGAAAATGCTCGACCGCGCCGAAGCAGCCCTTGCCGATGGCGAGCAGTTCGGCGGCGCCGTGCCCGCTTTCATCACGCCGGAATTCGTGCGCTCGGAAATCGCGCGCGGCCGCGCCATCATCCCGTGCAACATCAACCACGCCGAACTCGAGCCGATGATCATCGGCCGCAACTTCCTGGTGAAGATCAACGCCAATATCGGCAACAGCGCCGTGTCGTCGTCGGTCGAGGAAGAGATCGAGAAGATGGTGTGGTCGCTCCGCTGGGGGGCGGACCCCGTGATGGTCCTCTCCTCCGGCCTCAACATTCACAACTCGCGCGACTGGATCCGGCGCAATTCGCCGGTGCCGATCGGCAACGTGCCGATCTATCATGCGCTGGAGAAGGTCAATGG
>JAURVZ010000034.1 GCA_030655215.1 Pseudolabrys sp. | reverse complement strand
ATGAACGCGTCGGCGGCCCGCTTGATTACTTCCAGTGGTCGGCGATCCTGCGTTCGGTGTCGGCGCTGACCGCCTATCACTGGGTCTATCGCGACAGCCTCAAGCCGTGGCTGGTCGCCGACCTGTTGATCCTCAAGGATGAACTGCCGCGCTCGCTGTCGTCCTGCTACGAGGCGATCGTGCGCAATCTCGACCAGATCTCGGGCGCCTATGGCCGCCAGGGCCCGGCGCAGCGCCAGGCGCGGGCCTTACGCACCCGGCTGCAGAACAGCAAGATGGACGGCATTTTCCAGCGCGGCCTGCACGAATTCATCAGCGAATTCATCACGGAAAACAACCGTTTGGGTGGTGCTATCACCGAACAATTCCTGCTATAAAGTCGAGCGCGCGCACCTCAAAACGCGTCATGGCCGGGCATCGTCCCGGCCATCCACGTCTTGGAAGTGCGCCAGGAACTGACGGCAGATAGAAGTTTCACCATGCGTATTCGCATCTCCCACGCCACCACCTATCGCTATGAGACGCCGCCGAAGAGCGTGACGCAGGTGCTGCGCCTGACGCCGCGCAATCATGACGGCCAGTTCGTCGTCAACTGGCGCATCGAGGTGTCGCAGGACTGCCAGCTGCACCAGCATGATGGTCCGTTCGGCAATATCAGCCACGTCTTCAATGCCGAGGGTCCGTTCGACGAATTGTCGGTGACGGTGGCCGGCGAAGTCGACACGCAGGACACCCATGGCATCGTCAATGGCTGCATCGAGCGCTTTCCGCCGGCGCTGTTTTTGCGCGAGTCGAGCCTGACCGCGCCCGACCCCGCCATTATCGAATTCGCCGAAGCGACGCGCGCCAACACCGAGAAGGACACCTTGTCGCTGCTGCATGCGCTGATGATGGGCCTCAACGCCGAAATGATCTTCGACACCGAGCCGACCCAGGTCGAGACCACCGCGGCGGAAGCCTTCAAGCTCAAGCGCGGCGTCTGCCAGGACGGAACGCATATCTTCATCGCCGCGGCCCGCCATCTCGGCATTCCGACACGTTACGTCAGCGGCCACTTCTATCGCGAGGACGACGTCACCGCGCAGGACGCCGGCCATGCCTGGGCGGAAGCTTACGTCGACAAGCTCGGCTGGGTCGGCTTCGATCCGACCAACGCCATTTCGCCGACCGAAGCGCATGTCCGCGTCGCCGTCGGCCTCGATTATCTCGGTGCCGCGCCGGTGCGCGGCACGCGCTATGGCGGCGGCGGTGAAACGCTCAAGGTTTCGATCAATGTCGATCAGATGAACTGGCAATCCCAGTCGCAATCCCAATCCTGACGAGCCGCATCCGGCATCGCTCAACACTCAAGCGTCGATTGAAGAAAAGACCTAGCCAATGACCTATTGCTGCGGAATTCTTGTGCGTGACGGACTGGTGATGATCGCGGATACGCGCACCAATGCCGGCCTCGACAACGTCTCGACTTTCCGCAAGCTGCACATCTACCAAGAGCCCGGCGAACGCGTCATGGCGCTCGCCTCTTCCGGCAATCTGTCGCTCAGCCAGACCGTGCGTTCGATGCTGACCGAGGGCATCGAAAATCCCGAAACCGGCGAACTCGAAACCCTGATGAACGCGCCGACCATGTTCAAGGCTGCGCAGCGCATAGGCAATGCCGTCCGCTCGATCCAGCGCATTGAAGGCAAGGCGCTGGAAGAAGCCGATGTCGATCACGGCATCGGCTTTTTGTTCGGCGGCCAGATCAAGGGCGGCCGCTTGCGGCTGTTCATGATCTACTCGGCCGGCAACTTCATCGAATGCACCACTGACACGCCCTATTTGCAGATCGGCGAGCACAAATACGGCAAGCCCGTGCTCGACCGCGCCATTTCCTACGACACCGACATTGGAGATGCGCTGAAGATCGGCCTGATCTCGATGGATTCGACCATGCGCTCCAACCTCGCGGTCGGCCTGCCGATCGACCTGATGGTGGCGCGCCGCGACTCTTGCGAGTCCGAGGTCAATTACCGCATCGAACCGGGCGAGCCTTACTTCCAAGACCTGCGCGAACGCTGGTCCGGCGCGCTCCGCGCTGCGCATATCGCGATCCCGAAGCCACCTTATGGGGCGAAGGGCTGAGGCTCACTCTGTCGTCCGATCTGATGACAACATCACGGGCGGAAATGACGCCGTCACGTGCTGGTCAAAAGAGAACGCACTGACGACTGCCACGCGTCAGTGCCGGTTCCTAAATCCAAGCGACATCGCCCTTTAACCGTTCCGGAACGGGGCATTTTCGCTTCCACACCGCTGCCCATTTACCCCCGCTTAACCGCAACCCTGTGAATTGCCGCCCGGTAGTCGAACACCGGTTCCGCTGCGGTAAAAGGAAAGCCATTGGCAAGTTTTGGACCCTACCGTCGGTTGCGAAAAGCCCAATTAAAAGACGTTTTAGGGAACCTCGACTTTGCCTTCACCGGCTCGCCCCACGACTTCCGCGCCGCAGCCCTACAACAATTGGGATCGCGCCCGCTTGAGCATCGTGGTGCCGATCGGTGTCATCGTCGCGGTCGCGATTGTCTGCATCGTCGTCGCGGTCCTGTCGTCGGCGCAGCGCGCTGACGAAGTCGCCGTCGCGCATGAGAAGCAACTCTTCTCCGGCGCGCTGGCGAATTACGGCCGCACGGTCTTAAGCGAAGTCGACAGCGTCGCCTCCTCGCAAAGCGCGACCCAGAACATCCGCCACAAATTCGATCCGGTCTGGACCGAGCAGCGCGCAGGCACCTGGCTCGCCGCCTATTTCAAGCACGACTACATCCTGGTGTTCGACGGTCAGGACAAGCCGGTCTATTCGATGATCGGCCATCACGCCGCCGACAAGGCCTGGTTCGAGAGCGCCCGCCCCGAACTGATCGAGCTCATCAACTACATGCGCGGCCGCACCCCGGCCATGTCGGGTGCGATCCGGCTCGGCCCCGGCAGCCGCACCGATGCCGGCGCGCAGGCCAATGCCGTCGCCATCCGCAGCGTCCTCGGCCAGCCGGCGGCGATTGCCGCGGTTGCCATCGGCTCCGACGAAGGCATTGCCCCCGCCAACGACACCGCCGCGCCGATCATGCTGTCGGTGAAATTTATCAATGACGAAGTGCTGGCGGCGATCGCCACCCAACTCGGCCTGGTCAATCTGCGCGCGGTCGATGACAGCCCGGTGCCGCAAGGCGACTTCGTCTATCAGTTGCATGCGCCGAATGGCGACTTCATCGCCCGCTTCGCCTGGTCGGCGAAACAGCCGGGCGCCGAGATCGTGCAAAGCGTTATCCCGTTCATCGCCGTGGCGCTCGCCGGTTTCGCCCTGCTCGCCGCTTTCGTGCTGCGCTATATGCGCCGAACCGCGGTCGCCATTGCCGCCGGTGAAGTCCGCCTGCGCCACCTTGCGATGCATGATCCGCTGTGCGGCCTGCCGAACCGCATCTTCTTCGGCGAGCGGCTGGAAGCGGTGATCCGCGACGTCCGCACCAGCAAAAGCCCGGCCGCGGTGTTCTATATCGATCTCGATCACTTCAAGGACGTCAACGACACGCTCGGCCATCCGGTTGGCGACGAACTGATCCGCAGCGTCACGCTGCGGCTGTCGCTTGCTTTGGGCGCCGGCGATCTGGTCGCCCGCCTCGGCGGCGACGAATTCGCCGTCATTTCCCCGGTCAATGGCGGCACCGCCAAGATGATGGCGATGGCGCAGAGCATCATCACCGCGATCTGCGCGCCGTATAATATCGGCGGCCAGAATATCGTCATCGGCGCCTCGATCGGCATTGCCGTGATCGACCGCGACTGCGCCGGCGCCGCCGACATCATGCGCTATGCCGACATGGCGCTCTATCGCGCCAAGAACGAAGGCCGCAACCGCGCCGTCATTTATGACGCAGCGATGGACGCCGACCTGTCCAAGCGCAAGCTCTTGGAGAGCGACCTTCGGGAGGCGATCGAAACCAACCAGCTGCGCCTGATGTACCAGCCGATCGTCAACAAGAGCGGCGAGACCATGACCGGCGTCGAGGCGCTCTGCCGCTGGACGCATCCGACGCGCGGCGAAATCTCCCCGGTCGAGTTCATCGCCATTGCCGAACATTCCGGCCTTATCGTCGACCTTGGCGCCTGGGTGCTGCGCCAGGCCCTCACCGACGGCAAGCAATGGCCGAACCTGACGCTGGCCGTGAACGTCTCGCCGCTGCAATTCCGCCGCGCCGATTTCGCCGGCCTGGTCGAGCGCACCTTGATGGCCACCGAATTCGACCCGGCCCGCCTCGAACTCGAACTCACCGAAAGCGTGCTGCTCGGCAATATCGACACCGCCGAAGCCAGCATGCTGCGCATCAAGGCGCTCGGCATCAAACTGGCGCTCGACGATTTCGGCACCGGCTATTCGAGCCTTGCTTATTTGCGCCGCTTCCCGTTCGACAAACTGAAGATCGACCGCAGCTTCGTCATGTCGATCGAGAAGGCCGCCGATGCCGCGGCCATTGTGCACGCCGTGGTCAGCTTGGGCCGCGGCCTCGGCATGAAGGTCACCGCCGAAGGCGTCGAGACCGCCGACCAGCACCTGTTCCTGCGCGCCGCCGGCGTCCATTTCATGCAGGGCTATCGCTTCGGCAAGCCGACCACGGCGGCCGAGATCACCGCCCGCCTCGAGGCGCCGAAAGACTATTTGCCGGTCGACGTGCCCGCCGCGATGGCTGTCTAAGCACCCTGCTGTCCCTGCCCCGCTTTTGTGATATTGCGGGAGACGATCAAAAAAACGTCTCACGGGGAAGGACATCCAATGACTGCAAAAATAGCGCTGGTGACAGGCGCAGGCTCGGGCGTCGGCCGCGCCGTCTCGCATGCGCTCGGCAAGGCCGGCTACACCATCGTCCTCGCCAGCCGCCGCAAGGAGCCGCTGGAGGTCGTTGCCGCCGAACTGAAAGACCTCGGCGCCGACTCTTTTGTTGTGCCGACCGATGTCGCCAACCGCGATTCCATCCTCGCCCTCTTCGCCGCCACCAAGGCGAAATACGGCCGCCTCGACGTGCTGTTCAACAATGCCGGCATGGGCGCGCCGCCGGTGCCGATCGAGGACCTGCCGTTTGAAACCTGGCAGCAGGTCGTCGCCACCAACCTGACCGGCATGTTCCTGTGCACGCAGGAAGCCATCAAGATCATGAAGGCGCAGGATCCGCAGGGCGGCCGCATCATCAATAACGGCTCGATCTCGGCGCATGCGCCGCGGCCTTATTCGATCGCCTATACCTCGACCAAGCACGCCGTGACCGGCCTGACCAAGTCGACCTCGCTCGACACTCGCAAGTACAATATCTGCTGCGGCCAGGTCGATATCGGCAATGCCGCAACGCCGATGACCGACCGCATGGTGGTGGGCGACGGCGTGCCGCAGGCGAACGGCACCAAGATGATGGAGCCGCGCATGGATGCCAGCGCCGTCGGCAATGCGGTGGTCTATATGGCCAGCCTGCCGCTCGATGCCAATGTGCTGTTCATGACAGTGATGGCGAACACGATGCCGTTCGTCGGACGGGGTTAAGAACTAACCCGTCTGCCCCAACTGCGCGCGCATCTGCGCGACAAGCTCGGCCGTCTCGTCACCATTACGGCGGCGCGGGCGCGGCGTATCGATGACATGCGCCGCGGCGAGCCTGGCCGGCTTGCCGGCCAGCACGACAACTTCATCGGCGAGGTGAACCGCCTCGTCGATCGAATGCGTGACGAAGACGATGGTCTTTCCCGTGGCGGCATGAATGCGCGCCAGTTCGTCCTGCAGGCCTTCGCGCGTGATCGCATCGAGCGCGGCGAAGGGCTCGTCCATCAAAAGAATATCCGGCTCGACTGCCAGCGCCCGCGCCAGAGCGACGCGCTGCCTTTGCCCGCCCGACAGTTCATGCGGAAAGCGCTCGGAAAATCCGGTGAGCCCGACCAAAGCCAAAGCGGTCTCCGCCTTGGCGCGCCGCTCCGCCGTTGTCAGTTTGCTGTGCTCAAGCCCGAAGGCAACATTGGCCCACACTTTGCGCCAGGGCAGCAGCCGCGCATCCTGAAACACCATCGCCACCGGCAGATGCGCATTCTCCGGACTGGTCGACAAAGCGACGCTGCCGGTATTCGGCTTCAGCAGTCCGGCAATGACGCGCAGCAGCGTCGACTTGCCGACGCCGGACGGGCCGAGCACGGCAACAAAGCGCCCGGCCGGAATGAACAGGTCGAGCCCGCGCAGCACTTCGCTCTGCTCGCCATTGCGCGCGAATGTCAGGCCGATGTTCTTGAGGTCGATCATTGCTTCCAACGCAGCAGGCGCGATTGCACGGCGACGAAAATACTGTCGATGGCGCCATAGGCCGCCGCCATGGTCGCCATGTAGACGACGACAATGTCGCTCGCCAGCAAATTGGAGGCCTGCATCATGCGCTGGCCAAGGCCCGGCACGCCGAAGATTTCAGCCGCGACCACTGCCATCCAGGCCTGACCGAGCGCCGTGCGCACACCGACAAGAATGCCCGGCGTCGCCGCCGGCAAAATCACCTTGAACAGTTTCTGGTCGGCGCGGCGAAAGCCGAAGGCATCGGCGAGCTCAATCAAATCGCGATCGACCGATCGCACGGCGCCGAGGGCGGCGAAATACGAAATCCAGAACACGCCGGTCGAGATGATGAAGATCGCCGCCGATGGCGCGATGCCGAACCACAGAATCGCGAATGGCACCCAGGCCAAACCCGGGATCGGCCGCAGGATACGCACCACCCAGGCCAAGGTCGCCTCAAGCGGCACCCAAAGCCCGGTGACAATGCCGAGGCTGACGCCGAGCACGCAGCCGATGATCAGACCGGCGAGATAATGGCTGAGGCTGCGCGTCAGCGATGACAGCCAGACGCCGTTCTTGACCTCACCCCAGAACGCGCCCGGCAAGGCGCTTGGCGGCGGCAAGATCGTTGCCGGCACCAGGCCCAGTCCGGGCACCAGTTCCCAGATGATCAGAAAGCCCGCCAGCCCCAGTGCCGAGAGCGCAATCGTTTTCGTTCTCGTCACCGCATCCGCCGCCGCGCTTTAAGGAATGTCAGGCCGGTCTACTGACCGGCCACAGCGCGATCATATACAGCTTGAGCGAACAAACCATCAAGCGACTCGGCCTTCTTCAGGACGCCGATCTTCACCTGGTAGTCCTGCAGCTTGACCGTCGATTCCGCGATGGTGCGCGGATCGGAGGTAAACTGCGTCTGCGGCGACTTCAGCGCAGTCAGCAGCACGTCGTCGGAGACGAGGCCTTTGCCGAAGGCGGCGCCGATGTGCTTCACAGCCTGCTCCGGCTTTTCCTTCAGGAGCTTGGTGGCGCGCACGGTGGCGCGCACCAGGTCGTCGACCGCTTTCGGGTTCTTGTCGGCGAAGGAGCCGAGCACGGCGAAGACGACGCCCGGGAAGTTCGGGAACATGTCCTTGCCGGTGGCGACGAGTTTGATGCCCGGCGCCTGCTTCTGCAAAATGGTCCAGGCCGGCTCACGCACCGAGCCGCCTTCGATCGCGCCGGTCGCCAGCGCGCGCTGCGTTGCGTCGATGCCCATTTCGACAATCTCGACATCCGCCTTGTCGGCTTTGATCACTTCAAACAGCCAGTGCTGCACGGCCGTGTTCGGACCGGAGCCGAGCGGCTGAGTGCCGATCTTGGCCGGGCGGTTGTTCTTCTCGCGGAACGCCTTGAAGGCGGCAGCGCCGGTGCGGCCGTCAAACAACGGCGCCAGCGCGGGCGCGGCGGCAAAGCCCATTTCCTCAACCACGGTCGCGGCGAAGACGCGGACATCGATGCCCTTGGAGCGCGCGGTCAGCAACGGCCCGAGGCCGCCGGCATAAACGTCGAGCGTGCCGGACGACAAAGCCTGGATCATGTTCGGGCCGGACTCGAACGTCGCCGGCTGGAAGGTCAGGCCTGCCTGCTTCAGCCAGCCCTCGCCTTCAGCGACGAAAATCTGCGAGACGCCCATCACCGGGATGAAGCCGACGCGCAATGGCTGCTGAGCCTGCGCACTCGCCGCCCACAACACCGCAGCGGTGGCTGCCACGACTTTCAGGAAACGCATGGGAAAAGTCCTCAATCTGTCATTTGCATGAGATGAATTGGTCAAAGGCATAGATCGGATGCCGCCGGGCTTTCGTCCATTGCATATTGCGGAACTTGGCGATGGTTTTATGCTACTTTATAAGCTGTGCGGGCAATATTTTTACTGTTCGGCTCGTCTACGAGCCAAAATCGTGGAAATTTATTCCATGAAACGGCAGTCTCGTAGGGTGGGCAAAGACACGCACCTGCGCGTCGTGCCTACCGCGGCAAAGATGGTGGGCTCGCGTAGCCTGTCATCGGGCGGCGCTTCGAGCCGACCCGTTGGCTTAGCCCACCCTACGAAGCGCGTGCTGAGAAGAACTAATGCAACACAAACTCGCCGTTGATCGCCTTCAACTCCGCCGGCTTGATCAGCTTCGAATGCGCGACCTCGACAGACACCAGAGGCCCCTCGAGCTTGGCCTGCCAGAATTCGAGAAACTTCTGCAGCTCGGGAAAACGCGGGAAAAGATCGTAGGCCTGCCAGACATAAGATTGCAGCAGCCAGCGGTGGTCGGGACGGCGGTAGAGAATATGCGCCGTCGTCAGGCCGAAGCCCGCCACCTGCTTTTCGAAGTCTTTCGTCACCGTCGAACCCATCGCGTCCTCCGTTGTGAATCGGATACGAGTTTCAAGTCCCGGCACCCTCCATTGCAAGCCGAAATGATAAACAACTGTTTAAAATCAAGGCGTTAGCAGCAATCACAATGATTGCTAGCAGGCGTCACATCATGGTCGGCTTTGCCCGGTACAAGGACGACGGCGCGAAAGCGCACGGCCATTAACCAATATGGTCCAGCCACTTGCAGGAATTGTTGGCACTCTTGCGAAATGAGTGCTAAAAACCCGCACCTTGCCCCTTGCGGGCAAAAACGCCCTCACCCATCTGCTGTGCAGGTTGGGACGGGGGTCACAACCGACATCAGACGTTTCAATAATTTTGGAGAATTGCCATGAAGTTCCGCCCGCTTCACGACCGCATCGTCGTCAAGCGCATCGATGCCGAGCAGAAAACCGCCAGCGGCATCATCATTCCCGATAGCGCTCAAGAAAAGCCCTCGCAGGGCGAAGTCATCGCCGTCGGCCCTGGTGGCCGCGACGAATCCGGCAAGCTGATCCCGCTCGACGTCAAAGTCGGCGAAATCGTTCTGTTCGGCAAATGGTCGGGCACCGAGGTCAAGATCGATGGCCAGGATCTCCTCATCATGAAGGAGAGCGACATCATGGGCATCATCGAAGGTGGCACCGCCACCAAGAAGAAAGCCGCTTAAGCAACAGCCCTCGTCCTGAGGAGCCTGCCGCAGGCAGGCGTCTCGAAGGACGAATGCAGAACTCACCTCTCATCCTTCGAGACGCGGGCTTCGCCCGCTCCTGAGGATGAGGACCGAAACCTGAAGGAAACAAATACCATGGCTGCTAAAGACGTAAAATTCGGCGTCGAGGCTCGCGACCGCATGCTGCGCGGCGTGGATATCCTCGCCAACGCCGTCAAAGTGACGCTCGGTCCGAAGGGCCGTAACGTCGTTCTCGACAAATCATTCGGCGCACCGCGCATTACCAAGGACGGCGTCACCGTCGCCAAGGAAATCGAACTTGAAGACAAGTTCGAGAACATGGGCGCGCAGATGGTTCGCGAAGTCGCCTCGAAGGCTTCGGACGTTGCCGGCGACGGCACCACCACTGCCACCGTGCTCGCCCAGGCGATCGTGCGTGAAGG
>JAURVZ010000009.1 GCA_030655215.1 Pseudolabrys sp. | reverse complement strand
CGTCAAAGTCGAAGTGCTCGACATCAAGGCGATGACCAAGCTCGGCATGGGCGCGCTGCTCGGCGTCGGCCAGGGTTCGGTGCGGGAAAGCCGCGTCGTCATCATGCGCTGGGACGGCGGCAAGAAGGGCGAGGCGCCGGTGGCCTTCATCGGCAAGGGCGTCTGCTTCGACACCGGCGGCATTTCCATCAAGCCGGCCTCCGGCATGGAAGACATGAAAGGCGACATGGCGGGCGCCGCCTGCGTCGTCGGCCTGATGCAGGCGCTCGCCGCGCGCAAGGCCAAGGTGAACGCGGTCGGCGTCATCGGCGTCGTCGAAAACATGCCGGACGGCAACGCGCAGCGCCCCGGCGACATCGTCACGTCAATGTCCGGCCAGACCATCGAGATCATCAACACCGATGCCGAAGGCCGTCTCGTTCTCGCCGACGTGCTCTGGTACACGGCCAAGCGTTTCAAGCCGAAATTCATGATCGATCTGGCGACGCTCACCGGCGCGATCATTGTTGCGCTCGGCCAGGAATTCGCCGGCATGTTCACCAACAATGACGAACTCAGCCATCGTCTGCATCTCGCCGGCGAAGCGGTCGATGAGAAGGTGTGGCGCATGCCCTTGTCGCCGTTCTACGACAAGATGATCGACAGCAAGTTCGCCGATGTGAAGAACACCGGCGGCTCGCGCTGGGGCGGGGCGATCACCGCGGCGCAATTCATCCAGCGTTTTGTCGCGGATAAAACACCGTGGGCACATCTCGACATTGCCGGCACCGGCATGGACTCGCGCTCAAGCGACATCAACAAGAGCTGGGCATCGGGTTGGGGCGTGCGGCTTTTGGATAAGCTCGTCGCTGATCACTACGAGAAATAGCCCAAAAATGCTCAACAACTGGATGCGCCGGTTACAGCTATACGTGGCGCATCCGGATCCGCGGACCGCGCTTGCCAATCTTGTCGCGCTGCTGATCGTCTCCAATCAGCCGTTTTATCCGCTGTATGTTTATTTCATTATCGGCAATCCGGCATGGATAACGGTGGTGACATTCCTGTCGACGCCGTTCTTCTTCGCGGTGCCTGCCATGGCGCGGCGCAATGCCTTGTACGGGCGCATCCTGATGTGTGTTGCCGGCACACTCAATACGGTGCTGTGTATGTGGGCGTTTGGCACCGCGAGCGGTGTCGAGCTCTTTTACCTGCCATGCATCCTGCTTGGCGCCATTCTGTTTCGGCCAACCGAGAAGGCGGCGGCTTTGTTTTGCGTCGGCCTGCCGATGGCCGCGTATCTGTTCCTGCACGGCCGTCTCGGCGCGCCATTGCATGTCTTCACGGCTGAGGAATACACTTCGCTGGTGTCGTTGCATGCGATCAGCGTCGGTTGCTTGATTGCGCTGATCGGCTACTCGTTCTCGACCCGTAGTGAAGTTCGCGCATGACCGAAGTTCTTTTCTACCACCTGCAAGGCCAGAAGCTGGAAGGCGTCATCACGCCGCTTCTGGAGAAGTCGCTTGATCGCGGCTGGAAGGTGGTGGTTCAGGGCACATCGGAAGAGCGCATCGATGCGCTCGATGCGCATCTGTGGACTTTCAGCGATGACGGTTTCCTGCCCCACGGCACCTGGCGCGAGCCGGAGGCGGCGGCGCAGCCGGTGCTCCTGACGTTGGACGACAGCAATCCGAATGCGGCGACGGTCCGCTTCCTGATCGAGGGTGCTGCGCTGCCGGCCGATGCCGAGGCCTATGCCCGTATCGTGCTGGTGTTCAACGGCGACGATGACGAGGCCGTCGCCGCAGCGCGGGTCCACTGGGCGGACTGCAAGGCCAAGGGTTTCGCCGCCACCTATTGGCAGCCGGACGAGCAGGGGCGCTGGGTCAAGAAGGCCTGATTTACCGTCCCTTGCCGGGTGCCATTGTGATGACGCAAAATACGTCATAAGGGACAACATGATAGAGTAGCCCCGAGGGGAGTTTGTTTTGCCAGGTCATCGTTTGCTGATGAAATTTGCCGGAGTTGCCGTGCTTGCCACGGCTGCTGCCGGCTGTTCCGGCCTCTCCAGTTTCACCGACAGCGTCAAGAGCGACGCAGGCTGGTTCCAGGCGCCGCTGGCGCTTGGTGCCAGGTCGGACGGTTCTGCCGCTGTCGCCAACAAGAATTTCGACCTTGGTCCGCGCGGCCCGGTGGCGCCGGAAGAACTGGTCAATTCGGACGGAAGCTGTGCGCCTGCCGTCATGGCGGCGAGTGCGTCCCCGGCGATGGATTCAACAGGGTCGGCGGCAGCCATCCCGGTCGAGCAACCCATTCTCGGCGGCATTGCGCTGGGCATGACGGAGTGTGACACCGTGCGCCGCGCCGGCGCGCCGTCCAATATCAATATCGGCGCGGGCCCTGCCGGCAACCGCAACACAGTGGTCACCTATACATCCGGTCCGTGGCCGGGCATCTACACCTTTGCCGATGGGCGGCTGAAGGAAATCAGCGCCGCGCCGGTGCTGGCCAAGCCCGCCAAACCGGCGCCGCGAAAGCCGGCAACAGCAACGCGACAGCGCAGCACGCCGCCGACGCAAATCCGCTAAGCCGTCTCGAGGGCACTCGACGCCGCGAGCCAGGCTTCTTCCGCCTTGGTAATCGCGGCGACGACATTAGCGCGCGTCTTCGAGAGCTCAGCCGCGCGCGCCGGGTCCTGCGCAAACACCGTGCCGTCGGCCAAGGTCGCATCCAGCTTGCCGAGCTGTTTGTTGAGCTGCGCGATCTGCGCTTCGGCTTCTGACACCTGCTTGCGCAAGGGCGCAGTCTCGATGCGCTTGCCGGCGGCGGCGCGGCGCGCCTCCACCGGATCGACACGTGCGACGGTCTTCGTCGCGGTGTTGACCGGACGGCCATCCGAGACGACGAACTTGTGGTAATCCTCGAGATCGCCGTCATACGGCGTGACCCTGCCGCTCGACACCAGCCAGAGCCGGTCGACGCAGGCTTCCAGCAAATAGCGGTCATGCGAGACGAGGATCACGGCGCCCGGATAATCGTTGATCGCTTCGATCAAGGCGCCGCGGCTGTCAATGTCGAGATGGTTAGTCGGCTCGTCGAGGATGATCAATTGCGGCGCTTCGAACGTCGCCAGACCCAGCAAAAGACGGGCTTTTTCGCCACCTGACAGTTTCGACACGGTGGTGTTGCCGGCCTGCCCTGAGAACCCGATCATGCCCACCCGCGAGCGCACTTTGGATTCCGGTTCGCCCGGCATCAACTTTCGCACGTGCTCGTAAGGCGTGCCGGCCATGTCCAGCTCATCGACCTGATGCTGCGCGAAATAGCCGACCTTGAGATTGGCGGCGCGCGTCACCGAGCCGCTCATCGGCTTGAGCTTGCCGGCGAGTAACTTCACCAATGTCGATTTGCCGTTGCCGTTCGAGCCGAGCAAAGCAATGCGATCGTCATTGTCGATGCGCAGTGACAAATCCCCGAGGATGACGCGCTCGTCATAGCCGACTTCGACATTGTCGGTGGCGATGATCGGCGGCGACAGCAATTTCTCCGGCGCCGGAATGATGATCGGCCGCACATCGTCGGTGACCATGGACGAGATCGGCTGCATCTTGGCCAGCATCTTGATACGCGATTGCGCCTGCGTCGCTTTCGACGCCTTGGCGCGGAAGCGATCAACGAAGGCTTGCAGATGCGCGCGCTGCGCATCCTGCTTCTTCATCATCTTCTGGTCGAGCACCAGCTTCTCGCTGCGCAGCCGTTCGAAATCCGAGTAGCCGCCTTTGTACAGCGTCAGCTTCTTGGCCTCGAGCGACAGGATCTGGTTGACCGCATTGTCGAGCATGTCGCGGTCATGGCTGACGATGATCATCGTATGCGGATATTTCGCCAGATGGTCCTGCAGCCACAGCGTGCCTTCAAGATCGAGATAGTTGGTCGGTTCGTCGAGCATCAACAGGTCGGGCTCGGAGAACAACGTCGCGGCAAGCGCCACGCGCATGCGCCAGCCGCCGGAAAATTCAGTGCAGGGGCGGGCCTGGTCGGCGGTCGAGAAGCCGAGGCCGGAGAGGATGGCGGCGGCGCGGGCAGGGGCAGCATGGGCGCCAATGTCGGCCAGCCGGGTCTGGATCTCGGCGATCCGGTTCGGGTCGGTGGCGTGCTCCGATTCCTCGATCAGCTCGGTGCGCTCGCTCGGCGCCATCAGCACGACTTCGAGCAGGCTCTCCGGTCCGTTCGGCGCTTCCTGGGCGAGGCGGCCGATGCGCCAGCGCGGCGGTATCTCGATATGGCCGCCTTCGGCCGCCAGTTCGCCGGTAATGACGTTGAAAAGCGTCGATTTGCCGGTTCCGTTGCGGCCGACAAGGCCGACGCGGGCACCCGGCGTGATGCGGGCGGAGGCGTCTTCCAGCAGCGAACGTCCGGCGATGCGGACCGTAAGGTCGTCAATAATGAGCATCCGGGCCTTTTGGACGAGTGCGCTGCACAACGCAATCCCCACCTCGTCATTCCGGGGCGCGGCCTTTTTGGCCGGGAGCCCGGAATCCAACTCGCTGGATTCCGGATCGCGCTTCGCGCGTCCGGAATGACGGAGGGGTTAGCCGCCTTTGCCCATCCCCATGCCGCTCTCGCGCTGGAACGCGATCAGGTCGAAGCTCGGCGTGTTGTCGTTGCCGATGATTGACGTCAGCAGAGCATGGGCCTGACCGCGGTGGTGCGTCTGGTGATTGAAGAGATGATCCAGCGCCGGCGCCAGCGGCTGTTCGATGGTGCGCGGATTGGTGACGGTGGTGTAGCGGAAGGTGCCGGCGAGACGCTCGTCATCGAGATTGCCAATGTACCGATTGATGAGGACGTCCTGAGACTGCCGCGCCGCGCGCAACGCGACGAAATCTTCAAACAGAATCGTATCGAGGCTCGCCGGCGCCTCACCAACGCCAGTGAAGCGTTTCATCCAGATGCGGTCGGTGACCAGCAGGTGGTTCAAGGTTCCGTGCAGCGACTTGAAGAAGGCGCCGCGGTCGGCGCGGTAATCGGCATCGGAGACGAGGGCGGTGGCCGCATAGAGGCGCTCATTGCACCATGCATTGTAGCCGGCGAACATTTTGTAACGTGATTTCATAAACCGGCTCTTTCTGCCTTGCTTTATGCCGTTTCGTGAGTTTGAAACGTATGCGGAGGCCGATATTGGAGAACTTGCCGCCCCCCGGCACCACCGGTATAAGCCGCCGAAACAATGAACCTCAACACAATGTCGGTGATGGCACCGATCAAATCTATTGAAGGACTATAACGATGGCAGTCGAGCGTACATTTTCAATTCTGAAACCCGATGCGACCGAGCGCAACCTGACGGGCGCCATCAATGCCATGATCGAGAAGGCCGGCCTGCGCATCGTCGCGCAGAAGCGCGTCCAGATCACCAAGGCGCAGGCTGAGCAGTTCTATGGCGTGCACAAGGCGCGCCCGTTCTTCGGCGAACTGGTCGAGTTCATGATCTCGGCGCCGGTCGTCGTGCAGGTGCTGGAAGGCGAAGGCGCCATCGCGAAGTATCGCGAAGTGATGGGTGCGACCGATCCGGCCAAGGCCGACGCTAACACCATCCGCAAGGTGCACGCCAAGTCGATCGGCGAAAACTCGGTGCATGGTTCGGACTCGGCCGAGAACGCTGCGATCGAAATGGGCCAGTTCTTCGCCGGCAACGAAATCGTCGGCTAAGCGGCAACTAACGCAAAGACAGACTGAGGGGGGAACGCGTGGATTTCTTTTGGGACAACATAACGCACGCTCCGATCTGGATCGCTGCGGCGCAGATCATCGGCGTCAACATCATCCTGTCGGGTGACAATGCCGTCGTGATCGCCATGGCCTGTATGACGCTGCCGCCAAAGCAGCGTCTGTGGGGCATGATCATGGGTGCCGGTGTGGCGGTGCTCTTGCGCGTTGTGTTCACGCTGGTTGTCGCGGAAGCGATGAACTATCCCTTCCTCAAGCTGGTTGGCGGCGTCCTGCTGTTCTGGGTCGCGACCAAGCTTGTCACCGAGGATAGCGAAGGCGAGGGCGTCAAGAGCGGTGAAACGCTCTGGAGCGCGGTGCGCATCGTTGCCATCGCCGACATTGTGATGAGCCTGGACAACGTCATCGCCATTGCCGCTTCGGCGGAAATGGCGGCGGGCCGCGTCGATCTCGCGCATGCCGCCAGCATCAAGACCGCGCTGATCATCTTCGGCCTCGCCACCAGCGTACCGCTGATCGTAGCCGGCTCGGCTTTGTTGATGGCCTTGCTGTCGCGCTTCCGCGTCCTCGTCTGGGCCGGTGGCGCGCTGCTCGGCTGGGTCGCCGGTGACATCATGGCGACCGATCCGTTCCTGGCTGGTCAGCTCAGCGAAGGCACGATGAATGCGCTGCATGTCTGGGGCGGTCCGGTGGGCGCCCTGATCGTGGTCAGCATCGGCTATCTGATGGTCCGGCGTCATCGCCAGCTCTATCTCGACGAGATCATGGCCGGTGTCGGCCTGGTCGCCTGGATTGTTGTTGACCGGGTCAGCGCCGCCATCTTTGGCGGTCAAAATCCGGATCTGGCGAAGATCTGGGGCGTGCGCGGCGCGCTCGTCGTTGTGCTGGCGACCGCCTATGTGGTGGCGCGCAAGCGCTGGCACGTCGAAAAGGTCGAGGCCTGAGCCTCAAGACAAATCATGCGGCCGGCGCTAGACTGCCGGCCGCATGAATCAAGTCGTCCGCCCCCTGAAAGATGCGATCAAGACAGGCCATTCCGCCTGTCCGCATGATTGCCCGTCGACCTGCGCGCTTGAGGTCGAGCTGATCGATGCGCACACGATCGGCCGCGTGCGCGGTTCCAAGGACAACGACTACACAGCCGGCGTGATCTGCGCCAAGGTCGCGCGCTATGCCGAGCGCCAGCATCATCCTGATCGGTTGATGCATCCGCTCCAGCGCATCGGCGAAAAAGGCAGCGGCGACTTCCGCCGCATCTCCTGGGACGACGCGCTCGACATTGTCGCCGCGGAATTCATGAAGGCCGAGCAGCGCAACGGGCCTGAGAGCGTCTGGCCTTATTACTATGCCGGCACGATGGGCTTGGTGATGCGCGACAGCATCCAGCTGTTGCGGCATGTCAAAAAGTATTCCGGCTTTTTCTCGACCATTTGCGTCAACCCGGCCTATGCCGGTTATGCCGCCGGTGCCGGCAAGATCGCCGGCGTCGATCCGCGCGAGATGGCGAAGTCCGATGTCGTGGTGATCTGGGGCACCAACCCGGTCAACACCCAGATCAACGTGATGACGCATGCGACGCGGGCGCGCAAAGAGCGTAGCGCCAAGATCGTCGCCGTCGATATCTACATGAACGGTACGATGGAGCAGGCCGATCTCGCCGTGCTGGTGAAGCCCGGCACGGACGGCGCGCTGGCTTGCGCGGTCATGCATTGCCTGTTCCGCGACGGCAAGGCCGATTGGGACTATCTCGAGAAGTACACCGACGCGCCGCGAGAGCTGGAAGCGCATCTGAAGTCGCGCGGGCCGGAATGGGCCTCTGCGATCACCGGCACACCGGTGGAGACCATCGAAGCTTTCGCCAAGTTGATCGGCGACAACAAGCGCAGTTTCTTCCGGCTCGGCTATGGCTTTGCCCGCTCGCGCAATGGCGCAGCCAATATGCATGCGGCGAGCTGCATCCCGGCCGTGACCGGCGCGTGGCAATATGAGGGCGGCGGCGCCTTTCACAACAATGCCGATATCTTCCAGCTCAACAAAACGGTGATCGAAGGCCTCGATGCCGTCGACCGCAATGTGCGCATGCTCGACCAGTCGCGCATCGGCGCCATTCTCACTGGCGACGCAGAGGCATTGCGCGGCGGCCCGCCGGTCGATGCGATGATCATCCAGAACACCAATCCGGTGTCGGTCGCGCCGGACCAGACGCTCGTCAAACGCGGCTTTGCCCGCAGCGATCTGTTCACCTGCGTGCATGAGCAGTTCATGACTGAGACGGCGAAGATGGCCGACATCGTGTTGCCGGCAACGACGTTTCTCGAGCACGACGACATTTATCGCGGCGGCGGCCAGCAGCACATCGTGCTCGGCCTGAAGTTGGTCGAAGCGCGCGGCGAGTGCTGGAATAATCACGATGTCATCAAGGCTTTGGCCAAGCGGCTCGGTGTCGAACACCCGGCGTTGGCCATGACGCCGCGCGAACTGATGGACCAGATGTTGCAGGTATCGAAGCGCGGCACCTTGGCCGAGCTGGAAGAGAGCCGCTGGCTCGATTGCCAGCCGCCGTTCCGGCAGGCGCATTATCTCGACGGCTTCAACTGGCCCGACGGCAAATTCCGCTTCAAGCCAGACTGGCCGCGTGTGCCGTTCCGCGCGCCCTATGTGTCAGGGCCGGTCGAGCAAATGCCGCCGCTGCCGGACCATTGGACCTCGATCGAGACAGCGGACGCCGCACATCCGTTCCGGCTGGCGACATCGCCGGCGCGCAACTTTCTCAATTCGACGTTCAACGAGACGCCAACGTCGCTGAGCAATGAGAAACGGCCAACGGTGATGATCCATCCGGATGATGCGATAGTGCATGGCATTGCCGATGGCGATTATGTCGTGCTGGGCAATCAGCGCGGCGAGGTGCGCCTGCATGCGCGGCTGTTCGATGGCCTTAGGCGCGGCGTCTTGATTGCGGAATCGATCTGGCCGAATGCGGCCTATGCCGATGGCTGCGGCATCAATACTTTGACCGGCGCTGATGCGATTGCGCCCTTCGGCGGCGCGGCCTTCCACGACAACAGGGCATGGGTGCGCAAGGCGGAAGTTTAGCTCCCGCCTTGCACAACTTGACCTAGAGGTGCAGTTCTTAAAGGTGCTTGCCGATCTTGGCGTCAACCGAGTAGGGGCCACCGCCGCGGATGGCGATGTAGAAGGCGACGACGCCGAGCGTGAGCACGAACTCGTAGCCACCCGCACCGGCGTAGAAGCCCTTGGCGAGATGCGCGACGAGCAATGCGACGAGCAGCAGAATTGCCGACGCCGCCGCGAAGAAGCGGGTGAACAAGCCGATGATGAGGGCGATGCCGCCGACAACTTCGAGACCGGCAGCGACATATCCCAGTGCTGGCGGCAGGCCGTAATTGGTGCCGAAATTGGCTGCGACGCGATCAAGGCCGAACACTGTGAATTTCTGCCAGCCATGCATGAACATGACGAGGCCGAGGACGGCGCGCACGATTGTATAAGCGATCGGCTCCATCCTGGCGTAGAATCCGGCCAATCCCGGAATGACAAGTTGTGGTTCTCTGTGGTGCCCGAACATGGCATGCCCCCGTGTTGTTAAGTGCCACGCGAATGCGGGCCTGCCGGGTGTATACACCGCGTCGCCGACGATTATTCCGTCGGCTTGTGGGAAACTAAGGCGACGGGATCAAAGTTTCGGCATTGGGGACAGGGTTACCGTCAATCAGGCAGCGTCCGTTGACGACGGTCACGCGGTCTTCGGCGACAAGGCTCAAGGCCGCCGGATAAATCCGGTGCTCGACAGCCAGCACGCGCGCGGCCAGCGTGTCCTCTGCGTCATTTTCACGCACCGCGACAGCGCCTTGCATGATGATCGGTCCGGCATCCATTTCGGGCACGACGAAGTGCACAGTGGCGCCGTGTACTTTGGCCTTGGCATCGAGCGCGCGCTGGTGCGTGTCGAGGCCCTTGAAAGCCGGCAGCAACGCCGGATGAATGTTGAGCATCTTGTTCTGCCATTGCCCGACAAAGCCGGGCGAGAGCAGGCGCATGAACCCGGCGAGGGCCACGAGATCGATGCGGTGCGCTTCCAGCACTTTTTGCATCGCCGCGTCGAAGGCGGCGCGGTCCTTGCCGAAGTCCTTGTGCTCGACGACCGCGGTGGCAATGCCATTGTCGCGCGCGGTGACGAGGCCGCCGGCATCCGCCTTGTTCGACAGCACCAGCACAATCTCGGCCGGAAAGGATTCGTCTTTGGCGGCTTCGATGAGCGCGGCCATGTTCGACCCGCGCCCCGATATCAGAACGGCGACGCGTTTCCGGGACATCTCGCTACAATTTCAAATCGAGCACGCCGTCATAGACGACGCGTTCTTCGCCATCGGCCTTGATGACCGTGCCGATGGTCGAAACCGTTTCGCCGGCTTTCGTGAATGCAGCGCTCACGGCCCCGACATCCTTCGGCGCGACAACGACGATCATGCCGATACCGCAGTTGAAGGTCCGCAGCATTTCGCGCTCGGCGATGTTGCCGACATCGGCCAGCCACTTGAACACCGGTGGTGCTTTCACCTTGCTCAGGTCAATGCGCGCCCCGGTGCTCTTGGGCAACACGCGCGGGATGTTGTCGGGAAAGCCGCCACCGGTGATGTGGGCGAAGCCCTTCACCGCCTTGGTCTCGCGGATCGCGGCGAGGCACGACTTCACGTAGATGCGCGTCGGCTCAAGGATTGCCTCACCAAGCGACACTTCCGGCGCGAACGGCGCAGGGGCGGTCCACGGCAGGCCGCTTTTGGCGACAACCTTGCGCACCAGCGAATAGCCGTTCGAGTGAACGCCGGAGGAGGCGAGGCCGATGATGACGTCCCCCTCGGCAATATCGGCGCGCGGCAGAACCTCGCCGCGCTCGACTGCGCCGACCGCGAAGCCGGCGAGGTCGTAGTCTTCACCGCTATAGAGGCCGGGCATTTCCGCCGTCTCGCCGCCGATCAGGGCGCAGCCGGCCTGGCGGCAGCCAATGCTGATACCGGCGACAACGGCGGCGCCGACTTCCGGCTCGAGTTTTCCACATGCGTAATAGTCGAGGAAAAACAGCGGCTCGGCGCCTTGTACCACAAGGTCATTGACGCTCATGGCGACCAGATCGATGCCGATCGTGTCGTGGCGGCCGGTCTCAATGGCGATTTTGACCTTGGTGCCGACGCCATCATTGGCGGCGACCAGGATCGGGTCCTTGTAGCCAACCCGTTTCAGGTCAAAGAGCCCGCCAAAACCGCCGATTTCGGCGTCAGCGCCCGGCCGCGCGGTGGCGCGCACCAGCGGCTTGATCAGGTCAACCATCCGGTTGCCGGCATCGATATCGACGCCCGCTTGCGCGTAGGTCAGCCCGCGCTCTTTCTCAGCCATGACGATCCCCGAAAAGGCACGGTAATTAAGGCCGGGTGGTACGGCGAAAACGCAATTCGTGCAATGGCTCGCGCGCCGTTATACTCTGCTGTAGGAAGTCGTTTCTGCCCTCTCGCCGGGGGCCAATTGTCCACGAGCCGGGGTCGCCTTTGAGTATTCCTAACCTCATCACGCTGGGGCGTATTCTGCTCGTTCCGATTGTGGTCTGGGCCATCCTGACCAATAACATGTTCACCGCCTTCGTTCTGTTCCTCGTGGCCGGCGTCAGTGATGGGGTCGATGGCTTTTTGGCCAAGCGCTTCAACATGACCACGGAACTCGGCGCCTATCTCGACCCGCTGGCCGACAAGGCGCTGATCGTGTCGATTTACCTGACGCTTGGGATTAGCGGGGTTATCCCGCTTTGGCTCGTGATCCTGGTCGTGTCGCGCGATATCCTCATCGTCGGAGGCATCATGTTATCCTGGCTGATGGGTAACCCGCTCAAGATACGGCCGCTGCTGGTCTCAAAGCTCAACACGGTGGCGCAGATCGCGTTTGCCTGTGTTGTGCTTGGCTCGCTCGGTCTGGGCTATAGCGTACCGCAGTTCAAAATCGTGCTGATGTGGACGGTCGCAACGCTGACGTTGTTGTCCATCGCCGCCTATCTCGCCGAGTGGGTGCGTCACGAAAACAAGACAATGGCCAGCCCTTGAACACGCCCCAGCTTCCCATCGTTACGCCACGGGCGCCCCGTCCGAACGGCATCTCCATTCAGCGGCAGATTGTCTTCTGGGTGGCGGCGTTGGTCGTGTTCATCCTGTTGCTCTGGCTGCTGTCTGAAATCCTGCTGCCGTTCATCGCCGGCCTCGGCATTGCTTATTTGCTGACGCCGCTGACCGACCGTCTCGAGCGGGCAGGCGTGAACCGGCTGGTGGCCGCGCTGGCCATTATCACGCTGGCCGTGCTGGTCATCGTCCTGATCATTCTGATGTTTGTCCCGATGATCAGCAGCCAGCTGTCGTCGTTCATCAGCAATATTCCCGAATATGTAACCAAGCTGCGCGCGGTGATCAGCGATCCTAGTCGCCCTTGGGTTCAGAAAATCGTCGGCGCCGGGATGAGTGCCGACGTCGGTGTTTCCGAGTTGGTTTCCCAAGGCGCCGGCTGGGCGACCACGGCGCTGAAGTCGGTCTGGTCCGGCGGCAGCGCACTCATTTCGCTGTTCTCGCTGCTGGTCGTGACGCCGGTCATCGCGTTCTATTTGATCTATGACTGGCATCACATGCTCAGGGTCGTCGATAGCTGGATCCCGCTGCACCAGCGCGACACCGTGCGCGGGCTGGCCCGCGAGATCGACGCGGCGATTGCCGGTTTCGTGCGCGGGCAGAGCGCGGTTTGCGTGATCCTCGGCGCTTTCTATGCCATCGCGCTGACGCTGACCGGCTTGAATTTCGGCCTGCTAATCGGGCTCATCTCCGGCCTCATCACCTTCATTCCCTATGTCGGCTCCATGACAGGTCTGATCCTGTCGCTCGGTGTCGCAATCGCGCAGTTCTGGCCGGACTACACCTGGATCGCGCTGATCCTCGGTATCTTCCTGTTCGGCCAATTTATCGAAGGCAATGTGCTGTCACCGAAGCTGGTTGGTGAAAGCGTCGGCCTGCATCCCGTGTGGCTGATCTTCGCGCTGCTCGCTTTCGGTTATTTGTTCGGCTTTGTCGGGCTGCTGATTGCGGTACCGCTTGCCGCCACGATCGGCGTGCTGGCGCGCTTTGCGCTGCGGCGCTATCTCGAAAGCTCTTTCTATACCGGCGAGCCGACCGCGTGACCGAAGACCAGTCCTTGGGTAACGATGAGCACGCCATTCCGCTGGCGCCGCGCCAGCTTGTCTTGGCGCTCGATCACGCCATCAGTTTCGCGCGTGAGGATTTCCTTGAAGGGCCGTCCAACGAAACGGCTTTGGCGCTGATCGAGCGCTGGCCGGACTGGCCGGATCGTCTCGCCGTTCTGGTCGGACCGGAAGGATCGGGCAAGAGTCATCTGGCGGCGATCTGGGCGCAGATCACCGGCGCGCGCATTCTCTCCAGCAAACTGCTCGGCGAAACCGATCTGCCGCATGCCTTCGCCACCGGCGCGCTGGTGGTCGAGGACTTGGAGGCCGACGGCTTGAATGAACGGGCGCTGTTTCATCTCATCAACATGGCGCGCGAGCAGCAGGTCGATGTGCTGCTGACCGCACGGACGCCGCCCGCCGCCTTCAACGTTCACATCCGCGATCTGCATTCGCGCCTGCGCGTGCTGCCGGTGGTGGCGCTCGAGGCGCCGGACGACGCGTTGCTGCGCATGCTGATCGTCAAGCTCGCCGCGGACCGGCAGCTGGCGGTCGACGAGGCCCTGGTGAACTATCTCGCCAACCGCATCGAGCGCTCCTTTGCGAGCGCGCGCTCGGCCATTGCCCTGCTCGACGAGGAGGCCCTGCGCAAGCACCGCCCGGTGACCAGGTCGCTGGCCGCCGAGCTTTTCAGGGCGCCTTAAGACCGATCTGCCACGTTCTTGACGATTGGGTGGGTGAGGGTGCGAACTGTCATCCGACTGACACGTTGTCTTTGTAGGCAGGGCACTCATTAAGGTTCTTATTTAACATGGCCGAACGCGCGCAAGTCGCTGTAAAGACTGACGAAAGTGTCAAGGTTCTGGACAAGGCGGTGCTCGCTGCCGTGGCCGAACCGGCTCCCGAGCCCGACCTGCGGGACCTGCCGGGGCGCTTCATCAACCGCGAACTGTCCTGGCTGCACTTCAACCGGCGCGTTCTGGAAGAGGCTGCCAACGAGAGCCATCCGCTGCTCGAGCGGGTCCGCTTTCTGTCCATCTCGGCGAACAACCTCGACGAATTCTTCATGGTGCGCGTCGCCGGCCTTAAGGGCCAGATCCGCGAAGGCATCACCACGCGCAGCCCGGATGGGCTGACCCCGTCCGAGCAATTGACGCGGATCAACGAGGCCGTGTCGCAACTGGCACAGGACCAGCAGCAGCGCTGGCTCGAACTGCGGCCGGATCTCGCCGCCGCTGGCGTCCACCTGGTCGATGGCACCGAACTGAAAAAGCCGGAGAAGGCCTGGCTCGAGGAGCACTTCCTCACTCACGTTTTCCCGCTGTTGACGCCTTTGGCGATCGACCCGGCGCATCCGTTTCCGTTCATTCCCAATCTCGGCTTCTCGATGGCCTTGCACCTGTCGCGCACCCGCGATGGCAAGACGATGAATGCGCTGGTGCGCATGCCGCAAAAGATCGACCGCTTCATCAAGCTGCCGACCAGCGGCGAGGACGGCATCCGCCTGATCACGCTTGAAGCAGCAACCGCGCTGCACATCAGCCGTTTGTTTCCCGGCTACACGGTGAAGGGCGAGGGCGCCTTCCGCGCCATTCGCGATAGCGACCTGGAAATCGAAGAAGAAGCCGAAGATCTGGTGCGGCTGTTCGAGACCGCGCTGAAGCAGCGCCGCCGCGGTTCGGTGATCCGGCTTGAGCTCAATGCCACCATGCCGGCCGAATTGCGCACCTTCGTGCAGCGCGCCGTCGCTGTGGCCGATGACGAAGTTTTCCTGGTCGATGGCGTGCTGGCGCTCAACGACCTGTCGCAGCTCACCCGCATCGACCGGCCCGACCTCGAATTCGTGCCGTATAACCCGCGCTATCCAGAGCGCATCCGCGACTCCGGCGGCGACGCCTTCACCGCGATCCGGCAGAAGGACATCGTGGTCCATCATCCTTATGAATCGTTCGACGTCGTCGTCCAGTTTCTGCATCAGGCGGCGCGCGACCCGAACGTCGTCGCCATCAAGCAGACGTTGTATCGCACCTCGGCTGAAAGCCCGATCGTCAAGGCTTTGGTCGAAGCGGCGGAAGCCGGCAAATCGGTCACCGCATTGGTCGAACTGAAAGCGCGCTTCGACGAAGAGGCCAATATCCGCTGGGCGCGTTCGCTGGAACGGGCCGGCGTGCAGGTGGTCTACGGCTTCATCGAACTGAAAACGCACGCCAAGCTATCGCTGGTCGTGCGCCGCGAGGGCGGGGCACTCGCCACCTATTGCCATGTCGGCACCGGCAACTACCATCCGGTCACCGCGCGCATCTATACCGACGTGTCGTTCTTCACGGCAGACCCGGTGATTGCGCGCGATGTCGCCCGCATCTTCAACTACATCACCGGTTATGCCGAGCCGGCCGAACTCGAACGCATGGCGATCTCGCCGGTCAATCTGCGGCCGCGCATCCTGCAGCACATCGCGCAGGAAGCCGCCAATGCCAAGGCCGGCAAGCCTTCCGGTATCTGGATGAAGATGAATTCGCTGGTCGATCCAGACATTATCGACGCGCTGTACGACGCCTCGCAGGCCGGCGTGCAAGTTCAGCTGATCATTCGCGGCATTTGTTGCCTGCGGCCCGGCGTGCCCGGCCTGTCTGACAACATTCAAACCAAGTCGATTGTCGGCCGCTTCCTCGAACACGCCCGCATCTATTGCTTCGGCAATGGGCACGCATTGCCGCATGCCAAGGCTGCGATCTACTTCTCATCCGCCGACATGATGCCGCGCAATCTCGACCGCCGCGTCGAAGTGCTGTGCCCGATTCTCAATCCGACCGTGCACGAACAGGTTCTTGGCCAGATTATGGTGGCCAATTTGCGCGACAATGAGCAGAGCTGGAAGGTCTTGCCGGATGGCAGTTCGGCGCGCATAAAGGCGGCGCCGGGCGAAGAACCCTTCAACGCCCACAAATATTTTATGACAAATCCGAGTCTGTCGGGCCGTGGTAAATCGCTCAAAGAATCGTCGCCCCGCAGCCTCATCCGGCGTACCGTCGAAGGCTCGTAAGCGCGCGTCCGCGGCGGGACATAGCGCGCGACAGCGCGCGTCTCAGGGTAAAGGGCGGCTCGACCATGGGCCGGCCATCGCCGTCATCGACATCGGTTCGAACTCGGTGCGTCTGGTTATCTATGAAGGCCTGACGCGCTCACCGACGCCGATCTTCAACGAAAAAGTGCTGGCCGGTCTTGGCCGCCAGGTGCAGACCACGGGTCTCCTGGCGCAAGACGCAATTGACGCGGCGCTGGCCGCCTTGGTCCGTTTCAAGGCTTTGTGCGACATCCAGCACGTCAGCAAAGTCTATGCGATGGCGACGGCCGCTTGCCGCGATGCCAAGAACGGCCGCAGCTTTATTGCGCAGGCCGAACGCATCTGCGGCGCCAGGATTGAAATTTTGTCCGGGCGCCGCGAAGCACAACTCACTGCGCTTGGTGTCGTCTCCGGCATCCACAAGCCGAACGGCATTGTCGGCGATCTCGGTGGCGGTTCGCTTGAGCTGATCGACGTCAAGGGCACGCGCGTCAAGCACGGCCTGACTTTGCCGCTCGGTGGCCTGGCGCTGCAAGACCTTGCCGGCAAGTCGATCAAGAAAGCCGAGCGGCTTGTTGCGGGCGCCTTCAAGGGCCTCGACATTCTTCACGATGGCGAAGCCCGCACGTTCTATGCCGTCGGCGGCACGTGGCGTGCTTTGGCGCGGCTGCACATGTGGCAGACCGGTTATCCGTTCCACGTCATGCACAATTACCGCATCTCGGCGCGCGAGGCGCTCGACTTTTCGCGGCTGGTGCATCGCGTCGATACTGAGGCGCTGTCGAAGATCGAAGTCGTCAATGCCGCGCGCCGCCCGCTGCTCGCCTATGCCGCGCTGGTGCTGGAAAATCTGGTGCGCACGATCAAGCCTAAGGACGTCGTGTTCTCGGTGCTCGGAGTCCGCGAAGGCTTGCTCTATTCGCTGCTCAACGCCAAAGAGCAAAAGAGCGATGCGCTGATCGCCGCTGCGTCCGATCTCAATCTGCTGCGCTCACGCTCGCCGGCCCATGGCGAGGAACTGATTGGCTGGACCGATCGCTTCATCGCTTCATCCGGCCTCGACGAAGGCGCCGATGAGCGCCGCCTGCGCCACGCCGCTTGCCTCCTGGCCGACATCGGCTGGCGCGCGCATCCGGATTATCGCGGCGAGCAGGCGATGAACATCGTTGCGCATGGGGCTTTCATCGCGGTCGACCACCCGGCGCGCGCCTATCTCGCGCTGGCCATCTATTTCCGCCACGCCGGCCTGAGCGAGGAAGAACTGCCGCTGCGCCTGCGCGAGCTCGCTTCGACGCATATGCTCGACCGCGCCCGCGTGCTCGGGGCTGCCATGCGGGTCGCCTATATCCTGACCGCGGGGCAGGGCGGTGTTCTCAGCCATGTGCCGATGCAGGTGAAACGTGGCAAACTGGTGCTGCGACTCCCCGGCCAATATGGCAGGCTGGCCAGCGACCGGCTGTTCAGCCGCTTGCGCCAGCTGGCGCGGCTGGTGGGGCGCGAAGCGGTGATCGAGACGGCGGACGACTAAGGCTCAAGGTCTGATGGCAACGAGAAAGCGGCCAATTGTCGGTGTGATCGGCAATACATTTCTGGCCGAGGACCGGTTCCCCTCGCAGCGCGTCGGCGAACGCAACCTCCGCGCGGTGGCGGAGGTCACCGGGGCTTTGCCGCTGATGTTTGCCGGTTCACCGGACATTACCGATATGGAAGCGCTGCTCGAGACGGTCGATGGCATTCTGCTGACCGGCGCGCGCGCCAATGTGCATCCGACCCGCTTTGGCACCGAGGCGCATCCGAGCTACGAGCCTTATGACCTTCAGCGCGACGCGCTGGCGCTGATGCTGGTCGAGCAATGCGTCGAGCGTGGTCTGCCGCTGCTCGGCATCTGCCGCGGCTTTCAGGAAATGGGTGTCGCCTTCGGCTCGACGCTGCATCCGGAAATCCGCGAGATACCGGGCCGCAACAATCACCGCATGCCAAGGCTGGAGAATGGCGACATCCATCCGGACATGGCCGTCGTCTATGGCGACCGGCACGATGTGGCGCTGGCGCCGGGTGGGGCCTTCGCAACGTTATTCGGCCGCGAGACCATCCGGGTGAATTCGCTGCACGGGCAGGGCATTCTCGAGCCGGGCGACCGCGTCATTGTCGAAGGCGTCGCGGATGACGGCACGGCCGAGGCGATCCGCATCAAGGATGCAGCGGGCTTTGCGCTGGGTGTGCAGTGGCACGCTGAATACGACCCGCAGACCAACCCGATCAACAAGGCGCTGTTTCAGGCGTTTGGTGCAGCAATCGCGGCAAGGAAGTATCAGGTCTGAGTCCGTCACCTAACAGACGAGGCGAGCCACATACTCCGTTCGTTCCCGCGGACGAACGGTGATGGTGTTCGAGCGCGGCAACACTTTCTATCCGTCACCCTGAGGTGCGAGCCGCAAAGCGGCGAGCCTCGAAGGGCGACGGCCAATGCCAGCAAGTCAAATTCCGTTCGTTCCCGCGCAAGCGGGAACCCAGTTCTAACTCTCGCGATCGTAGCCTCTGGGTCCCCGCTTTCGCGGGGACGAACGGTGAGAAAGTTACTTCAGCGGTGCGACCGCAATCCCTTTGGCCAGCAGCGTTTCCTTGACGACGCGTGCGACGTCGGCCGAGTTCGACCGGTCGCCATGCAGGCACAGAGTCGACACGGCGAGATCCATGTCGCTTCCATCGAGCCTCGACAGCTTGCCTTCCTTGACGGCACGCACGGCGCGCTGCGCGACAACGGAGGGATCGCGTGGAGTCGGCACGCGCTCGATCACCAGCCCGCCGTCGTCGTAATCGAGATCGATGAAGGCCTCGCGCGCAACCCGCGCACCGGCTGCTTCCGCTGCATCGGCGCCGGGTCCGGCGAGTAACACCAGAAACAAAGACGGGTCATAAGACGCCACCGCCGCGCCGATGGCCTTAGATAAAGCCATGTCGATCGAACAGGCCTTGTAGAAAGCGCCATGCGGCTTGACGTGCGACAGCGTCATGCCTTCGGTCTTGGCAATCGCCGCCAGCGCGCCGATCTGAAAAAGCGTGGCATCGGCCATTTCTTCCGGCGCAATGGTCATCATGCGGCGGCCGAAGCCCATCAGATCGGGAAAGGCCGGATGCGCGCCAATGGCGATGCCGGCGGCCTTGGCGATACGCACGGTCTGCCGCATGGTCGATGGATCGCCGCCATGATAGCCGCAGGCAATGTTGACTGACGAGACATGCGGCAGGAATGAGGCATCGTCGCCCAGCGTCCAGCGGCCGTAGCTTTCGCCAGCGTCGCCATTGATGTCGATCGTCAGTGCCATCATGCGCTCGCTATGGAAACGAATTCATCAACCTCGGCAGTGCTCGTGGCGAAGGATGTCACCAGCCGCACCAAGACAGAATCCGCTTTGACGCCTGCCGACGCCGGCACGCCATCCGCCATGCGCTCATAGAACGCCGCGCCCTTCGCTTTGAGCCGGTCGCACGCCGCGCGGGGAATGAGCGCAAATACTTCATTGGCCTCGACCGGCCAGACCGGCTTCATGCCGGAAGCGGCGAGCTTATCGCTCAAACGATCGGCCATCGCATTGGCGTGCCTTGCCAGCTTGAGCCAGAGATCATCGGCGAGGAATGTCTCGAACTGCGCGGCGACGAAGCGCTGTTTGGAGAGCAAGTGCCCACCGCGCTTTCTGCGGCGACCCATGTCATTGCCGCGTTCCTTGTCGAAAAACACAATCGCCTCGGCGCCCATGGCGCCGCCTTTGGTGGCGCCGAAGGACAGCACATCGACGCCGGCCTGCCAGGTCGCGGCATCGGGCGCCGCATTCATGCGGGCCAGCGCATTGCCAAGCCGCGCACCGTCCATATGCACGGTGAGACCATGCGCATGGGCGATGTCGGCCAGTTCGCGGATTTCGCTGACTTGATAGATCGTGCCGGCCTCGGTCGCCTGCGACAGCGACAAGACCGACGGCTCGACATGGTGCGGCGCGCCCCATTGCGGCTTTTCCAGCGTCGCTTTCAGCACAGCAGGCGATATCTTGCCGTCATCGCCGGGTAGGCCGATCAGCTTGCAGCCATCGCCGAAGAATTCCGGTGCGCCGCATTCGTCAGTATTGATATGCGCGTTCTCATGGCACAGCACCGCGCCCCATGGCGGCGTCATATGCGCAATGGCGAGAGAATTGCACGCCGTGCCGGTGGTGACGAAAAACGCCGCGACGTCGCGCTTGAACACCTCGGCAAGGCGCTGCTCGGCACGCTTGGTCCAGGCATCGTTGCCATAGCCCATCGCAAAGCCATCACTGGCCTGCGCCATTGCCGCCATGATTTCCGGCGCGACACCCGCCGTATTGTCGCTGGCAAAGTTCATCAGGTCTTGTCGACGGTGATGACGCGGCCCTTGTCGACAGCGAGCGCCAGCTTGCCGTGCTTGAGCGCGACCGCCTTGTCGCCGAACAGCTCGCGCCGCCAGCCCTTCATGGCCGGCACGTCAGCGTCGTCATCGGCGGCGATACGGTCGAGCTCATCGACCGTGGCGATCACCTTAGCAGCGACGCCGTGGCTCTCGGCGGTCATGCGCAGCAACACCTTGAGCAGTTCGACGGTTGCTGCGCCATTCTGCGCCGGGCGGAAACGCTCAAAGCGCGGCAGCGTCTTCGGGTCGCGCTCGACGCCGCGCTGCACCGCTTCGACAATGGCTTCGCCCCAGCGCGAGCGCTCAAAGCCTTTCGGCAGCGAGCGCAAATGGCCGAGCTTTTCGATCGTGGTCGGCGCCTGCGTGGCGATGTCGCCGAGCACGTCGTCCTTCAGCACGCGCGAGCGCGGCACGTCGCGCGTCTGCGCTTCGCGTTCACGCCATGCGGCGATTTCCATCAACACGGCGAGTTCTTTCGGCTTGCGCACGCGCGCCTTCAGCCGCTCCCACGCATTGGCCGGATCGGCACGATAGGTCTCGGGTGAGGTGAGGATGCCCATCTCGGCTTCGACCCAGGACGTGCGGCCTTGCTTCGCCAGATCGGCAGAAAGCCTGATGTAAACGTCGCGCAGATGCGTCACGTCGGACAGCGCGTAAGTCGTCTGCGCATCAGTGAGCGGACGGCGCGTCCAGTCGGTGAAGCGGTTCGATTTGTCGAGCACATCGCCGGTGATGCGCTGCACGAGCTGGTCGTAGGAAATGCTGTCGCCATAACCAAGCACCATTGCGGCCACCTGGCTGTCGAAGATCGGATGCGGAATGGTCTTCGCCATGTTCCAGATGATTTCGATGTCCTGCCGCGCGGCGTGGAACACCTTGATGACCTTCTCATTGGCCATCAGGTCGAAGAACGGCTTGAGGTCGATGCCGGGCGCCAGCGCATCGATCACGGCCGCTTCATCGGCCGACGCAATCTGCGCCACGCACAACAGCGGATAATAGGTCGTCTCGCGCAGAAATTCGGTATCGACCGTGACGAACGGATGCTTCGCCATGCGGTCGCAAATGGCGGCGAGATCGTCGGTGGTGGTGATCAATGACATTACTGGCGAACCTAACCCAATCCTGAGCGATGAAGGAATATGTTTATCGTGTCTTGCTGGCTGCTTTGCCGCGCACCGGCGGCATATGGATGAATTCCCACGGTGAAGGCATGGCCTGCACCGGCACTTCAATCAAAGTCGGCTCGCGCGCGGCGAAGGACGCTTTCAGCGCGGCGCGCAACTCGGCCGGGTTGTGCGCGCGGCGGCCGGTGGCGCCAAAGGCCTCGGCGAATTTGACGAAGTCGGGGTTGGCGAGATCGCAGGCGATCAGCCGGTTGCCGAACTGCTCTTCCTGGATCCGCCGTACATTGCCGAAGGCGCCGTCGGTGAAGACGATGGCCGTGAGCGGTATGTGGTGGCGCATCGCGGTGGCCAGTTCATTAGCGGTGAACATGAAGCCGCCATCGCCATTGATCGACAGCACCGGCACATCGGGCCGCGCGTGCTGCGCGCCAAGCGCGGTGGCGTAACCCCAGCCGAGATTGTCCTGAAAGCCGGGCGAGAGAAAGGTGCGCGGCTTGTACACCGGAAAGGCGAGGCGGGCGGCAAATCCGATCTGCGTTACTTCATCGACATAGATGCCGTCTTCGGGAAGCTCCGCGCGGATCGCTTCAAGGTAAGCGAGTTGCGGCACCAGCTTGGCGAGACGCGCGCGCATCTTCGCCTGACGCTCCAGCATCTCGTCTTGACGCGAGGCGCGCTTGGTGTTGGCGCGCTCGAGTTGCTCGATCAGTGCTTTGAGAATAGGAGCGGCATCGCCGATCAGCGCCGCCGCCGGTTTGTGCAGCCGCGCCGGCTCGTCTTTGTCGGCATCGACGCGGACGATCTTGATGTCCTTGTCCATGCCCCATTGCTGCATCGGCGCGAACAGCCGCGTGCCGACGGCGAGCACGGCATCGGCTTCGCCCCACAGTTCATGACCGAGGGGCAGGTTGACGCTGAACGGGTTGCGGTCGTCGAGCACGCCACGGCCGCGCCGGTAGGACAGCACCGTGGCCTGCAGCATGTCCGACAGCAAGGTGACTTCGGAAGAGGCATCGAGCGCGCCGCCGCCAACGACGATCAGGATGCGTTGGGCCTTGCCGAGCAGCTTCGCCGCCGCACGCACGGCGTCGGTATCGATCTTGGCCGGGCTCGGAGGGGCAGGTGGCGTGATGGGTGAGACAGGGCCGCGCTTGCCCCAGACATCGATGGCGCATTCCAGGGCCGCCGGGCCGGGCCGGCCGGTGGTCAGCGAGCGGATGGCCTTAGCCACCTTGGCCGGCGCCTCGGCCGGGCCGTTGATAATCGCGGCATGGTCGACCAGCCGCGAGACGATCCCGGCCTGATCGCGGATTTCGTGCAAATGGCCCTGATCGTGGCCAATTGCGCCCGCGGGGATCTGGCCGATCAGCGCCAGCACCGGCGCGTTCATGCCATAGGCGGTCAGCAGCGCCGCGCCGGAATTTAGCAGGCCGGGGCCGGGCACCACGGAATAAGGCTGCGGCCTGCCGGTCGCCAGCGCCGCCCCCAGCGCCATGTAGCCGGCGCCCTGTTCATGGCGGGAATGGACGACGGTCAGGGCCTCGCCGGCGCGGGCGAAGGCATCGAAAAGGTGGTCATTATGAACGCCGGGCAGGGCATAGACGGTGCTCATGCCGTGCGCGAGCAGGGCCGCAACCGTGGCTTCGCCGGTGGACATCTCTGCCAAAGGCGCCTTGGCAGGTTTTCCGGATTTGGCCGTTCTTCGGCCCTTTTCCGTGGGTTTCTTCGACATCGACGCTTCCGTACTCCAGACGCTTTCACTGTGCCGACGTCACTTGAGTCTGTCGAGCGGTCCGGGCGCCGGGGGGCGCGTTTGCTTGACAAACCCCACCCCCCATGCGTTTTTCGCCGCACTCCATCCAGCCCTGAATCGCTTGTTTTAAGCCTCTGCCGGAACGCCCCTCCATGACCCTGCATCGCTATCGTTCACACACCTGCGGCGCGCTGCGCGAAAGCGACATCGGCAAGGACGTTCGCATATCCGGCTGGTGCCACCGCATCCGCGACCATGGCGGCGTGCTGTTCATCGATCTGCGCGACCATTACGGCCTGACGCAGGCGGTGGTCGACCCGGACAGCCCGGCCTTCAAGCTGGCCGAAACGCTGCGTTCGGAGTGGGTGGTGCGGCTCGACGGCAAGGCGCGCATGCGCCCCGCCGGCACCGAGAACAAGGATCTGCCGACCGGCCAAGTCGAAGTCTATGTCACCGAGATCGAAGTGCTGGGCGCCGCCGGTGACCTGCCTATGCCGGTGTTCGGCGAGCAGGAATATCCAGAAGACATCCGCCTCAAATACCGCTTCCTCGATCTGCGCCGCGAGAAACTGCACAGCAACATCATGCTGCGCGGCGCGGTGATCGATTCAATCCGCTCGCGCATGAAGGCCGGCGGCTTCTTCGAATTCCAGACGCCGATCCTGACCGCGTCGTCGCCGGAAGGCGCGCGCGACTATCTGGTGCCGTCGCGCATTCATCCCGGCAAGTTCTATGCGCTGCCGCAGGCGCCGCAACAGTTCAAGCAGCTCATCATGGTGGCGGGCTTCGACCGCTACTTCCAGATCGCGCCATGCTTCCGCGATGAAGACGCGCGCGCCGACCGTTCGCCGGGCGAATTCTATCAGCTTGATCTCGAGATGAGCTTCGTTACGCAGCAGGACGTATTCGACGCGGTCGAGCCGGTCATCCGCGGCGTATTCGAGGAATTCGGCAAAGGCAAAACGGTCACGCCGAAGTTTCCGATGATTCCTTATGCCGACGCGATGCGGAAATACGGCAGCGACAAGCCGGACCTGCGCAACCCGATCGAGATGCAGGATGTCAGCGAGCACTTCCGCGGCTCCGGCTTCAAGATCTTCGCCAAGATTCTCGAAACGCCCGGCAATGCCGTGTGGGCCGTGCCGGCGCCAACCGGCGGCAATCGCGCTTTCGCCGACCGCATGAACTCATGGGCGCAAGGCGAGGGACAGCCGGGCCTCGGCTACATTTTCTGGCGCGAAGGCGAAGAGGGCGGCGCTGGTCCGCTGGCCAAGAACATCGGCCCGGAGCGCACCCAGGCTGTCGCCAAGCAACTCGGTCTCGGCGTCGGTGACGCGTGCTTCTTTGTTGCCGGCAAGCCGAAGGACTTCGTCAAGTTCGCCGGCCTCGCCCGCACCAAGGTTGGCGAAGAGCTGAAGCTGATCGCGCAGGATCGTTTTGACCTGTGCTGGATCGTCGACTTCCCGATGTTCGAATGGAGCGACGAAGAAAAGAAGATCGACTTCTCGCACAACCCGTTCTCGATGCCGAACATGGATGTTGAGGAATTCCTCGCGCTCGATCCGGCCGATACCGACAAGCTGCTGTCGATCAACGCCTTCCAGTACGACATCGTTTGCAACGGCACGGAGCTGTCATCCGGTGCGATCCGTAACCATCGCCCCGAAGTGATGGAAAAGGCGTTCGGCCTTGCCGGCTATCCGAAGGAAGTGCTCGAGGCCAAGTTCGGCGGCATGCTGAATGCGTTCCGGCTCGGCGCGCCGCCGCATGGCGGCATCGCGCCCGGCATTGATCGCATTGTCATGCTGCTCGCCGGTGAAGAGAATTTGCGCGAGGTCGTGCTATTCCCGATGAACCAGCGAGCCGAGGATTTGCTGATGAGCGCGCCGTCGGAAGTGACGCAGAAGCAGCTCAAGGAATTGCATATCCGGCTCGAGTTGCCGAAGAAGGTTTGATAGCGGCGCGTGCTCCAATCTCCGTTCGTCCCCGCGAAAGCGGGGAACCCAGAGATAAAAGGCGCGCCTGTTGTTTGTGACTCCTGGGTCCCCGCTTTCGCGGGAACGAACGGGGTGGGGAGGCGCTCATGATCACGTGGCGGAATTGGCTTTTAGCAGCGGCGCTTTCGGCGCTGGCGTGGGCACCAGCCCGCGCGCAGGAGATTCCGATCTTCGACGCGCATATGCACTACAACCAGGAGCCCAATCCGACCTATACGTTGGACAAGCTGCTCGAGGTCTTCAAGCGCAACACCATCACCGGCGTTCTCGCCACTAGCCGCCCGAACAAGGGCACGCATCAGTTGATGGAGGCGAAGCCGCAAGGCTTGTGGGTGGTGCCGTTCATCCGCCCGTATCGCATTCGCGCCGATATCCAGACCTGGTTCGGCGATCCGCTTAGCATTGAGCTCATCGAGCAGGAGTTCAAACGCGGCTATTATCGCGGCATCGGCGAATTCCATCTCTATGGCAAAGCGGCGTGGAATCCGATCGTCAAACAGATCGTCGATTTCGCCGTTGCCAACGATCTCTATCTGCATGCGCACAGCGATGAGGAAGCGCTGCTCATTTTGTTCGAGCACAATCCGCGCGCCAGGATCATCTGGGCGCATACCGGTTTCTCGACGCCGGCGCCGCGCGTTGCCGAGCTGATGGACAAGTACAAGGGACTGTATCCGGAATTGTCGTATCGCAGCGGCATCACCGGCAGCGGCGGAGCGTTAACGGCCGAATGGCGCGATCTGTTCGCGCGTTATTCGGACCGCTTCCTGATCGGATCGGATACGTGGATCCCGGAGCGCTGGCTGTCTTATGACTCGATCATGGCTGAGTATCGCGGCTGGCTAAAGCAATTGCCGCCGGCACAGGCGCAGCGCATTGCCAATGGCAATGCCGAGCGGTTGTTCGGGCCGAAGCCAAGCCAGTAATGTGCGCTTTTAGTTTTTGTCATGGCCGGGCTTGACCCGGCCATCCCGCTTAGGTGGGCAAGGTGTTGCCTCAATGATCGAGATCACCGGGTCTCGCCGCTGCGCGGCGGCCCGGTGATGACACGCAAGAGCGTGTCACTTCTCCGGCAGCGGGATAAACTCGATCTCATCGCCCGGCACCTTGCCGAAGTGGCCGGCTTTCCATTCCGCCTTGGCCTGCTCAATGCGTTCCTTGCGCGACGACACGAAATACCACCAGATGTGCCGCGGCCCATCCATGGGTGCACCGCCGAGCAGGGCAAAGTGTGCATGGGTCACCGCCGTGACAGTAATTTTGTCGCCCGGCTTGAACACCAGCAGGCGGCCGGCCTCGAATTTGTCGCCGGCCACATCGATAACCCCGTCAATCATATAGAGCGCGCGTTCCTCATGCCCGGCATCGATCGGGATCGAGTGCCCTGCCTGCAGCGTGACATCGCCGAACATGGTCTCATGCACGGTCGGCACCGGCGATGACGCGCCATAGAGCGAGCCGACAACGACCCGCACCGTCTTGCCATTGTCCCTGATCAGCGGAAATTCATTGGTCGCATGGTGGGCAAAGCCCGCTTCCATTTCTTCCTTCGCCTGCGGCAAGGCCACCCACATTTGCAAGCCATGGATCGGACTGCCCGAATTTCGCAGAGCCGTATCGGTGCGCTCGGAATGAACGATGCCGCGGCCGGCGGTCATCCAGTTCACTTCGCCCGGCTTGATCGCCAGTTCGGTGCCGAGGCTGTCCCGGTGCATGATCTCGCCGTCGAAAAGGTAGGTGACGGTGGCCAGGCCGATATGCGGATGCGGCCGCACATCGAGGCCGGCGCCCGCCTTGAACTCCGCCGGGCCGAAGTGATCGAAAAAGATGAACGGCCCGACCATGCGCGAGCGCGCCGAGGGCAGCGCGCGCCGCACCGAGAAGCCGTCACCGAGATCGACCGTGCGCGGCACGACGACATGGGCGATGGCGTCGCAGGAAAAGGCGTCGCCCGCTTCGGGATCCTGGCCGGGGAAGAAACTCATGGCGCGCGCTCCTTATTGATCGTTCGACACAATACCCTAAGGCGCCGCGTGGCGCGCGCCGTGCCGGCTAGGCAAAAAGGTCAGGAACACGCATGTGCGTGTTGACGGTCGGCCAATGGCCCAGGGTCTAGCGTCACGCGGCAATTCTGTTAGTTCGGCGTTTACCATGACAATGATCCGGACAAATTTGCATCAATATCGAGAGACCCCGGTTCCCAATTTAAGCAGGTCTTTACGGGGCTCTGGCTCACTACCCAAGCACCAGAATGGGTGGGTTGGCCGGAGCCAGAATGGGTTTGAGTGTGCGCGCATTCACGCGCCAGCATATTGTTGCGATCGCTGTGGGCGTTCTCGTTGCCGGCACGCCGTTGATCGCCTTCAATTTCTGGCTGAGCGGCGTGATCGACCGGCAAGGACAGGTGGAAACCGACGCGGCGGCCAAGCGCATGATCTCGCTCGGCGAGTCGCGCATCGGCGAGGTGATGCGCGCGCTTGACGATCTGGCGGCGCGGGGTGTCAAAGCCTGCGATCCGGTGAATGCCGAGGCCATGCAGCGCGCGGCCTTCGTGACGACGCCGATCAAGGAAGTGGCGATTGTCGGGCCCGAAGGTCGCACATTGTGCTCGCATTTCAATTTGTCGCCAGCCGGGGCCAAGGCGTCGCTAAGCGAGGCCGCCGTGCTCGATGCCGGCCAGCGTCGCATCCTGTCGTCGGAGCGGCTGAGCGAAACTTACGCGTTTGATGTCCTCAACGTCCCGGAGGGCGGGCAGATGGTGCGGCTGCGCCGTCTCGGCGGCGAGGGCGCCAATGACATTGCCGCCATGATGTCGACCACGCTGTTCTTGCCGCAGGCGACCAGCAAGACCGAGCAGCTCTACTCCTACATCAACGTCAAGACGCGGGATGGCATCACGATCGGGCAATCGGGCGAACGTCCGGCCGATACGAAAGACATCTTCGAAGCGACGCGGCAGTCGAGCAAGCTTGGCTTCACGGTCAATGTCATGACGCATCGTGGCCGCACCATTGCCGGCAATGTTGACCTGAAGTGGCTCGGCCTGTCGGTGACCGGAATCGTTCTGTTGATCCTCATTACTTTCGGCCTCATGGTGCCGAAGAACCTGCCGGACAATCCGGTGACCGAACTGCAGCGCGCGCTCAAAGCCGGCGAGTTCGTGCCTTATTACCAGCCGATCGTCGACATCCAGTCCGGCAAGCTGCGTGGCGCGGAAGTGCTGGTGCGCTGGCGCAAAGCCGACGGCACTCTCGTCCTGCCGGGCTCGTTCATTCCGCTGGCGGAATCGAGCGGCCTCATTCGTGCCATGACCTTCGATCTGATGCGGCGGGCTTCGGTGGAAGTTGGCGCGGCTATCGGCCAGCGTCCGGCGCTGAAGATCTCGTTCAATTTTGCCGGCGCCTTGTTCAGCGATGAGAGCATCGTCAAGGACGTCAACAAGACCTTCATCGGCGGCCCGATGAAGATGTCCCAGGTCGTGCTCGAAGTCACCGAACGCGACCCGATCGAGAACTTCACCCTGACGCGCCAGGTCATCGCCGCATTGCAGGGGCTTGGCGTTCGCATCGCCATCGACGATGTCGGCACCGGCCATAGCGGCCTGTCCTATATGCTCAAGCTCGGCGTCGACATCATCAAGATCGACAAGATGTTCGTCGATGCCATCGGCACCGACCGCAATTCAACGACCATCGTCGAGACATTGGTCGATCTGGCGCACAACATGCGCATGGACGTGGTGGCCGAGGGCGTCGAGAATTTCGAACAGGTTATGCACCTACGCAATCTCGGCATCCGCTCGGCGCAAGGTTATGTCTTCGCGCCGCCCTTGCCGGGCAGTTCGTTTTTGAAGCTGGTCGAAGCGATGGATACGTTGGGCGGAGAGGCGGGCAAGTCGCTCGCCGTGCCGCAGAAGGCAGTGGCCGCCTGAGCTCATAACTCCGTCATGCCCGGCCTAGTGCCGGGCATCCACGTCTTGCGTCATCTAAACAAGGAAGACGTGGATGGCCGGGTCAAGCCCGGCCATGACGAAAACGAAAGGTGACGCCGCTAGCCGGCCGCCAATTCTGTCTCTATCGCGACAATGACCTTCGGATCGGTCGGCTCGACCGCCGAGGTGAAGCCGGCCTTCAGCCGGCCATCGCGCCCCACCAGATATTTGTGGAAATTCCAGCGCGGCGCGTCCTGCGGGCGTTCGCGCGCGGCCCAGCGATAGAACGGATGCGCATTGACGCCCTTGACCGCGGCCTTCTCGGTCAGCGGGAAGGTGACGCGATATTCCTCATGCGCGGTCTTGCCAATGTCGCTGGCGCCGCCGGGCTCCTGGCCGCCGAAATCGTTGGACGGCACGCCGAGCACGAGAAGGCCCTTGTCGCGATAGCGCGTCCATAGCTGTTGCAGACCGGCATATTGCGGCGTGTAGCCACACAGCGAGGCCGTGTTCACAATCAGGATCGGCTTGCTGGCATAAGACGACAGCGCAATGTCGTTGCCGCCGAGGCCTTTGAACGAGAAGGCGTAAGCCGTGACATGGCTCATGGCAGGCGTCTGCGCCAAAGCCACCCGCGGAGAGACCACAGCGGCTGCGCCCAAAATCAGCATATGTCGGCGATCGATCATAGCGCTATGTATACGCCGAACCGCGGTGCAGCGAAAGGAGCCGGTCTATCGCATCTGCGCCACCTAGTGTGCTTCTTGGGGCGAGGGCGCGCGCGCCTAAACCGGCTCCTTCCTTGCGCAAGGCATGACATTCCGAAACCCACTCGGGCCCGCCGCGGGAATTGGAGCATCCGCCGCGGGCATTTCGGCAATCACACGCTACGCTGCCGCAAACTTGACCGTCGTCTCGAACGAATAGCCGCACGCCTCGCACTGCCAAAGGTGGCGCGCGCATGCGGGATTAACCCACTCCGACCATTCCGGCATGAAGATCTGCTCGCCGCACTGGGCGCATTCATTAGCCGGACGTGTCCGCAGATCACGCGAGAATTTGCGGCCTGACGCGAGGGCGGGTGCAAATAGAGCCATCAAGGTCTCCTTTCGCGTTCGTCCCGATCCCCCTTAGGGCGTCATCGTAATGAAGCGTTGCCGACAATGAAGCAGCAAGGCTGACGTAGTTGGAGGAATGTGAACAAAAAGAAATGCGCGGCGATAAGGATCGCCGCGCATAGGTCCGATTGAATTCTAAGTGAAGCGCTGTTGCGCTACTTCTTGTCGACGGTAATACCGCTCGGCCCGAGATTGATCTGCACGCCCTTCGGCTCGCGGTTATCTTCGTAAACCTTGTAACCGAGCACGCCGATGGCGACGCACAGCACGGCAACGGTGATCAGCAGGACATTGCGATTCATTGGCATAAAACCCCCTTGGTGTTCATGCCGACAACGCCGCCCATGGAACAAAGTTCCATACGCCGCCGTCATGCCCGGCCTTGTGCCGGGCATCCACGTCTTGGATTTGAATAAGAAAGGCGTGGATGGCCGGGACAAGCCCGGCCATGACGTGGGCTGGCTCTATGTGTTGGTAAAAACGCTCAGCCGATGCGCCGCCTCCGCATTGGCGGCATTCGGCGGCATCCGCCCGGCGAGGATTTCCTTGACCTGATTGACGGTATCGAAGGCCTGGTGCTCGGCCGCATCCGGGGTGAGGCCGGCCGTGTGCGGCGTCGCGATGACGTCTTTGCGCGAAGCCAGAAACAGCGACGGCTTCTGGTCCTGCGCGCGGCCGACATCCATCGCCGCACCGGCGATGATCTTGTTGTCGAGCGCCGCGGCGAGATCCTGTTCATTGACCAGATTGCCGCGCGAAGCATTGATGAACAGTGCCGTCTTCTTCATGCGCGCGAAGGCAGCAGCGTTCATCAGGTTCTCGGTCTGCTCATTGGCGATGACAAGACAGACAACGAAATCGGATTCCGCCAGGACCTCTTCGAATGATGCCTGCTGTACGCCCGGCTCGCTGATCGTCTTGAACGGGTCGGACACTTTCACCCGCATGCCGAAGGCAACACCGAGGCGGGCAAGATGCTCGCCAATGGCGCCGTAGCCCAAAATGCCCAAGGTCGCGCCGCTGAGCTGCTTGCCCATGCGCGGCACCGGATCAAGGCCGGCGCGATACTCGATCGTATAGTCGAGCGTGTGGCGGCCCCAGTCGATCATGTAGCCGATCGCCTGTTCGGACACCGAGGCAATGAACCCGGCGGTGGCGTGCGTCACCAGGATGCCTTGCTGGCTCGCGGCCGGCACATCGATGTTTCTGATGTCGATGGCGACACGGAGGAAGGCGGCCAATTCGGCGGGCGCCTGGGCGAAGAACATGGCCGGGGCAGGCGTGGCGCGGTCGGAGACGATGATGGCGCAGCCGCGCGCCGCTTTCGCCAATTCAGCCGGATCGTCGAGCGTCTTGCCGGTCTCGTTCAGGCGCACATCGCACAGAGCACGCAGCGCGGCTAGCGGCCGCTCGCCGTAATAGTTGGCGAGCATGTCGGGCGTGTGGGTCAGCAAGACAGTGGGCATGATTATCATCTCCGGCCAAGGCGGCGGACCATGTCACCGCCCGGGCTGGAAATCCACTGTGATATCAAGCCGCGGCGGCGACCTGCCGGTTGAGCCCGGCGCGGGCGACATCGACCGCCAAAGCCAACGTAACCGCGCCGGACATCTTGCGCGGATCCAGACGGGGCCCAAGGCCGTGCCGGGCGAGCAGGGCGGAATGAACATTCATATTGGCGAGGCCCATCCACCAGTTGCCGAACAGGCGGCTCTCGATCGGCGCGCAATCCATCACCGTGACGGCGTCATGGCGCGGGTCCGGCATGATGCGCCGCAGCGTGGCCGAGATCGCCTCGCGCTCGCCCTCCAAAATCTGCACGAACCAGATCGGGTCGAACAGCAGCGCGCCGGTGATGCCGTCGCGCTGATTGTTGCGGACCGAGGCGTCCATGATCTTGTTCAGGTCGCCCATCATCTTGCCTTCAAGGCCGCCGCTGATGTTTTCCGAGTGATAGATCAGTCTGCTGAGCATGTTTTAAAGTCCTGGTGTCCGCATGAATCCGGCTTTGTGATAAACTGGCCCGGTTGCTTTCGCGTTAAAGTGCGGATGTTCCAAAGCACGCGCGCCCCATGTATGATGTGGATCCATGAGCCCGACGACCGTCAAGAAACGCGCCACCAAGACCAAGCCGCAGGTCGAGCGCCCGCCTTTGTGGAAGGTCATCCTGATCAATGATGACTTCACGCCGCGCGAATTCGTCGTCCAGGTGCTCAAGGCCGTGTTCCGGCTAAACGAGAGCCAGTCCTATGCTGTGATGATGACCGCGCACCGCAAGGGCGCCTGCGTCATCGCCGTCTATACGCGCGACGTTGCCGAGACCAAGGCCAAGGAAGGCACCGAGCTCGGCAAGGCGAACGGCTTTCCGCTGTATTTCACGACGGAGAAGGAAGAATAGGGGCAGGCCCATGCAACGCGTCCTGATCACCGCGGGTGCAGCCGGCATTGGCCGCGAATTTGCCCGCGCCTTCGCCGCCAATGGCGCCAAGGTTTTCGTCTGCGATATCGATGACAAGAACCTCGCCGCGCTGGCCGCCGAAATCCCCGGCCTGACCGCGCAGCGTTGCGACATGAGCAAGCGCAGCGAGATCGAGCGCATGGTGCCCGACGCCATTGCCGCGCTCGGCGGGCTCGACGTTCTGATCAACAATGCCGGAATTGCCGGCTTGACGCTGCCGGTTGAAGACTATCCGCCGGACGATTGGGACAAGGTGCTGAGCGTCAACCTGACCTCGATGTTCGACGTGACGCGGCTTGCCATTCCGCATCTGAAGAAATCCGACGCCGGCTGCATCATCAACATGTCGTCGATCGCGGGGCGGCACGGCTTCGAGAACCGCTCGCCTTATGCGGCGACCAAATGGGCGGTGATCGGCTTCACCAAGACCTTGGCCATGGAACTAGGCCGCCACGGCATCCGCGCCAATGCCATCGCGCCGGGCTCGGTCGCCGGCGACCGCATCGTCCGCGTGTTCCAGGGCCGCGCCCAGATCAGCGGCAAGTCGATGGATGACGTGCAGGCCGAGGCCTTCGCCGCGCAGTCGATCAAAGGCCTGATCGATCCGCAGGATATCGCGCAGCTGGCGCTCTTTCTGGCGTCGCCGGCGGCGAAGTCGATCAGCGGGCAGGTGGTGCCGATCGACAATGACCGGCAGAAGGCGTGATGCCGCGCCGTAAAGCTTAATCCGAAATTAACCGGATCGTTTAAAGGTGGAGCAATGCTCGGGGGAGTATGATCAGCCGATCGTTGGCGCCATGCGCCGGCGGCCCATGAGGCGCCCGATGCAAAACGCGACCCCGAATTCCCGCAGCCACGCTGCCGCCTATGACGGCTTCATCGTTGAAGTCGGCGGCCAGTTCGTCTCCGAATATGGCAGCCTGACCGCCGCGCTCAAACACGGCCTCGAGCTGAAGCAGCGCGACGCCAAGGCGCAGGTCAAAGTCTACGACGCCAAAGACAGGGCGCCGCAGCGGGCGCAGGCCTGACGCCAGCCGGGCGCTAGCGCCCGCAATTCCACACCGGACCGATCGGCGTCTGCGTCCAGCACGGACCGCTGCGCGCGCCGAAGCGATTGCTGGCAAAGCGGCCGCTGTAATAATACGGGTCCGAATTATAATAATAGAAATAGCCGCGCGGCGCGCCGTTGCGCCGGGCAATGCGGCGGTCGCGCCGCCAATCCTTGAATTCATCGCGCTCGATCTGCGCCGGCGTGCGCACGCCGGGCGGCGTGGTCCAGCGCGCGACATGCGGCTTCACCTGGCGCGTGACGCCGGGCTTTTTCTTCGGCGACGCGGCCTCGGAAAGCGACGGGGCGGTGAGGGAGAAAGCGAGGATGAGGGCGGTTACAGACAAGATTCTATGCATGGTTCGTTATAGCCGTCATGGCCGGGCTTGTCCCGGCCATCCACGTCTTGCTTAGCTAGGGTGAATCAAGGAACTCCCCCAAATGCCCAACCCATGCACGCATCTCAAGACCATCAAAGTCGTCACCCCCTCGGCCAAGGGCTGCGAGGAATGCCTGAAGACCGGCGACTGGTGGGTGCACCTGCGCCTGTGCCGCACCTGCGGCCATGTCGGCTGCTGCGACGATTCACCGAACAAGCACGCCACCGCGCACTTCCACAAAACCAAACACCCGATCATTGAAGGCTACGACCCGCCGGAAGGCTGGGGCTGGTGCTTTGTCGATGAGGTGATGGTCGATCTGCCGGAGACGACGGAGCAGGTCGGGCCGATCAAGCGGTGGGTGTAGCTGTCATTCCGGGGCGCGCCAAAGGCGCGAACCCTGAATCCAGAACAGCATGAATGTGTCTCTGGATTCGGGTTCACTCGCTAACGCTCGCGACTCGGAATGACAACGTTTGTCATGGCCGGGTTGACCCATCATGCTTAGGAACGCACGGTGCCCGCCTAAGCGGGATCACCGGACAAACCCTGCGATCACAAGTTGAAACTGCGACCCGTGGAAATCCTCAACATGCGACAGACTACGGCGCAGGAGTGGGTACGAACTTTTTTACAATCGCATCACCTAGTGCGGCTAGCTCTTTTGCCTTAACGATGTAACCAAGATTCATCATCATGCTAATTTGCGCCGTTGGTACTGAGGCGGTCGGAATATTTCGAATAACTATTTGTCCATCGGTCTCAATTGTCGGCCCGGAAAATAGGACGCCTAAGAAATAAATGCGTCCTTGGCCAAGCATATTGCTGTTCGTCTTTTTGTCGTACGACGATGTCGGACTATAAAGCAAAATTGGGGACCCAGATGATCCTGGGAAGCAAGCTATATCTACAACGGTAGTCGCCGCACCGTTGACCTTAAAGTCGACGGCGGGGTGAGATGCTGTGATGCCACGTCGTATAAGGGGGTAGTTGTTCTCGGAGTCCCAAAGCCCATTCGGATAGCCGACCATTAGAACGTCTTCGACTGCGCTGAGGTCCTGCAATTGCTCATCTGACGGAATAATGGACTTGTCGATGTGTCGATAGAAAGCAGAAGGCTTTGCAGAACTTAGGAATCCGCCGATCGGCAACGCACAAAGATCGACGTCAGCATTTGGATGAGGAATCCACTCTGCAAAGTTCGAGGACACCGAGACTTTTCCATCCGGTTTTTTGCCGCCATTCGAGACTGTATGCGCGATAAATATTGTTTTGTTCGCGCCTTTGATGACGTGTTTATTTGTGACCAATACCGGTACGAAACGCGTCTCATCGCCCGGGTATGGAAAATGATAAAAGAACCCGGTCCCAAATTGTGATGCATTTCCGGTGCCATCAATCCCGACGATGCGAGCCGTGACATACATCATGTTCTCGGTAGGAGTTACCGGTTCAATCATTGTTGCCTCGGCGGAGGTTGTTGGCGCTAAAGTTTTGCAAAGGCACGCTGTGGTTCCAAGCAACAAAGAACGTCGACTGAGGATAAACATGTCGCTGTGTCTTTCCCCAACTTGAATGGGATTAATGCCTTTTATCTTTTGGAGGGCTTGGATCGTTCCCGTAGCTGTCGCTGTCTTGAATTCGGCCATCGCGCCCGTGTTGAACCAATTCAGTCTTGTTTTCTTTTGCGAGTTCGCGACCGCGATCCATTGCATCCGATTTCTTTTCGAAATGGGCGCTCGCGCGGTCAGCGTTTTCGCGCTTTACGTCCCAGCCGCCTCGATCAGTGTTGGGAACCACGTGGTAGTCTTCCTTCTTCGGCATCTTGGCCTCCGTAGAACAAAAAGGAATTAAAACGGGTACAATGTTCTCTTTATGATCCCTATAAATTCTAATGCTAATTTAGGCGAATGTGGGGCGGGCACAACCTGTTTCAACGAAAAAGGGCGACCCTTTCGGATCGCCCTTTAATTAAGTCGTGGATGGCCGGGTCAAGCCCGGCCATGACGCTTCGAGGCTAGTGCCTCAGCTCACGAACACCCGCTCGTGCCACCGCACGTATCACACTTCATGCACGTGCCGTTGCGCACCAGCGTGAAGTTTCCGCACTCGCCGCACGAGTCACCCTCATAGCCCTTGGCCTTCGCCTCAGCGCGCCGCTCGGAAGCGGAGGGCTGCGCCTGCACGGCAGGTTCGGCATGTCCGCGCACTTCAAGCTGCTGCGCCGGCGAGAGCTTCACTTCCGGCTCGTGCTTGAGTGCAGTTGCCGCAGTGCCATGGAAGGCGGTGACATTCGATGATGACACCGCCGCCGTCGAGGCCGTGCTCACCACCGACAACTTGTCGGCGCGCGAGCGGGTCAGGCCCTTCGACACGAAGTTCGGCGCCGGCTTGCCTTCATCGACACCGGTGCCGAGCGCATCGAATGAGCCCTGGCTCGGATCGACATGGGCGAGGTCGTAACGCTCGAGATACGACACGGCCAGTTCGCGGAACACGTAATCGAGGATCGAGGTCGCGTATTTGATCGAGTCGTTGCCCTGCACCGGACCTTGCGGCTCGAAGCGGGTGAAGGTGAAGGCATCGACATATTCCTCGAGCGGCACGCCGTATTGCAGGCCGAGCGAAATGGCGATGGCGAAGTTGTTGAGGAGCGAACGCAGCGCCGCGCCTTCCTTGTGCATGTCGACGAAGATTTCGCCGATGCGGCCGTCATCATATTCGCCGGTGCGGAGATACACTTTATGCCCGCCGACCACGGCCTTCTGGGTGTAGCCCTTGCGGCGTGACGGCAGCTTCTCGCGCTCGCGCAGCACGGTGATGCGCTCGACGATCTTCTCGACCACCTTTTCCGAC
>JAURVZ010000028.1 GCA_030655215.1 Pseudolabrys sp. | reverse complement strand
GGCCTCCCGGTCGAAACCTCGGCCTGGGGCGTCAACATGCTATGCGGCTCCGGCCTGCGCACCGTGGCGCTCGGCTATCAGGCGCTGATGAACGGCGATTCTGACATCGTCGTCGCCGGCGGCCAGGAATCCATGAGCATGGCCCCGCACGCGCAGTATCTGCGCGGCGGCGTGAAGATGGGCGCGGTGGAATTGGTCGATACCATGATCAAGGACGGGCTGTGGGATGCCTTCAACGGCTATCACATGGGCAACACCGCCGAGAACGTGGCGCAGAAGTATCAGATCACGCGCCACCAGCAGGACGAGTTCGCCGTGGCTTCGCAGACCAAGGCCGAAGCCGCGCAGAAGGCCGGCAAGTTCAGCAAGGAGATCGTCCCGGTCACGGTCAAGGGACGCAAGGGCGACACCGTGGTCGAGTCCGACGAATATCCGCGTCATGGCGCCACCATCGAGGCGATGGCCAAGCTGAAGCCGGCCTTCATGAAGGACGGCACAGTCACCGCGGGCTCCGCCTCGGGCATCAATGACGGCGCTGCCGCCGTGGTGCTGATGACCGCGAAGCAGGCTGCGAAAGAAGGCAAGACCGTGCTCGGCCGCATCGTGTCGTGGGGCCAGGCCGGCGTCGATCCCGCCATCATGGGCACCGGCCCGATCCCGGCGTCGCGCGCGGCCCTCAAGAAGGCCGGCTGGAAAATCGAGGACCTCGATCTGATCGAAGCCAACGAAGCATTTGCGGCGCAGGCCTGTGCGGTGAACAAGGACCTCGGCTGGGATCCGTCGAAGGTCAACGTCAATGGCGGCGCGATCGCGATCGGTCATCCGGTCGGCGCGTCCGGCGCACGCGTGCTGGTGACGCTGCTGCACGAGATGGAGAAGCGCGACGCCAAGAAGGGTCTTGCAACCCTGTGCATCGGCGGCGGCATGGGCATCGCGATGTGCATCGCACGCGACTAACAAGCCGCGTCACGCGCCGGACACATCGGCGCGCGATTGCACTGCACCCTAACTAACAAAAGGTCCGGCGCACTTGCGTCGGGCCTTTTTGCTTGAAGTTCATCGCACGGCCCTATTTATTCGATCTATAAGAAGAAGCGGGAGGACTGTTCATGGGACGTGTTGCGTTAGTGACGGGCGGAACGAGGGGCATCGGCGCGGCGATCAGCAAGGCATTCAAGCACGCGGGCTACAGCGTCGCGGCGTGCTACGCCGGCAACGACGCGGCGGCGGAAAGATTCAAGAGCGAGACCGGCATTCCCGTCTACAAATGGGACGTCAGTTCGTTCGAAGCCTGCGCCGACGGCGTGAAGAAGGTCGAGGCCGATCTCGGGCCCGTCGACGTTCTCGTCAACAATGCCGGCATCACCAAGGACGGCGCGTTCCACAAGATGACGCCGGAGCAGTGGAACGCGGTGATCAACACCAATCTCGGCTCGCTGTTCAACATGACGCGCCCGGTGATCGAGGGCATGCGGTCCCGCAAGTTCGGCCGCATCATCAGCATCTCCTCGATCAACGGCCAGAAGGGCCAGTTCGGTCAGGTCAACTATTCCGCCGCCAAGGCCGGCGACCTCGGCTTCACCAAGGCGCTCGCGCTG
>JAURVZ010000025.1 GCA_030655215.1 Pseudolabrys sp. | reverse complement strand
CTGTCGATGGGCAGCAACTGTGCGCAGCCTTCGCGCACGGCCAGCAAGCCGAAGATGGTTTTGAACAGAGTCGATTTGCCGGCGCCGTTCGGGCCGATGACAGTGGTGATCGCGCCGCGGCGAATCTTCGCCGTCGTGCCGTTGAGAATGGTCATCTTGCCGTAGCCGGCAAAGACGCCTTCAACGGTAAGCGCTGCGTCCTGACTCATGCCGCGTTCATCCCGTGGCCGAGATAGGCTTCGATGACGACCGGATCGCGGCGAATCTCTTCCGGCGCGCCATTGGCAATCAGCTTGCCTTCGGCCAACACCAGCACGCGCGTGCAGAGCGCCATGACGAATTCCATCTGGTGCTCGATCACCACAAAGGTTGCCTTGCGCTCGGCGTGATAGGCCTGCAAGCGCTCGCGCAAATGGCCGAGCATGGTGAGGTTCACGCCGCCGGCCGGCTCATCGAGCAGCACCAGCCGCGGGCCCGCCATGAAGGCCATCGCCGCATCGAGCAGCTTCTGCTGGCCGTAGCTCAGCATGCCGGCCATTTGATCCTTGAGATGAGAGAGCCGAAAGAACTCGATCATCTGGTCGGCCGCAGGACCAAGCCCCGCATCGGAACGGCCGATCAGGCGCGTGAACATCGTGCCCTGATGCTCTTGTCCGGCAAGGATGAGGTTGTCGCGCACAGAGAGCTGCGGAAACACCTGAAGCAATTGGAAGGTGCGGCTGACGCCGAGGCGGTTGATGTCACACGGCCGCATGCCGGTCGTCACCTGGCCATCGACGCGCACTTCACCTTCGCTCGGATGCAGTTGGCCGAGCACGCAGTTGAACAATGTCGATTTGCCGGAGCCGTTCGGACCGATGATGCCGAGGATCTCGCCATCGTTCACTTCAAACGACACGCCGTTGACGGCATGAATGCCGCCGAACGACTTGCGGAGATTGTTGACCTGGAGGACCGGGCTCATGGTGCGGCCCTCTCCGCGACGACCGACGCGGGCTTTTGCTGGCCGCGCTTCGTCGTCAGTGATTTATAGCCGCGCTCGATCAGGCCGACGATGCCGTAAGGCGCGAGCGGCATCATCACCATCACCAAAGCGGCGTAGATGATCAGATAATAGCCTTCGGTGATACGCATCCATTCCGGCAACAGCACCGAAATCAGCGCACCGACGAACGGGCCCATGAAGTAGCCGCTGCCGCCGACGATCACCATCAGCAGAAGATCGAACGAGCGGTTCAGCGCAAAGGACGCCGGCTCGATGAATTGCACCAATGAGGCAAACAGCGCGCCGGAAAAGCCGCCGAGCATCGAGCCGATGGCAAAGGCCATCAATGTATAGCGCCGCGTATCGAGGCCGAGCGACAAGGCCCGCACCGGATTTTCGCGCAGCGCGACAAAGGCGCGGCCCCAGGGCGAGCGCAGCATCCACCACACTGCGAATGAGATGACGCTAAGAACGCCGAGGCAGAAGAAGTAATAGTCCATCGCCTTGCCGGTATTCCAGCCGAAGAACACCGGCCGCTTGATGGCGTTGACGCCGTAAATGCCGCCGGTCAGCCATTCCTCGTTGCGCAGCAAGAGGAACACGATGGTGGTGAAAGCGAGCGTAACGAAAGCCAGATAATGATGCTGCACGCGCAGCGCCGGATAGCCGAGCAACCAGCCAATGGCAAAGCACAGCACGCCGGAAGCAACGAAGGCGATCGGATAAGGCACACCGGCCTGCGTCAGCAGCGCCAGCGTATAAGCGCCGATGCCGACGAAGGCGCCCTGCGCCATCGACACCTGCCCCGCATAACCGAGCGTCAGATTGAGCCCAATGGCGGCAATGGTCAGCACCGCCCACATCGAGATCAGGAAAATGCCGAATGGCTTGAGCATGAACGGCGCGATGATCGCACCGAGCGCGAAGAGTGCAATGGCAAGGACGCCGGCGCGGCTCATACCGTGCGCTCCTCGACGCGGCCGAGCAGGCCTTGCGGCCGCACCAGGATGACAACGATGAGGATGATCAGCGGAAACGCCGCGCGATACTGCGACGACAAATACGCCGCCGACAGATTGTCGAGGATGCCGAGAATGATGCCGCCGAGAATGGCGCCGCGCACCTGGTTGAAGCCGCCAATGATCGCGGCAAGGAACGCCGCCATGCCGAGCGTCTCGCCATTGGTGAACTTGGCGAGATAGATCGGGCTGATCAGGATCGAGGCAATCGCCACCAGCACGGCGTTGACCAGGAACGTGTAGAGCACCATTTTGCGCACCGGCACGCCGAGAATGGTGGCGAGCGTCGGGTTCTGCGCCGTCGCCTGCATCATGCGCCCGAGCCGCGTCTTGTTCAGCATCAAATGCAGACCGACGACGGTGACAATGGCGACGCCGAGCACGACCAGGCTCTGGCTCGAAATCACCGCACCGAAAATATGAAAGTCACCGGCGCTGACCAGCACCGGGAAAGGCTGCGCCTGTGAGGAGTAGAAATCCTTCACCGCTTCTTTGAGGAACAAAGCCAGCGCGATGCTTGAGATGACCAGCGGCAGCACGCCATGCTTGAGCATCGGGTCGACGATAATGAACTTGAACAGGATGCCGAGCACGACGACCGATGTGGCGATGCCGACGAGGCAAGCGAGCCAGAACGGCGCGCCGTGGTTCATCGCGATCAGGATGAAGAAGGCCGGCAGCATGACGAACTCGCCCTGGGCGAAGTTGATCGTCTGCGAGGTCTGCCACAGCAAGGTGAAGCCGACCGCGATCAGCGCATAGATCGCGCCGGTCGCGAGACCAGAAACCAGTAGCTGGATGAAGGAAGCCATGCTGCCCGCCAAGTAACCCTGCCCGGCGCCGGAAAGCGCCGGGCAGAGAAAGGTCTTCTACTTCAGGCCGAGCTTCGGCAGCGTGGCGACGATCTTCTGCTTGCCGTCGACGACTTCGCCGATGAAGCTCTCACGATCGATGTCGCCGTTCTTGTCCCAGGTCGCTTCCATCAGGATGCCCGGCTCCTGCGCCGGGGTGATGGTCAGGCCATGCAGCGTCTCGGCAAAAGCCTTGCTGTCGAACTTGCCGACCTTCTCGGTCACATGCTTGACCATGTAGATGGCGGTATAGCCCTTCATGCCATTATGGTCGCAGACATAGTTGAAGCGCTTCTTGAAGCGTTCGGCAAAGCCCTTCACCGCGTCGATCGGCGCGTCAACCGTCAGGCCGACATGGCCCTTGACGCCGTTGGCCGCGTCGCCAGCGAGATCGAGCACTTTCTGGCCGAGCAGCGTGGTCTCGCCAACCATCGGCGTCTTGATGCCCTGCTTCTTGGCTTCGCGCAGGAAGCGCGCGCTCTCTTCTTCGTTGGTGTAGACGAAGATCAAATCGGCATTGGCCGCCTTGATCTTGACGACGTCAGCCGAGAAGTCGGCCTGGCCTGATTCAGTCGAGATGTCGGCGACGACCTTGATGTCGCGCGAGGCCATTTCCTTGACGAAGCTGTCGCGGCCGCCTTTGCCGAAGTCGTTGTTGACCCAGAGGATGGCGACGCTCTTGGCCTTGGCGCCGTCGCGCACATAGTTCGCCACCTTCGGCATCGAGAACTGCGCGCCGAACGAGGTGCGGAACACGAACGGATTGCCGCGCTGCGTGATCGCCGGGGCTTCGCCGCCGACAATCTGCGGGATCTCGGCCTGCTGCGCCAGCAGCATCGAGGTCATGACCGAGCCGGAAAACACCGGGCCCATGATCACGTAGGGCTTGTTGTCGAGAACCTTCTGCACCTGCGATCGGGCAATGCCGGCTTCCGACTGCGAGTCGAGCAACGGCATGTCGATCTTCTTGCCGAGGATGCCGCCCTTGGCGTTGATCTCTTCCATCGCCAGGATCATGCCGTCGCGATAATTGGTGCCGGAGACGGCGCCGCCGCCGGACAGTTCGACGATTGCCGGCATATAGACGGACGTCGCGGTCGATTGCGCGGACGCAGCAGCGGTGAAAGCGGCGAAAGCCGCAATCGTCGCAGGTAGGGTCAGTGATTTACGCAGCATGGGTTTCCCTCCTCGAATTTTTTAGCGGCATCGGCCTTTTGCGCTGGCTCTTTGCCGCAGAAACGCCCGTTGCGGGCAGGTTCCGGGGCGGACGATGGAGAGGCGAAAGCCCGCCGTCAATAACTAAGACGTGGCAGCCTCATAACCTGATGTTATTTTCTCGGGCGCCGCGGCTTCGGCTTGGCCGGACGCGCCGGTGGACGCGGTTGCGCCGCATCGGCCTCCATATGGCCGCGCAGCGCCGCGATAAACCTTGTGCCATAGGTCGACAGCGCGGCGTCCTTGCGGTGCACGATATAGGTCTGGAACGGCGTCGGCTCGATAATGTCGAGCACCCGTATGCCGGGCCAGTTCTTGCCGGCCAAGGTGAACTCGTCGATCACCGCAATGCCGAGGCCCAAGGTCACCAGCGCGCAGACGGTCGAGCCAAAGCGGGCGCGGATCGCCACCTCGTAATTCAGCGCCTGGCCGGCAAACAGCTCGGCCATGATCCGCCCGTAAGGGTCGCTCGGATCGACGCCGATCAGCGGATATTTAACGATATCCGCCGCCGACACGCGCGGTCCCTTCGCCAGTTCATGACCGAGGGGCACAATGCATTTCAGCCGCCCCCGCGCCAGCGGCATGAACTCGAGCATCGGATGATCGAACTTGTAGCTCATGGCGACCATCTCGCCCTTGCCGAGCAGCAAATAGTCGACCGTGTCCTCGCGTTTGAGGATGTCGATCTCGATTAGCAGATTGGGAAACGCTTTGCGCACATCGGCAATGGCCAGCGGCACCATGGCATGCGCGATGCTCGGCGCCGCGCCGACCTTCAGTTCGGAATTGGCGCCGCGCTTGATGCGCGAGATGACGAATTGGAGGTCCTCGACCTTGTCATAGACGCCGTTGATCTGATTGAAGATCGCATCGGCCTCGCGCGTCGGCGAATAGCGGCCGCCTTTGCGATTGAACAACTTCACGCCGACGGAAATTTCCGCGTGTTTCATCACCCGGCTGATGCCGGGCGACGACACGTTGAGCAGCCGCGCCGCGCCGCCGACAGTGCCCGTCACCATGATGGCGCGGATGACTTCGATCTGTCGGAGCGTGAGCATGCAATTCCCGGCACCGACGACGAAAGCGCCGCTAGAAATCGAGCGGCAGCAGCGGCCCGCCCGAGCTGCGGCATTGCCGCTGACAGGAGCGGTCGGCATCGTCCGCCAGCTTCAGACAGGTTCCTTGCGCATCGCGCTGCAAACAAGCCGCCTGATCCCACGCCGTGAACGAGCCGCATTGCGTCCAGCAGGCGCGGGACGCCCATACCGACTGCGCCCGCTCGCTGCGCGGGAACGGCAGCGGCCGCAGCACCATCACCGACCGGCTCACCGACGTCCGCATCTTCATGTCCGCCGCCTCGGCGCGGTCGCCAGTCGGCATCAGCGGGGCAACGGCAAAAGCGATAAGCAGCAGGGCGCGGATCATGGTGGTTCTCCTGCCGGCGACGATAGCCCCGCCCTGCGCGGAATGCCAATCATGCCGGGGAGGAACTTTCCCGGCCCGGCACGACTTGCTAAGAGTCGCGCTGAAGGGGCAGCCTATAAGGAGATTTCCGTGACCACGACTGCCGATCCGGGCGCCAAGGTTCAGGGCGCTGCACAGCCTGCGCCAACCCAGCAATTCGGCACCGCCGGCATCGCCGAAATGGGCGGCGCCAGCCGGGTCACGCGTATGGTCATGTCGATTGTGGCTTTCGCCGAACGGCTGAACCTGCGCCACACCAAGGTCGGCAATCCGCCGATCTACGACAACGCCGTCTTCCCGTGGGCCAGGGAGATCGAGGCCGAATGGCCGGCGATCCGCAAGGAGCTCGACAAGGTCCTCGTCCGCAAGGAAGACCTGCCCGGCTTCCACGAACTGTCCTCCGATGTCGCCACCATCAGCAAGGATCGCGGCTGGAAGACCTTCCTGCTGTGCGGCTATGGCTTCAAGTCCGATGCCAATATCGAACAGTGCCCGGAGACCTGGCGCATCTGCCAGAAGATTCCTGGCCTCACCACGGTGATGTTCTCGATCTTCGAGCCGAACAAGCACCTGCCCGCGCATCGCGGTCCCTATAACGGCGTGCTGCGCCTGCATCTCGGTCTCAAAGTGCCGGAGCCGCGCGAGGATCTCGGCATCCGCGTCGAGAACGAGGTCTATCGCTGGAAGGAAGGCGAAGTCGTCATCTTCGACGACGCCTATGAGCACGAAGCCTGGAACAAGACATCAGACACGCGCGTGGTGTTGTTCGTCGATTTCATCAAGCCGCTGCGGTTTCCCGCCAACATCCTGAACTGGCTGCTGCTGCATGTGGCGGTGTTCACGCCCTTCATCCGCGAAGGCATGGACAACCAGAAGGCCTGGGAGAAGAAGTTCTACGCCGAGGCCGCGGCGCTGCGGAACAGGTAGCTCGCCGTACTTGTAGGGTGGGCTAAGGCGCGAAGCGCCGTGCCCACCGCCTTGCCGCGCGGTGGGCACGCTTCGCTTAGCCCACCCTACGAAGGGCTCCTCTCTCTCCCGGCCTAATCCTGAGGAGCGCCTGAAAAGGCGCGTCTCGAAGGATCAAGGCCGCTCATGGTTCGAGACGCCCGCCTGCGGCGGGCTCCTCACCATGAGGGCGGAAGAAGGTTGTCGCCCAGAATCGTATCCATCGCGTAAAAACCCCTATTGACATTAAATCCTACTATGTTTTATCCACTTTCCGTCCTGCTCATCGAGGGGCGCTCTCATGAGGCGTCGTGATGGTGGAGCAGAATGCGGCGCCCGCGGCCATGCTTCGCAAGCACGGACTCGGGAGGCCCGGGGTAGCTGTCCGTCCCCACTACGGGGGACTGCCTTTAATGGCTGGACGCGGAGTGGATGAAGGCTGGCGAAAGCCGGCCGGATGAAGGGACCCAGGAGGGACCCGTCCACGCCCGGAAGCACGGCCCCCGGGACAGAAAAGCCGCTTGTGGCGCGCCGAGAGGCGCCGCGCACCCGGTTGGTGCGCTTAACTGCTAAAGGTTGCGCCGATCGGCGCGCCACTCCCTCGGTATTTCCGAGGGCGAGGAACTGGAAGGCGGCCTGCCCGGGGCCTCAACAAACACGGGCGAACCGGCGCGCCCGCGCCTCCCCCAAGGAGCCAATTAAGTGAACAACGCCAACGGCCTTGCTATCGCCGTCAATCGCGGTTAGCCCCTGCCCCATGCTCGATGTTCCAGTCCAGACGGACGCTGCCGGCGACGGTAAAGCGGCGCCCAAAATCAGTTTCGTGTCGCTCGGCTGCCCCAAGGCGCTGGTCGATAGCGAACGCATAATCACCAGACTGCGCGCAGAAGGCTATGAGCTGTCGCGCGAGCACGTCGGCTCGGACCTGGTCATCGTCAATACCTGCGGCTTCCTCGACAGCGCGTAGTCGGAATCGCTCGCGGCGATCGGCCTCGCGCTGAAGGAAAACGGCAAGGTCATCGTCACCGGCTGCATGGGCGCAGAGCCGGAGAACATTATTGCCGCGCATCCGAGCGTGCTGGCGATCACCGGCCCGCAGCAATATGAAAGCGTGCTCGATGCCGTGCATCGCGCCGTGCCGCCGCAGCACAATCCGTTTCTCGATCTGGTGCCGCCGGAAGGCATCAAGCTAACGCCGCGGCACTATGCCTATTTGAAAATTTCCGAAGGCTGCAATCACCGCTGCACCTTCTGCATCATTCCGAAATTGCGCGGCGATCTGGTGTCGCGCCCGGCCGCTGACGTGATGCGCGAAGCCGAACGCCTGGCCAAGGCCGGCGTCAAGGAATTGCTGGTCATCTCGCAGGACACCTCGGCCTACGGCACCGACATCAAATACGCGGCAAGTTCGTGGAAGAACGCCGCCGGCGAGACCAAAGAAGTCCGCGCTAAATTCTATGATCTGTCCGCCGCGCTCGGTGAGCTCGGCATCTGGGTCCGCATGCACTACGTCTATCCCTATCCGCATGTCGACGAGGTCATCCCGCTGATGGCGGAGCGCAAGATCCTGCCCTATCTCGACATCCCGTTTCAGCACGGCTCGGAAGAAGTGTTGCGCCGCATGAAGCGGCCGGCGCATCAGGACAAGTCGCTGGAGCGCATCGCGCGCTGGCGCGAGATTTGCCCGGACATCACTTTGCGCTCGACCTTTATTGTCGGCTTTCCGGGCGAGACCGAGGCCGAATTCGAGACGTTGCTGCAGTGGCTGGAGGAAGCCTCGCTCGACCGCGTCGGCTGCTTCAAATACGAGCCGGTGCGCGGCGCGCCGTCGAACAACCTGCCGGACCACGTTCCGGAAGAGGTCAAGGAAGAGCGCTGGCATCGCTTCATGAAGACGCAGCAGGTGATCTCTGCCCGCCGCCTCAAGCGCAAGGTTGGCACGCGTCAGCAGGTCATCATCGACTCGGTCGGGCCTTCCGTCGCCAAGGGCCGCTCCATGGCCGATGCGCCGGAAATCGACGGCGCCGTCTATGTCGCCTCGCGCCGCCCGATGCGGGTTGGCGAGATCGCCACCGTCAAGATCGAGCGCGCCGACGCTTATGATTTGCACGGCACGGCGGTCGGTTACTGAACCCATGGAACATCGCGACCTCGGCCGGCGTTACTCCATCTCCCACAACAGGAGATTTGGGCCATGCAGACGAGAAGCTCGATCATTATTGCTGCCTTGATGGCGTCCGCTGCTCTGTCGCAGCCCGCTTTCGCCCAGACCGCCGCGGTGGCCACGCAAACGCTTGCGACCGCGACCACGCCGCTGAACATGCGCTCCGGCCCCGGCCCGGAATATCCGGTTATCGGCGCGATCCCCACCAACGGCCAGGCCACGGTGCTCGGCTGCATCGAAGGCAGCCAGTGGTGCCAGGTCACGTATAACGGCGCGCAGGGCTGGGCCTATTCGCAGTATATGCAGTCGGCCGGTATCCGTTCGCTGCCGCCGGTGACCTATGCCGCGCCGCCGTCGACAACCGGCACGGCCATCGTGCGCCCGACCTATAGCGGCGACTTCATCGCGCCGGTCGCCACCACGGCCCCGCTGCAGATCGCACCTCCACCGTCGACCGTGCAGACCTACATCGTGCAGAACCCGCGCCCGCAGGTCTATCTAAACGGCGAAGTGGTTGAAGGCGCCGGCTTGCCGCCGGATGTCGCGCTGACCCCGGTGCCGGACTCGGAGTATCAGTACGCCTATGTGAATGGCGTGCCGGTGCTCGTGGAGCCGTCGTCCCGCCGGGTCCGCTACATCTACCGCTAGTCGGTCCGAGACTTATGTGAAGCGCCGCGGCCGGTTTGCCGCGGCGTTTTCTTATTCGACGCGCTGTGCCACATAAGGTCTCGGGGGACCGCCGTGCTGATTGCTTTCTTCGCCGACATTCACGCCAACCGCCAGGCATTCGAAGCCTGCCTCGCCGATGCGCAGGCCAAAGGCGCGCAGCGCTCGGTATTGCTCGGCGACTATGTCGGTTATGGCGCTGACCCGGATTGGGCTGTCACCACGGTCATGGAGATGGTGGGGAACGGCGCGATGGCCGTGATGGGTAATCACGACCACGCCGTCGGCACCCCGTCCGAGACCATGAACGCCGAGGCGCAGTTCGTCATCGAATGGACCCGCAGCCAGCTCGGCCCCGAACAGCGCGCTTTCCTCGCCGCCCTGCCGATGACGATCCAGGACGAAAGCCGGCTCTACGTCCATTCCGAGGCCAGCAAACCGGCCGGCTGGATTTACGTGAAGAGCACGCTGGAAGCCTCGACCAGCCTGTCGGCCACCCCGGCGCACATTACGTTCTGCGGCCATATCCACCAGCCGGCGCTATACAGCCTATCCATCACCGCCAAGATGACCTCCTTCACGCCGACCGCCGACGCCCCGGTGCCGATGCTGCCCGGCCGCCGCTGGCTTGCCGTCCTCGGCGCAGTCGGCCAGCCCCGCGACGGCAACCCCGCCGCCGCCTATGCGCTGCTCGATACTGAAAAAAAAGAAATCACTTACTGTCGCGTGCCCTATGACGTCGAGGAAGCGGCGGCGCGCATTCGCAAGGCGGGCCTGCCGCTGTGGCTGGCCGAACGGTTGCTCGCAGGGCAATAGAAGATGGCCAAGCCCTTCCATGACGCGGGCAAGATCATCGACGGCTTCAAGCTTGAAGAGATGGTGCATTACGGCGACATGGCCATCCTGTGGCGCGCCACCCGCCCCGGCCTCCCCGCGCCGGTGATCGTCAAGGTCCCGCGCATCGGCGAAAACGCCGATCCCGCGGCCATCGTCAGCTTCGAGATGGAGCAGATGATCATGCCGCGGCTGTCGGGGCCGCATGTGCCGAAGTTCGTCGCGGCCGGTGATTTCTCCGCGCATCCCTATCTCGCGATGGAAGTGCTCGACGGCAAAACATTGTTGCCGCGGCTGAACGATCTGCCGTTGCCCTATGACGAGGTGGCCGAGATCGGCGTCAAAGTTGCGAATGCGCTCGATGATCTGCACCGGCAGCATGTCGTGCATCTCGACATCAAGCCGAGCAACATCATGGTCCGGCCGGACGGCAGCGTCGTGTTGCTCGATTTCGGCCTGTCGCATCACGCGCAATTGCCCGATCTGATGCAGGAGGAATTCCGCCTGCCCTTCGGCACCGCGCCCTATATGTCGCCCGAGCAATTGCGCGGCATCCGCAACGATCCGCGCAGCGATATCTTTGCGCTTGGCGTGCTGTTGTATTTCTTCTCGACCGGCGTGCGGCCGTTCGGCGAAGGCGAGCGTCTGTCGACCATGCGCCGGCGGCTGTGGCGCGATCCGGTGCCGCCGCGCAAACTGCGCGCCGATTATCCGCAATGGCTGCAGGAGATCGTGCTGCGCTGTCTCGAGATCGAACCGGCTTGGCGCTATCCAACCGCGGCGCAACTGGCCTTCGATCTCAGCCATCCGGATCAGGTCAAGCTCACTGCGCGCGCCGACAAATTGCAGCGCGACTCCTTCGCCACGGTGCTGCGCCGCCGCTTCAACACGGACCTGACCAATTCACGTGCATCCGCACCGGCTGCGGCGCAGATTTCGTCAGCGCCGATTGTCGCCGTGGCACTCGATCTCGACGACAGCGCGCCAGAGCTTGTCGAGGCTTTGCGCGTTACGACAGAGCGCATGCTGGCGACGATGCCGTCGGCGCGGCTCGCCTGTCTCAATGTGCTGCGCCAGGGCCGCATCACGCTCGATTCACCGCTCGACGAACGCGGCCACAACAAACGCATCGACCGCATGGTCGGCCTGCGGCACTGGGCCGAACCGCTCAAGCTCGATCAGGACCGCCTGACCGTCCATGTACTGGAAGCGGTTGACGCCGCGTCCGCGCTGCTCGAATTCGTCCGCAACAACCGCGTCGATCATATATTGATCGGCGCGCGGCATGACACGTTGATGCGTTCGCTGCTCGGCAGCGTCTCGTCCGAAATCGCCGCCGAGGCGCCCTGCACCGTCACCGTGGTGCGGCCGCCCCGCGCGGGCGTATAGACGATCAGTCTTGTCGCAGACCGAGATCCTCGATCAGCTTCTTCTGCTCGACCAGTTGCTCAAGCGCGAACTTGCGATACTGATCACTGCTCAGATAAGCGGCCTCCTGATCGAGCTTCGCCATCGACTCGACATAAGACGGATCCTCAAGCCCCTTCTTGAAAGCATCATGCAGCACCTGCACGACCTTCGGGTCCATCCCTTTCGGCCCGGCAATGCCGAACGGCGAGTTCGACACGAGGTCGACCCCGGCCTCTTTCAAGGTTGGAACGTCCGGCCAGTTCTTGCTGCGCGCCGCGCTCCACGTCACCAGCAATCTGAACTGTCCGGCATTCACCTGCGGCGCCCAGCCGGTCGCGTCAGCCACCGCGTCGATATGGCCGCCGAGCAACGCGCTCGTTGTCTCTGCCGTGCCCTTGAACGGCACATGCGTCCACTTGATGCCCTGCTTGGCGGCGATCTGCTCCATCGTCAGATGCAGGCTCGTGCCGGCGCCGGGCGTGCCGTAATTGATCTTGCCCGGATTGGCTTTGGCGAAGGCGACGAATTCCTGAAACGTTTTCCATGGCGCATCGGCGCGCACGACAACACCAAACGTGTAACCAGTGACGCCGATGATATACGTGAGGTCATTCTCTGGTGCGAAGGTCGTCTTGCGCATGAACGGCGCGCGAAACACAGTAATCGGAATCTGCACGATCGTGTAGCCATCCGGCGTGGCCTGCACGACCTGCTGCGGCCCCAGCACACCGGCCGCACCGGGACGGTTCTCCGTGACGATCTTCTGCTTGAGATATTTCTCGGTCGCGGTCGCCAATGCACGCATGCCGATGTCAGTGGTGCCGCCCGCGGGCCACGGCACAACAAGCGTAACGGGTTTGGCAGGGAATTCCTGGGCGCGCAGGTCCGCACCAGCAACCATAACAAACGCGACAGCAAACGCGGCGCAAAGATGCCTTATGTTTTTCATGACGGCAGCCTCCCCTCTGCGGTCATAAGCCTATACCTTGCGCGAACAGCTCCGCAACGCAAGAGAGAAGCGATCGCTGCTGCAACTCCGCTGCGGCGCAGCAATCCGGAATGACAAAAACAAGCATGAACGCCTACTTCGTCACATCGACCGGCACTGACACTGGCAAGACCTTCGTCACGGCCGGGTTGATCCGCTATTTGCGGGCTCTCGGTCAGCCGGTGAATGCGCTGAAGCCTATCGTCGCGGGTTACGATCCATCGGTTGTTGAAACCAGCGATCCGGCAGTTCTGCTGAAGGCGCTCGGCCGTCAGGTGTCGGCCGACGAGATCGAGACCATCGCGCCGTGGCGCTTCCGCGCGCCGTTGTCGCCGGACATGGCGGCCGCGCGCGAAGGCCGCAGCATTGATTTTGACAAGCTTGTCGACGTCAGCCGCGCCACCATCAGAGCGAACACCGGCATGCTGTTCATCGAAGGCGTCGGCGGCATCATGGTTCCGCTTGATGGCAAGCGCACGGTGCTCGACTGGATGACATCGTTGAATATCCCGCTGCTGCTAATTGTTGGCGGCTACTTCGGCGCCATCAGTCATACGCTAACCGCGCTCGATGTGCTTCGCCAACGCAAGCTCACTATTGCTGCCATCGTGGTCAGCGAGAGCGAACGCGGCACCGTTGAACTCGATGATACCGTCGCCAGCATCGCGCGCTTTTCCGATGGCGTTGAGGTTGTCGGTCTGCCGCGCCTGCCCGGAGGCTTGACCGAGCATCCGGCCTTCGCGCGCATTGCGTCGCTGCTATAGCTTCACCGTCTCGATGAAGCGGATCAACGCCGCAACCGCGAGGCCCATATCGGACGGGCTGGTATATTCCGCCGGGTTGTGACTGATGCCGCCGCGGCAGCGCACGAACATCATCGCGATCGGGCACAGCTTCGCCATCGCCGTGCCATCATGGCCGGCGCCGGACGAAAGCTCGAGCGGCTCGCCGCCGACGGAGCGAATGGCGGCGGCGATGCCGTCCTGCAAAGACTGATCGCATGGCGTGGTCGCGACGTCGCGTGTCTGCGTGATGGTCAGGCCAAGTTCGCGGCGCTTGGCAATGGCGCGGATTTCCGTCTTGAACGTGTCGACAAATTGCTGCCGTGCCGCGTTCGAGCCTGAGCGGATATCGACGACCAAAGCGACATTGCCGGCAATGACATTCGACGCGGCTGACGGAATCCGCAACTGGCCGACTGTTGCAACGACATCGCCTTTGGTGTCGCGCGCCATCTTCTCGGCGAGCAGGATCACTTCGGCGCCGCCGGCCAGCGCGTCACGGCGCAGCATCATCGGAACGGTGCCGGCATGTCCGGCCTCGCCGAGGAATTCGACGTTGAGATAGCTTTGCCCGGCAATCGAGGTAACGACACCGAGCGGCTGCTTCTTGTACTCAAGCACCGGCCCCTGCTCGATGTGCACCTCGACATAGGCCGCGGCCTCGCCGCGTTTGTATGCCGCCTCCGCAAGCGCCGCCGGGTCCTTGCCATAGGCCACGATGGCGTCGCGCAAGGTGACGCCTTCCTTGTCGGCCATGTCGAGCCGCGCATTGTCGAAAGTCCCGGCGCAGGCCATTGACGAGGTCAGCGTTGTCGGAAAGCGCGAACCCTCCTCATCGCCAAAGGCCAGCACATCGATGCCGAAGGGCAGCTTGCGTCCGGCCTGCGTGAAATGGTCGACGGCGAGAATACCAGCGATGACGCCGAACGGACCGTCGAACATGCCACCATCGATGACCGTGTCGATATGCGAACCGATCAGGAGCCGTTTCTTGCTCTCGCCAGCCCAATGCCCGCGCACCGTGCCGAGCGCATCTTCCGATACGTCGAGCTTGGCGGCGCGCATCCACTTGGCGACAAGGTCGGCAGCCTTGCGATGCTCCGGCGTCAGAAAAGCACGAAACAGCCGGTTCGGCTCGGCCGAGATCGAGCCGAGCGTGCGGATCATGGTGTCGGCGCGTTCGCCGAGGAGTTTCACGTCGGGGGCATTACTCACGAACTTGCATGCTCCGGCGTCAGCTCCCGCGATAGGTCGAATAGCCGTAAGGCTGAATCAGCAACGGCACATGGTAAGCGCGCCCGCCGGAGAGGCCAAACCGCACCGGCACCAGATCGAGAAAAGCCGCGTCGCTGGCCGCGCCCTTCTGCGCCCGGAAATAGTCGCCGACATGGAAGGTCAGCTCGTAGGTGCCAGGCACGAACGCCGTGCCTTCGAGTAGCGGCTGGTCCAGCCGCCCGTCGCTGTTGGTCAGGCCTTCCGCCACGATGTCCGGCTCATCGGCCAGCCGAAGCACGACGCGCAGGCCGACCGCCGGTTTGCCGGTGGAGGTGTCGAGGACGTGGGTGGTGAGTTTGGGCATGGAGGCAACATAACAGAACGGCACCCCCGCGTAAGCAGGGGCGCCGCAATTCGTTGAGGCGAATGCCGCTCTTTACGGCACCAGAATAACCGAGCCGGTCGTCTTGCGCGCTTCGAGGTCCTTGTGCGCCTGCGCCGCATCCTTCAGCGCATAGGTATGGCTGGCCGGGATCTTCACCGCGCCGGAGCCGACAACGCTGAACAGGTCGCCGGCAATGGCCACCAGGTCTTCGCGCTTGGCGGCATAGTGGTTCAGCGTCGGCCGCGTCGCGAACAGCGAACCTTTGCCTTGCAGCAGGTTGATGTCGAAGGCTTTGACCGGGCCCGAAGCCGAGCCGAACGACACGAACATGCCGAGCGGCCGGATGCAATCGAGCGACTTCGGGAACGTGTCATTGCCGATGCCGTCATAGACCACGTCGCAGAGCTTGCCACTGGTGATCTCTTTAACCCGCGCGGCGAAGTCCTCGTCGCGATACAGGATGATGTGGTGCGCGCCATTCTTCTTGGCGAGTTCGCCTTTGTCCTTCGATCCGACCGTGCCGATCACGGTGGCGCCGAGATGGTTGGCCCACTGGCAGAGGATGAGGCCGACGCCGCCGGCGGCTGCGTGCACCAGAACGATGTCGCCCTTCTTCACCTTGAAGGTGCGGTTCAGCAGATATTGCGCGGTCATGCCTTTGAGCATCATCGCCGCCGCCTGCTCATAGCTGATATTGTCAGGCAGCTTCACCGCGCGTTCGGCCGGCATGACGCGCTCGGCGGCATAGCCGCCCAAAGCGACGACATAAGCGACGCGGTCGCCGACCTTGATATCGGTGACACCGGGGCCGACCGCGGTCACTTCGCCAGCGCCTTCATTGCCGGCAACGAATGGCATGCCGACCGGCGACGGATAAAGCCCGCCACGGAAATAGGTGTCGATGAAATTCACGCCGATGGCATGTTGCTTGAGTTTGATCTGGCCCTGGCCCGGCGCCGGAACTTCGATGTCGTCCAGCGTCAGGACTTCCGGACCGCCATTCTTATGAACGCGAATTGCCGCGACCATGTTTCACCCCTTGAACGTGTGTTGGTTGTTGGTTTCGGCCGGGATCATAGGCGACGCCAGCCCCAGCGCAAGGCAGGTCAGCGCGCGCCGGACACGCGCAGGTTCGCGCCGTTGACGTAGGACGCCGCGTCCGACAGCAGGAACAGGATGCCCTCGGCTACCTCTTCCGGCGAGCCGGCGCGGCCTTGCGGCAGCATGGGCAGAATGCGCTCCATGCGGCCCGGCGGCTGGATGTCGGTGTCGATCATGCCCGGACTGACTGCGTTGACGCGAATGCCTTCCTTTGCGACTTCGCGCGACAGGCCGATGACCATTGTATCGACCGCGCCCTTCGACGCCGCGTACCAGATGCACTCATTGGCGCTGCCGAGGGTCGCCGACATGGATGACACCATGACAATGGCGCCGCCCTTGCCGCCGTGCTTGGTCGACATGGCGCGCACGCAAGCGCGCAAGGACAGTAATGCACCGAGCGTGTTGACGTCGAAGCACTCCTGAATGGTCTTGGTGTCGGCCTCATCGAGTCGCGACATCGGACCAATGATCCCGGATGAATGAACGAAATGCGTGATCGGCCCGAGCGCTTTCGCCGTCTCGGCGAAGACGCGCTCGATGTCGGCTTCCTTGCCCATGTCACCGTGCAACGCGACGGCTTTGCCGCCAGCCGCTTGCACGGCGGCAACGACGGCAGCGGCCGCATTCGCATTTTTGTTGTAGTTCACGGCGACGTCATAACCGGCCTTGCCGGCGAGTGTCGCCGTCGCGGCGCCAATACCGCGGCTGCCGCCGGCAACAAGAAGAACAGGACGTGTCATTTGGAAAGCCCCCGGAAATTAGGCCGCGCGGCGCAGCAAGCCGGCGACAAGAAAGTAAAATGCGATAGCGGACAGCGCCACGACCACATAGAGCCCCGGCTCCAGATCGTAGACAAGCGCGACAATCGCCAGCGCCGCCCATATGACCATGAGCACGATATTGACGATGCGGCCCTGCCGCACCCGCAAAGGATGCACGAAGCGCAGCGGCGCAAAGGTCAGCGCGGCGAGAGCCAGAATGACAACGGTCGCCGCCCACGGCTCCGGCTCAATCAGGAACAAATAGAAAGCCACCAGATTCCACACAGCCGGAAAGCCGCGGAAGTAGTTGTCGTCGGTCTTCATGTTGCCGTCGGCGAAATACAGCGCGCCGGTGACGACAATGACGCAGGCCAAAGGCACCGCCAGCCAGTCCGGCAAATAGCCGCTGGCGCCGATCGCATAGGCCGGCACAAACACGTAAGTGATGAAGTCGACGACAAAATCGAGCCCGTCGCCCGACCAGCGCGGCAGCGTCTCCTTGACCTTGAAGCGCCGCGCCAGTGGCCCATCGACGCCGTCAACAATCAGCGCTACGCCGAGCGTCAGGAACATCGCCGTCCACTCGCCGCTGGTGGCGAAGATCAGCGCCACCAGCCCGAGCGCCGCGCCGAGCGCGGTGAAGACATGAACGGCGAAAGCGCGCGCCTCGGAGAAAGACATTATTTCTGATTGCCCCAATCGAGCTTGACGATCTCGGCCGAGCGCCCGGTCAAATTCCAGTTGCGGCCGAAACCGCGGAAGCGCGACTTGTCGGACTTCGCCACGATCACATCCGGCCCGATCCAGTATTCGCTGTTGCGGATGACCACATTGCCTTCCTTGTCATTGCCGCGCACCGGCGTGATCGCGCCATCGACATATTTCTCAATACGGATGCGCCGTGTCTGCCCATCGGTTTCATAGGAGATCGGCGTCTGGTGCACGCCGAGAAATTGGCCAACGAGAATGGACAGCAGATGCGTGGTGCCGCCAACGCGGCCGGTGAAGATGCGCGTCAGCCCTTTCACCGCCTGGATAGGCGCCTTGTCGTCGACGAACAGAGCGGCGGTCCAGTTGCCGCGCGACATGATGCCGGGCAAATCCATCATCAATCCGACCTTGATACCGGACAGATCGACATTGTCGATATAGCCCTCGTCAATACGCACGCCGGCCCAAGTCTGGCAGCGGTCTTCGGTCGGCGGATGATCGCCGAGCGACAGCACGCACGGGCAGAACACCGTACAACTGCACGACAAGGTCATCTCACCTTTCAGGGTCCAGGCTTCAACCACATGTCACTCCCGACGTTTCTCTATGTTTCTTTGCACTGTTCACTCAAATCGCGATGAAGACAACTCCGGCAAGGATCAGTGCCACGCCAATACATTGCGAGAAGCGCTTGCCGCTGCCCATTTTCTCCATCGTCATGACGATGCCGAGCGCCGCCATCCAGATGACATTCATGACTCCAACGGCGAACATCACCAGCATCATCGCCCAGCAACAGCCGACGCAGAAGAGGCCTTGCCGCAAGCCCAGCTTGAACACGCCACGCGGCGTCGTCTGCCAATTGGAGAAGAAGAACTGGAACGGCGCCCGGCACTGCCGCAAGCAGGCATGCTTGAGCGATGAGAATTGATAGGCACCGGCGATGATGAAAACGGCGCCCGAGAATACGCCGCTCGCAGAAGCCATCGTCGGCTCGAGCAGCGCCGCGCGGGTCAGCACATATTGTGCCGTCGTCGCGAGCGCAGCGAAGCCGAACCAGACGGCCAAGTAACCCGCTGCCAGCACGAAGGGCGACACGACAGCCACGCCCTTGCGCGCGGCGGTGTCGGCAATCTCGGCATAGGTCAGGATCATTGGTGCTGCGCTCGGCAACATCATCGCCAAGGTCATGGCGCCCCACATCAGCGCGACCAGGACAAAGCCGCTGGCGTCCGGCGTCGACACTGCGCCGAAGGTGGAACTGCACAACGCCGCCCATACGCTGCCCGGCCCCGTCATGCCGGCCGTCAGCAGCCCGAGATAGAGCCAGCCAAGCCCGGCCAGCGCGATGACGCACACCACTGCCACCCGCCGCGGCCGCGCGAAAACCGCGCCCAGCCGGGCGGCGGCGGGCGGCAAATGCGGCAAGCGATGGCCTGCGGTCTCAGTCATCCGGTTCCTGATAGCTGGCAGTCTAGGCATGCATAGCGCATCGGGCCGGGACCATGCTAATCCGGCGCCATGCAAGACCGGGACACATTTGATGCGATCGTGGTCGGCGGCGGCCCCGCCGGCCTCACCGCCGCGGTGGCGCTGGCCATTGGTGGGCTGACGACGGCGCTGGTCGGCAAGCGCCCGGCCCGCCCGGACAACCGCACCACGGCGCTGCTCGGCGGTTCCGTCACGGCGCTGAAGACGCTCGGCGTCTGGGAACTGTGCGCCGACAAATCGGCACCGCTGAAGACCATGCGCATTGTTGACGACACCGGCCGGCTGTGGCGCGCGCCGGAGGTGAAGTTCGAGTGCGGCGAAATCGATCTCGAAGCCTTCGGCTACAACATCGCCAACCGCGATCTCATCGCCGCGCTGGAGAAACGCGCTGCCGGCTTGCCGACCCTGACCATCATCGACGATGAGGTGACGGCCGTTGAAACCGGCGATGACGCGGTCACCATCGTCCTAAAGAACGGCGCCCCATTGCGCGCCGCTCTCACTGTCGGCGCCGATGGCCGCCACTCGCTGTGCCGCGAGGCCGCAGGCATCACCGTCAACGCACATCAATACAAGCAGGTCGCCCTCACCGTCACGCTGCGCCATTCACGGCCGCACAAAGACACCTCGACCGAGTTTCATACGTCGAGCGGCCCGTTCACGCTGGTGCCGCTGCCGGGCAATCGCTCCAGTCTGGTCTGGGTGCTGGAGCCGCATCGCGCCGACGAGATCGCAGCGCTCAACGACACCGAGCTCGCCACCGACATCGAGCGCGCGTCGCATTCCATCCTTGGTAAGATCGAGGTCGAACCCGGCCGTGGCCTGTTTCCGCTCAGCGTCGCCACGGCGCACAAATTCGCCGACAGGCGCATAGCGCTTGTCGGCGAAGCCGCGCATGTCATTCCGCCGATCGGCGCGCAAGGCCTGAACCTCGGCCTGCGCGACGCTGCGACTATTGGTGAACTCGCGATTGAAGCGCATCGCGATGGCGAAGATGTCGGCGGCGACGATGTGCTGGCCGCTTACGACCAACGCCGCCGCACCGACGTGACGACACGCGGCGTTGCCATCGATCTGTTCAATCGCACTTTGCTGACCGACTTCCTGCCGGTGCAGGGGCTGCGCGGCCTCGGGCTTTACATGCTCGACAAGATCGGTCCGCTGCGCCGCGCCGTCATGCGCGAAGGCCTCGCGCCGACCTCAGCGCAGCCGCGCCTGATGCGCGGCGACGCCGTTACGCGTTGATCACGCCATCACCGCCGGCTTCAGCACCGCTTCGCACCACTGGCGGAAGCTGGTCGGGCTCGACGATTGAGCGGTGCGCGGCTCGGCATTGTCGAGGCCGTTATTCTTCGCCGTCATCATGTCGAGCGTTGCCTGCGCCATCGCCTCCGTTGAGCCGAAGCTGAGCAGACGCGCCTTGAAGGTCTCGCCGGGGATCTGCTGGAACGTCACCTTCTTGCCGAGTACCTCGGACATGATCTGCGCCATGTCGTCGAACGACAGGTCTTCCGGCCCGAGGACGGCAACGTGGCCATTGCCGCTCCAGGATGTGTCGATCAGCAACTTCGCCGCCGCGGCGGCGATGTCACCGGTCGAGCAAGTCGGCGATTTTTGATCGCCGGCGATCGGCGAGAAGAACATGGCCTTCTCCTTAATGCTGCCGGCCTGGCGCAACAGATTGTCCATGAAGGACGGCATGGTCAGCGCGCGATAGCTGACGCCGCTTTTCGCGATCAGATCGTCCATCGCCAGCGATGCGGTGACCAGGCCGGCTTTATCCGCCACAGCAGTGCCACGGCCAAGCGCGGAGATGCCGACGACGCGCTCGACGCCGGCGGTCTTGAAGGCCGCGCAGGCCGGCTTGCTGAAGTCGGTGAACACCGCTTCAACGATCGTCGCTTTGGCGTCCGGCGGCGGCAGCCAGAACACCGCGTCTGCGCCCTTGAACGCCTCGTTCACGACCTCGGCGGCGCCATGCGAGCCTTGCACGACCTCGACGCGGTCGCGCACATGCGGGGCGAGCTTCGCCGGATCGCGGGCAATGACGCGGACGCTCTCACCGGCGGCGAGAAGCTTATCGATCACCTGGCGGCCAATGGCGCTGGTGGGGGCGGTAACGACGATCATGGGTTTCTCCTGAAAGTGGCGGGCCGCAAGCGCGGCCTCTCGATCACGGAGATAGGCCTTTCCATTTGTACGATCTATGCGGTAAAGTCCTCATTATCTTCGTAATCGTCCAGGAATGGTCATGGATCCGCTCTCCAACGTTCTGTCCCTGCTCAAGCCGCTGAACTACCTGGCGGCCGGGCTCGATGCCGGCGGCGACTGGGCCATCCAGTTTCCCGGCGTGCAGCAAGGCATCAAGACCGGCGCTGTGGTCTCCGGCGCCTGCTGGCTGACGGTCGAGGGCGTCAGCGAGCCGATACGGCTGGAGACCGGCGATTGCTTCATGCTGCCGAGCGCCAACCGGTTTCGCCTCGCCGGCGCTCTCGACGTGCCCACAATTGGCGCTGCCGAGGTTTTTTCCAAAGCGCGCAGCGGCGGCATTTCGACCATCAATGGCGGCGGCGATATCACCCTGGTCAGCAGCCGCTTTGTTATTGAAGGCGATCACGCCAACATCCTGCTGCAGATGCTGTCGCCCGTCGTCCTCATCCGCGACAAAGCGAGTCAGGCGGCGTTCCGCTGGTCGGTCGAGCAGATGATGCAGGAACTGCGCGATCCGCAGCCCGGCGGCAGCCTGATCGTGCAGCATCTGGCGCACATGACGTTGATGCAGGCGTTGCGTTTGCATCTCGCCGACGGATCGAAGGCCGGCGTCGGCTGGCTCTATGCGCTCGCCGACAAACAGATGAGCATTGCCATCAGCGCCATGCATGCGGAGCCCGGCCATGGCTGGACCTTGCAGGAGCTGGCGGAGCGCGCCGGCATGTCGCGCTCGAGCTTTGCGCTGAAGTTCAGGGAGACAGTTGGCGCTGCGCCGATGGATTATCTGACGCGCTGGCGCATGGCGTTGGCCGGAGACCGTCTGGTGAACGCGCGCGAGTCCGTGTCCGAAATTGCCGTGTCGTTGAGTTATGAATCGGAGAGTGCCTTCAGCACCGCCTTCAAGCGCGTCATGGGTTGCTCGCCGCGGCAATATAGCCGTGGCCAAGTTGAAACGGCCTAGGCCTTCTTATCGGGTGAGCGCGCGCGAAAATGTGGGGCGATCGGCAGCGGCAGCGCCGGGATGGTCTTGCCGGACGCCGTCTTGATCTCATGCGCGAACAATTCGCGTTCGACAAAATGCGGATCGCGCAGGGCTTCTTGCAGCGGTTTGACGATCGTCACGCAGCAGTCGGCCTTGGCGAACAATGGCGCCCATTCTTCCGCTGGACGCGCCATGATCAATTTCGCCACCGCGTCGCGCGTTGCTTTCGGATCGCGCCTGTCATCGATGAGCTCCGCCGCTAATCCAATCGTTGCCGCGAAAGCGAGCCAGAATTTTTGCTCCAGCGCGCCGCAAGCGACGAGCCTTCCATCCTTTGTCGGATATAGCGCGTAACGCGGCGAGCCGCCGGCCAGTTCGAGTTCACCGGATTTAGGAAACCGGCCGCCGGCAGCACCCAGCGCCAAAGCCTGCCAAGCGAAAGTGAACATGGCGTCGGTCATGGCGATGTCGATGAAGCAACCCTGCCCGCTCTGGTCGCGCGCCCGCAATGCCAGCAGGATGTTGATCATCGCCGGAAAGCTGCCGCCGCCGATATCGGCGGCCAGCAAGGGCGGCAACACCGGCGCGTCAACCGGTCCCGGCTGCAGATCGAGCAGGCCTGTTGATGCGATGTAATTAATGTCGTGCCCGGCTTCATCGGCGCGCGATCCGCTCTGGCCATAGCCGGAAATCGAGCAATAGATCAGCTTGGGATTGAGCGTTCGCAGATCGTCATAACCGAGGCCAAGCCGCGCCATCACGCCGGGACGAAACTGTTCGATCAGAATGTCAGCGCGCGCGATCAGCGGCTTGAGCTTTTCCCGATCGGCTTCGCTCTTGAGATCAAGCGCGATCACCTGCTTGCCGCGATTGAGCATGGCGAAGGCCGCACTCTCGCCATCGACGAAGGGCGGAAAGCGCCTCATGTCCTCGCCGCCCGGCCGCTCGATCTTGATCACCTCGCAGCCTGCTTCCGCCAGCATCAACGCGGCCAGTGGGCCCGGCAGCAGCGTGGAGAAGTCGAGCACCAACAGGCCGGCGAGTGGCTGCATGACCTACCTAAAGAGTAACGGCGGCAGCGCGCCGGTCTTCACCATCCACATCACGCTGGTCAACGTCAGCACAGAAACAACCGTGCCGACCAGCACCGCGCCCGAGGCCTGCTCTACCCAGGTGTCATATTGCCTTGCGAACACGAACACGTTCAGCGCCGGCGGCAGTGCTGCCATCAGGATGGCCGTGTCGACCCACAATTGATCGAATGGCCCGAACAGCGACAACAGCAGGAACATCAGTACCGGATGCAGCAGCAGCTTGACCGCGGTGATATACGGCACTTCCCACGGCATCGCCTTGAGCGGCCGCAAAGCCACCGTGACGCCGAGCGTAAACAGCGCGCATGGCGCAGAGGCGTTCTGCAAAAATTCCATCAGCCGCGCGATGGCGACCGGCGGCTGGAAATGGATCGCCGCCGAGCCGATGCCGAGCGCGGTGGCGATCACCAGCGGATTGGTGCCGATGCGTTTGACCACTTCAAGCGCGACCGAGCCGATGCTCTTCTTGTTGGGGCTGGCGATGGCCATCATGAATGGCACGAGCGAGAACAGCAGCAGCGTGTCGAAGCAGAAGATCAGCGCCACCGGCACCGCCGCTTGCGGGCCGAAGGTCGCCAGCGCCAGGCCCGGGCCCATATAGCCGATATTGCCGTAACCGCCGGCGAGGCCCGCAATGGTGGACTCGTCAATGCGCCCGCCGCGGATCAGCATGCCAATGGCAAAAGCCACGGCGAAGGCGACGAAGGTCGACAAGGTGGTGGCCAGGACGAAATCGAACTTGGCCAGTTGCTCCAGCGGCGTTTTGGAGAGGATGCTGTAGAACAATGCCGGCAGCGACACGTAGACGATGAAGAAGTTCATCCAGGCAAGCGCGGTGTCGGGGATCTGCTTGATCTTGCCGCAGGCAAAACCAATGAAGATCAGCCCGAAAAACGGCAGCGCCAGATTGAGAACGTCGATCATTCCGGGCTCCGGCTAGCGCCTGATACTGGCCTACTTGGCGCGGCCTTTGCATTGCTCTAAACGCGAGATGTGCCTATTGGAAGGACTTATCCTGTGAAACACCCCCGCCAGTTCTTTCAGCCCCTCGCCATTGGCGCGCCTGCCCCGTTGCGCGACCTGCCGGTCCGGCTCGAGCGCATGATCCATTTCGTGCCGCCGCACATGGAAAAGATGCGCGCCAAGGTGCCGGACCTGGTCAACCAGGTCGACGTGGTGCTGGGCAACCTTGAAGACGCCATTCCGGTCGAGGCCAAGGAAGCGGCCCGGCAGGGTTTCATCGAGATGGGCAAGGCGGTCGACTTCGGCCAGACCGGCCTGTGGACCCGCATCAATGCGCTGAACAGCCCTTGGGCGCTCGACGACGTCACCGAGATCGTCGGCGCTATCGGCAACAAGCTGGACGTCATTATGCTGCCCAAGGTCGATGGGCCCTGGGACATTCATTACCTCGACCAGTTGCTGGCGCAACTTGAGGCGCGGCACAAGATTTCAAAGCCGATCCTGATCCACGCCATTCTGGAAACGGCGGAAGGCGTCAACAATGTCGAGGCCATCGCGTCGGCCTCGCCGCGCATGCACGGCATGAGCCTTGGCCCGGCCGATCTCGCCGCATCACGGGCCATGAAGACGACGCGCGTCGGCGGCGGTCATCCGGAATACAAGGTGCTCGCTGATGCGGCCGGTGACGCCCCCCGCGCCGCCTACCAGCAGGATCTCTGGCACTACACCACGGCCAAGATGGTCGATGCCTGCGCCGCCGCCGGCATCAAGCCGTTCTACGGCCCGTTCGGCGATTTCTCGGATGCGGCCGCCTGCGAGTCGCAGTTTCGCAACTCGTTCTTGCTTGGCTGTGTCGGCGCCTGGACGCTGCATCCGTCCCAAATCGCCATCGCCAAGAAGGTCTATGCGCCGGACCCGGCTGAGGTCGCCTTCGCCAGAAAGATCGTTGACTCGATGCCGGACGGCGCCGGCGCGGTGATGATCGACGGCAAGATGCAGGACGATGCCACCTGGAAGCAGGCCAAGGTGCTGATCGATCTTGCCAAACTGGTCGCCGCCAAGGACCCGGATATGGCCCAGCGCTACGGCCTCTGAGCCGGTTCCGCCGCGGTTTGGGCTAGCCAAGGCCGCAATGACCCACTAACTGGTCGCCCATGAGTCAGTCCAAGAATTCGTCCGACAGCAAGACCCACACTGCGAGGTTCACCATCGGCCAGGTGGTCAAGCACCGGCTGTTCTCGTTCCGCGGGGTGATCTTCGATATCGACCCGGTGTTCAACAACACCGAGGAATGGTGGGAGGCGATTCCCGCTGACGTGCGGCCCCGCAAGGACCAGCCGTTTTATCACCTGTTCGCCGAGAACGCCGAGACCGAATACATCGCCTATGTCTCGGAGCAGAACCTTCTGCCGGACACGTCCGGCACGCCGATCCGCCATCCGCAGGTCGATGACGTGTTCGAATGGGACGATGGCAGTTACAAGCCGCTGAACAGTCAGCTCAACTGATCACCCATAAAAAAAAGGCGCGGCCCAAGCCGCGCCTTTTGCTTTTGACGTGATGTCGTCCGACTAGCGCTTCGGCGCGGCCGGTGCGGCTGCGCCCGGAGCGGCTGCCTGCGGCTGTTGCGCTTCCAGCTTCTTGCGCGCTTCTTCGGCCTTCTTCTGCAGCTCTTCCTGCAACTTGCGCTGCTGCTCTTCGAACACCTTCGGATCGGTCGCCGGGCCGTCATAGGCCTTGGCGAAATCGGCGAGCGGCAGCGGCAGGCTGATCGGCGTACCCTGCATGTTGATCGCCTGCACGGTCAGCATCTGGCCCTTCTTCATACGGCCGATGAGGTCGTCAGTGACGGCGTAGTCGGCCATGCAGCCAACCGGGAAGCAGATCTTGTACGGCTCCTGCACCGGCGCGCCGGTGTCGATCAGCATGCGGGTGCCGTGCGAGAGCTGCATGCCGAGCGGCACGGTGACGCGCATGATCTTCTGGCCACCTTCCGGCTCGAACAGCTGAACGATGGCGACCGGCATGCCGTTTTCGAGGCGGCCGTCCTTGGTGATGACGCAGACTTGCTGGTTGTTGGTGTCCGGGCCCTTGCCGCAGATCTTCATCCACGGCGAGTACATCAGCTGCGGCTGGTCGGCGGCAGCCTGCGGCGCGCCGGCGGCGGGCGCTGCTGGTGCCTGAGCCGGCTGGGCGGCAGGAGCAGCCGGACGACGGGCGGCGGGGGCAGCCGGCGCCGGGGTGGCGG
>JAURVZ010000019.1 GCA_030655215.1 Pseudolabrys sp. | reverse complement strand
GGGGGGGGGGCCAGCACCGACCTCTTCGGCTCACCCCCCTCCCCAACCCTCCCCCGCAAGGGGGGAGGGAGTCCGGCCACCGAGCAAGCCGCCCTCTCGCCGATCTCCCTTGCCGAGCGCCGCCTCGCCGGCTTGCGCACGGCCACGCTCGATGCCGCCAAATACAAGATCATCGATACGCCGGCCGCGCTGAAAGCCTTCATTGCCCGCGCCTATGACACTGGCGTGCTGGCGATCAAGACCGAGACCAACACGCTCGATCCTTTGCAAGCCTCGCTCTGCGGCCTCGCGCTCGCGGTCGCGCCAAACGAAGCGGCCTATCTGCCGCTCGGCCATCGCGATGCCAGCGACAGCGAAGCCTCCGGCCTGTTCGCCGCCAAACTGTGCCAGGGCCAGATCGCCGAGGCCGACGCCCTCGCCGCGCTCAAAGCCGTGCTCGAAGACGATGGCATCACCAAAGTCGGCCATGACATCAAGCGCGACTGGCTGGTGCTGGCGAAGCGCGGCATCCGCTTGGGGGCCACCGACGACGTCATGCTGATGTCCTACGTGCTCGATGCCGGCAAAGGCGGCCACGATGCCGGCAAGCTGGCCGAGCGCTACTTCGGCCGCGAGGCGTCGCGCTTCAAGGACGTCAAGAACAAGGACAAGGCTCTGTTCACCCCGGAAGCGACGCCGGTCGATCGCACATTGTCTTATGCGACAGAAGACGCCGACATGATTCTGCGGCTCTGGCAGGCGCTCAAGCCGCGCATGGCGGCCGAGCAGGTCGTCAGCGTTTATGAAACGCTGGAGCGGCCCATGCCGCGCACTTTGGCGCGCATGGAAGAGCGCGGCATTTCCATCGACCGCACAGTGCTGGCGCGGCTGTCCGGCGAGTTCGGCACCAAGCAGGCCGCGCTGCAGGAAGAGATCAACAAGATCGCCGGCCAGCCGGTCAATGTCGGCTCACCGAAGCAGCTCGGCGACATCCTGTTCGGCCAGATGAACCTGCCGGGCGGCTCGAAGACCAAGACCGGCCAATGGTCGACGACCGCGCGCGAACTGGAAGAACTGGCCGAGCAGGGCCACGAGCTGCCGCGCAAGATCATCGACTGGCGGCAGGTGTCGAAGCTGCGTTCGACCTATACCGAGGCGCTGCCGAGTTACGTCCATCCGGACACGCAGCGCGTCCACACATCCTATGCGCTCGCCGCGACCTCAACCGGCCGCTTGTCATCGTCCGAGCCGAACCTGCAGAACATCCCGATCCGCACCGAGGAAGGCCGCAAAATCCGCCGCGCCTTCATCGCCACGCCGGGGCACAAGCTGGTGTCAGCCGACTATTCGCAGATCGAATTGCGGTTGCTGTCGGAAGTCGCCGACGTACCGGCCTTGCGCAAGGCGTTCCAGGACGGCATCGACATTCACGCCATGACGGCGTCGGAAATGTTCGGCGTGCCGGTCAAGGACATGCCGGCCGATATCCGCCGCCGCGCCAAGGCGATCAACTTCGGCATCATCTATGGCATCTCCGCTTTCGGTCTCGCCAACCAGTTGGCGATCGAACGCAGCGAAGCCGGCGACTACATCAAGAAATATTTCGAGCGCTTCCCCGGCATCCGCGACTACATGGACCAGACGCGCGATTTCGCCCGCGCCAATGGCTATGTGCTGACCCTGTTCGGCCGCAAGTGTCATTACCCGGACATCAAGGCATCGAACGCCTCGATCCGAGCCTTCAACGAACGCGCCGCCATCAATGCGCGCCTGCAAGGCACGGCCGCCGACATCATTCGCCGCGCCATGGCGCGGATGGACGAAGCGCTCACGGACGCAAGGCTGACGGCGAAGATGTTGCTGCAGGTGCACGACGAACTGATCTTTGAAGTGCCCGAGAAGGAAGTCGCCGCGACGATTCCGATCGTCCGTAACGTGATGGAATCGGCGCCGCATCCGGCGGTGTCACTGCATGTGCCGCTGCAGGTCGATGCCCGCGCCGCGGATAACTGGGACGAAGCACACTAGGCTCGCCTTCAATTCGGCGGCGAGGAAAGCCGATGAACGATGCATTCGCTTCCTCGCTCGGCGCGTTCACGCTGATGGCTTTGGCCATCGAAGTGACGCCCGGTCCGAACATGGGCTATCTCGCCGTGCTGTCGCTATCGCGCGGCTGGCAGGTCGGCGTCGCGGCGGTCGCAGGCGTCGCGCTGGGCCACGCAGCCTACGGGCTGGCCTCCGCCCTCGGCGTGGCCGCGCTGATTGACGCGTCGCCGCTGCTTTACGAGTTTCTACGCTGGGCCGGCGTGGCTTACATGGTCTGGCTCGCCTACGAGGCGTGGTCGAGCGAGGCTGAGACATCGCCGGACGTCACCGATGAAGCCGGTACCCGGCAGGTGCGGCGCGCGTTCCGCCACGGGCTTGTCACCAATCTGCTGAACCCGAAGGCGGCGATCTTTTTCGTCACGGTCGTCCCGACGTTCATTCAGCCCGGCGCGTCGGTGGTGACGCAGACGTTGATCCTGTCCGGAATATTCGTTGTCATTGCGACTGCGGTGCATTTGACCATCGTGCTGCTGGCCGGACGTTTGCAGGGCTTCACCAACGACCCGGCACGCCGGCGCCCGATCCGGCGGGCACTGGCCATCGTACTTGTATGCATAGCAGCCTGGCTCGCCTGGTCGACGGCGCGTTGAGCGTTGCAGCGATCGGACGAATTCAATATTGAAGACCAGAGGCCCGCACACGCTTCTCGAGTTGGACGCATCTCATGCCCACCACAACCACCCTGCTTGCCTTCGCTGCCGTCGCCGTCGGCATGGTCCTAACGCCGGGGCCGAACATGATCTACATGATCTCGCGCTCGATCACGCAAGGCCGGGTGGCCGGGCTGATCTCGCTCGGCGGTGTGGTGCTCGGCTTCGTCTTCTACATGCTGTGCGCCGCTTTCGGCATCACCGCCATCGTCTTCGCCGTGCCCTATGCCTATGACGCGCTGCGCTTTGCCGGCGTCGTTTATCTCCTGTGGCTCGCCTTCGATGCCGTGCGCCCCGGCGGCCGCTCTCCGTTCCAGGTGCGCAAGATGCCGGTCGCCAGCAACAAGCGGCTGTTCACGATGGGCCTGCTGACCAACCTCTTCAATCCGAAGATCGCGATCTTCTATCTGGCGCTGTTGCCGAACTTCATCGATCCGGAGGCCGGCAGCGTGCTGGCGCAATTGCTGATCCTCGGCACACTGCACATCGTCATCAGCATCACCATCAATTCGATGATCGCCTGCGCGGCCGGCTCCATCGCCGGCTTCCTGATGGCGCGGCCGCGTTGGCTGCTGGCGCAGCGCTGGATCATGGGCACGATGCTCGGCGGCCTCGCCGTCAACATCGCGCTGGAAAGCCGGCGCTAGGCCGGCAGCGCCACCACCGCTTCGATCTCGAACAGCGCGCCGGGGCGGGCCAGTTCGGAAATGACGATGGTGGTCGAGGCCGGCGGCGCCTTGCCGCTGAAGAAGGCGTCGCGCACATCGCGAAACAGCGGTAGTTGCGAGATATCGGTCAGATAATTGTTGATCTTGACGACGTCGGCCGCCGTGCCGCCGACCGACAGCAGGGCATGGTCGAGATTGTGGAAAGCCTGCTTGCACTGGGCGTGGAAGTCGCCCGAGGTGCCGACAAGGTTGTTCTCGGCATCGAGGCCGAGCTGCCCCGCGATGTAGACGATGCGGCCGGGACCGGTGACTTCGACAACATGCGTGTAGCCCGGCGCCTTTGCGATGGCTTCCGGATTGAGATGCTGAATTTTTGTTGCCACGACGTTCCCCCTTAAGCGCCACCGGGCGCATTGAGCTTCACTGTACAGTGCGCACGAGGGCGTTGACAGCCCCGCGCCTGCGCGAGATTGACACTGTGCAGCGCTTGCACGACTTTGCCGTGACACTGGCGGCGATACACGGGAGACGACATTGGGATCACACGGAGGCCTTGACGGCGCGGCGATGTCGCTGATCTGGGCATTGCCCTTCGTCGGCATCCTGTTGTCGATCGCCACCGGCCCGCTGCTGTTTCCGCATGTCTGGGAACATCACGTCGACAAGTTCGCCGCCTTCTGGTCGGCCTGCGTGATCGTGCCGCTGGTGATCAGCGCCGGCTTTGTCCCGGCGAGCCATGCCGTGCTGCACACGCTGCTGCTGGAATACACACCGTTCATTCTGCTACTGCTGGCGCTGTTCGTCGCCGCAGGCGGCATCTACCTCGAAGGCAATCTGCGCGGCACGCCTATCGCCAATGCGCTGCTGCTGATCGTGGGCACATTCCTCGCCAGCATCGTCGGCACCACCGGCGCCTCGATGATCCTGATCCGCCCGCTGATCCGCGCCAATGACGACCGCGTCTACCGCGCCCACACCATCATCTTCTTCATCTTCCTGGTATCGAATATTGGCGGTTCGCTGACGCCGCTTGGTGATCCGCCGCTGTTCGTCGGCTTCCTGCGCGGCGTCGATTTCTTCTGGACCACGACGCACCTCTTCACTGAGATGCTGTTTGCCGCTGGCATTGTGCTCGTCGCCTTCATCGCGCTCGATTTTTATCTGCACGCCAAGGAAAACCACAAAGATCACCCACTCGATCCGACGCCGGACTCGCCGCTCAGCCTGCATGGCTGCGTCAACTTCGCACTGATCGGCGTCATCATCGCCGCCATCCTGATGAGCGCCTATTGGAAACCGGGCATCGGTTTCAACGTGTTCGGCGTCGTCCTCGAACTGCAGAACATCATCCGTGACGTCATTTTCGTCATCGTCGTCGTCGCCTCGCTGAAGCTAACCAAATCCTATTGCCGTATCGGCAATGAGTTCGGCTGGGGTCCGATCCGTGAAGTCGCCATCCTGTTCGTCTGCATCTTCATCTGCCTTGTGCCGGTCATCGCCATTCTGCAAGCCGGTCAAAAAGGCGCGCTGGCGCCGCTGCTCGCTCTCGTCACGCATCCGGACGGAACGCCGAACAACTTGGCTTATTTCTGGCTGACGGGCGGCCTTTCCTCGTTTCTCGACAATGCGCCGACCTATCTTGTGTTCTTCGAACTGGCCGGCGGCGATGCCAAGGCGCTGATGGGACCGCTGGCGCTGACCCTCGCGGCGATCTCGACCGGCGCCGTGTTCATGGGCGCCAACACCTATATCGGCAACGCGCCGAACTTCATGGTCTATGCCATTGCCAGGCAGATGGGCGTGCCGATGCCGTCCTTCTTCGCCTACATGCTGTGGTCAGGCGCGGTATTGATCCCGACCTTCCTGCTGATCGGATGGCTTTTCTTCACCTGATCGGCAGCCGCCACGCGGTCGCCTCACTTCCTAACCCGCCCTTTACCCTGATGCTGTTAGCTTGGCCCGGTGATTAGCCAGCGCGGACGGCAACTTTCCGCCCCTGCTGGAGTTGTCAGTAGCGCCACGCAATTACGCGCGGTGAACTCAGGCGGGCGTGCGATGGGCCAAAAATCGAAGTTTTGCCTCGCAATCGTGGCTTTCGGCGTCGTTATTGTCGCTGCGCAACCTGCTTCCGCCGGTTTCTTCGACAGGCTGTTCGGCGATATCCGCCGCGCCGTCGAGCCGTCCCGTCCCCCTGAACCATTGCCGTCTGCCAATCCTTACGGTGGCAGCCCGAATGAACAGTTGCGCGCCGACACCAGCAGCGGCCCGGCCAAGGCTTTCTGCGTCCGCACCTGCGATGGCCACTTCTTCCCTGTGAACGCCAACGCCGGACAAACGGCCGCCGAGAGCTGCAAGTCATTCTGCCCGGCCAGCGAAACCAAGGTCTTCGGCGGCAGCAATATCGACACCGCTTCCGCGCCGGACGGCCGCCGTTATGGCGATCTGCCGAACGCGTTCCTCTATCGCAAGGCGATCGTCAACGGTTGCACCTGCAACGGCAAAACCAATTTCGGTCTCGCACGCATGGAAGCGACGACCGATCCGACCTTGCGTCAGGGCGACATCGTCGCCACCAAGAGCGGCCTCGCCGCCTATACCGGCACGACCAACAACACGCCCAACTTCACCCCGGTCGAAAATTACGCACGCCTGTCGAAGTCGACACGCGATCAATTGGCCGAGACGAAGATCATGGGCCAGACCAGCGGCCAGGCACCGGCGGAAGTCACACCGGTCGTCGACAACCCGCGCGATTCAATGCGCGGCACGGTCCAGTTTCAGAGATAGCCGGCAACTTCCTCGGCCAGCGACAGCGAACTGGTCAGGCCCGGCGATTCAATCCCGAACATCTGCACCAGACCCGGCACGCCATGGCGTGATGGCGGGTCGATCAGGAAATCCGCCGCCGGTTCGCCCGGCCCGGTGATTTTCGGCCTGATACCTGAATAGTCCGGCGCCAGCGACGCATCGGGCAGTGCCGGGAAATAGGTGCGGATGCGCTCGTAAAACACGTCCGCGCGCTTTGGATCGACCGGGTAGTACTCGGTGTCGATCCATTCGACGTCAGGCCCGAAGCGCATGCGCCCGGCCAAATCCAACGTTACATGCACGCCGAGCCCGCCATGCACCGGCGCCGGATAGATCAGCCGTGAGAACGCCGGCTTGCCGGTGAAGCTGAAGTAGTTGCCCTTCGCCAGAACCAGCTTGGGCACCCGCTCCTGCGGATAGTCATCCATCGTCTTCGCCACGCTTTGCGCGCGCAAGCCCGCGCAGTTCACCACCGCGTCGAACTCAAACTCTCCCGCCTCATGGCCGCCGAAGGTCACGACCCATTGCCCGTCCTTGCGTCGCGCGCCGGTGACCGGCGTGTTGAAGGCAATGACGCCGCCGGCATCTTCAATGTCGCCGCGCAACGCAAGCATATAGGCATGCGCGTCGATAATGCCGGTCTCCGGCGAGTTAAGCGCCGCAGTGCAGAACAGCTGCGGCTCCCAGGCGCGCGCCTGCCCGGCCGTGATCATCGTCAAGCCTTCGACGTCGTTGATCTTGCCCTGCGCCGCAATCGCCTCGATCTTCTCGGTCTCGACCGCATCGGTGGCGACGATCAGCTTGCCGCACTTCCTGTGCGGCACGCCATGCGACGCACAGAACGCAAAAAGCAGACGCCGTCCATTGACGCAGTGCTTCGCCCGCAGCGAGCCGGTCGGGTAATACATGCCGGCATGGATGACTTCGCTGTTGCGCGAGGAAATGCCGGTGCCGATGGCGTTGGCCGCTTCGGCAATAATGACCTCATGGCCGCGCAAGGCAGCGGCGCGCGCCACCGCCAGCCCGACCACACCGGCTCCAATCACAAGAACTTGCATGCGGCTTTCTGTCTCGAAGGCGGGGCTATAAGGCTTGGGACACAAGCAATTACGGGCAAACCGGATTTCGCACAAGAACCGGTCTTAACGCAGATCGGCGATGGTCCTTGACCCGGCTCGCCGATTCGGAAGATTGGACGAAACGATTTCCCCGAGAAGCGGACGGTTAACATGCGCAAAATTGCCCTGATATTGGCGGCCGGAGCTATCGGCGTCCTTACGGCCGGGTCGGCCGAGGCGGCGACACGCTGCGTCAACACCGGCAGTTTCGATGTCTGGCTGGCGCAGTTCAAGAAAGACGCTCTTGCCCACGGCATCCAGCCCAAGGTGCTGGCCGCCGCTTCGCCGGAATTAACCTTCGACGAATCGGTGATCAAGCGGGACTCCGGCCAGGGCGTCTTCCAGCGCACCTTCCTCGACTTCGCGAAGCGGCTGCTCGCCAATCCGCGCATTCCGAACGGCATGAAGAAGATGCAGGAGCATCAGGCGCTGTTTGCCCGCATCGAGAAGACCTATGGCGTGCCGCCGGAAGTCATCACCGCGGTCTGGGGCCTGGAAAGCGATTACGGCGCGCTGTTCGGCAAGTTCAAGATCCTGCCGTCCTTGACCACTTTGGCCTATGACTGCCGTCGCGGCGACAAGTTCCGCGAAGAGCTGCTCGATGCTCTCCGCGTCATCCAGCGCGGCGACAAGCGCGTCGAGGAAATGACCGGCAACTGGGCCGGCGAATTCGGCGGCATGCAGTTCACGCCAACCAATTACATCAAATACGGCGTCGACTTCGACGGCGACGGCCACCGCGACCTGGTCAACAGCACCGCCGACACGCTCGCTTCCGCCGCCAATTATCTGAACTCGATCGGCTGGCAGCGCGGCCAGCCCTGGCTGCAGGAAGTCACCGTGCCGTCGAGCGTGCCATGGCAGGAAGCCGATATCGACACAAAGCATCCGGTCTCGAAATGGGCCTCGTGGGGCGTCAAGCCGGTGAGCGGTGCGTTGCCCGCCGGTTCGATGCAGGCGGCGCTGATCCTGCCGATGGGCCGCCATGGCCCGGCCTTCCTCGCCTATCCGAACTTCAAGGTCTTCGTCGACTGGAATGCGTCTTACGTTTACGCGACCACCGTCGCTTACTTCGCCACGCGTCTCGGCGGCGCGCCGGCGGTGAGCGAAGACGGCGCGACCAAGGTGCAGTCGCTGACCACCGAACAGATGGTCGAGCTGCAGAAGCTGTTGCAGAAGCGCGGCCACAATGTCGGCGAGGCTGACGGCCGCCTCGGCAACGGTACCCGCAAGGCGATCACCAAGGAACAGGTCAGGCTCAAGCTGCCGGCTGACGCCTGGCCGACCACGGAGTTGATCAGCCGTTTGCAAGGTAGCTGATGCGCAAGCTCGCCGGCGTCGCGCTCTTCTTAGCACTCACCGCGACGCCCGCGGCTGCCTCGCACTGCCGCAACACCGGCAGCTTCGACACATGGCTGGCGGCGTTCAAGAAAGACGCCATCGCGCAAGGCATCTCGCCGCGCGTGATCGCTGAAGCCTCGCCGTCAATGACCTTCGATCCGGTCATCATCAAGCGCGATCACAGCCAGTCGGTGTTCTCGCAGACCTTCCTGCAATTCTCCGACCGCATGACCGCCGGCGCCCGCATTCCAAATGGCCAGGCCATCATCAAGCAGCATGCCGATCTGTTCGCCCGCGTCGAGAAGCAATATGGCGTGCCGCCCGTCGTGCTCGCCGCCTTCTGGGGTCTGGAAAGCGATTTCGGCAAGAGCTTCGGCAAGTACAAGATCCTCAGCTCAAACGCGACGCTGGCCTATGACTGCCGCCGCTCCGATTTCTTCCGCGCCCAACTGCTCGACACCTTGCGCATTATACAGCGCGGCGACCAGCACGTTGAAGATCTCAATGGCGACTGGGCCGGCGAATTCGGCGGCATGCAGTTCACCGCCTCCGACTACTTCAAGAACGCGGTCGACTATGACGGCGATGGCCGCCGCGACCTGATCAGGAGCATTCCTGACACAGTCGCCTCCGCCGCCAACTTCCTCAACAGTCTCGGCTGGCAGCGCGGTCAGCCTTGGCTGCAGGAGGTGACGGTGCCGAAGGAAATGGCGTGGGAGCATGCCGATCTCACCGTCCAGCATCCTGTCTCGCAATGGGTGGCATGGGGCGTGAAGGCGGCGCATGGTAAACTGGCCGACGATAAGCTGGCAGCGTCGATGATCCTGCCGATGGGCCGTTTCGGACCGGCCTTTCTCGCCTATCCGAACTTCAAGGCGTTCCAGGGCTGGAATTCAGCCTACGTTTATTCGCTGACAGTTGCCTATTACGCGACGCGCATTGCCGGCGCGCCGGTCGTCAATCATGCCGGCGCCAAGACTGTTACCGTATTGACGCCTGAGCAGATCATGGACTTGCAAAGGCTGATGATCAAAGCCGGTCATGAAGGTGTCGGCGACGTCGACGGCAAGGTCGGCGCCGGCACGCGCGCCGCAATCAAGAAAGCGCAGATGAAGCTCGGCCTTCCGGCCGATTCCTATCCGTCGCTGGAATTGATCGCGCGTTTGCGCGATACGCCCTGATTATTGCGGCCGGGACGGCAACCTTGCCTACTCCAGCTTCGTAATCCCCGCATCGGCGATCAGCTTCTTCCACTTGGCGATTTCGCTGGTGACATGCTTCTCCAGCTCATCCGAGGTCGAGCTCTTCGCCGCGATGCCGGTCTTCTTGATCTGCTCGACGACCGCCGGATCGGCCAGCGCGGCGCGCACCGCGGTGTTGATCTTGGTGACGATAGGCTCCGGCGTACCGGCGGGAAAGGCGAGGCCGTACCAGCTCGTCACATTGTAGGGAACGCCGGACTCGGCAATCGTCGGCACATCCGGCAAGCCGGCGAAACGCTCCGGCGATGTCACGGCGATGGCGCGCAACGTGCCGGCCGCGATCTGGCCCTGCACCGCCGGCACCAGTTCGAAAGTGATCTGCACTTCATTGGTCATCAGGCCGGCGACGACAGCCGGCGTGGTGCGATACGGCACGTGCTTGATATCGATGCCGGCGCTGACGCGGAACAGTTCGCCGGCGAAGTGCTGCGTCGCGCCGGCGCCGATGCTGGCGAAGTTGAACTTGCCCGGCTCGGCTTTCGCCGCGGCAACCACTTCCTGCACGGTCTTCGGCGGAAACGCGGTCGCAGTCACCATCACCAGCGGCACGGTGCCGACCAGCGACACCATCTTGAAATCCTTGACCGGCTCATACTTGAGGTTCGGATGGCCGGCGCCGGCAACCGCATGCGCATTGCTCATCATCAGCACGGTGTAGCCATCGGGCGCGGCTTTGGCGACCGAGTCGGCGCCGAGCGTCGTGCCGGCGCCCGGCTTGTTCTCGACAATGAAGGAGCCATTGAGCGACTTGCCAAGCGCCTCGGCAAGAATGCGCGCAACAATGTCAGTGCCGCCACCGGCGCCATTGGGTACCACGATGCGGACAGTGCGTGACGGCCACTCCTGCGCCGATGCGGCGGCGGGGGCGAGAGCCAGTGCGGCGGCGAACGAAGCCAGCCACAGATTACGGTTGTTCAACATCCTCGGGACTCCCTGAGTTTTTATTGTTGGGTATCAAACCAATTCAGCATCTTCCGTCAAGCCGGTGCGTCGTCACAGGCGAGCGAAACGGTTGCTTGAATTTGACCTGAAGAAAATTCGACCTGCCCTCGTCCCCGCCCTCCCCCTCTCCGTCATCGTCCGCGAAGGCGGACGATCCAGCTCCTCGCAAGCAAGCGCTGGATACCCCGCCGTCGCGGGGTATGACGGATTTGTAGGGGCCTTCGCGGACGATGACGGAGAAGGTTGCACGACATGACGACGTGGGGTCTTGACGCGAGCGTTCACCACGTCCGACGATCCACCTAAATGGCCAGGAAACGGCATTTCTGGGTGTACATTCTAGCCAGCCGCATCGGCGGCACGCTTTATATTGGCGTGACCAGCGACTTGGTCAGACGCGTGCACGAGCATCGCGAAGACATAATCAAGGGCTTCACGAAGCAATACGGCGTTCATCGTCTGGTGCACTTCGAGCAGTTCGACGACGCAGAGAACGCTATCAAGCGCGAGAAGCGTCTCAAGGCGTGGAATCGCGACTGGAAGATACGCTTGATTGAAGAAAACAATCCCGATTGGATTGATCTCTATTATCAAATCGTACTTTGAGACGTTCTGTCGTCGTCTCCTATCCCCTCGCCGTCATCGCCCGTCTCATCTCCGTCATCGTCCGCGAACGCCCCTCTCCCTCATACCCCGCGAAGGCGGGATATCCAGCACTGCTTTTCTATCGACTGATGAAGCGAAGGGCTGGATCGTCCGCCTTCGCGGACGATGACGGAGAGAGACCGCCTTCGCGGGGTACTACGGATGATGGAGCGGGGTATGGCGACGTGGAGCGTGCGCAGAGATACGCAGTGGAGTGCAGCAAAGATGACGACATGTAGCTTCGCGGGACATCCAGTCTCCGTCATCGCCCGTCTCATTTCCGTCATCGTCCGCGAATGCCCTCTCTCCGTCATACCCCGCGAAGGCGGGGTATCCAGCACTTGCTTTTCTATCGACTGATGAAGCGAAGGGCTGGATCGTCCGCCTTCGCGGACGATGTCGGAGAGAGACCGCCTTCGCGGGCACGACGGTATTGATCGCAACAAAAAAGGGCGGCCAAACGGCCGCCCTTTGATTGATGGTCCGCGGAAAACTTATTCGGCAGCAAGCCGCACTTCCGGCGCCGCAGCGCGAATTTCCGGCGTCACGTGCTGCTCGTACTTGGTGAAGTTCTTCTGGAACATGGCGACCAGTTCGCGCGCCGTCTTGTCGAAGGCCGCTTTGTCCTGCCAGGTCTTCATCGGATACAAGAGATGCGGCTCGACGCCCGGCACCGACGTCGGCACTGCGAAACCGAAATACGGGTCAGTGCGGAAGTCGGCCTTCTTCAGCGAGCCATCCAGCGCCGCTGTCACCAGCGCGCGCGTCGCCTTGATCGGCATGCGGCGGCCGACGCCATAGATGCCGCCAGTCCAGCCGGAATTGACCAGCCAGACGTCGACATTGTGCTCCATAATGTATTTCTGCAGCAGGTCGGCATAGACCGACGGATGACGCGGCAAAAACGGCGAGCCGAAGCAGGTCGAGAATTCCGGCTGCACGCCGACCAGGCCCTTTTCAGTGCCGGCCACCTTGGCGGTGTAGCCCGAGAGGAAGTGATACATTGCCTGTGTCGGCGTCAGCTTCGCCACCGGCGGCATGACGCCGAAGGCGTCCGCGGTCAGGAAGATGATGTTCTTCGGATGGCCGGCCATGCCGGTCTCCGACGCATTCGGAATGAAGTCGAGCGGATAGGCCGAACGGGTGTTCTCGGTCTTGGAGTCGTCATTGTAATCCGGCACGCGCGTGTGCGGATCATAGGTGACGTTCTCGAGCACGGCTCCGAAACGGTTGGTCGCGTCCCAGATCATCGGCTCGGCTTCCTGGCTGAGCTTGATGGTCTTGGCGTAGCAGCCGCCTTCGAAATTGAAGATGCCGTTCGGGCCCCAGCCGGTCTCGTCGTCGCCGATGAGAATGCGGTTCGGGTCGGCCGACAGCGTCGTCTTTCCGGTGCCGGACAGGCCGAAGAACAATGCGCTCTCGCCTTCATGCGAGACATTGGCCGAGCAGTGCATCGGCACGACGTTCTGCGCCGGGAGATAGAAGTTCAGCGTGGTGAACACCGACTTCTTCATTTCGCCGGCGTAAGACGAACCGGCGATCAGCACGATCTTGTTGGTGAAGTCGATGGCGACCTGCGTGTCGGAGCCTTCGCGGCCGCCGTGACGTTTCGGGTCTGGCTTGAACGACGGCAGGTCGATGATGGTCAGCTCCGGCGTGAAGGCCGCAAGCTCGGCGATCTCCGGACGGATCAGCAACTGACGGATGAACAGCGAGTGCCAGGCATATTCGGTGAAAACCCGGACATTGATGCGGTATTTCGGATCGGCGCCGCCATAGAGATCCTGCGCGAACAGGGTCTTGCCCTTGGTGTGCGCGCGGAAGTCGGACAGCATGGTGGCAAACTGCTCTTCGGTCTGCTTGCGGTTGCCTTCCCACCACAGAACGTCGTGCGTCAGCTTGTCGTCGACAGTGTGCTTGTCCTTCGGCGAGCGGCCGGTGTGGTGGCCGGTGAAGGCCGAGAGCGCGCCACCTTCGACAACGGAGGCTTCGCCCTTGCGGATCGAATGTTCGTAAAGCGACGGCGCGGTCAAATTCCAGTGGACCGCTTCCAGCCCGCTGAGGCCGAACTTGTCAGCGCCATAGGCACTGTTCCGCACACCCGTTTCTTGCACGCTTCTCTCCCAAACAATCTGGCCGCCGTCACAGCGAGCCTAGAGCCATTTCAGGCCCTTAAAGTCATAGACCTGTCATATTGAGGTCCCCGGCGCGGGACCATACTCATCAAGCTTATGAATGCCAAGATCAATTGCCATGCGCCGGACGCAGAGGGCATTGCGCTGCATCAATACGTTAACTCCGCCCAAACGTCGCAAGTTTCACAGAAGTTGATGAGTCATATGATGACTGACGACCGCGGTCCGCGTCTGCCTGTGGCCCGCTAATTACTGGAACGGCGACAGCAAGGGCGCGTTGGCCCATCACACACAGGGCATTTATGTGTACATGCCCCAAAAACGGGATCGACGCCCAATGACCGACAAACCGAAGAAAGAAGACTTCAAAGAAACCGAAAAGCCGTGGGAGCGTCCCGGCCAGGTTGCGCAAAATCCCGATGAGAAAGCGCCAACCAAAAAAGATATCGGCTTTGAGCAAGCCAGCAAGACAAGCTGACCGCCCAACCTGCGTTCTTATTCATCGCAGCCGACCGAACCAAGCGGCGATGCGCGCGTTGGCGGGCTACAGTAAACCCTGAGGAAAATCATGAAAAAGCTTCTTCTCGCAGCAGCGACGGTCGTTGTGCTGGCCTCTCCTGCATTTGCACAGTCGGTTCCGGAAAAGACCGGCATCAATTCAACCCTCGGCATCGCGCCGAAGACCGAAGATTTCGTCACGCAGGTCGCTATCAGCGACATGTTCGAAATTGAGTCGAGCAAGCTCGCCCAAACCAAGGCGAACGGTGCTTCCAAGACCTTCGCCGATCACATGGTCATGGACCACACCAAGACATCGACCGAGCTCAAGAGCATGGTCTCCGGCGGCAAGGTGGCGGTGACCATTCCGGCCGCGCTGGACAGCGCGCATCAGGGCAAGCTGGACAAGTTGAAGAGCCTGAATGGCGCGGAGTTCACCAAGCAGTATAACAGCGACCAGGTTGCCGCGCATAAGGATGCGGTCAATCTGTTCGAACGTTACGCCAAGGGCGGCGACAATGCCGATCTGAAAGCATGGGCTGGCAAGACCGTGCCGGCACTGCAGGCGCATCTGAAAATGGCGCAAGACTTGAAGTAAAGTACTGAACTAAATTCGCCTCGTTCGAGAGTAGTGCCCGGCCAGAAGTGGCCGGGCATTTTTTTTGTTCGCTATCCGACAGAACATTCTTTCTTTCGCAGGAAGCGGAACGCTGAGGTGTATCGCCTGTTGGCCTGACGTATTCAATGGAGAAAAGAACATGTTCCTTCGCGTCGATAAACTTCAAGTGGACCTGCCCGCCCCCAAGATGCAGGACGCGAACGCAGCTGCAGCGCTGCAGGAATTGCTCGGCGGCAAGTATGGCGAGATGTCCACACTCGGCAATTACATGTTCCAGAGCTTCAATTTCCGCAGCAAGGACAAGCTGCGCCCCTTCTACTCGCTGGTCGCGTCGATCACCGCAGAAGAACTCGGTCACGTTGAACTCGTCAGCAATGCCGTTGCCATGCTCAACAATGGCCCGGATGACGATGGCGATGAGGAAGATGGCGGCGACATTTCAGGCGCGCCCTATGAAGACATGAAGGACATCCGCCTCGCCGCCGCTTTCCTGTCCAATGGCGGCGGCGCAACGCCGGTCAACAGCAACGGCGCCAGCTGGAATAACGATTTTATCACCACCACTGGCAACGTCGTTGTCGACCTGCTGCACAACTTCCATCTCGAATGCGGCGCGCGCCTGCACAAGCTGCGCGTCTATTCAACGCTGTCGGACCCGACCGGCCGTGAAGTCTGCGGTTATCTTCTGGTCCGCGGCTCGGTGCATGCACATGCCTATGCGCTTGCGTTGAAGAAGATTACCGGCGTCGATATCGAAAAGATGCTGCCGACCCCGAACATCAACCTCGACCAGATTCCGGAGTGCCAGAAGTATCTGGACGAAGGCTCGCATCGCCGGCTCTATACGTTCAGCCCGAACGACTACAAAGAGATGTCGGGCATCTGGGGCAATGGCGAAACGGCCCTTCCCGGCGATCCGAAAGGCGAACTCGAAGTCGTCGACGGGATGCCGGACGGCGGCAAGATCCACCAGCTCACCGGCATTCCGTCGGCCTTCACGCCGGACTATGCGCCGGAAGAGATGATGGAAATCGCCACCAAGCTCTACAAGAAGTCGCGATAGCGGCGCCTCGTCGTCATGCCGCCGTTACTGTCAGCAAATCCGCTGCTGTCAGGTCGGCGGCACGGGCGAAGCCGCCATTGAGATGCGCCGACACGACCTGCATCCGCCAGATCGCGAAGTCGGTGAAGCCGGCATAGAGCTTCGCCTTCGGATGCTGGGCCAGATAGCGCTCGCGCATCCGCGGCACGTCGGCACTGTCAGCCGCCACCGGCGCCAGGCTTCCGAGCACGGTCAGCCGCGGATGCGCCAGCGCATCGCCCTTGCCGGTCTCGGCCATGAGCAGCGAGGCGCGACCGTCGGCTTCCAGATTGGCGGTGTGCGTCGCCAGCCGCGAGATCAGCAACAGCGGAGCACCGTCCGTATCGGTGGCGACATTCACCAGCGAGGCAAACGGATGCCCGGTATTGCGGTCCAGGGTCGCCAATGTCGCCGTGCGGGTCTCGCGCAGCAGCGCCCGCGCCAGTTCCTTCGGCGCGAAATCGGCCGGCATCGGCGCGTTCTCAGGGATGCGGCCGGGCATGACGCCCGGAAGAGGTCCATCGCCACCGTTTTCACTCATTGTCCGCGCCTCGCCCGCCAACGTGTATTCGCGTCCATGTAAGCCCCAAATGGCCGTTCCGGCCTTGAATTCGCTACCGAATCACATAGTTGTTGCAAAGAGGCCACATTTCGGACCCCGTTTCTGGCTTCAACCTTGACGGGGCAACGACATACTTTTCAGACGACGCATTAGAGGGGCTCTATGCCAACAATCGCTCTCGTCGACGACGACCGCAATATCCTGACCTCGGTGTCCATCGCGCTCGAAGCCGAAGGCTACCGGATCATGACCTACACCGATGGCGCCTCCGCGCTCGATGGTTTCAAGACCTCGCCGCCGGATCTTGCCATTCTCGACATCAAGATGCCGCGCATGGACGGCATGGAGACGTTGCGGCGCCTGCGTCAGAAGTCCGACATGCCAGTGATCTTCCTCACGTCCAAGGACGAGGAGATCGACGAAATGTTCGGCCTCAAAATGGGCGCCGACGATTTCATCCGCAAACCGTTTTCACAGCGTCTGCTGGTCGAGCGCGTCAAAGCGGTGCTGCGCCGCGCCTCGCCGAAGGACCCGGCACTGGCGCCGAAGGAAACCGACAGCACCAAGGTGCTCGAGCGCGGCCTGCTGCGCATGGATCCGGAGCGTCACACCTGCACCTGGAAGGGCGAGCAGGTCACGCTCACCGTCACGGAATTCCTCATCCTGCAGGCGCTCGCCACCCGCCCCGGCGTGGTCAAGAGCCGCAATGCGCTGATGGATGCGGCCTATGACGATCAAGTCTATGTCGACGACCGCACCATCGACAGCCACATCAAGCGCCTGCGCAAGAAGTTCAAGGTCACCGACGACGACTTTGAAATGATCGAGACGCTGTACGGCGTCGGCTACCGGTTCAAGGAATAATCTACATCCATTCGGCTGGATCTCAACGACGTGCTTGACCGAACCGCCGAAAACGAAGTGAACGACAAGGGCGAGGCCGAACCGGCCTCGCCTAATGCCAATGAAAAACGCGGCAGCGCTTTTCGCCGGCTGTCGCGCTCGGCCTGGGGCTTTTTCCTCGCCCAGAGCTTCTCCAGCCTCACCCGCCGCATTGTCTTCCTCAATCTCACCGGCCTGATCGCCCTGCTTGCCGGCGTTCTCTACCTGTCGCAATTCCGCGCCGGCCTGATCGATGCGCGCGTGCAGAGCTTGCTGGTGCAGAGCGAGATCATCGCCGGCGCCATTGCTGCCTCAGCCACCGTCGAATCCGACAGCGTCACCATCGATCCCGACCGCCTGCTCGAATTGCAGGCCGGTGAAAGCTACGGCCCGTCCGACGATTCTTTGTCCGGCATTGAATTCCCGATCAATCCCGAACGCGTCGCGCCGGTGCTGCGCCGCCTCGTCTCGCCGACAAAAACCCGTGCGCGCATTTATGATCGTGACGGCGTGCTGATCCTCGACAGCCGCAATCTCTATGGCCGCGGCGACGTGCTGCGTTTCGATCTGCCGTCGCCGACCGCCGAACAGCCGGGCATGATGGAGCGCACGTATATCGGCATTCGCCGCTGGTTCGGCCGCGGCGACCTGCCGATCTACAAGGAGCTCGGCCCCGAAAACGGCAAGGGCTACACCGAAATCGGCCAGGCGTTGAACGGCCTGCATGCCAGCATGGTGCGGGTCAACGATCGCGGCGAAGTCATCGTCTCTGTTGCCGTGCCGGTGCAGCGCTTCCGCGCCGTGCGCGGCGCTCTGATGCTGTCAACGCAAGGCGCCGACATTGACGACATGGTGGAGGCCGAGCGCCTCGCCATCGTCAAAGTGTTTATCGTCGCTGCCGGCGTCATGATCATTCTGTCGATCTTGCTCGCCGGCACCATTGCCGGCCCGGTGCGGCGTCTCGCCGAAGGCGCCGAGCGCGTGCGCCGTCGTATTCGCACCCGCGTCGAGATCCCCGACTTCACCCGCCGCAAGGACGAGATCGGCCATTTGTCCGGCGCGCTGCGCGACATGACCGATGCTTTGTATTCGCGCATCGAAGCGATCGAAAGCTTCGCCGCCGACGTCTCGCATGAATTGCGCAATCCGCTGACCTCGTTGCGCTCGGCGGTCGAGACCTTGCCGATGGCTAAGACCGACGCCAACCGCAAGCGCCTGCTCGATGTCATCGAGCATGACGTCAAGCGTCTCGATCGTTTGATCTCGGATATCTCCGACGCCAGCCGCCTCGATGCCGAGTTGCAGCGTCAGGAAGCCGCGCCCGTCGATCTGTCGCAGTTGCTTTCGGCGCTGGTCACTGCTGCGAATGAAGTGCGCAAGGATGATGTCAGCGTCACGCTCAAATTCGAAGGCGGCACGCCGGAGCAGTTCAAGGTGCCGGGTCATGACTCGCGCATCGGCCAGGTGGTGTCCAACCTGATCGACAATGCGCGCTCGTTCTCGCCGGCCGGCGGCACCGTGCGGATCACCTGCCGCAAGCTGAAGAACGCGGTCGAGATCACTGTCGATGACGAGGGTCCCGGCATTGCACCCGATGCTTTCGACAAGATCTTCGAGCGCTTCTACACCGACCGCCCGCATCAGGGCTTCGGCCAGAACTCCGGCCTCGGCCTCTCGATCTCGCAGCAGATCATGGAAGCGCATGGCGGCACCATCCGTGTCGAGAACCGCATGGGTGCGGGCATGCGCAAGAATGCCGATACCGGTGAGGACGAGCCGAACATCCTCGGCGCGCGGTTCATCGTCCGCCTGCCGGCGATGTGATGCAGATGCACGTGCGCGAGCCTCTCTCTTTCTTCACCTCCCCCTGGAGGGGGGAGGTCGACCGCCGAAGCTTTAGCGAAGGCGGTCGGGAGGGGGTGAACGCGCCAAAGGCGCGCCCCTTCACGAAAGCTCGCCCCACCCCGACGCACTTCGTGCGTCGACCCTCCCCCTCCAGGGGAGGGTGAAGTGAGCGACACCCCCACCCTCCACGCCACCGCCGTCCTCACCGGCCGCACCGCCATCCTCATCCGCGGCCCGTCCGGCTCCGGCAAATCCCGCCTGGCCCTCGACCTCATCCAGTCCGGCGCCCTGCCCTTCGCCCGGCTGGTCGGCGACGACCGCGTCCATGTCGAAGCCGCCCATGGCCGGCTGCTGGTCCGGCCCGCCGCCACGCTGGCCGGGCTGATTGAAGTGCGCGGCCTCGGCATCCGCCGGTTGCCCTATGAGCCGGTTGCCCGGATCGGCCTGATCGTTGACCTCGCCGCCGCGGACGCCGCCCGCCTGCCCCCCGCCGGGGCAGCAGAAACGGCCCTTTCCGGCATTAGCCTTCCGCGGCTTCCGGTCGCACCCGGGCTAGCCCCTCTGCCGCTTATCCTCGCTTGGCTCGGCTCAGTCCCCAGCGCCAATTGACCGGACAAAGCCGTTAGGCTACCTCCGCGCGCTCGATCCCGTATAAAATTAACGATAACGGGTTTAGGATCGACCCGCTGAAACCGGTCCTCAGAGTGCCACTTTGGCTACGCCTTCCCGCAGTGCAGCAGAGCGCCTATATAACGAGGCGAGCCCTTGCAACGGGCTTTCACTTGGGCCTCAATGCGCCCCCATTCGTGCGGTGCACACAAGCGCCCGCGAGGAGTTCGGGATGATCGGCCTCGTATTAGTTACCCACGGACGGCTCGCCGTCGAGTTTCGCTCCGCCTTGGAGCACGTCGTGGGAGCTCAGACTCAGATCGAGACGATTACCATCGGTCCCGACGATGACGTTGAGCAATGCCGCAAGAATATCCTCGACGCCGTCAAGCGCGTGGATAGCGGCGAAGGCGTCGCCATTCTCACCGACATGTTCGGCGGCACGCCGTCGAACCTGGCAATTTCGGTGATGAGCCAGCCCAAGGTCGAGGTGCTCGCCGGCATCAATCTGCCCATGCTGATCAAGCTCGCCAAGGTGCGCGAAACCTGTTCGCTGGAAGACTCGGTCGCCGCCGCCCAGGAAGCCGGCCGCAAATACTGTACGATCGCCAGCCGGGTCCTCAGCGGCAAATGACGGGCTCGACGCGCGACGGACATGCCGATGAGCACGCCGTTGCCGTGACGAGGGATGTTGAGATCATCAACAAGAAGGGCCTGCACGCCCGCGCTTCGGCCAAATTCGTGCAGCACGCCGAAAAATTCGACGCCGCCATCATCGTCACCCGCGGGCATGAATTCGTCGGCGGCACCTCGATCATGGGCTTGATGATGCTGGCCGCCGGGCCGGGCACCACGATCACCATCAAGGCAACCGGCAAGGAAGCCGCCAAGGCGGTGGCTGATCTGGTGGCGCTGGTGTCGGACAGGTTTGGCGAGGAAGAGTAGTTCTCCTTCTTACCCTCCCCCTTGTGGGGAGGGTCGACTGCTTGAGCGATTAGCGAAAGCAGTCGGGGTGGGGGTGGCAACTGCGATCACCGCCATTACCCCCACCCCGCTCGCTTACGCTCGCGACCCTCCCCACAAGGGGGAGGGTAAGAAGGAGAACTACTCTTCCTCGCCAAACCTGT
>JAURVZ010000018.1 GCA_030655215.1 Pseudolabrys sp. | reverse complement strand
GGGGGGGGGGCGGGGCCCTGTTCGTACCTACCCCCCTCCCCAACCCTCCCCCGCAAGGGGGGAGGGAGCGCACCTGTGTTCGTGGCGACTTATTTACTTCACGTGCGCCGGGTCCTTGGCATCCTTGATCGTGTCGAACTCAACGTTCTGCACCACGCCGCCGACTTTCTCGACCTTGCGGATGTAGACGTTCTGCACGATGTCACGCGTTTCCGGATCGATCGAGATCGGGCCGCGCGGGCTTTCCCACTTCATGCCCTTGGCCGCCGCGATCAGCGAATCGCCGTCGGCCTTGCCGCCGGTTTTCTTCAGCGCTTCATAGATCAGGTGCATGCCGTCCCAGGCGCCGACCGAGAACACATCGGGGTTGCGCTTGAAGTCGGCATTATAGGCTTTGACGAACTCCTCGTTCATCGCCGACTTGTGCTCCCACGCATAGTGAAACACGGTGCGGATGCCGACAGCGGCATCGCCCATGCTCTTCAGCGCATTGTCATCCATCGTCACTTCGCCTTGCGCCAGCACTTTGCTCGCCGGGAAGTTACGCTCCTGCATCGCCTTCGCCATGGCCGGCGGCTGCGCGCCACCCGGGATGAAGATGAAGACCGCGTCCGGGTTCACGTCCTTGGCCTTCTGCACATAGGCGGAGAAGTCCGGATTGGCGACGGCCATGCGCACCGCGCCGACAACCTCGCCGCCCGCGGCCTTGAAGCCTTTCTGGAACCAGGTTTCGGCGTCGATGCCCGGGCCGTAATCGGCGACCATCGTGTAGACTTTCTTGATGCCGTTCTTGAACGCCCAATCGCCGAAGGGCTGCTCAAGCTGCGGAATGGTCAGCGAGGTGCGCGCGACATATGGCGACTTCTCGGTGATGATCGAGGTCGCGGCGTTCATGACCACCATGAACTTCTTCGCTTCGGCCGAGACGTCGGCGGCGCCCAGCGCTTCCGGCGTCAGCGTGAAGCCGGCAAGCACATCAACCTTGTCGCGCACGATCAATTCCTGCGCCAGACGCTTGGCGACGTCCGGGTTCGGACCGCCGGTGTCCTTGCGGATGATTTCGATTTTCTTGCCAGCGACGGTGTCGCCGAATTTCTTCATGAACAGCTTGACGCCGTTATCCATCTGCGTCGCGGTGTCGGCGAACTGGCCTGAGTAAGCCATGATCAAACCGATCTTGATCGTTTCCTGCGCCTGCGACGCCGACGACATCATCATGGTGGCCGCAACAGCGGCCAAGACAAAACCTGATTTTCGCATATAAGACCTCCCCGAGCCGTTCAGTGAGCGACGGCTTGCGGACAAGTTAGCGATAATCTCGTCCCGCGTCACGGAGAACACGCAGTGCTCGACTTTGCCGTCTTCGATCATCTCGACACCAATGGGGCGCCGTTGGGCAGCTTCCTCGACGAGCGGCTGCGGCTGATCGAGATCATGGAGACGGCCGGGTTCGGCGCGTATCATCTGGCGGAGCACCATTCGAGCCCGCTCGGCATGGCGTCGTCTCCGAGCGTGTTTCTGGCCTCGGCCATCCAGCGCACCAAGACGATCAAGCTCGGCCCGCTGGTTTATGTCCTGCCGCTGTACCACCCCCTGCGCGTTTATGAAGAAGTCTGCATGCTCGATCACCTGAGCAAGGGCCGTTTCATGCTCGGCGTGGGCCGCGGCGGCGCGCTGGTCGAGCACCAGCGCTATGGGATCGATCCCACCAAGGCCTCGCCGATATACCAGGAAGCCTTTGCCGTGCTGATGCAGGCCTTCGAGACCGACGTGCTGAATTTCGAGGGTCAGTTTTTCAATTTCAGGGATTTCGTCATCCAGGCGAAGCCGTATCAACTGCCGCATCCGCCGCTCTGGTACGGCGCGCCGTCACCGGACGCGATTGCCTGGGCGGTGCCGAAGGCGATCAATGTTGTGTCGCTCGGGCCTGCCGTGCGCGCCAAAGCGATCTCGGATCGTTACCGCAAGGACTGGAGTGAACTCGGCCGCAGCGAGGCCGACATTCCACGCATCGGCATCACCCGGCACATCGTTGTCGCCGACACCGACGCGGAAGCCGAGCGCATCGCACGCGAATCCTATCCACGCTGGCGCGCGGCGATGGAGTTTCTGTGGAAGCGTTCGGGGCAGGATTTCTCGCTGAAGGAAATTTACCCGGCGGACTTTGCCGGACTGCAGGCGATCGGCCATGGCATTGCCGGTTCGCCGGCGACGGTGCGCGATTACATCGCTGCACTGCAGCGCGAAGCAGGCATTAATTACGTGCTATGCCAGATGGTTTTCGGCGACATGAATTTTGATGATGCTACGCATTCGATTCAGTTGTTCGGCAAAGAGGTGATGCCGGCGTTTAGATAAAAACGACTGCGCATGTGGCGACGCGCGCTATAATTGTGCTACCACCGGCCTGCCAGACCGGGACCACATCATCATGAATGCAACAGCAGGCGCCGCAACGCCGGAGCTGACAGACTCGCCCTATGCGTGGTGGCGGCTTGCCGTCTCCATGCTGCTGTCGACCATTGGCGGCGTCGGCATGTGGTCGGTCGTCGTCGTGTTGCCGGCGATGCAGAGCGAGTTCGGCGTCGAGCGCGGCGCGGCGTCCCTGCCCTATACGCTGACCATGTTCGGCTTTGCCGCCGGCGGCGTGTTGTTCGGCCAGATCGCCGACCGTGTCGGTGTGACCCTGCCGGTCATTCTCAGCACTTTGGCACTCGGCGCCGGTTATATCGCCGTCGGTTATGCGCCGAGCCTGTGGCTGGTTGCGGTGGCGCAAGGCGCGCTGATTGGCGTCGGCTGCTCGGCGACCTTCGCGCCGTTGATGGCCGACATCTCGCATTGGTTCGTTAAGCGGCGCGGCATCGCCGTCGCGCTGGCGGCATCGGGCAACTATCTCGCCGGCACGATCTGGCCGCCAGTGGTGCAGCACTTCACCGCCATGGCCGGCTGGCGCGCGACCTATATCGGCATCGGCATCTTCTGCGTCGTCACCATGCTGCCGCTGTCGCTGTTGTTGCGGCGGCGGATCGAGACCAAGCAGAGCGATGCGTCCCGCGTTGCCGCCGCCGCGCGGCAGGCGTCATTGCCGTTCTCACCGACGACGTTGCAGGTGCTGCTGCTGATCGCCGGCCTCGCCTGTTGCGTGGCGATGTCGATGCCGCAGGTGCATATCGTCGCCTATTGCGGCGATCTCGGTTACGGCGTGGCACGCGGCGCCGACATGCTGTCGCTGATGCTCGGCTTCGGCATCATCAGCCGCGTCGCGTCCGGCTTCATTGCCGACCGCATTGGCGGCGTCGGCACGCTGCTGATCGGCTCGGTGCTGCAAGGCGTCGCGCTGTTTCTTTATCTCTTCTTCGACGGCCTGATGTCGCTCTATGTCATCTCGGCTTTGTTCGGCCTGTTTCAGGGCGGCATCGTGCCCTCCTACGCCGTCATCATCCGCGAATACTTCCCGCCGCAGCAGGCCTCGACGCGCATCGGCCTCGTCATCATGATGACCATCCTCGGCATGGCGCTCGGCGGCTGGCTGTCCGGCGTGATCTTTGATCTCACCGGCTCGTATCAGATCGCCTTCCTCAACGGCCTGTTCTGGAATTTGCTCAACGTCGCGATCACCATCTGGTTGTTGATGCGCTCGCGACAACGTCCGCGCGTTTTGCAACCGGCCTGATCGTTGCGGGTCAAACTAGCCCACAATACGGGCCTAAATCGCTATGTTCGATATATTACATAGAACGATCTGTTAGTTGTTATTGGCTATCGTGGCGCTTAACTAAGATCACGCAGCCGGCCAATAGCGAGATTCGCGTCGATGCAGTTTACTGTTGGGCGGCCGGATCTGGTGCGAGCGATCAACCAACGCTGGTTGCTCAAGTTCTGGATGCGCAATGTCCGGCAGGACGCGGTGCCCCGCTGGCAAACGGTCGAGGCCGAGAACCTCGCTTCCGTGAAAGCCAATCTCAGCTTCGTCGATGTCATCCCCGGTGAGCCGGCGCGCTATCGCGTCAGGTTTCACGGCGATACCATCGCCAAAGTCTATGGCAGTGTCGACTGCCGCGGCAAACATCTCGACGAGATCATCCCGCCGCAGCGCTACGGCGAATCGCAGGCGACTTATAGCGAGGCGCTACGCGGCCGGCGGCCGGTCTATACGATTCACGATCTGATCGATGGCGAGGGCCGGCTCGTACACTATGAGCGGCTGCTGCTGCCCTTCGGCAGCGACGGCGCCACTGTCGACCGCATCCTGGCGTCGTTTGAATTCATCTGCGCCGACGGCGCCTTCGATGCGCAGAAGCTGCTGATGAAGCAGGCGCAGCCGCCAGTGTTGAAACTGGCGGCGACGATTGAAGTGCCCGCCGCCTAGAACTGATCGTCCGGCAATTCCATCGTTGAGGCTGCACCCGACTGGATACGCGCGAGGCGCGTAGCGGTTTCCGGCAGCATGCGATCCATGAAGAAGCGCGCCGTGGTCAGTTTGGCGTTATAGAACGGCGCCTGCCCGTTCGCTTCCGGCAGCTTTGCCAAGGCCGCTTCGGCGATGCGGCACCACATGAAGCCAAGCGCGACCAGACCGAACAGATGCATGTAGTCGGTGGCGCCGGCGCCAGCATTGTCCGGCTTGGCCATTGCGTTCTGCATGAACCACATCGAGGCCTGTTGCAGATGGCCGGCGGCAACGCCGAGCGGCGTGACGAACGGCTTCATCTTCTCGTCGGCTTCTTTTTCCTTCACGAAGGCGCCGAGTTCACCGAGGAACGCCATCAGCGCGCGGCCGCCATCCTTGCCGAGCTTGCGGCCGACAAGGTCAAGCGCCTGAATGCCGTTGGCGCCTTCATAGATCTGGGCAATGCGCGCATCGCGCACGAACTGCTCCATGCCGTTCTCGGCAATGTAGCCGTGGCCGCCCCACAATTGCTGCGCCGAGACGGTGTTGGCGAAGCCCGTGTCCGTGAGCACTCCCTTGATCACCGGCGTCAGCAGGCCGAGCGCGTCGTCGGCGCTCTGCCGTTCCTTCTCATCTTCCGAGCGATGCGCGACATCGCTCTTCAAACCGGCCCACATCACCAAAGCGCGACCCGCTTCGTTGAACGCCTTGATGCTCATCAAGGTGCGGCGCACGTCCGGATGGACGATGATCGGATCGGCGGCCTTGTCGGGATATTTTGCGCCGGTCAGCGCGCGGCCCTGCAAGCGCTCCTTCGTATAGGTGACGGCGTTCTGGTAGGCGACTTCGGATTGCGCTAGACCCTGAATGCCGACGCCGAGACGGGCTTCGTTCATCATCACGAACATGGCGTTGAGGCCGCGATTTTCCTGGCCGATCAGCCAGCCGGTGGCACCGTCGTAATTCATCACGCAGGTCGAGTTGCCGTGAATGCCCATTTTCTCTTCAAGCGAGCCGCAGGACACGCCGTTGCGGGCGCCGAGCGCGCCATCATCGCCGACCATGATCTTGGGCACGACGAACAGCGAGATGCCCTTCGTACCGGCCGGGGCGCCTTCAATGCGGGCGAGCACGAGGTGAATGATATTGTCCGCCATGTCGTGTTCGCCGGCGGAGATGAAGATCTTGGTGCCGGAAATCTTGTAGCTGCCGTCCGGCTGCTTGACCGCCTTGGAGCGCAGCAGGCCGAGGTCGGTGCCGCAATGCGGCTCGGTCAGGTTCATGGTGCCGGTCCAGGTGCCGGACACCATGTTGGGCAGATACTTTTCTTTCAGATCCTGCGAGGCGTGCTGCAGCATGGCGGCGACCGCACCTTGCGTCAGGCCGGGATACATGGCGAAGGCCATGTTGCCGGAGCAGAGGAACTCATTGACCGTGGTGGTCATGGTCGCCGGCAGGCCCTGGCCGCCGAATTCCTCCGGTACCGAAATGCCGATCCAGCCGCCATCGACGAATTGCTTAAAGGCATCCTTGAAGCCGGTCGGCGTGCTGACGCTGCCATCCTCGTTGCGGGTGCAGCCTTCGGTGTCGCCGACGCGGTTGAGCGGGGTGAGAACATCCTCGCTCAGCTTGGCCGCCTCGCGCAGCACCGCCTCGATCAGGTCCGGCGTGGCGTCGGCGAAGCCCGGCAAATTGCCGTAGCGCTCGATATGAAAGACGTCGTTCAGCAGAAACAGGGCGTCCTCAACGGGCGCTTTATAGGTCGGCATCGTTTCTCTCCCGGGCGAACGTCTTAAAGGTTAAAAATTCATTAACGCCGCCTTGGCGGCGGTCGGTCCCGATGACCCACTAGGGGAATCGGTGCTCACGCAAATCCTATTATACCCGCAGCATTTACGCCTGAATTAAAGGCCCGCAAGGCCTGCTCGCCTATGGATACCGATGGCACGGCTGGGTTCCCGCCGCCTAACCCGAATATTCCGAATTTACACGGAAAGTCCGGCACTTCCGCCAATCGTTAACCGCCTGTTTACCGTGACCGGCAAAAAGTCAGGGGTGGACTGAAACACGGCATTCGCACCCGCGGGTGCCGTCTTCACGAGAGTCGATCCGGACTCTTTGCGCCTCCACCTCGACTGTGGGTGTGAGAATGAAATTTGCCGTCCCGTGGAGTGTGAAAGGCATAAGGCCGGAAGCCCGCGAGACAGCCAAGGAGGCGGCGCGCCGGTCGGGCATGCCGCTCGGCGAGTGGCTGAACTCCGTCATCCTGCAGCAGGCCGAACAAGACGGCGCCTCCGCCTATGGCGACGACGACGAAGCCTATGGCGAGGAGATGGCCACCGTTCACCAGCGGCTGGACGACATCACCCGCCGCATCGAGAAATTCAGCCGTACCGTTCCGGCCGCACAGGCGCCGCGCGCGGCGCGGGGCCATTCGGCCGCCCATCAGCAGAACCTTGAAACGGCTCAACTGGCGCAACTGATCGCGCGTCTCGATCAGCGCATCGACCATATGCAGCAGATCCCGCGCATGATGGCCGCGCCGCAAATGGCACCGCAGCAGATGCCGCCGCAGATGCAGCCCCCGATGCAGCACATGCCGCATCCGCAGCACTTCGCGCCGCCGCAGCAATTTGCTCCGCCGATGCAGCCGCAAATGCCGCCGCAGGTGCAGCAGCAAGTGCCGCAGCAGCAGCCAGCTGGCCCGCAAGGCAATGCTCCCCAAGGTTTGGACCGCGCCGTCGCCGAAATCGCCGCGCGTCAGCGTTCACTGAAAGGCGGCGCTCCCGCTGCGCCCGCCCGTCCGAATCATCAGCCCGCTGCCGCGCAGAACGTTCCGCCGCAGGTTGCCGCTTACGCGCCGCCGCAGGCTCAGTCCTATTCGCCACCGCAGCCCTTGCCGCAGGTGCTGCAACAGGCGCCGCAGCAGGACCTGTCCGGCCTCGAACAGCATCTGCGCCAGATCACCGACCAGATCGAAACGCTCCGCCGCCCCGGCGTCGAGGATGCGATCAATGCATTGCGCGGCGAACTCGGCGAGATCGCCCATGCGCTCAACGATGCGATGCCGCGTCAGGCGATCGACGCCATCGAGCGGCAAATCCAAGGTCTCACCCAGCGGATCGCCGAAGGCCGCCAGACCGGCAATATGGCGGTCGATGGCAGCCAGTTGTCCGGCGTCGAACATGGCCTGGCCGAAGTGCGCGATGCGCTGCGCGGCCTGACGCCGGCGGAGAACCTTGTCGGCTTCCACGAAGCGGTCGATGGCCTGGCGCGCAAGATCGATATGATCGTTGCGCAGAAAGATCCGGCAACACTCGGCCAGCTCGAACACGCCATCACCACTTTGCGCGACATGGCCGGCCATGTTGCGTCGAACGATACGGTCGGCCGCCTTGCCGCGCAGGTGCAGGACCTTGCCGAACGCATCGAACATTACGGCGCGGGCTCCGGCGCCGGCGACGCGCTGAACAGCCTTGAACACCGCATTTCCGCGCTTTCCGATGCGCTGACGGCGCGCGCGCAGAACGGCGCTGCGGTGCCGCCGCGCCTGGAAGCTCTGGTCGAATCGCTGTCCGACAAGATCGAGCAGATCCAGCAGACGCGCGGCGACGGCGCTGTCGCCCATCTCGAAGATCACATCGTCACTTTGGTAAAGCGGCTCGACGCGTCGGATTCGCGCCTCGGCCATCTCGAAGCGATCGAACGCGGTCTCGCCGACCTGCTGGTGCACATTGAAGAGATGCGCGCCGGCAAGGGCGCCAGCGGTCCGCGCGAAGATAATCAAGGCGTGATCGATCTCAGGCACGACATTGCCCGCACCCATAATGCGCTCGATGCAGTTCACTCAACGCTCGGCCTCGTTGTCGATCGTCTCGCCACCATCGAGCGCGATGTGCGCGGCGTGCGCAGCCCGCTCGATCTCGAGCTGCAGGACATCCCGCAAGGCCTCGGCAAGATCGGCGCTCGGCCGGTTCAGGTTGAACAGCCTGACGTGCAGCAGCCGCACTTCACGCCGGCCCCGCCGATGGCGCCGGCGCAAATGTTTGAGCCGGTTGCCGAGCCGATGCCGGCACAGCAGCCGATGCAGCAGCAAATGCCGCAGCCGCCGCGCCAGCCAGCGCCGGTTCAGCATGTGCAGCAGCAACAGCCAGCCGCACGGCCGCAGCGTCTGCCGCAGGCCGCGCATCTGCCGATCAATCCCGATCTGCCGCCGGACGCCCCGCTCGAGCCGGGTTCGGCCGCGCCGCGTTTCCAGGCCAACCCGGCCGCGCGCATCGCCGCCTCGGAAGCAGCGCTCGGCAATTCACGTCCGGAGCCGAACGGCCCGGCCGGCAAGTCCGGCTTCATCGCCGCCGCCCGCCGCGCCGCGCAGGCGGCCATCGAGACCGCAACGCCGCGCGGCAAGCCGCCGGAAGCCGTTTACATCGCCGACGACAGCGAACGCCCGAGTCTGCGCGCCACGATCATGAAGCGCGGCAAGTCGGTACTGATCGCCGCCTGCATCGTCGCCATCGTCATTGGCGGCATCCAGATCGCCGGCAACATGTTCAACTTCAGCGGCACGCCGAAAGAGCAGAGCCTGCAGGGCCCGCCCGAGACCGACAACGCCGAGCCCATCGACAATGCTCCGGCCACGACGCAGAGCACGACCCCGTCGATTCCGCTGGCGCCGCCGATCAACGTGCCGGGCAGTGGCAGCAGCATGCTGACGCCTGCCGCGCCGTTCTCGATGAATACGCCGGCCAACCAGCCGCCGTCGCTGCTGAGCCCCGGCGCGCTCAACCAGAACGCCGATGTCACCGGTTCGGTCGGCCGCAGCCCGATCCGCCAGATCCCGCCGCGCGCCGCGCCGGCCATCGCGCCCGTCGTCGCCACCGCGCCGGCCAAGACCGACCTGCCGATCGCGCTGGGCAGCAACCGCCTGCGCCTTGCCGCCATGGGTGGCGATGCCGCCGCCGCTTACGAAGTCGCGACCCGCTTCTCGGAAGGCCGCAACGTCCCGGCCGATCCGGAAGAAGCCGCCCGCTGGTACGAACGCTCGGCCAGCAAAGGCCTCGCGCAAGCCCAGTTCCGTTACGCTTCGCTGCTGGAAAAAGGCAATGGCGTGAAGAAGAACCTCGGCCAGGCGCGCAAGCTGTATCTCGCCGCCGCCACGCAAGGCCACGCTAAGGCGATGCATAACCTCGCCGTGCTCTACGCCGAAGGCATCGAAGGCAAGCCGGACTACGGCACCGCGGCGCTCTGGTTCCGCAAGGCGGCGCAGCACGGCATTGCCGACAGCCAGTACAATCTCGGCGTCCTCTGCGCCCGCGGCCTCGGCACCGACAAGAACATTGCCGAAGCGTACAAGTGGTTCTCGCTGGCCGCCACGCAGGGCGACAAGGAAGCCGCCAAGAAGCGCGATGACGTCGCCGCCCATCTCGACGCCCAGGAAATGGGTGCCGCCCGTGAAACGGCCAAGACCTTCGTTCCGGAAGCGCAGGCGCCGGACGCCATCAATGTGCCGGTGCCGCAAGGCGGCTGGGACGACGCGACGACGACCTCGCAGCAGCCGAAGCCGCGCAGCACCAGCACGCGGGCGGTTTCGGCCAGCGTCGCCAACGCGCCGATCAATCTCGGCACGCGGTAAGGTAAAGATCAGCGAAAAGGGTGGCCAAGCGGCTTCGAACGGCGCAATGACGTGATTGCGCCAACGTTCGGCGCTATCATCGCTTGAAGCACCCGCCGCACGCCGGACCAAGCCGCTTTGCAAATCTACCTTCCGATCGCCGATCTGCCCGTTAACATCTTCCTCGTTCTGGGGATGGGGCTGGCGGTCGGCTTCATCTCCGGCATGTTCGGCATTGGCGGCGGCTTCCTGATGACACCGCTGCTGATCTTTGTCGGCATTCCGCCGGCTGTTGCCGTGGCCAGCGTCACCAGCCATATCGCCGCCTCGTCCTTCACCGGCGCTCTCAGTTATTGGCGTAAGCGTGCCATCGACCTGGCGCTGGCGATGATGCTGCTGAGTTCCGGCATTCTCGGCACGGCAACCGGCGTTTATCTGTTCACCTTGCTGCGCGAGGTCGACCAGCTCGATCTGGTCATCGGCCTTTCATATGTGACGCTGCTGACCACGGTCGGCGCGCTGATGATCAAGGAGAGCGTGCAGGCCGAACTGCGCACGCGCAAAGGCCAGGCCGCCACTCTGCGCCGGCCGGGCAGCCACAACTGGGTGCACGGCCTGCCGCTGAAGATGCGCTTCAAGCGCTCGAAGATTTATGTGTCGGCGATCCCTGTGTGGGGCATCGGCTTCACCATCGGCTTCATCGGCGCCATCCTCGGCATTGGCGGCGGCTTTCTGCTGGTGCCGATGCTGATTTATTTTCTACGCGTGCCGACCGCGACCGTGATCGGCACATCGATGGTGCTGACTCTGGTGACGATGGCCTCGGCCACGGTGATGCATGCCGCGACCAATCATCTGGTCGATGCGCTGCTGGCGCTGATCCTGATTGTTGGCGGCGTCATCGGCGCGCAATTCGGCGCCCGTACCGGACAGACCATGCGCGCCGAGCGGCTGCGCCTGCTGCTTGGCTTGCTGGTGTTCGCCGTCGGCCTGCGCTTCGCGTTTGAACTGGTGGTGCAGCCGGACGAGCTGTTCTCCATCCGACTGGTGAGGGGCGAGTAATGGCACGCCGCGCCCTGCTCATCGCCACGTTGCTGACGGCCTTCGCCGCGCCGGCGCATGCCGAGCAGCTGGTGGTGTCACTGTCGAACCACCGCGTTGCGGTGACGTCGAATTTCGACGGCGAGGACCTGGTGCTGTTCGGCACGATTGAGCCGGACCGGCCGCAGTCGGCGATGCGCGGCACGTATGATCTTGTCGTCACTGTTACCGGCCCGCGGCATACATTGCGGACGCGGCGCAAGGATCGGGTGCTCGGCATCTGGGTCAATGCCGATACGCGCGAGTTTGTGCGCGTGCCGTCTTATCTCGGCATATTGAGCAACCGGCCGGTGAACGAGATCGCCAATGCCGAGACGGCGCGGCGCCTGCAGCTGGGCTTGAACAACTTCCTGCTGCCGCAAGCGATCGGCCCCGACACTGCCGACACGGTACGCGACGACCCGTTCCGCACGGCGTTCGTCAAACTGGAAACGCAATACGGCCTGTATCGCGAGTCGCCGATTGCCGTGACGTTCCTGACGCCGACCGTGTTCCGCGTTGCCATTCCGATGCCGGCCAATGCGCCGACCGGCAGCTATGGCATCGACGTGCAACTGTTCGGCGGCGGCCAGCCGCTGGCACGCACGCAGACGGCTCTGGAGGTGATCAAGGCCGGCATCGAACAGTTCATCGCCGACGCCGCGCGCGATTACGGGCTGCTGTACGGGATATTGACGTCGCTGATGGCGCTGGTGATCGGCTGGATCGGCAGTGTGGTATTCAGGCGGGATTAGTCGGCGAGGCAGCGCTTTGCGCTGAAGGCAAACAGCCGCGTGTCGCCGAGCATATGCGCGGTGAAGGCGAACGTGCCGAACAGATCGGCGAAGGCCGCATCACGCACATTCAGTCCGCCGGTGAAGGCGCCGAAGGCCGGCATCACCATGCGCGTCTCGTCAGCCGCGAAGCAGCGGCGGCGCACCGCGCGGCCGCGATGCGACACCCGCGCGACGGGGTGCAAATGGCCGCACACTTCATACGCCGTGCCGGTCGGCAAATGGCGGAAGGTCAAGGCGCCGACCTGCATCGTCTCCTGAAACACGCCGCCGATACTCTCCGCCGGTTCCGGATCGTGATTGCCGGTGATCCAGATCCATTCGCGGCCGCGCTGTAACGCGCCGAGGCTTTCGCGATCGCTGTCGAGCAGACGCTTCGGCCCGCCGCCATCATGGAAACTGTCGCCAAGCGCAACGACGACGCGCGGCGCGTAGTGCGCGATGAGGCGAGTCAGACGCGCCAAGGTCGCGGCGGTGTCGTAGGGCGGCAGGAACTGGCCGTGCCGCGCATAGCTCGAGCCTTTTTCCAGATGCAGATCGGCCACCGCGAGCAATCCGTGTTCCGGCCAGTACAAGGCGCCCGATGGATCGGCGATCAGCGACGCGCCGGACAGATTGATCTCCAGCGTCTGCGGCACGGCGGGAACTTCAGCGCGCGCAGTGGCCGCTCGCCGGTGGTTCGCGCGCAAGGTCCAGTAGTTCGTCAAACCATCGCTTCCTTGATCAGTTCGTCGGCGGCTTCCGCCAGCAACACGTCCGACGCTTCGCCATAGACTGTCTCGCGGCCGATCTCCAGCATAACCGGAACCGAGAGCGGCGACACATGGTCGAGCGACTTATGAACGATTCGTCCCTGCACGCGCGATAACATTTCCGACAGCCGCTTGATGTCGAGAAGGCCAGTGGCAGCGTCGGCACGCGCGGCGCGCAGCAGAATATGGTCAGGCTGGTGCTTGCGCAGCACGTCGTAAACAAGATCGGTCGAAATTGTCAGCTGCCGCCGTGATTTTTCCTCGCCCGGGAACCGGCGCTCGATCAGGCCGGCGATGATGGCGCAGGTGCGGAAGGTACGCTTCATCAGCGACGATTCCGCCAGCCACTCCTCGAGATCGTCGCCGAGCATGTCTTCGGCGAACAAATCATTCAGCGAAAGTTCCCTGCGCGAAACCCGCAGATCGATGTCGCCAAGGCACCACACCGCCAGCGCATATTCATTGGCGACGAACCCGAGCGGCCGCAAACCGGCGCGCTCCAGCCGCCGCGTCAGCAACATGCCGAGCGTCTGGTGCGCGAGACGGCCTTCGAAAGGATAGCAGACCAGATAATTATTGCCGCCGCGCGGGAAGGTTTCGACCAGCAGATCGCTGGCCGGCGGCAGCAGCGAACGCCATTCCTGCAACTCGAGCCATTCGCGCACCTGATCCGGCAGTGCGCGCCACGCTTCCGGATCAGCGAGGATGTTGCGCACGCGCGCGGCGAGATACGTTGACAGCGGAAACTTGCCACCTTCATAGGCCGGCACTTTCGGATCGGTCGCGTTCGAGCGCGTCACATAGACTTCGTTCTCGACCAGCCCTTCGTAACGCAGTATCTCGCCGCCGAAGACGAAGGTGTCGCCGATCGACAGCATCTCGACGAAATATTCCTCGACCTGGCCGAGAATGCGGCCGCCGCGTTGGATCGTCTTGCCGGCTCCACGGCGGCCGCGCACCATGCGCACCTTCAGCATGTCGGCTTCGACAATGGTACCGATGTTCATGCGATAGCGCTGCGCCACGCGCGGATGCGTGACGCGCCATTTGCCATCCTTGCCTTGCCGGATTTTGGCAAAGCGCTCATAAGCCTTCAGCGCGTAGCCGCCAGTGGCGACGAAATCGAGCGCATCATCGAAGTCAGCCCGCGTCAGCGTCGCGTAAGGCGCGGCAGAGCGGATTTCAGCAAACAGGTCATCGGAAAGAAACGGTTCACCAACAGCGCGGCCAAGAATATGCTGGCACAACACATCGAGCCCGCCGGTGCGCAGAGGCGGCGTGTCCTGCGCATTCTCGGCGACGGCATCGATGGCGGCGCGGCACTCTAGCACTTCAAAGCGATTGGCCGGCACCAGCACCGCTTTTGACGGCTCGTCATAGCGGTGATTGGAGCGGCCGACGCGCTGCATCAGCCGCGACGAGCCCTTCGGCGCGCCGATATTGATCACCAGATCGACATCGCCCCAATCAACGCCGAGATCGAGCGACGAGGTACAGACCACCGCGCGCAACTTGCCGGCGCTCATCGCGTCCTCGACCTTTCGGCGCTGGCCGACAGCGAGCGACCCATGATGCAAGGCAATGGAAAGATTGTCGTCGTTGATGCCCCACAGCGACTGGAAGGTGAATTCGGCCTGGCTGCGCGTGTTGACGAACAGCAACGTCGTCTTGTGCTGCTTGATGAGGTCGTAAATTTCGCTGAGCGCATGGCGCGCCGAATGCCCGGCCCAGGGCAAGCGCTCCGTCGTGTTCAGCATCGTTACCTTCGGCTGCGCGCCGGCTTGCGCGATAACAAGATCGGCATGTGCTTCGCCTTGCATCGGCTGCGGCACCAAGAAGCGGCACAACTCCTCAGGCACGGCAACAGTCGCCGACAGTCCGACCGTGGTCATCTCTGGCGCCAGTTGAAACAGACGCGCCATGCCGAGCGACAACAGATCGCCACGCTTCGACAGCACCAGGGAATGCAACTCATCGAGCACAACGCGGCGCAACGAGCCGAACAGAAACGGCGCGTCAGGCGACGCCAGCAGCAGCGCCAGTTGTTCCGGTGTGGTCAGCAAGATGTCGGGCGGATCGCGGCGCTGGCGCAGCCGCTTCGATGTCGGCGTGTCGCCGGTGCGCGTCTCCAGCCGGATCGGCAGCTTCATCTCGTTCACCGGCATTTCCAGATTGCGGGCGATGTCGACGGCGAGCGCCTTGAGCGGCGAGATATAGAGCGTGTGCAGCCCGCCCTCGCGGCGGATGCCGCTGCCGGTCGAGACCAGCTTCTTCGACTTCGGCCCGGTCTTGCTGCTCAGTTCCACCAAGCTTGGCAAAAATCCCGCCAAAGTCTTGCCGCCACCGGTCGGGGCGATCAGCAGCGCCGAGCGCCCCTCATTCGCCTTGGCCAGGAGTTCAAGCTGATGCGCGCGCGGCGCCCAGCCGCGACCGGCGAACCATCGCGTGAAAGCATCGGGCAGCAAGGGCGGCATATCGATGCGTTTCGGGCGCGGCAAGGAATTGAACTCTCGTTGAGGGGCGGCGTTGGTTCCACATCTGTGTCCGCAACGCGGCGATGACAACGCCCACCCAGCACCTATCTAAGCATAATGCGCCCCGAAGATATCCTGGTTCCAACGCCGTCCGGTGTCTGCTGCAAGCCCGGCGGCTTTCACATCGATCCGACGCACCCGGTCGACAAGGCCCTGATTACGCATGGTCACGCCGACCATGCGCGGCCGGGTCATGGCTCGGTGCTGGCAACGGCGGAGACGCTAGAGATCATGCGGCTGCGTTACGGCGAAGACTTCGCCGGCTCCTCGCAGGTGATCAAATATGGCGAGGTCCTGAAGCTCGGCGATACAACGGTGAGCTATCACCCGGCCGGCCATGTGCTCGGCTCGGCGCAGATCAAGGTCGAGCGCAAGGGCCTGCGTATCGTTGCCTCGGGCGATTACAAGGATGTGCCGGACCCGACCTGCCTGCCGTTCGAGCTGGTGCCGTGCGATGTGTTCATCACCGAGGCGACATTCGGGCTGCCGGTGTTCCGCCATCACGATGCCGATGGCGAAGTCGCCAAGTTGCTGGCGTCGGTCGAACTGTTTCCGGAGCGCGCGCATCTGGTCGGCGCCTACTCGCTCGGCAAGGCCCAACGCGTCATGGCGCTGCTGCGCGCCGCCGGTTACGACAAGACGATCTACCTGCATGGCGCGATGGAGAAGATCACCGCCTATTACCAGTTCAGCGGCATCGACCTCGGCAATGTCGAACTGGTGAAGGGGCACAAGAAGAGTGACCTTGCCGGCACTATCACTATCTGCCCACCGAGTGCGATGACCGATGTGTGGTCGCGGCGCTTTCCCGATCCGGTTGCGGCGTTTGCGTCGGGCTGGATGCGCGTGCGCGCGCGGGCAAGACAGCGCGGCATTTCCTTGCCGCTGGTGATCTCCGATCATGCCGACTGGGACGGGCTGGTGAAGACCATTTCCGCCACAGGCTGCTCGGAAGTCTGGGTCACGCATGGCCAGGAAGATGCACTAGTACACTGGGCGCAATCGCGGGGGATGAAAGCAAGGCCGCTGGATATTGTTGGTTATGGCGATGAGGATGACAGCGACGGTGTCGCGCCCGGACCGGCGGAAGGCGCGGAAGCATGAACCGCTTCGCCGAACTGCTCGACCGCATCGCCTATGAGCCCGGCCGCAACAACAAGATCCGGCTGGTCGCCGATTATTTGCGCAAGACCGAGGATCCGGACCGCGGCTATGCGCTTGCCGCGCTGACCGGCGCGCTGACATTTCGCAATGCCAAGGCCGGCATGATCCGCGCGCTGATTGCTGAGCGCGTCGATCCGCATCTCTTCGAACTGTCTTATGACTATGTCGGCGATCTGTCCGAGACCGTCGCGCTGATGTGGCCGGTCGATGAGAGCAAGCGTGCCAACCGCACGCCGACCGTTACTGATGTCGTCGAGACGCTATCGACGCTCGGCAAAGCGGAGCTTCCCGCACAGATGACGCGCTGGCTCGATGCGCTCGACGAGAACGGCCGCTGGGCGCTGCTCAAGCTGGTCACCGGCAGTATGCGCATCGGCGTCTCGGCGCGCTTGGCCAAGACAGCCGCTGCATCGCTCGGCGACAAGGCGCCCGACGAGGTCGAGATCATCTGGCCCGGGCTTGAACCGCCCTATCTCGAACTGTTCGCTTGGCTGGAAGGCCGCGGCGACAAGCCGCTCAATCTCGATCCGGCGCCGTTCCGCCCGGCCATGCTGGCGCATGCGCTGGAAGAGCCGGATCTCGCGTCGCTCAACGCCGCCGAGTTCACCGCCGAATGGAAATGGGATGGCATCCGCGTCCAGGCGGTGTGCGGCAATGATGAAGATGGCAAACCGGTTACGCGGCTTTATTCGCGCACCGGCGAGGACATCTCCAAGAGCTTTCCTGACCTGCTGCCATCGCTGCGCCTGCCCGCCGCCATCGACGGCGAATTGCTGATCCTGCGCGAAGGTCGCGTGCAGTCGTTCAACGTGCTGCAGCAGCGACTCAATCGCAAGAGCGTGACGCCGAAGCTGACCAGCGAATTCCCCATTCACATGCGCGCCTACGACCTGCTGTCGCTGGATGGCACCGACATGCGCGACGTGCCGTTCGAGGAACGCCGCGCACGGCTCGATGCTTTCATCAAGAAGCTGAACGATCCGCGCATCGATATTTCATCCTTGGTGCTGTTCGAGACATGGGACCAACTGATCGCGGCGCGCGCCGATCCGGCGCAAGGCGGCGCCGGTCTCGATGCCGAAGCGGTCGAAGGCGTCATGCTCAAGCGCCGCGACTCGGTCTATTCGCCCGGCCGGCCGAAAGGGCCGTGGTGGAAGTGGAAGCGCGACCCGATGATCATTGATGCGGTGCTGATGTATGCGCAGCGCGGCCACGGCAAGCGCTCGTCATTCTACAGCGATTACACTTTCGGCGTCTGGAATGCCGAGGACGCGCTGGTGCCGGTCGGCAAGGCCTATTTCGGCTTCACCGACGAGGAGTTGAAAGAGATCGACAAGTTCGTTCGCCGCAATACGGTCAATAAATACGGCCCGGTGCGTGAGGTGACGCACAATGCCGAGGTCGGGCTGGTGCTGGAGGTGGCGTTCGAAGGGCTGCAGCGCTCGTCGCGGCACAAATCCGGCGTCGCCATGCGCTTTCCCCGCATCAGCCGGCTGCGCTGGGACAAGCCGCCGCGCGACGCCGACCGGCTGGAAACGCTGGAGAAGATGCTCGCCAGGAGCGATAAAGTACCGGCTTGACCCGACCGGCTACATTGCGTCAGGTACCACCATGTCGAGAGATCTTGAGCCGATGGAGCCCCGCGTGAAGACCGATCCGGTGACCCGGTTTTTCGGCGGCTCACCGCTGGCCGTGATCTTCAAGCTGATCCTGCTGTCGATCCTGGTCGGCGTCGTTGTCTCTGTGCTTGGCCTCGATCCGTACAACATCCTTTACAGCCTCGAGGCTCTGGTTCGCTGGATCTGGGATCTGGGCTTCGGCGCCTTCAATTCGCTGTGGCGCTACTTGCTGCTCGGCGCGGCGATCGTCATCCCGATCTGGCTGATCATGCGCCTGATCAACGCACCGCGCGGCCGCTAAGGCGGCCTGATGCCGCCTTCCTTCACCGTCACCAACCGCAGCGTCTTCGCCATTGCCGGACCGGCAATGCTGGCGAATGTCACGACGCCGTTGCTCGGCGTCGTCGCCACGGCGGCAATCGGCAGGCTCGGTGACTCCGCCGTGCTCGGCGGCGTGGCGATGGCGGCCCTCGTCTTTGACTGCATGTTCTGGCTATTCGGTTTCCTGCGCATGGGCACCGTCGCGCTGACGGCGCAGGCCTTCGGCGCCGGTGATGTCGGCGAACGCTCGGCTGTGCTCGCGCGCGCGCTCATGCTGTCAGCGGCGATCGGCCTCGCGTTGATCGCGCTGCAGGTGCCGATGGCAACGTTGATTTTCGGCAGCCTCGGCGGCAGCGACACGGTGCGCGGCGCCGCCGAACATTACTTCTTTGTCCGCCTGTGGTCGGCGCCGTTCGCGCTCGGCAATTACGTCATGCTCGGCTGGCTGGTTGGCCTCGCCCGGCCGATGCTGGCGCTGTCGATCCAGATCGTCGTCAACGTCATCAACATGGCGCTGACCGTGCTGCTGGTGCTGCACTTCGACTTCGGCATCACCGGCGCAGCCTTGGCCGCCGTAATCGCCGAAGCCAGTGGCCTCGTCCTCGGCCTGTTTATGGCCTGGCGTGTGCTCGACGGACGCTTCGATTTGGGCCGCGCCTCGCTGCTCGACCGCGCCAAGCTGATGCGCATGCTGGCGATCAACCGCGACATCATGATCCGCACGGCGGCGATGATCGCGGTCTATCTGTTCTTCCTGGCGCAAGGCGCGCGCGCCGGCGATGTGACCTTGGCGGCCAATGCCGTGCTGCATAATTTCACTTTGGTCGGCGCCTTCTTCCTCGATGGCCTCGCCAATGCCGCCGAACAGCTCTGTGGCCGCGCCTATGGCGCGCGTGACCGCGTCGCCTTCGGCCGCGCCGTGCGGCTAATCGTGATCTGGGGCTTCATCTTCGGCGCCGGCGCGTCGGCTCTGTTTGCGCTATTCGGCTCGCCGTTCATCGACTTCATGACCGCCAGCCCCGACGTGCGGCTGGTTGCACACCAGTTCATGTGGCTGGCCGCGCTGACGCCGCTGTGCGGTGTGATGGCCTTCGTGTTCGACGGCGTTTACATCGGCGCCACTTGGGCACGCGACATGCGCAACCTCATGGTCGCGGCCCTGGCGATGTACATGCTAGTCTGGTGGCTAACGCTGCCGCTCGGCAATGCCGGCCTATGGCTGGCGATGTTGTCCTTCTTCATCGCCCGCGGCGCGCTGCAAGCGGCGCGCTATCCGGCTTTGGTGCGCCAGCCTTTCATCGAGCATTAACTCGGCCAGCTATCCGCGGTGATTTCCGCCGCATCCATGCCGACCATCGCCGCGAGCGAGTCGCGGTTGCCGCGCTTGATCGCCGCCGAAATGCCGGCCTTCATTTCCGCCACCACGCCGATGCCTTGATAAACGAGGCCGGTATAGAGCTGCACCAAAGTCGCGCCAGCCTTGATCTTGGCAATCGCCGTTGCGGCCGAGTCGATGCCGCCGACGCCGATCAACGGAAACTGGTTCTCGGCGCGCACGAAAGTCTCGGCCAGAATGCGCGTCGACAGTTTGAACATCGGCCGGCCCGACAGCCCGCCGGTTTCCGACGCCTTGTCGCGCGCGCGCAAGGAGCCCGGCCGCGACAGAGTCGTATTGGTGACGATCATGCCGTCGACGCGATGCTTGCGCGCAATGCCGACGACATCGTCGAGATCGGCCAAGGTCACGTCCGGCGCGATCTTCAGGAGCACCGGCGTCGGCCCGGCGCGCATGCGCACCTTGTCGCGCGCTTCGATGACCCGGCCGAGCAGATCGTCGAGCGCATCGGCCTGCTGCAGATTGCGCAGGCCCGGCGTGTTCGGCGACGACACATTGACGGTGAAATAGCTGGCGACGGCGGCGAAGGTTTCGATCAGCCGGACATAGTCCTCGGCGCGATCGACCGAATCCTTGTTGGCGCCGATGTTGACGCCGACAATGCCGCCTTCATTGGCGCGAGCGGCCAGCCGCGCCAGGGCCGCCGGGGCGCCGCCATTATTGAAGCCGAGCCGGTTGATGATCGCGCCGTCAGCCTCAATCCGGAAAATGCGCGGCTTGGGATTGCCGATTTGCGGGCGCGGCGTGACCGTGCCGATCTCGACGAAGCCGAAGCCGAGCCGCAGCAGCGCATCCGGCGCCACGGCATCTTTGTCGAAGCCGGGCGCGAGCCCGATCGGATTGGGAAAATTCAGCCCGAAAGCCCGCACCCGCAACTCCGGCAGATCGGCAGCCGGCTTGGTCTTCGGCAGAAAGCGCAATGCTTTTAACGTCAGGCCATGGGCGTCCTCGGGATCGAGGGCCCGCAACAACGGACGGGACAGACGGTCGAGGAAGCTGATCACCGCAGGATACTCACACTTTGCATGGCGCTGACCCTATCGGCCGGGCCCTCGCAAGTCCAAAGCGCCCGCCAGAAAGCTGTCGAAAAGCCGTGCGGGGATGAAATTTTTGCCCCGGCCGACAGAAAAACAGCGTCCCGGACTTGATTTTCCGGCTATAATTCCTAAAATTGGATAGTGGTCGCGAAACTCGATTCGGGCCTCATAAATTTCAGGGATATTCGCCCATGCTCAGTCATGCTCAGATCTGGTCCGCCGTCGATCGTCTGGCGGCTCGCAACAAAATGACCGCCTCCGGCCTCGCCAAAAAGTCCGGCCTCGATCCGACGACTTTCAACAAGTCGAAGCGCATCACGCCGGAAGGCCGGCCGCGCTGGCCATCGACCGAATCGGTCGCCAAGGCGCTGGCCGCGACCACTACCAAGATCGACGTCTTCGTCGGCCTGATCACCGACGGCAGCGGTAAGGCGCCGCTGCACTCGGTGCCGCTGATCGGCTTCGCCGAGGCCGGCACCGGCGGCTATTTCGACGATGGCGGCTTCCCTGTCGGCAAGGGCTGGGAAGAAACCGCCCTCCCGACCGTCACCGACGAAAACGCCTATGCGCTGGAAATCTCCGGCGATTCGATGAAGCCGGCCTATCGCGACGGCGACATCATCGTCGTCTCGCCGGCCGCACCCGTCCGCAAGGGCGACCGCGTCGTGGTCAAGACCCGGGCCGACGAAGTCATGGTCAAGGAGCTCAAGCGCAAGACCGCCAAGAGCATCGAGCTGAAGTCGATCAACTCGGAGCACAAGGACCGCACCTTGAACATGACGGACGTGGTCTGGATCGCCCGCGTCGTCTGGGCCAGCCAGTAACGGTCTGCCCGTCAAAGTTTAGGGTCCTCCCCTTTTCGATCTAGCGGCGGTGCGCGATGCGCGCTATTGTCGCAGGCGATTCAAAAAGGGGGGGCCCAATGACTGAATCATTCGCACCGAACGCCTGCGCCTGCTGCGGTGACATGTTGCGCGCACGCTTCGACCGCCGGCGCTTCCTGCAGATCGGCGCGGCCGCCGGCCTGGCGGCGGGGTTGCCGTCCTTCGCCAAAGCGGCTGAGGGCCAGTATGAGGCGATGCTGCTGAACTGCATCGACCCGCGCTTCCAGGCTTTGAGCGACAAATATCTCGACGGCCGCCAGATGACCGGCAAGTACAGCCAGTTCACCATTGCCGGCGCTTCGATCGGCGTTGTCGCGCCGGCGTTCAAGACCTGGGCGCCAGCCTTCTGGGACAATCTCGGCGCCTCGATCCAGCTGCATCGCATTCCGAAAGTGATCGTGGTCAACCACCGCGACTGCGGCGCGGCCAAGATCGCCTACGGCGCCGATGCGGTGAAGGACGCCGCGGCGGAAACCGCGACGCACAAGGCGGCGCTGCTGGAATTCCGGAAGCAGGTGGCGGAGAAGCAGCCGTCGCTGACGGTCGAGTTGAGCCTGATCGCGCTCGACGGATCGATCGAGACGTTTACGTAAGCTGCTTCTTATCCCTCCCCGGTCACGGGGAGGGTGGCGAGCACTTGCGAGCCGGGTGGGGCGATGCACGAGGGTAAGATGACCCCACCCGACCCGGCTTCGCTGCGCTACGCCGGGCCACCCTCCCCTTTCAGGGGAGGGATTAAGAAGAACGCGCCAGCGCCCCATCAATCATCTCGACCGTGTTCTGCAAGCCATAGATCGCGACGAAAGACCCGAAGCGCGGGCCTTTCTCCTGGCCGAGCAGCACCTGGTACAACATGTTGAACCAGTCGAGCGACACGCCCGGCTTGCCATCCTTGGCCTTCTTCTTCTCGTCAAGGAACGGCTCGCGGCGGCCGATCTCATAGACCACATCCTGCACCGCTTCCGCCGTCGCATCGGCCGGCAACTGGCTGAGCGCATCGCGCAGATCGGTCAACGCCGTACGCTCCTGATCGGTCGGCTGCCGGAAGGTCTTGGTCGGCCGCACGAAGTCATGGAAGTAATGAATGGCGTATTCGACTTGCGCGTTGAACTTCGGATGCGTCGCCGGCGTCACGCCCGGACGATAGCGGCCAATGAAGCCCCACAAGGTCTCGGCGTTCTCCGCATTCGATGACGACACCAAAGTCAGCAGCATGGTGAATGTCACCGGCATGTCGGCAACCGGCGGCTTGCCGGAGTGGATGTGCCACACCGGATTGCCGAGCTTCTGCTTCCAGTCCGCCTGGCGCGGATAGCCATCGAGGAATTGCTGATAGTCGTCGACCTGACGCGGGATCACGTCGAAGTACAAACGCTTGGCCGCCTTCGGCTCGCGATACATGAACAGCGACAGCGATTCCGGCGAGGCATAGCGCAGCCATTCGTCGATGGTCAGGCCATTGCCCTTCGACTTGGATATCTTCTGCCCCTTGTCGTCGAGGAACAGTTCATAGTTGAAGCCTTCCGGCGGCTTGCCATCGAGCGCCTTGCAGATCTGCCCGGACAGCTTCACCGAGTCGATGAGGTCCTTGCCGGCCATTTCATAATCAATGCCGAGCGCGACCCAGCGCATCGCCCAATCCGGCTTCCACTGCAGCTTGCAGGCGCCGCCGGTGACCGGAACGGTGAAGCGCTCCTGCGTCGTCGGCTCTTCGAACGTGATCATGCCGCGCTTGGCGTCATGCGCCAGGATCGGCACTTGCAGCACCACGCCGCTGCGCGGATCGATCGGCAGGAATGGCGAATAGGTCGCGGCGCGTTCCTCGCGCAGTGACGGCAACATGATTTCCATCACCTTGTCGAGACGCGACAGCATCTTCAGCAGCGCTTCGTCGAAGCGGCCGGACTTGTAGCAATCGGTCGACGACATGAATTCATAGTCGAAGCCGAAATGGTCGAGGAAAGCGCGCAGACGCGCATTGTTGTGCTCGCCGAAACTCGGATGCGTGCCGAAAGGATCCGGCACCTTGGTCAGCGGCTTGCCGAGATGCCCGGTCAGCATCTCCTTGTTCGGCACATTGTCCGGCACCTTGCGCAGGCCGTCCATGTCGTCGGAGAAGGCGATCAACCGCGTCTTGATCTTGTCTTCGGTCAGCGTGCGGAAAGCGTGGCGCACCATGGTCGTGCGCGCGACCTCGCCGAAGGTACCAATGTGTGGCAGGCCGGACGGGCCATAGCCGGTCTCGAAAATGACCTCGTCCTTCGGCTTCTGCTTGAGCCGCGCGACGATCTTCTTCGCTTCCTCGAACGGCCAAGCGGTCGAGGTTTCGGCGAAAGCGCGCAAATCGGCGGCGCTGAGGTCTTCGGCGTTCGGGGCGTCAGCAGTCATCGACATTTTCTTCTCCGGCAGGCAGACATAGGCAAGGCGGCGATGCCCGTCAAATTGCCTTATGAAAGTGCGCTAACCGTGACATTCCCTGACGTTGATACTGTTTCCGAGGGCAAAACCGCCGTTGTTGTCGGCGGTGGACCGGCCGGCCTGATCGCCGCCGAAGCGCTGGCCCGTGCCGGTGTGGACGTCACGGTGTACGACCAGATGCCGTCGCTCGGGCGCAAGTTTCTGATGGCGGGACGGGGCGGGCTGAACCTGACGCATAGCGAGGAGCTGCCGCAGTTTCTCGCGCGCTATCCCGACATTGCGCCGGTGCTGAAGAGCGCGATCGAGGCCTTCCCGCCGGGAGCGCTACGCGCCTGGGCCGACAGCATGGGCGCAGCGACTTTCGTCGGCTCGAGCGGCCGCGTCTTTCCGGAATTGCTGAAGACATCGCCGCTGCTGCGCACCTGGCTGCTGCGGCTCGGCAATCTCGGCGTCAAGGTGAAGCTACGCCATCGCTGGGCAGGCTTCGATGGCGACGGCAACCTGCATTTTGTTGCCGACGGCAAGGACGTGTCAGTGGTGCCGGACGTCATCGTGCTGGCGCTTGGCGGCGGCAGCTGGGCCAAGCTCGGCTCGGACGGCAAGTGGGTCGACGTTCTTGGCGCGCAGAAGATTGCGATATCGCCGCTGCTGCCGACCAATTGCGGCTTCACCACCGCGTGGTCCGATGTGCTGCGCGGTTTTGCCGGCCAGCCGCTGAAACGCATCAGCCTCACTTTCGCCGGCCGCACCGTGCGCGGCGAAGCCATGATCACCGAGCGCGGGCTCGAAGGCGGCGCCGTCTATGCGCTGTCATCGCCGCTGCGCGACGCCATCACCAAACATGGCGACACGACGTTGACCATCGACCTGTTGCCCGATGTCGCGCTGGCCAAACTGGCCGAACGCCTGTCAGCGCCGCGCGGCAAGCAATCGCTGTCAAATTTCCTGCGCAAGGCAACGCATCTGTCACCAGTGGCTTTGTCACTGGTGCATGAAGGCGCGCTGGCCAAAGGTACGACTCTGGCCAAGCTTCAGGGCAAGGACATCGCCGCGCTGATCAAGGCGGTGCCGGTGAAACTGAACGGCGTCGCGCCGATCGAAACCGCGATCTCGACCGCCGGCGGCATTCGCTTTTCCGAACTGGATGAAGGCTTCATGCTCAAGCGCGCGCCGGGAATTTTCGTCGCCGGCGAAATGCTGGATTGGGAAGCGCCGACCGGCGGCTATTTGCTGCAGGCGACCTTCGCTACTGGACTGGCCGCTGCCAAAGGCGCGATCCAGTTCTTGCGATACTCGGTGCCGGTTAAAAAGGGCTGATCGGGAAATAGCGCAGCCATAAATCAGTGAACCTGCCCTTCTCCCACAGGCGAAACAGCGCCCAGTTGAAGGCCTGCCGCATCAGATCGTTGTTACGCCGCACGGCAATGCCGACGCCCTCGCCGAAATAGCGGCTCTCGAGATAAGGCCCGCCGCGGAATTCGCAGCAATTGGCAGAGTCGGTGCCGTTCAGCCAGAAGGCCAGCGACACGCCGTCGCCGAACAACAGATCGACCTCGCCCTTTTTCAACGCGGCGCGCGCTTCTTCCGTCGTTGGGAAGGATTGCAACGCCGCTTCCGTGAACAGCGCCTTGACGTAAGCCTCATGCGCGGTGCCGGCGACAGTACCGATCTTCTTGCCGTCGAGCGCTTCCAGCCGCAGATCGGCCGGTGCATTGCGCCGGGTCACAAAGCGCGCCGGTGTGCGGTAATACGGATCGCTGAAGTCGATGCGCTTGCGCATGTCCGGCGTCGCGGCGATCGATGCGATGACAGCGTCACCCTGATTGGTGTTGAGGCTGTCGACCAATGTGTCGTAGCGGCGCATTTGCACCGTGCAGGCGACCTTGATCTCTTCGCAGATCAGCCGCGCCAGATCGACATTGAAGCCGGCGGGCGCACCATCAGGTCCGCCATAGTTGAACGGCGGGTAATCGGTCTCGGTGAGAAAGCGGATGACGCTGATGCGCGACAAATCCGGCCGCTCAGGGCGGCGGCGCGGATCCCAGAAGCCGGGCACGGTGATCGGATTGGTGACCGGGTTGGCGTCGGGCGCATTGGCCGGACGCTGCACCGGCGCCGGCACATGCGGCTGCGCGCTCGCCGGCTGCGCCGCCAGCATGGCGGCCACAACGCCGCCCATGCTCATGATTTGAGTGAGTCGACTCATCCGGCGAACATAGCATCGCCATTGCAGCCGACTAGCCCACAAAACGGTCGGTTTACGCCGCAGCCGCTGTCAAATGCTTCTCGATCTCGTGTATCGGCATTTTGACATAATCCTTATCCAGCTCGGCGCGTACTGCGCCCTTCAGGGCATGGCCGTAGTGCTGGCGCATAACGCCCAGCGCGCGCGGCGGCGCGACGACGATCAATGACTTGAGCTGATGCGATTTGACCGCGGCTTCCAGTGTATGGGCGAGGTCGGTCAGAAAGGCTTTTTCCTGCTGGTCGTGCCAGTCGGTCTGTTCGACAGAACTTGAGCCGGCGCCGGTCGAGGAATGCGAACGCCCGGGTGCACCGGTGCCGAGTTCATGGGTCGCCAAAACCTTCTGCTCGTAAACGTCGCGGGTCTTCAAATTGGGAAATTTGGCGTCGCCAATATTCTCCAGCACCAGCGCCTTGGCGCCATCGCAAACAACAACCCATTCGCCTGGCTGGATCGATAATGCAGTCATTAAAATACCTCCCGTATGACACTGACTTCCAAAAGCGACGCGGCTTTCGCCAGGTCGCTGAGGAACAACGCCCGGGAGGGAGATAAGTTCTAGTTTGTTCCGTCGAGCAGGCGGCGAGCGATGACCTGCGCCTGAATCTCGGCCGCGCCCTCGAATATATTGAGAATGCGAGCGTCGCAGAGAATGCGCGAGATCGGGAATTCAAGCGCGAAGCCGTTGCCGCCGTGAATTTGCAGCGCGTTGTCGGCATTGGCCCATGCAACCCGTGCGCCGAACAATTTTGCCATGCCGGCTTCGAGATCGCAGCGGCGGCCGGAGTCTTTCTCGCGCGCGGCATGATAAGTGAGCTGGCGCGCTATCATGATCTCGACCGCCATCATGACGATCTTGTCGGCGACGCGCGGGAATTCGGCAATCGGCCGGCCGAACTGGATGCGGCTCTTGGCGTAGGAAATCGCCGTTTCCATCGCCGCCTGCGCAACACCAATGGCGCGGGCCGCAGTTTGGATGCGGGCCGATTCAAACGTCTGCATCAATTGCTTGAAGCCGAGGCCTTCAACACCGCCGAGCAGATTCTCCGCCTTCACCTCAAAGCCGTCGAAGGCGATCTCGTATTCCTTCATGCCGCGATAGCCGAGCACTTCAATCTCGGTGCCGGTCATGCCTTTTACCGGGAACGGGTTCTTGTCGTCGCCGCGCGGCTTTTCCGCCAGCAGCATCGACAGACCGCGATGGCCCGGCTCTTTCGGATTGGTTCGCACCAGCAACGTCATCAGGTCGGCGCGAACAGGATGCGTGATCCAGGTCTTGTTGCCGTAAACCTTGTAGACATCGCCGTGACGCACCGCGCGCGTCTTCAACGAAGCGAGATCGGAGCCGGTGTTTGGTTCAGTGAACACGGCTGTCGGCAGCACATCGCCGGACGCCAGCTTCGGCAGCCATTTTTCTTTCTGCTCATTGGTGCCGCCACCGAGAATGAGTTCAGCGGCGATCTCCGAACGCGTGCCGAGCGAACCGACGCCGATGTAGCCGCGCGACAATTCCTCGGAGACGACGCACATCGACTCCTTGCCGAGCCCCATGCCGCCGAAGTCTTCCGGAATGGTCAGGCCGAAGACGCCCATTTCCGACATCTGCGCGATGATCTCCATCGGGATGTAGCTATTGGCGAGGTGCCAGCCTTGCGCATTGTCGATGACTTCATTGTCGGCGAAGCGGCGCATTTCCTCGCGGATCGACTCCAGCGTCTCATCGAGGCCGGCAGTGCCGATTGTCGCGCCGTGGTGCGTGCTGATCAGTTGCGCCAGACGGGCGCGGCGTTCCGTCGTGTTGCCGGTAACAATCAAGCTTTCGACCATCGGAATGATGCGCGCGGAAACCTGCGACGGTGACAGGCCTAGATCGCTCGGCCGCACCATTTCGCCCTGGCTCATCGGGATGCCGCCAATGACCTGGCTGAGCAGTTCGCCAAGGCCGATGCGGACCAGGTGCTCCTCAAGCTCGCCGAAATGGCCGCTGGCGGTCATGCGCGCGGCGTAGGAGGCCAACTGCTTCACCGCCTCGGCATAGGTCGCCAGCCAGGCCAGACCGTGCGTGGCGCGCTGTTCGCGGTCGTACAGGCTGGCCACGGCGTGCCCCTCGACGACCACGCGCTCGCGCACCTTGACGGTCGCATCCGCCAACAGCGCGCCGAGCGCCGTGGACGCCGCTTGGCTGAACTCGACGAGATCGTTGTCGTTGCTAGACCGGGACGCGGCAATCGGCATGAAGACCTCGATAAACGGCGGGTGGCACCGGCGGCGATGAGCAGTATGCGGGTGCAGTGCACAAAAGAAAAGCCGGTCGAATCGGCCTGCCTGCAGCGGCAAATGGCCACCAAAACCGGCAAATTGCTACAAAATTAACCATTTACCGCTTTTCTACCTCCGTGCGAATTTCGCCTAATTCACCCGCGGGTGACATTGAAAAACGGGCCCATGCGCTTCCAGGAATTTTCGACATCGGCCAGCAAACTAAGCCGCTTGCTGGGCTCCTTTTCCGTGCGCACCCGCCTGATCGCGCTGGCGCTGGTGCCGGTCGTCGGCTTCGCCGCCAATGGCCTGACCTACTCGGTCGGCGAAGGCGAAGTCGGCAAGGCGCTCGAGACGGTGCGGACATCGCAATCGCTGATCGACGCCAGCCGTGACTTCAAGATCGCAATCGCCGAGATGCGGATGTCGGCCAAGGACTTCGCCACCACGCCTAAGCCTGAGACCGTGATGCTCTACAACGATGCCGAGGCCGCGGCCTTCAAATGGCTCGGCGTCATCGAGTCCTCCAGCGTCGGCATGCGCAGCGAAGACCTCGCCGGCCTGCGCGCGCAACTGACGGACATCAAGAGAAACTTCGATGCCATGGTCGCCGAGCAGCAGGACGTGGGCTTCAATGACGGCCGCGGCATTCGCATGCAGTTGCGTGACGCCGGCGCCGAGATCGAGCGTACCATCAACAGCAACATGACGTGGCTCGCCGAAGCCGACGCCCGCAAGCTGATGATGTATCTCTTGGTCATGCGCCAGCACGAGGCCGAATATCGTCTCGGCCGCAGCGAAGCCACGCGGCAGCAGTTCTTTAACGCCTTCCACCAGTTCAACGAGTCATTTGATCTTGTCGACGGCACGCCGGATATGAAGGGTGCGCTGGAGCAGAAGGTCAAAGCCTATTCGCTGGTCTTCGTGCGCTGGATCGAAGCCACCAACCGCACACAGACCTTGCGCGCGGTGATCGATGTCGACAGCCAGAACCTGTTGCCGCGCACCGACACCATCATCACCTCAGCGAACGCTGCCGCCAAGAAGGCGACCGAAGCGCTCACCGTGTCGCAAAGCTATACGCGCAACGGCATCATCCTGGTTGGCATCGGCATGGTCGCGCTCGGCCTCGCCTTCAGCTGGTTGATCGGCCGCAGCATCACCGGCCCCATGACCGGCCTCGCCGATGTCATGAAGCGGCTCGCCGCTGGCGACACGTCGGCCCGCATTCCCGCCACCCGCGCGCGCGACGAGATCGGCGAGATGGCGCGTACCGTCATCGTCTTCCGCGACAGCATCATCGAGCGCGAGAAGATGGCGCGCACGCAGACCGAAGTCAGCGCCGCGCAGATCGACCGCAGCAACACCATCGCCAACACCATTGCCCACTTCAACCAGTCGGTCGGCGGCGCGCTCGGCCGCTTGCGCACGGCTTCGCTCAAGCTGGAAACCAGCTCGAGCGACCTGACGACATCGGCCGACACCGTCTCGTCCGAGGCGCACACCGCGGAAAAGCGCGTCACTGCCGCGTCCGAAAACGTCGCCGCCGCCGCAAGCTCGGTCGAAGAACTGGCCGCCTCGATCGGCGAGATCGCCTCGCAGGCGTCGAAGTCGACCGATGTCGCCGAACGCGCCGTGTCGGAAGCGCAGCGCACCGTCGGCACCATGAACGAACTCGGCCGCGCCGCGACCCGCATCGGCGAAGTTGTCGGCCTCATCCAGGCCATTGCCGGACAGACCAATCTGCTCGCGCTCAACGCCACGATTGAGGCAGCGCGTGCCGGTGAATCCGGCCGCGGCTTTGCCGTGGTCGCCGCTGAAGTGAAATCGCTCGCCGGCCAGACCGCCAAGGCGACCGAGGAAATCGCCGGACAGATCGGCTCGATCCAGTCGGCCGCCGCCGACGCCGCGCAGGCGATCGAGCAGGTCAATGTCATCATCCGCGACATGGCGGCCATTGCCACCGGCGTCGCCGCCACCGTCGATCAACAGAACTCCGCCGTGGCTTCCATCGCCGATGGCGTCAACCGCGCGTCCGGCGAAGCCCGCAATGGCGCCGAGGCCATGGTCCGTGTCGCCGGCGTGATCACCGAAGCGCGCTCGACCGCGGGCGACGTCAAGGATCTCGCCGATGCCGTCGCCGTCGAGGCGGAAGGGCTGGAAGCCGAAGTGCGCCAGTTCCTTACCGACGTACAGGCGGCGTGAGGCGCATTGCCGGTTCCCGCGTATGGGCCTTGCAAATACCGGGGTAATGACCGATTTCAGGTGAGCGGGTTCGCGCTATAGTTCGCCAATCGCTCGCCTTTGGGGCCCACGCATTGCGTATCGTCAAGTCTTCACTCCGCACCGTGATGGATGCCGGCCGGCATTTCATTGCCGATGACGGCTGGGCCATTGCCAGCCATATCGCGCTGTCGACCTTGATGGCGCTGTTTCCTTTTCTCATCGTGGTCACCGCGCTGGCCGGCTTCTTCTTCGGCTCGAAGCAGCTGGCCGATGAAGCGGCGCGCATCGTGCTCGAAACATGGCCGAGCCAGGTGGCGGCGCCGATCTCGCTCGATGTCACCGGCGTGCTGATGAACACGCGCGGCGATGTGCTGACATTCGGCGTGATGTTCGCGCTGTACTTCGCCTCGAGCGGCGTCGAAAGCCTGCGCATCGGATTGAACCGCGCCTATGACATTGTCGAGACGCGGCCGTGGTGGCTGCTGCGCATCGAGTCGATCGCCTATGTCATCATTGGCGCCATTGCGTTGCTCGCCTTCGCCTTCCTCGTCGTGCTGGCGCCGTTCATCTGGTACAAGCTTATCCAGTTCGTACCGACGTTGGAGCCGCTGAGCGGCATCGTCACCTTCACCCGGTATGTGACCGCGGGCGTGGTGATCGTCATTGCCTTGACCATCCTGCATCTTTGGCTGCCGGCCGGCCGCCGCACCTTCCTCGAGATCGCGCCCGGCATCATCGCGACTTTGGCGCTGTGGCTGTTCAGCGGCGCCGCCTTCGGCCGTTATCTTGCCGAATACGCCTTTGCCTATGTGTCGATGTATGCCGGACTGGCGTCGGCGATGATCGCGCTGATCTTCCTCTATGTCTGCGCGTCGATCTTCATCTTCGGCGGCGAACTGAATTCAGTGATCACGCCACGGCCGAAGATCGACGCAACCGCCACCGAGGAAGACAAGGCGGTTTTGCCGTAGCGGGCAAAAAGCAGGCGCGCCCGGTAACCGCTTCCTCAATTTCTACTTTAAAGATTACTATTCGTCACTACAATCTCCGGTGCAACGTCCGGGTGTTCGATGCCTATTCCTGCCTATGGGATATTTGAAGGTGGCGGAGCCAAGGGTCTTGGCCATGTCGCCGCCCTTGCCGCCGCCGAAGCCAATGAAGTCGAATTCATTGGCGTTGCCGGCGCATCAGCGGGCGCGTTGATCGCCTCCTTGGTAGCGGTTGGCTATTCGGCCAAGGACCTCTTTGACCCGAATAATCCGCAGGCCAACCTGCTCACCCGTCACGGCATCAGCCCGCTATCGCTCATCGGCGTCGAGCGGTGGCGCCGCTTCCGGAAGGCAAAGGACCAGGCGGTGCGCTTCGGCAAAGTATCGCTGGCTTTTGGCACCTTCGTTGGTTCCGCTTTCGGCTGGTCCGCTGCCAAGGCAGCCTGGGAAATAAAATGCAGCGGCGGATACTTCGACACCGCAACGGTCTGCAAGAAACTCAACTATTTTCTCCGCAACAAATTGCGCGACCATCACGCCAGGGCCGGACGGTCGACGAACGTACCCGACTGGATCACGTTCAAGGATATCGATCCAACCGTCGCGCCGGAGTGCTGTACGTTAAAAGTTATTGTCACCGATATTGTCGGCCAGCGCCCGATCGTCTTCGGCAGTTCGCCCGATCATGCCGACGTCCGCGTCGCCGAGGCGGTCGCAGCGTCCATCGCGATCCCCGTTGTGTTCAAGCCGGCACGCATCCCGAGCTACCGCAATGACACCGGGCTTTATGCGGATGGCGGGCTGGTCTCCAACATGCCGATCTGGGTCTTTGCCGAGGAAAAGCTGAACTATGAACGAACGCTGTATCAGGAAGGCCGTGTTCCGGTGTTGGCCTTCGCACTCGCCGCCGATGATGCAGCCAGCGCCGTTAGCGCCGATGACCTCCCCGGCCTGATCAACGCTGTCGGACGTTCCGCCATCTTTGGGGGGCAAACCGTGGTGCACGATTTCATCACCGATCTCATGTCGGTGAGGGTCCCCGTCAGCCTAGGCACAACCGAGTTTGAATTTACTCAGGAACTGGCGTTGAACGCCTATTACGACGCCCACGAGGCGGCGGCGCGCTACCTCGTCAACGAGATCCGCATTCGGCCTTCCTTGCTGGCCGACGGGCTCAAGGAATTCCACGATTCCGTCAAAGCCATCATGGCGACCCACGCGCCCGAGCCAGCCGTGCCGCATTTGCGCATGAGCCTTATCAGGCAAGTCGGCGCCCGCTCATTCCGCGTCATGTACGGCTACAACATGAAAGCCGACGCAGACGACCGCATGTCTTTCTCCGCTTTGGCTGAGGGCGCGCCGGACGCCTTCGCCAAGCGGCGGCCAACGCTCATCGACTACCGGGCGATAGCCCGCAATCCAAAGTATCCAATGACCAAATACGAGATGGCGCTGATCCGTCGTTCGCTGGCCACGGGCATATGCGTGCCTATTTTCGCCAATTCCTCGGCCTGGGATGAGAAAAATACCGAATGCCGCCCGATTCCGTTAGGCGTTCTGTGCATTGACAGCGACCAGGACCTCTCCCATTTATTCGAAAATGCCGCTATAATGGAATCGTTGGCGATCGAAAGTCTCAGGCTTTCCATTCTGTTCTAATCTTGAAGGGCTCTGCCAATGTCCACGTTTCGATCACAGGCTGCAGAAGCGCTCCGCCGTATGAGGGATGCCGAATCACCGTCGGCTAAAACGCCGCGCAAGGAAGGTGTCGCCTATAGCGATCTCTCTTTCTCCGTCGACGAAGAGACGCAGGAGCGCATCGAGCGCGGCCGCGAGGAACTCGGCCGCAAACTCGGCCTGACCAAGTAAGATTTCCCCGGGGTATGCCCTAGCCTTCGCCAGCCGCTTCCAGCGTATCATCTAGGCTCCGCAGACCGGGCCGTGGGGCACTGACGAGACAAGCCATGTTGCCGGGTGGGTGCTGGTTCTTCCACATCATCGTGTGCGACTTCGGGATTTCCATCCACGGAAAGGTCTTCGACAGGCACGGATCGATGCGGCGTTCGAGCACGAAGCGATTGGCCGCCGACGCCTGCTTGAGATGCGCGAAGTGCGAGCCCTGAATGCGCTTCTGCCGCATCCAGACATAACGCGCGTCGAAGGTGATGTTGAAGCCCGTCGTGCCGGCGCAGAACACGACCATGCCGCCGCGCTTCACCACCATCGATGACACCGGGAACGTCGCCTCGCCCGGATGCTCGAACACGATGTCGACATCGCGCTTGCCGGTGATGTCCCAGATCGCCTTGCCGAAGCGGCGGGCTTCCTTGCTCCACTCATTGTATTCCGGCGAGTTCACCTGCGGCAGCTGGCCCCAGCACTTGAATTCCTTGCGGTTGATCGCGCCCTTGGCGCCAAGATTGAAGACGTATTCCATCTTCGATTCGTCGGAGACGACGGCAATGGCATTGGCGCCGGACGCGGCAACCAGTTGCAGGCCGAACACGCCAAGGCCGCCGGAGGCACCCCACACCAGCACATTGTCGCCGGGCTTGAGCGTATGCGGCGCATGGCCGAACAGCATGCGATAGGCGGTCGCCAGCGTCAGCGTGTAGCAGGCCGATTCTTCCCAGGTGAGATGCGCCGGCTTCTGCATCAATTGCCGCGACTGCACCCGGCAGAACTGCGCGAATGAACCGTCCGGCGTCTCATAACCCCAGATGCGCTGCGACGGCGACAGCAGCGGATCGCCGCCATTGCAATCTTCGTCATCGCCATCATCCTGATTGCAATGGACGATGACTTCGTCGCCGACCTTCCAGCGCTTCACCTTCGAGCCGACTGCCCAGACGATGCCCGAGGCATCCGAACCGGCAATGTGAAACGGTTGCTTGTGCACGTTGAACGGCGTGATTGGCTGGCCAAGGCCGGCCCAGATGCCGTTGTAATTCACACCCGCCGCCATCACGAGAACGAGCACGTCCTCTTCGCCGATCGGCCAGGTCGGCACGACTTCGAGCTGCATGGATGTTTCCGGCGGGCCATGCCGGTCCTGACGGATCACCCAGGCATGCATCTTGTCAGGGACATGACCGAGGGGCGGGATTTCGCCGATGTCGTAGAGGCCCTTCACCGGAGCCACACTTCTCAGCTTTGAGACGGCCGCCATCCGCGTTCTCTCCCTGCAAGGCCTCAAAGAACTTCAGCAGTGTGACGCAATTAATATTGCAGCGCAATATCAGCTTTCGCGCGCAATCCCGCAGCCTGTAACTTAAGATTTCGGCAAGGCCGCGCCCCTACTATGGCACCATTCAAGGCGAGTGGGCGCTTCGATGTCGGCTTCTGAAATGTTTCCCGTGCGAAGCGCGGGCGCTGGGCTGGCGCGGCCAGTCGAACTCATTTGTGTCGCGCTGGTCATGGCGCATGCGGTCTATCTGGCCGCCAGTTATTGGACCGGCGCCTGGCTGATCGGCCCGGACGGCGGCGGCATTCCGACCGATTTCGTCAATGTCTGGGCCGCTGGAAAGCTGGCGCTCGATGGCCATGCCGCCGCGGCCTATGACTGGCCGACGCACAAGGCGATGGAAGAAGTCGCGCTCGGCCGCCCGTTCGAGGGCTACTTCGGCTGGCACTATCCACCGACATTCCTGTTCGCGGCTGCCGGCCTGGCGCTGCTGCCCTACACCGCGGCCTATGTGCTGTGGACCTTCGGCACCTTCCCGGCCTATCTGGCCGCCATTCGCGCCATTGTCGGGGACCGCACCGGCTATGTGCTGGCAGCGGCGTTTCCGGCGGTGCTGTGCAATTTCGTCGTCGGCCAGAATGGATTTCTTAGTGCGGCCTTGCTCGGCGGCGCCCTCGTCCTGCTGGTCAGACGGCCGGTCTTGGCGGGCGTCTGTCTCGGCCTGCTCACCTACAAACCGCATCTCGGCATCGTCATTCCAATCGCGTTGATTGCCGGCGGCCATTGGCGCGCCTGTCTTGCCGCCGGCGCTGTGGCCGGTGTGATGGCGGTGACGTCATGGGCGGCCTTCGGCACCGACAGTTGGCACGCCTTTATTGGCAATATCAGCCACACGTCGCAGGCCTTTCTGTCCGACGGCTGGGCCGACTTCGGCAAGCTGCAAACGTCGTTTGGCCTTGCCCGCACGATGGGCCTCAGCGAAGCCACCGCCTGGAGCATTCAAGGCGCAGTGGTGGTAGTGGCTGTCGCCGCAGTCACTTGGCTGTGGCGGAGCAACGTGGCGTATGAACTCAAGGCTGCGGCACTGGCTGCTGCTGCGCTGCTGGCGACGCCGTATCTCTATACTTACGACCTGGTGGTGCTGGCTGTGCCACTGGCCTTCCTGTTTCGCTTCGGCCAACGGCACGGTTTTCTTGAGCATGAGATGACGGGCATCGGCATCGCCTGTGGGCTGGTGTTGATTTTCCCGTTCGTCACCGCGCCGGTCGGGCTGGCGGCGATCATCATCGTTGCCGGGCTGATCGCGCGGCGCGCGATAACCAGTAAAGCGCAGGCACTCAGCCTTGCCTGACTTGTTGCATTGCAACAAAAGCCGGTCCACACTGGCGATGCAGCACATGTAACAGGCGACCAATTCCGATGGACACGCCGCAGCCCGCCAAAACCAAGCGCGACAAGCCGTGGATTTTCCGCACCTATGCGGGCCACTCGACCGCCGCCGATTCCAACGCGCTGTACCGCAACAACCTGTCCAAAGGGCAAACCGGCCTGTCGGTCGCCTTCGATCTGCCGACGCAGACCGGCTACGACTCGGACCACGTTCTGGCCAAGGGCGAAGTCGGCAAGGTCGGCGTGCCGGTGAGCCATCTCGGCGACATGCGCGCGCTGTTCGACCAGATCCCGCTCGGCACCATGAACACATCGATGACCATCAACGCCACCGCGGCGTGGCTGATGGCTTTGTATATTGCTGTCGCCGATGAACAGGGCGCGCCACGCACGGCGCTCACCGGCACGATCCAGAACGACATCATCAAAGAGTATCTGTCGCGCGGCACCTATGTGTTTCCACCGGCGCCCTCAATGCGGCTGATCAAGGACATCGCGATCTTCACCACGACGGAATTGCCGAAGTGGAATCCGATGAACATCTGCTCGTATCATTTGCAGGAAGCCGGCGCGACGCCGGTGCAGGAACTGGCTTACGCTTTGGCGACGGCCATCGCCGTGCTCGACACGGTGAAAAATTCAGGCGAAGTCAGCCAGGAAAAGTTCGGCGAAGTGGTCGGCCGCATTTCGTTCTTCGTCAATGCCGGCATGCGCTTCATTACCGAGATCTGCAAGATGCGCGCCTTTGTCGAATTGTGGGACGAGATCACGCGCACGCGCTACGGCATTACCGATCCGAAGCAGCGGCTGTTCCGTTACGGCGTGCAGGTGAATTCGCTTGGCCTCACCGAGCCGCAGCCGGAGAACAACGTCTCGCGCATTCTCATCGAGATGCTGGCGGTGACTTTGTCGAAGAATGCGCGGGCGCGCGCCGTGCAATTGCCGGCTTGGAACGAGGCGCTCGGCCTGCCGCGGCCATGGGACCAGCAATGGTCGCTGCGCATGCAGCAGATTCTGGCCTTTGAAACCGACCTTCTTGAATTCGGCGACATCTTCGATGGCTCAGAAGAGATCAAGCGCAAGGTCGATGCGCTGAAGGCCGAGGCGATAGAAGAACTCGCCAATATCGAAGCGATGGGCGGCGCCATTGCCGCGGTTGAGACCGGCTACATGAAGCAACGGCTGGTCGAATCCAACAGCGCGCGCTTCGAAGGCATTGAGCGCGGCGATCAGATCGTCGTCGGCGTCAATAAATATCTCGAGACCGAAACGTCACCGCTGACCGGCGGCATTGATGCGATCATGACGGTGTCGGAAGATGCCGAGCGCGATCAACTTGAGCGGTTGGCGGCTTGGCGCGAAGCGCGTGACAGTCGCGCGGTGGCCAGCGCGCTGGCTGAGCTAAAGCACGCTGCGACTACAGGCGCGAATATCATGCCGCCATCGATTGCCTGCGCCAAAGCCGGCGTCACCACCGGCGAATGGGGCTGGACCTTGCGCGAGGCCTTTGGCGAATACCGCGCGCCGACCGGCGTCGGCAACGCCATGCGCAACGATGTCGACGGGCTCGATGATATTCGCGGCGAGGTCGACCGGGTTTCGATCAAGCTGGGCCGCCGCCTGACCTTCCTGGTCGGCAAGCCAGGGCTTGATGGTCATTCCAACGGCGCCGAACAGATTGCAGTGCGGGCGAGAGATGCCGGCATGCAGGTTGTTTATCAAGGCATTCGGCTGACGCCGGAAGAAATCGTCGATGCGGCGCGCGAACAGAACGCGCATGTCATCGGCCTGTCCGTTTTATCCGGTAGTCACTTGCCGCTGGTGGCCGATGTCGTCGCGCGCATGAAAGCGGCGGGCATGACCATGCCGCTGGTGGTCGGCGGCATCATCCCGCCCGAAGATGCTTTGGCATTGGAGAAGTCGGGCGTGGCTGCGGTCTATACTCCGAAGGATTTCGAACTCAACCGCATCATGTCGGACGTGGTGCGCATGGTTGAACAGAAGCACGGCCTGACCAACGTTTGACGCCTGTGTGCCCGGCGCGGCACAATAGGGCCGTGCTGAAGCAAGCCGGAGCCGCCCTATGAGCGAACCGACGACAACGCCGCAAACGCCTGCGCAACCAACCGGTTTTAACAAATTTTTGCCTTGGCTGTTGCCGGCGTTACTGATCGGCAATTTCTTGTGGCGAACGTTGACCACGGCGCATGAATATCCGTCACGCGGTGTGCAGGTCATGCAAATGGTGATCGACGCAGGCCTGACCATCGGATTGTTCGGCATCAAGAGCCGCATGCAGCCTTGGCTGTTCTGGCTGGCGTTGATCTGCGGCCTCGGCCTGTTCGCCATCCGCTTCACCAGCGACGCGGCCTGGTGGACCGGGCATCTGAGCTACGCCCTGTCGCGACGGTGATGCTCAGTTCACTGTCGCCAAAGCCTGCGCCAACTTGGCCGGACTGACCGGTTTGACGAAATAGAAGTTCATGCCCGCAGCCAATGCGGCGGTCTGGTGCGCAAGGTCGCCGCGGCCGGAAATGCCGATCACGGTCACGCGGCCTTGCTCATCCGGAAACGCGCGAATTTGCCGCGTTGCCTCGAGACCGTCGATGCCGGGCAAGGTTACATCCATCAGCACCGCATCGTAACCGCCGCGCGTGGCCGACGTCACCGCCGCCTCGCCGCTCTCGACGAAATCCACCGTATGGCCGAGCTGCGTCAAAATCGTATTCATCACGACGCGGCCATAAGGATTATCCTCGGCACAGAGCAGCGACAACGCGCGCGCCGGCGTCGTGCGCGACGGATCGCCGGCGCGGCGCTCCTGCGCCGGCGCGACCAGCACGCTTAATTGAAACGACGAGCCGGCGCCGGGCTTGCTGGTGACTTTCAAATCACCGCCCATTGCTTTGGCGATGCGCTTGACGAAAATCAGGCCGAGACCGGCACCGCCATAACGGCGCGCGATCTGTTCGCTCGCCTGCGCAAACGGCCTGAACAGCTTCTTCATGTCGGCGGCCGTCATGCCGATGCCACTGTCGGTGATCGTGAACACCAGCCGCAAGCGGCCGCGCACCACTGACTCAAAGGCGGCGCTCAGCGTGACCACACCCTGGCTGGTGAACTTCACCGCATTGTCGCCGAGATTTTCCAAAGCCGCGCGCAGGCGCAAGCCATCTCCCGTCACGAGCGCCGGCAGATCGGGAGCGATGACAACTTGCGCCTCGAGCCGCTTGTTGCCGGCGCGCGCGCTCAGCGCCTGCCCGACAGCCTCGGTCAGCGCGCGCGGCGAGAACGGCTCATTGCGCATCACCAGTCCGGTGGCGTCGGCCTTGACCGCATCGACAATCAGCGTGCTGAGCGCGGCAAGATGATCGGCGCCGCTCTTGATCGCCTTGGCCCATTCGCGCTCACGCGGCCCGAGATTGGACGAGGCCAGCAGTTCGGCGAGCGCGACAATGCCGGTCAAAGGCGTGCGGATGTCATGCGCGATACCGGCCAGTGCCGCCTCGACGCCACGCATATCGGACAGCACGGATTTGACGCGCGGCCGTTTCACCGGCGCGGCGCGCTTTTTCACGGCCACTCTCGCCCTGGTTTCAGCCTTGCGTTTCGCCATCCAACCCTTGCCCCAGGCCGGACAATGGCACGGCAAGCCCCTTCAATCGAGGCCCACCGTCTTGCGGATCGACGCCGGGGACGCGCCTTCGGCCCGCAGTTCGCACAGGGCGGTCGAGCGGGTCGATTTCGACAGCTTGCGGCCATCGGCATCGAGGATCAGCCGGTGGTGGTGGTATCGCGGCGCGGGCAGGCCGAGCAGGATTTGCAGCACGCGGTGGACCGAGGTGGCGTGGAACAGGTCCTGCCCGCGCACGACGTCGGTGACGCCTTGCGCGGCGTCGTCGAGCGTGACCGCGAGGTGGTAGCTGGCCGGCGTGTCCTTGCGCGCCAGCACGACATCGCCCCAGGCGGACGGATCGGCGGGTTGCGCGGCGCCGTTTTCGGTCCAGCTCAACGGCCCGGTTTTCGTCACAGCAGCGGCCACGTCGAGCCGCAGCGCGTAAGGCGCGCCGGCGGCGATGATGCGTTCGCGTTCGGCGGTGGTCAGCGCCTTGGCGGCGCCAGGATAAAGCGGCGCGCCGTCCGGATCGCGCGGCCAGTCGGCGCCGCGTGCGGCAACCAAAGCGGCAATCTCGCTGCGGCTCTCGAAGCTCGGATAGAGCAGGCCCATTGCCTCAAGCTTGGCCAGCGCATCACGGTAGACATCGAAATGTTCCGACTGCCGCCGCACCGGTTGTTCCCATTCAAGCCCGAGCCACTTGAGATCCTCATAGATCGCCGTCTCGTATTCCGGACGGCATCGGGATGCGTCGATGTCCTCAATACGCAGCAGCATACGTCCGCCCACAGCGCGGGCCATGTCGGCATTGAGCAACGCCGATAGGGCATGGCCGAGATGCAGATAGCCATTCGGCGACGGTGCGAAGCGGAAAACGGGTGGCGTCATTCGTCCTCAACTGTCATCGCCGCTTTCGCGGGCCTTGCCCGCACCATATGTTGCAGACCATGAGAGCGCGAGCATGACCCACTTCCTCCACACCCAGGGCGATCTCGAAGCGGGGCTTACCGAGTTGATCAAACTCGACCCGCGCCTGCGGGCCGTCGCCGACTTCGCCACTGAGGCCTTCACCCTGCGCCGGCGCGAAGCGGGTTACGCCGGCCTGTGCGACATCATCTGCGGCCAGCAGGTGTCGGTGGCCAGCGCCGCGGCCATGCGCGAGCGGCTGTTCGCCGCCTTCGAGCCGTTTCACCACGACACCGTCCGCACTGCCCGCACCGACAAGCTGAAGCGGCTCGGCCTCTCCAATGCCAAGATCAAGTCGATCAAGGAAATCGGCAAGGCGGTCTCGACCGGTGCCATCGACCTCACCGCCATCGGCGAGATGGACGCCGACCCGGCGCATGCTTTGCTGACCGCGCTGCACGGCGTCGGGCCATGGACCGCCGATATCTATCTGTTGTTCTGCCTCGGCCATGCCGATGCCTTCCCGGCCGGCGATCTCGCCGTGCAGGAAGCCGCCAAACTGTCGCTCGGCCTGCGCGAGCGGCCTGACGCAAAACAACTCACCAAAATGGCCGAAGCCTGGCGGCCGTGGCGCGGCGTCGCCGCGCATCTGCTTTGGGCCTATTATCACGTCGTCAAGAAGCGCGACGGCGTCGGCCTCGACACGGCCAAGAAAGCGAAGCCAACGAGAAAGACGGCGGCCAAAAAGCCCGCTAAGAAGCCGATCAAGACATCCGCGAAAAGGAAATCCTGATGGCCCAAATCGATGGTCCCCGGCTTGAGCCGAAATCCGGCACCGCCAAGCAGCTCGTTGTGTTCCTGCATGGCTACGGCGCCGACGGCAACGACCTGATCGATATCGGCCGCGCCTGGCAGGGCCTGTTGCCGGATGCCGCTTTCGTCTCGCCGCATGCGCCGAATCCATGCGGGCAGTCGCCGATGGGCCGCGAGTGGTTTCCGCTCACCTTTCGCGATCCGAACGAACGCTGGGTCGGCGTCAATGCCGCCGCGCCGTCGCTGAACGAATTCATCGATGCCGAACTGGCGCGCCGCAATTTGCCGCCCTCGGCGCTCGCCCTTGTCGGCTTCAGCCAGGGCACCATGATGTCGCTGCATATCGGCCTGCGCCGCGCGGTCGCCCCGGCGGCCATCGTCGGCTATTCGGGTATGCTGGTGCTGTCGGAAGACGCCGATCCGGACGCCTTTGCCGCCGAGATCACCAGCAAGCCTCCCGTGCTGCTGGTGCATGGCGACGGCGATGAGATGATTCCGGTGCAGGCGGTTTTCCACGCCTCGCAAGGGCTGGCAGCGCTGGAAGTGCCGACGCAGTGGCATATTTCGCCCGGCATTGGCCACGGCATTGACCAGGAAGGACTGCGCCATGGCGCGGAATTCCTCGCCAAGCAATTCAAGGCTGTGAAGTAGCGCCCCGGCGCTTTCCCCAGAAGCGCTTCACAAGCCTGTCACGCTGCCCTATTAGTAGGGGGTAGCTGCATAGAGGCAGCGTTCCTTAGGAGGTTGAGGAGCGTCACTTTGAATGTGCACGTTTCGCCTGCTGGATTTCCGGCCCTGGTGCTCAACGCGGATTTCCGGCCGCTGAGTTACTATCCCTTGTCGCTGTGGTCCTGGCAGGACGCGATCAAGGCCGTCTTCCTTGACCGTGTGAACATCGTCGCCAATTACGACCACGCGGTGCACTCCCCCACATTCGAAATGCAGTTGCCGAGCGTCGTGTCGCTCAAGACTTACGTGAAGCCGTCGACGCATCCGGCCTTTACCCGCTTCAACGTCTTCCTGCGCGACCGTTTCAGTTGCCAGTATTGCGGCGAACGCAGCGAACTGACCTTCGATCATCTGATCCCGCGCTCACGCGGCGGCCATACGACATGGGACAATGTGCTGGCCGCGTGCTCGCCGTGCAATCTGCGCAAGGGCAGCATGACGATGCAGGAAGCGCGCATGTTCCCGGCGCAGATGCCGTTCCAGCCGACGGTGCATCATTTGCACCGCAACGGAAGGCTGTTCCCGCCGAACTATCTGCACGATAGTTGGTTGGATTATCTCTACTGGGATACTGAGCTCGATCCGTAAGGCTTCAATGACAGACGCTCCTCGGCTGAACGGTGCATGCCATTGCGGCGCTGTGCGTTTCACCGTCCGCATTCCCGAAGGTCTGGACAAGCCGCGCCGCTGCAACTGTTCGTACTGCCGGATGCGTGGTGCCGTCGTCGTCAGTGCGGCGTTTGAGGACCTTATCGTGACAGCCGGTACGGAGGTGTTGAGCCTCTATCAATTCAACACCAAGGTCGCCGAGCATCACTTCTGCTCGGTCTGCGGTATCTACACGCATCACCGCCGCCGTTCGAACCCGAACCAGCTCGGCGTCAATGTCGCCTGCTTTGAGGGCGTGAGCCCGTTCGACTTCGCGTGTGTGCCTGTTTACGAGGGCGTGCAGCATCCGAACGATCGCAACGGCGGCGGCGATCCGATTGCCGGCACTTTGCGCTACGGGGCAAATCCGAAAGCCTGACCGGTGCATTGCGGGGATAGCCGCCGCAATCTCTTGACACGACTCGGGCCCTTACCCCCATATGTAGTTGTCATGGTTCTCCGAGCCGCAAGGCTTGGAGCTAAGAGGGAATTCGGTTCAGCCACGTTGGCCTATGCCGAAGCTGCCCCCGCAACTGTAAGCGGCGAGCCGACGTCCACGTAAAGTCACTGGGATCGCAAAATCCCGGGAAGACAGGACAGAAGCTACGACCCGCGAGCCAGGAGACCTGCCGTGACAGACGTAATCGTCCTCGGGCGGGGTGTCCCGGTAGGTCGTGGCTGAACTGTGCGCGGGCTCATGCTTTGCGCGTTTTTCATCACACCTTTCATTGGCCCCTGCCCCTAACACTTCGGGGTCTGCCGCCAATGTCTCTCGCTTCCGATTTTCCCACCACCACACCGCCACTGCCGCTCGCGCAATCCACCGCGCGTAACTCCGCCGAGCCGGGCTATCAGGTCATCCGCCGCAACGGCGCGGTGACGCCGTTCGACGTCAGCAAAATCTCCGTCGCGCTGACCAAGGCCTTTCTTGCCGTTGAAGGCGGCGCTGCTGCTGCCTCGCGCCGCATCCATGAAGCGGTCGAGGCGTTGAGCGGCCAGGTGTTCAACGCGCTGACGCGCCGCGCCGGCGAGGGCCGCACCTTCCATATCGAAGACATTCAGGATCAGGTCGAACTCGCCTTGATGCGTAGCGAGCACCACAAAGTGGCGCGCGCTTACGTGCTGTATCGCGAGGAGCGCTCGAAAGCGCGCGAGGCCGAGAAGGCCGTGCCGGCGAAGTCCGCTGCCCCCGCGATGCGGCTGAAAACCGGTACCGGCCGCGACATCGCGCTTGATATGGCTCGCGTCGCGCAAAGCGTGCAGCTTGCCTGTCACGGCCTCGCCGATGTCGATCCCGATGCGGTGATGACCGAGATCAAGCGCAACATCTATGACGGCATGACCACCTCAGAATTGGCGCTCGCCAAGATCATGGCGGCGCGCGTGCTGATCGAAGCCGAACCGAACTTCACCTATGTCAGCGCCCGGCTGCTGCTCGACAAACTCTCCGACGAGGCCGGCACCTTTGTGCTCGGCGACACCGCCGAAGGCACCGCGCTCGACTACACCGAATATTTCCCGGCTTACATCAAGCGCGCTATCGAATTGAAGCTGGTCGATCCGGAGCTGGCCAAGTTCGACCTCACCAAAGTGTCCGCCGCGCTCGAAGCGCAGCGCGACCGAACTTTCCAGTTCCTCGGATTGCAGACGCTTTACGACCGCTATCTCATTCACAGCAATGAGACGCGTTTCGAGATGCCGCAGGCTTTCTTCATGCGTGTCGCCATGGGCCTCGCCATTCGCGAGATCGACCGCGAAGATCGCGCCATTGAATTCTACCGCCTGCTGTCGTCGTTCGATTTCATGTCGTCAACGCCGACCCTGTTCAACTCCGGCACTCTGCGGCCGCAGCTGTCGTCCTGCTTCCTGACCAGCGTGCCGGACGATCTCGACGGCATCTTCAAGTCGGTCAAGGACAATGCGTTACTGTCGAAATATGCCGGCGGCCTCGGCAATGACTGGACCCGCGTGCGCGGCCTAGGCGCGCATATCAAGGGCACCAATGGCGCCTCGCAAGGCGTGGTGCCGTTCCTGAAAGTGGCCAACGATACCGCCATCGCGGTCAACCAGGGCGGCAAGCGCAAGGGCGCGGTCTGCGCCTATCTCGAAACATGGCACATCGACATCGAGGAATTCCTCGACCTGCGCAAGAACACCGGCGACGACCGTCGCCGCACGCATGACATGAACACCGCCAATTGGGTGCCCGACCTGTTCATGCAGCGCGTGCGTGAAGATGGCGCCTGGACCTTGTTCTCGCCGGACGAGACGCCGGACCTGCACGACCTCTACGGTCCGGAGTTTGCTTTGGCTTATGAAGCCGCCGAAGCGCGCGCTGCGCGCGGCGAACTGAAAGTGTTCAAGACATTGCGCGCCGTCGATCTGTGGCGCCGCATGCTGACCATGCTGTTCGAGACCGGGCATCCATGGATCACCTTCAAGGATCCGTGCAACATCCGCTCGCCGCAGCAGCATTGCGGCGTGGTGCACTCCTCCAACCTGTGCACCGAGATCACGCTCAACACATCCGACGACGAAGTCGCCGTGTGCAATCTCGGCTCAATCAACCTGGTCAACCACGTGACGCCGAACGGCCTCGACCGCGACAAGCTGGCCCGCACGGTGGCGACCGCGATGCGCATGCTCGACAATGTGCTGGACGTAAACTTCTACACCATCCCCGAAGCGCGCCGTTCCAATATGCGGCATCGCCCGGTCGGCCTTGGCATCATGGGCTTCCAGGATGCGTTGCAGATCCAGCGCATTGCCATGGCATCGGACGCGGCGGTCAAGTTCGCCGACGAAAGCATGGAAGCGATCAGCTACTACGCGATTTCGGGCTCGTCGCAGCTCGCCAGCGAACGCGGCAAGTATCCGTCCTACGAGGGCTCGTTGTGGAGCCGCGGCATATTGCCGATCGACTCGGTGCAGATGCTGTCGCACGCGCGCGGCGTGACCCTGGAAGCGTCCTCAACGCTCGACTGGAATGCGCTGCGGGCCCGCGTCAAGCAGCACGGCATGCGCAACTCCAACACCATGGCAATTGCGCCGACGGCGACGATCTCCAACATCTGCGGCGTGTCGCAGTCGATCGAGCCCGGTTACCAGAACCTGTACGTCAAATCGAACATGTCCGGCGATTTCACCGTGGTGAACGAATATCTCGTGCGCGATCTGAAGGCGCGCGGGCTGTGGGACGAGGTCATGGTCTCCGACCTGAAATATTTCGACGGCAGCGTCGGCACGATTGATCGCGTGCCGGACGACATCAAGGCGATCTATGCCACGGCCTTCGAGATCGACTCGTCGTGGTTGATCGAAAGCGCCGCGCGCCGGCAGAAATGGATCGATCAGGCGCAGTCGCTCAACCTCTACATCGCCGCGCCGAACGGCAAGAAGCTCGACCAGCTTTACCAGATGGCCTGGGAGCGCGGCTTGAAGACCACCTACTATCTGCGTTCGCGCAGCGCCTCGCATGTCGAGAAATCGACTCTCAAGGGCACCGACGGCAAGCTCAACGCTGTGTCGTCCTTCGTCGCCATTGCTTCCGAGCCGATCATCATTGAGGGCAAGGCTTGCTTAATCAGCGATCCGGAATGCGAAGCCTGCCAGTAAGAAAGCAAGAAAAGGAACAAGACAATGCTCGACTGGTCCGACACCGCGGCGCCAAAGCCGAAACTCCCTGTCACCCCGATCGTCGCCGATGACGATCATGCCGCCGGCCTCGGCGTCATCACGCGCGGCGCGGCCCGCGTCAGCGTCGATGAAAAGGCGATGATCAACTGCCGCGCCGACGTCAATCAATTGCTACCGCTGAAATATCGCTGGGCGTGGGAGAAATATCTCTCGGGCTGCAACAATCACTGGATGCCGACCGAAGTGTCGATGCAAGCAGACATCGCATTGTGGAAGTCACGCGATGGCCTGACCGAAGACGAGCGGCGATCGATCAAGCGCAATCTCGGCTTCTTCGCCGCGTCCGAATCGCTGGTTGCCAACAACATCGTGCTGGCGATCTACCGCCATCTGACCAATCCGGAATGTCGGCAATATCTGCTGCGCCAGGCTTTCGAGGAAGCGGTGCATACGCACACCTTCCAGTACATCGTCGAAAGCCTCGGCCTCGACGAGGGCGAACTGTTCAACATGTACCGCGAAGTCCCGTCGATCACCGACAAGGCGGCCTGGGCGCTCAAACACACGCAGCATCTCGACGATCCGGATTTCAAGACCGGCACGCTGGAAACCGATCAGGCGTTCCTGCGCGACCTCATCGCCTTCTATGTCGTGTTCGAAGGCATGTGGTTCTACACCGGCTTTGCCCAGATCTTGTCGCTCGGCCGCCGCAACAAGATGGTCGGCATTGCTGAGCAGTATCAGTACATATTGCGCGATGAGTCGATCCATCTGAACTTCGGCATCGACGTCATCAACCAGATCAAGAACGAGAACCCGCATCTCTGGACCAAGACGTTCCAGGATGAAGTGCGGCAGATGCTGGTCGACGCCGCGGCGCTGGAGGCGGCTTACGCGCGCGATACGATGCCGCGCGGCTTCCTCGGGCTGAATGCGGCATTGTGCGAGCAGTACATGCACTTCATCGCCAACCGCCGCGCCGCGCAGATCGGCCTCTCAGCCGTGTTCGCCGAAACGGAAAACCCGTTCCCGTGGATGTCGGAAGCGATGGATTTGAAGAAGGAAAAGAACTTCTTCGAAACCCGCGTCATCGAATACCAGAACGGCGGCGCGCTGGCCTGGGACTGACCCTAGAGGGGTGGCGGATCGCCGTCACCCCAAGTTACCCCTTGCGCTGGAACCCAGCGCCACCCATATGCGTTCAGACGGTGATGTTGAGCAAAGCCAACCGGTTTGGCTCCATCACGGCGCGGCGGGAAACTGCTGCGGACGGCCACGAATAGCAGGCGACGGCGGATGTACCCGCGCCTCTCCTTCGTGGCCGTAATCGTTTCTAGTCCCGGGAAATGCTGTCTTCCGGCGGCCGCTCGCGGGCCGCCTTAAACCCCAGGCCCGCCACCACCGCCAAAAACAGCGACACCAGCACATCGTAACCGGCGAGCGAAATGCCGAGGAACGTCCAGGCCGCCTCGTCGCAGCGCACGACCCGAATGCTCTGCAGCCGGTCCAGCATGCCGCCGGCCGTGCCGAGTGAGTTGAGCGCGCCGGAGCAATCGCTCGGGCCCGGCCAGAACTTGTATTCGACGCCAGCGTGAAATGCGGACAGACCGGTATTCCAGAGCATCAGCAGGCCGATCACGGCAAAACCGAGCAGCAACACCTTGCGCGATGCGCCAAAGCTGGCGCCGAGCCAGAGCAGCGCGGCGAGCGGCACGGCGGCATAGAACGCCTTGCGCTGGTCGAGGCACAGCGGGCATGGCGGATAGCCCAGCACATACTCGAAAAAGAAAAATCCGCCGATCGTGGCCAGGCCGACGACGAACACGACCGCCGCGGCGGAAATCACCGGGTCCTTGCGCAGCAAGCCGAGAAAACCATTCATGGCGTGAAGTCCTTACCCGCCCTCAATCAAAGGACAGATTGGGGCGCCGGAAAGGCGCTCGCGGAAGGTCTGTCTCAGATACCAACCAATTCTGCAAGCGTGCGCGCGACGTTCTCGAGCGTGTAGGGCTTCTGCACCATCAGGCGGTTGCGGTGCTCCATCGGCAGTGACGCTTGCTCGCCATAACCGCTGGCGAAGATGAACGGCACGCCCATTTCCAGCAGCCGGTCGGCGATCGGGTAGCTGGTCTGGTCGCCGAGATTGATATCGAGAATGGCCAGCGCCGGCCGCTCGGTATCGAGATGGTCCAGCGCGCCATCCATCGTCGCATGTGTCGTGACCATCTCCGCGCCAAGCCGCAGCAGGATGTCTTCTGCGTCGAGCGAAATGATCAGGCTGTCCTCGACAAGGAGCACCTTGCGATCGGCAAGGAATTTCGGTGGCGGCTCCTGCGGATGGTTGAGCGCCGGACGCTTGAACTTGAGCACCGGCCCGGCGAAGGACCGCGCCTCCGAGACGTGACGCGCCGGAATGGTGAACTGCGCCCAGAATCCGGCCGGATCGTAATGCGCTTCCGCCGCGCCGCCGAGATCGTACGGCACCGAACGCTCGACGATGGTCGTGCCGAAGCCTTTGCGCTTGGGCTTCTGAACTTCGGGCCCGCCGCTTTCCTTCCAGGTAACGATCAGGTCGCCACCCTTCGTGCGCTGCCATTCGATCCGGGCCCTGCCGTCGTAATTGGACAGCGCGCCGTACTTGGTCGCATTGGTGACAAGCTCGTGCATCACCAGCGCCATCGACGAGTAAGCCTGCGGGTTGAGCAGCACCGGCGGTCCACTGGCGCTCAGCCGTTCGACGCGGTCGGAGGCGAAGGCCGCCGCTTCCGCCGCGATCAGGGTCTCGAACGGCGCCGGGCCCCAGTGATCGTCGGTGATCTGATTATGCGCGCGGGCGAGCGCGTGAATACGGCCATCGACGAGTTTAACGAACTCCTTGACCGCCTCATCGTCCGGCTGCGATTGCCGGATCAGGCCGCGGATGACGCCGAGGATGTTGCGCACGCGATGGTTCAATTCGGCGATCAAAAGCTCCTGCCGCGCATTGGCCTGATGCCGCTCCGCCGCCGCCTCATCCGCCAGCCGCAGCACCACCTCAATCAACGTCGCGCGCAATGTCTCGGCCACGCGCAGTTCAGAGGAGGTAAACTGCTTTGAGCGGCCCTGCACCAGCTCTTTCCATTCGGCGAAGCTTTCGCGCGGCGTCAGACGCGGACCATTCGGCCCGAACTTCGCCGGCTTGTGCGGATCGCCGGCCCAGCGCACCGACCGGATCAATTCGGTGCGAAACAGAACGACATAGTCGCGCGGCGAACGCGAAATCGGAATCGCCAAAAGTCCGGCAACCGGCGCGACCTCCGGGGCATCGTTGCGCAACAGCGCACCGATATGATCGGTCGCATAAATCTTGCCAGCCGCCTTGCCGTTGAGCGCGCGCACGATCTGCCTGAACGCCGCCTGGTTCGGCGTCGTGCCGGAAAAGGCGTAACTGCCATTGATCCAGACGCCGACGCCGTCGGCGGGGATCGCATGCGTCAGAATGTCGGCGAGCCAGTCCGGATCCTTGAGCAGCGTTTCGTCGGACGCAACAGCGCCAAGCAACTGATCGGAAATATCGCGCGCCTTGCGCTCATACTCGACAATCTCGCGGCGCTCGCGGCTCTCCAGCCGCATCGAGAACATCTGCGCGAACAACTCGGCCACCGAGCGCATCTGGAAGGTCGGCAGGCGCGGCGAATAATGGTGGCAGGCAAACAGGCCCCACAGCACGCCGTCAACGACAATGGAGATCGACATCGAGGCGCCGACGCCCATGTTCTTGAGGTACTCGATGTGAATCGGCGAGACCGAGCGCAGCATCGACAAAGACAGGTCGATATGATGCATGCCGCGATCGCTTGCCGGATACAGCGGCACCGATGTCGCCTTGATGTCGGTGATGATGCGCAGCTGATTGCGCAGATACAGCAGCCGCGCCTGCTGCGGGATGTCGCTCGCCGGATAATGCAGCCCGAGAAAACTGCCAATGCCAGTCTTGGCCGCCTCGGCCATCACCTCGCCGGAGCCATCCGGCGAAAACTTGTAGACCATGACGCGGTCGTAGCCGAGCAGGCCGCGCACTTGGCGCGCGCCTTCTCGCAGAAACGCGCGCAGGTCCGGCGTCTGATCCAGCCGCGACATCATCGAGCGCACCGTACCGGTCGCGTCGCGGTAATCGCCCGTGGCGGGCTCCGCTTCAATGACGATCAGCGATCCGGACAGATGGATGGCGATGTCGAAATGCGGCCCGCCGCGGGTCAGCTCGGCATCGTACACACGCTCGACCGCATCGGCGCCGCGCAGCATTGCTACCCGGTTGCGCAGATCATGCAGCGTTTTTGCCGGGAAGAATTCAGCCAAAGGCTGGCCAATCAGCCGCTCCGGCGACAGGCCGAGAAACCGCTCGATGTTTTCCGAGACGCAGCCGATCAGCCAGTCCGACGCGACGGCAATGAGAAACCCGAAGGGCTGAATTGTCCCCGGTATATGGATCGGTTCACGGTCGCAATTCGTGAGGTCGAGTTTGCCGGCGAGCTCATCCACGTCCGCTATCTAACCCCACCCGAAAAATGCCTAATCGTAATGGCGAACGGCACAAAAAGTTCCCAAAGTTTGCGCGCTGGTAAACGCATAGGCTCTGTGCGGCGCCAGCTAAGGCGCACCGCCGTTAATCTGGAAGACGGTGCTCCCCGGCATTGACTTGACCAATATCCCCGCGTTTAGACGCCGAACGAACGTCTTGACCGCCTGCATGCCGAAGCCCTTCGGCAGATCAATATCGAAACTTTCGGGCAGCCCCTGACCCTGATCGGAAACCTCCAGCCGCCAGCGCTGCGGCGAGCCGCTGAAGGCAACGCTGACTTTTCCGCGCTGGCCCGCGGGATAGGCATATTTGAAACTGTTGGTGACAAGCTCCGCCACCAGAAGACCAATGCCGCTGACCGTATCCGAGCGAAGCATCACCGGCTCCGCCGCAACGTCGATTGACGTGATTTCAGCGGGCGCCGTTTGCTGCAGGCTTTCGCAAAGCCGATTGAGGAAGTCCGAGACATCGAGCTCCTCCAGACTGCCGGTCAGATGAAGCTGTTTGTGAACGGTGGCAATGGCGAGCACGCGATTGCTCGCGGTTTTCAAATGCGCCTTTGTTTCATCGCTGATTGAAGCATCGCGGCTTTGCAGCGACAGCACGGCCTGCACAAGCTGCAAGGAATTCATCACGCGATGATCGCCTTCGCGGATCAGCGTCTTGTTCTCCTCGACAAGCGCTTCGGCGCGCAGTCTGCCGGTGTGCTCCGTTGTGTTGATCCGGCGCAGCTCGATCATTTTCATGACCTGGCTGGCCATCAGCCGCAGAAACGCTTTTTGCTTGTCGTCGAGGTTGCGCGGCTTGTAATCGAGGATGCAAACGGTGCCGAGCGGAAAGCCTTCCGGCGATTGCAGCAGCGCGCCGGCATAGAAGCGCAGATGCGGGTTGTTGACGACCAGCGCATTGTCACAGAAGCGCCTGTCGAGCGTCGTGTCGGGCACGATGAAAAGATCCGGCTGCAGAATGGCATGCGCGCAGATCGAGCTTTCGAGCGGCGTCTCCCGCACGCCAAGGCCGACCTCCGCCTTGAACCACTGGCGGCCCTGATCGATCAGATTGATGACGGAAATCGGCGCATCGCAAATGAGGGCCGCGACTTTGACGACGTCGTCGAAGTCCTCTTCGCGGGGCGTATCCAGGATGCCGTAGCCACGGAGTGCGGCGAGCCGGAACTCCTCGGCGCTATGTAAATCGGCCTTCACTGAAACACCCTGTCACCCGCCCCGCAGCAACCGTGTGCACACGAAGTTGATGAGAGTCCAGACATATACGGGTGAACATGACGAAGCGCAGCTTCGTGTTGAGTGGTGCCCCTGGCCGGAATCGAACCAGCACTCCTTGCGGAACTCGATTTTGAGTCGAGCGCGTCTACCAGTTCCGCCACAGGGGCAACCTGGCCGGCGCGCCGAAGCGCCAGCGGCCGGGATAATAGCGGCGCAAAACCTGCGGTCAACGGCACCGGCCCAATTGTTTTTCGCCGCGCCGGGATGGTGTTCAGGCGCCCAAGAGCATTAGCTTTGCTGGAAATCCGTCAAAGGGAGCGCCAAAATGAACGAAGATGTCCTGAACGCCTCGCTGCGCAAATTCCTCAAGACCGTGGGTGTGACCTCGCAGCGCGAGATCGAAGTGGCGATCCGTGACGCCGTTGCGGACGGCAGGATCAAGGGCACCGAAGGGCTCAAGGCCCGCATGGTGCTGACCATCGAAGCGGTCGGCCTCAATCACACGATCGACAGCACGATAGAGCTCGAATAGCGCCCATTTTGCAGCGCAAAAAATCGCCTGCGCATCTGTAAATTTTGCCAACCGGCTGAAACTTATGCCGCAATTGAGAATTATTATCCTGACCCTTGGACAGGAGGCGTAACATGATGCGTACATTTATTCTCGGAGCCGTGGCCGCGACAGTGATCGCGTTCTCGGCCCCCGCACAGGCCAGCATGGCCAATCCGGGCCTTGGCGCTGCCGCTGCGCCGGGACAGGTTGAACAGGCGCAATATTACTATGGTGGCGGTTATGGCTACCGCCGCGGCTACTACGGCCACCGCCGCGGCTATTACGGCCCGCGCCGTGGCTACTACCGCAGCTATGCCTACGGCCCGCGTTGTTACACCCAGCGCATTGTGCGTTGGGACGGCCGCGTCCGCTTCGTGCGCCGCTGCCGGTAAGCTGGCCTGAATCGGAATAATAAAGGGCGGTGCGAAAGCGCCGCCCTTTTTCTATGGCGCGAGGTTAGCCGCATTCGGCCGGCCGAAGGCTGCTTCCATCTCGCGGCGAACCTTCACCGCAATGTCGTTGGCGTCGTAGCCAACGTCCGACCACTTCAGCGCCTGGCCTTCGGCAATATCGTTCTTGAGCTTGACGTTGTGCGCCAGACCCAACGGCAGCAGTCCGCCTTGCAGTGACACGTCCGCCGGCGTTTGCTTGCCCCAGACGCAGAAGCCGCCTTCGCCGTCCAGCATGGCGCCCGCTTTAAGCGCGGTCTTCGCGGTCGCCACAACATCGGAGCGGAAGCCGGTTGGCGCCCCGGTCGGCTCATGGCGCAAGGCGCAGCTCGCGACCGAAATGCCAAGCTCCAGCCCGATCATATGGATCGGCCGGTATAAAGCGGCATACTTGCCGCTCTTGTCCGGCAGCATGGCGTATTCCTTGAAGCAGCGGCGCGCATAGTCGGTGTCGCCTTCGAACACGACATAAGTGCCGAGCGCCAGATGATGCGGCACATCGGCGCCGTCGCGATACACCGACGATGTCACTTCGGTGACGCCTTCCTTTTCCAGCGTACCGCCTTCCGATTTCGGCTTGCAGATATCGGCCAACTCAAAGCGCGTCGCCGGCGGAAAATGCAGGCCGTCGCTTTGCGGCAATAAGCCAGTGGCGTTGCACACCGCCGTCATCTCGATGCCGGACTTGGTGCCGTCGACGAACGAGTTGAACATCTTCGGATTGATCGAAGCGCGGTCGCTGATCGCAAGATACTTGTCGAGAATGTCCCAGACATTGTCGGGATTGGATTTGTGATAATGCGGCTCGTAGCGTGTGCCCTTGCCGGCCGAGATCACCTTGAAGCCGGCGGCGCGCGCCCAATCGACCTGCTCGCAGATCAAGGCCGGCTGATCGCCCCAGGCCAGCGAATAGACAACGCCGGCGGCTTTCGCCTTGCGCGCCAGCAAAGGCCCGGCCACAGCATCAGCTTCGACATTGACCATGACGACATGCTTGCCGTGTTCGATCGCGCGCAAGGCATGATGAATGCCAGCGCCGGGCACGCCGGTTGCTTCGACAATCACTTCGATGCGCGGATTGGCGATCATCGCGTCGGCATCGGCGGTGATGAAGGTGGCGCGTTTCTTGTGCGCGTCGTCGAGCGATGTCGCCGCGTAGAGTTCAGCCGGCCAGCCTGCGGTCTTGAGCTGGCTTCGCGCGCGCGCCGGATCGAGATCGGCAACGGCAACGATATGCGTGCCGGCGGTCAGCCGCGCCTGCGCCAGATACATGGTGCCGAACTTGCCGGCGCCGATAACGCCGACGGTGACCGGCCTGCCGGCCGCTTCGCGCTCAAGAAGTTTGGCGTGGAGGTTCACTTGTGTCGCTCCCGTTAATTTTCGTTGTTGAAGCAACGGAAACACAGAGAGGCAGTGACAGCAAGCGAGCTTCGCTACTGACACAGTGCGCGCGAGACGAAGGTTTCGGTCTTGCAGCCGGGGCCGCTGTTGCGGCCTTGCAGATAGACCTGCGCCGGACAGACATCGGCGGTGGTCATGTCGGCGCTCTTGCCGCTTTCGAAGCCCTTGGCCTTGCACATGGCGGTCGCGGCAGCGACGCAATCAGGCGCGCCGTTCGGCGCGTTCTGGCACTTCTGATGGCCGTCGACGACGCGGGCAGCCGGAATGCGGGCAACCGCACCGGCGGCATTCTTTGCGCCGTCCACCGTGGTCTTGGCGGCAATGCCAGCTTCATGGCCGAAGTTCTCGACCTTCTTGCCCTGTTCCTCAAACCACTTGCCGACGCTTTCCAGCAGGCCCGGCTCTTCCTTCTGCGGCTTTGGTTGCTGGCCTTCCTGCGCCATGGCCAGCGGGCAGGACATGAAAAGGCCGGCCGCGAACAGGCCGCGGGCGAAGGTCCCTCTCAACTTGGTCGCGACGCGGGACGACATCGGATGGCAGCCTTCCTTGGCATTGATCCCGATTCGGTCAGATCAAGTATAGCGCAGCCACCAGCCCGAGCACGACCACCGCGGCACCGATCGAGGTGTACAGGCCGAGCCGCTTTTCGATGATCACCCGCGCCTGTTCGCCGTACCGGTGCAATAGGAAGGCAACGGCATAGAACCGCATCGCCCGCGCAATGACCGAGAAGACGATGAACAGGAATATGTTGTAATGGGCAAAGCCGGCCGTGAGCGTCACCACCTTGTAGGGGATCGGCGTCAGGCCCTTGATCAGGATGATCGCCGCCCCCCAATTGGCGTAGCCCTGGCGGAACAGCTCCATCTTGTTTTCGAGGTTATAGAGGCTGACCAGCACGACGCCGACCGAATCGTACAGCAGCGCGCCGATGGCGTAGCCGAGGATGCCGCCGAGCACCGATGTGACGGTGCAGACGGTCGCGAACCAATAGGCCTTCTCGGGCCGTGCCAGCGCCATCGGGATCAGCATCACGTCCGGCGGGATCGGGAAGAACGAACTCTCGGCGAACGAGATCCCGCCCATGGTCCAGATGGCGTGCGGCTTGTGAGCGGCGGCGAGACACCAATTGTACATACGACGCAACAGATTAGGCGTCGGGGCGGCCTCTACGGTCATGCGGCACTCACAATACGGGAAGGGGGATCAGGTTCGGCGCTGGCTTGTGGCGGAAAACTGTGACGGATCAGCGACGCTTGGGCAGCCGCCGGCTTTCCAAAGGGACGACCTTGGGAACGACCTTCGGCACGATTTTGCGCCGTGGCGCACCCGGTACCATATCTTTGGGCAGTTTCTCAGCGATTCCGAACATTTTCTCGCGCCGCCGCATCTCGTCCCAGACATCGTCCGGGTTGATGCCGGCGTGCACCCAGAGCACCACCAGATTGTAGAGGAGGTCGGCGCTTTCGCGGATCACGGCTTCGGTCTGGCCGTGCATGGCGTCGATGACGACCTCGACCGCCTCTTCACCCAGCTTTTTGGCGATTTTGGCCCGGCCGGAGCGCAAAAGGCGCGCGGTTCGTGATTTCGTCGGGTCCGAGCCCCGAACGGCAATCACGGCGTCATAGAGACGGGCGACCGAATCAGCCATGCGCGAGCATAGCTGATCCGGAGTTCCGTAGCGGTTAACGGCGGTTTAGCGCGATTCCCAGGGCTGGGTGACGCCAGCGTTCGGATAGGCCGGGTTGTGGCGATAATAGCGCGGGCCACTGTTGTAATAGGCGCCGGAACGGTAGGCCCGATTGCGGTAGCCATCGCCGCGGTAGCCGCGATAGCGGTAGCCATCGTCGTAATACCGGTCGCGGCGGCTGTCGGCGGCGGCAATCGCCGCGATCGCTCCGACGGTGCCGATAACGGCGGCGGCGGCGGCGGCGTTGTTACGATCACGACGGCTCCTCGCCTCCGCCGAATCAATGCCGATGGAGGTCACAACCACCGCGGCGGCCAGACCAGCAGCAAGAGCCATCTTCAATTTCTGCATCACATCGTTCTCCCGACTTGAGGCGTGTCTATAGATTTAACGTTTGGCCACGCTGAATCCGTCGCGGGAACACAGAACCGTGACCGGATACCGCCGCCGCAATGTTGTCGCTATTCGCCCTCGGCGAGCAGGGTGGCGTTGCCACCTGAAGCAGCCGTGTTGACGTTGATCACCTGCTCGAGTGCGAAGCGGTGCAGATAATGGGGACCACCGGCTTTCGGACCCGTGCCGGATAGACCATTGCCGCCGAAAGGCTGCGAACCGACAACCGCGCCGATCATGTTGCGGTTCACGTAGACGTTGCCATGCGGCACCCGCGCCGCGACATGCTCGATGGTCGCGTCGATTCGCGAATGGACGCCCAGCGTTAAACCATAGCCATTGCCGGCGATGTCATCGAGCAACGCGTCGAGTTCACCAGCCTTCCAGCGCACGACATGCAGCACGGGGCCGAACACCTCTTCTGTCAGGTCGCGGGCGCGGTCGAGCATGATGATGGTCGGCGCGACAAAAAGGCCGCCGGGCGGCGCCACGCCCCGGAAGCGCACCGCGCCGCGTTTATCCATCGCCGCTATCCAGCTTTCCAGTTTGTCGCGTGCTTCAGCATCGATGACCGGGCCGACATGCGTTGACAGATCGCGTGGGTCGCCGATCTTGAGCTCAGCTGCGGCGCCTTCGATCATGTCGAGCATGCGGTCGGCGACATCGTCCTGCACGCAGAGTAGCCGCAGCGCCGAACAGCGCTGACCGGCGGATCGAAAGGCCGACGTCACGACATCATCGGCGACCTGCTCCGGCAAAGCCGTTGCATCGACGATCATGGCGTTGATGCCGCCGGTCTCGGCGATCAGCACTGGGATCGGGCCATCGCTGGCGGCCAAGGTCCGGTTGATGAGACGGGCAACTTCGGTGGAGCCGGTGAAGGCAATACCGGAAACATCGGGATGCGCGGTAAGAATCCCGCCGACCTTGCCGTCGCCGATTACCAGATGCAGCGCGCTTTGCGGCACGCCGGCTTCATGCAGCAGCTTAACGGCTTCAACAGCAATGAGCGGTGTCTGCTCGGCCGGCTTGGCCACCACCGCATTGCCGGCGGCAAGCGCAGCCGCAACCTGCCCGGTGAAAATCGCAAGCGGAAAATTCCAGGGGCTGATGCAAACGAACACGCCACGTCCCCGATAGCGCAAGGTGTTGGTCTCGCCGGTCGGCCCCGGCAGGTCGCGCGGCGCCAACTGGTGCTTGGCCTGCGCTGCGTAATAGCGGCAGAAATCCGCCGCTTCGCGCACTTCCGACACGCAATCATCGATGGTCTTGCCGCCTTCGCTTTGCAAGAGCGCGATCAGCCGGCCGCGATGCTGCTCGATCAGGTCGCCAGCGCGGGCCAAAGCCGCGGCGCGCGCATCGACGCCTGCTGCATCCCACGCCTTGAAGCCAGCCGCTGCTGCGGCCATGGCGACGTTCGGGTCAACCAAAGGCGGCGCGGCAACACTTTTCGGCGCCGCATCGATTTCCGCCTGCAATGCCGCCAATGCTTTGCTGTCACCGAATTCGACACCAGACGAATTGCGCCGCTCCGGCGCAAACAGATCGCGCGGCAACTTGATATGCGAATGCCGCGCGCGCGACGGATCGGAGATCCAGTCCTGCGGCCGCTTGATGATGTCGGCAATCGGCACATTCGAATCGGCAGCGACCGATACGAAGGATGAATTGGCGCCGTTCTCGAGCAAGCGCCGCACCAGATAGGCGAGCAGATCGGCGTAGCCGCCCACAGGCGCATAGACGCGCACGGTAAGCGATGGGTCATCGGCGATCAGCGACTGATAGAGCGCATCGCCCATGCCATGCAGGCGCTGGAATTCAAAACCGCCGCCATCGCCGGCGTCTTCCAGCACTGCCGCAATGGTCAGCGCATTATGCGTGGCAAACTGCGGATAGAGGCGTGGCCGCAACGCCAGCAGCCTGCGCGCGCAGGCGAGATAGCAAAGATCGGTCATCGCCTTGCGCGTGAACACCGGATAATCGGCAAGGCCGCGCTCCTGCGCGCGCTTGACCTCAGTGTCCCAGTAAGCGCCCTTGACCAGCCGCACCATCATGCGGCGATCGAGCGCTTCAGCCGCTTGCGCGACCCAGTCGATCACCGCGCCGGCGCGCTTCTGATAGGCCTGTATCGCCAGACCAAAACCATCCCATCCGGCCAGCGATGTATCGCGCATGGTCGCGGCAATAACCTCAAGCGACAGTTCGAGCCGGTCGGCTTCCTCGGCATCGACGGTGAAATTGAGTTCATGGCTTTTCGCCAGCCGCGCCAGTTCGAGCAGCAGCGGCGGCAGCTCTTTCAGCACGCGCTCGCGCGACAGCGGCTCATAGCGCGGATGCAAGGCCGACAGTTTGACCGAGATGCCGGGCCGCTTCGGCAGCGCATCATTGCCGGCGGATTTGCCGATCGCCTCGATGGCATTGGCATATGACTGGAAATAACGCGCCGCGTCGTCGGCGGTACGCGCGCCCTCACCGAGCATGTCGAACGAATAGAGGAATTCGCGATGCGAGCCGGCGCGGTCGAGTGCATCGCCAATGGTCTGCCCGAGCACGAAATGCGAGCCGAGAAGCCGCATTGCCTGCTTGGTCGCGGCGCGCACCGCCGGCACGCCAAGCCGCTTGGCCAGTTGCTCGAGAATGCCCTCCGGCGTTTCGCCCGGCTGGATGACGCGCGCCGTCAGCCCGAGCGTCCAGGCCGAGGCCGATACCAGAAAGGTGCCCGAACGGCGGTCATGCGCGGCCCAATCGCCCCCCTTGAGCTTGTCCTCGATCAGGCGGTCGGCGGTGCCGGCATCCGGGATGCGCAGCAGCGCCTCGGCCAGCACCATCAGGGCCAGGCCTTCCTTGGTCGACAGGGCATAGGCGTGCAGGAAATCCTCCACGCCGCCGAGCCCGCCGGTCTTGGCGCGGATCGCCTCGATCAGACCGGTGGCGCGGGCATCGATGCGGCGTTCCGCCGCGGCTCCCCGGCCGGCCGCCGCCAGCAGCGCTTCGGCCAGTGCCTCATCCGGCGGCGCATAGGCAGCGCGGAAAGGGAGAATGCCGCTTCCCTGGTTGGGACCTGCCGCTGCCATACCCGCGCCTCCCATTCGATTCCCGATCTTACCGCAATGCCCGGCTTTCGTCCGTGTCAGGTGACAGCGAGCTTTGCCCAAGCAAGCGGCAGCACCGTCCATTCAATAAGCAGTGCCCTAAAAAGTCGCGCTGTCACTTGCTCTTTGTAACGGCATGTTCTTTGCTGATCAGACTTCAATAACCACCCGGCCGAGAACGCATCGTTGGATGCGCGGGCCCAAATGCAAGGAATTACCCATGAGCACGTTGAAAGCCCGTCGGGCAGGAATTCTGGCGGGCGCTTTGCTCGCGACTACGTTGAGCCTCAGTGCCGCCTCGGCCGCCGACACCGACATCAAATTCAGCCTCGATTTCAAGTACGAGGGTCCGTCGGCGCCGTTCCTCGTGCCGATCGACAAGGGTTACTACAAGGCCGAAGGCCTCAACGTCACGGTCGACACCGCATCGGGTTCGCTCGAGCCGATCAATCGCGTTGCGTCCGGCACCTATGACATGGGCTTCGGCGACATCAACTCGCTGATCAAGTTCCGCGACGCCAACCCGACCGTGCCGCTGAAAGCGGTGTTCATGGTCTACAACAAGCCGCCCTTCTCCATCGTCGGCCGCAAGAGCCGCGGCATCAGCGATCCGAAGAGCCTTGAGGGCAAGAAGCTCGGCGCACCCGCACCGGACGGCGCCTACGCGCAGTGGCCGATCTTCGTCGAAGCCAACAAGATCGACGCATCCAAAGTGACGATTGAAAACGTCGGCTTCCCGGTGCGCGAGCCGATGTTGGCCGCCGGCCAGGTCGACGCCATCACCGGCTTCTCGTTCTCGTCCTTCATCAACCTAAAGGACAAGGGCGTTCCGGTCGACGACATCGTCGTGCTGCTGATGGCCGATTACGGCGTCAATCTCTACGGCAATGCCATCATCGTGAACCCGAAGTTCGCCGCCGAGAAGCCGGAAGCCGTGAAAGCCTTCCTGCGCGCTTTCGTCAAAGGCCTGAAGGACACCGTGAAGTCGCCCGACACCGCCGTCGACTCGGTGATGAAGCGCAACGACGTGGCCAAGAAGCCGGTCGAGCTTGAGCGCCTGAACCTGTCGCTGCGCGACAACTTCGTCACCGCCGAGGTCAAGGCCAATGGCTACGGCGCGATCGACAATGCGCGCTTCGGCAAGGCGATCGAACAGATCGGCCTGACCTATAAGTGGAAGAACGCTGTGCCGAAGACCGAAGACATCTTCGATACCTCGTTCCTGCCGTCCGACGCCGACCGCAAGTTCTAAAAAGCAGAGCCACCCGTGTCGGAAGCTTTCGTTACTCTCGACGGCGTCGATCACGCCTATGCCGGCGCCAATTCGGCGCTGGCCGTCGAAGGCCTGTCGATCACGGTCAACAAAGGCGAATTTGCCGCGGTGGTCGGTCCGTCAGGCTGCGGCTAGTCCACATTGATGAAGCTCGCCCCCGGCCTGGAGTTTCCGCGCGCGGGAACGGTGACGGTCGCGGGCGAGAAGGTCACCAAGCCGGTGAAGATCGCCGGCATGGCGTTTCAGGCGCCGACCTTGCTGCCTTGGCGCACGACGCTGGAAAACCTGCTGCTGCCGCTCGAAATCGTCGAGCCCTATCGCAGCCAGATGCGCAGCCGCAAAGTCGAGTTCGCTGCCCGCGCCCGCAACCTGCTGACATCGGTCGGCCTGCGCGACCAGGGCGAGAAATTTCCGTGGGAATTGTCCGGCGGCATGCAGCAGCGCACCTCGCTGTGCCGCGCGCTGATCCACGAGCCGCAATTGCTGATGCTCGACGAACCGTTCGGCGCGCTCGATGCCTTCACCCGCGAAGAACTGTGGTGCGTGATCCGCGATCTGCAAGCAGCGAGCAAGATCACCGTCATTCTGGTGACGCACGATCTGCGCGAAGCCGTGTTCCTCGCCGACCGTGTCTTCGTCATGTCGCAGCGCCCCGGCCGCATCGTTGTCGAACGCAAGATCGACCTGCCGCGGCCGCGCGATCTCGAAGTGACGTTCACATCCGAGTTCACCGACATCGTCCATGAATTGCGCAGCCACATCGTAAAGGCGCGGCAATGACGCGGCAGCCAAAGTTTTCTTTTCCCGGGCGCAATGCAGCGTGTAACGCTGCGTTGCAGACCCGGGACCGTCAAACATTCGGAGCCTGGAACGATCCCGGCTCTGCGGAGCAACATTCCATGTTGCTCCTTGTCCGGGACAAGATGGCACCATGAACCGGACCGCCCTGCTCATCCGCCTGTCGCCCTGGCTGTTCACCATCGGCCTGTTTGTCGTCTGGGAAGCCGCGGTTCACATCTTCAAGATCCCGGTGTTCTTCCTGCCGCCGCCGAGCGCCATTGCGCAGGCTTTCGTCGATTATTCCGGACCGCTGGCGCGCAATTCCTGGATCACCTTGCAAACGACGCTGATCGGCTTTGCGCTCGCCGTCGGCTTCGGCATGTTGCTCGGGCTTCTGGTCGGCTGGTCGCGCGCGATCTATGCCGGCCTGTATCCGCTGATGATCGGCTTCAATGCCATTCCGAAAGTCGCATTGGTGCCGATCCTGGTGCTGTGGTTCGGCATCGGCTTCGTGCCGGCAGTGCTGACCGCTTTCCTGATTTCGTTCTTTCCGATCGTCGTCAATGTGGCAACCGGCTTGGCCACCATAGAGCCTGAACTGGAAGACGTGCTGAAAGCGTTGGGTGCGTCGAAGCTCGACATTATGCGCAAAGTGGGTATCCCGCGCACGCTGCCCTATTTCTTCGGCTCGCTGAAAGTGGCGATCACGCTCGCCTTCGTCGGCTCGGTGATTTCGGAAAGCGTCGCGTCGAATTACGGCATCGGCAATCTGATGCTGCAGGCGCAGGCGCAATTCCAGGTGCCGTTGATTTTCGCCGGTCTCGTCGTGCTCGCGATCGAGGGCATCGTCATGTATGCGGCGATGGCCATCCTGGAAAAGCGGATGACCGGCTGGGCGCAGCGCTCCGGCTTCGCGCAGGCTTAAGCCGCAGACGTCTTCTTGCGGCTGTTTTCGATGCTGCCGATCAGCTTGTTCGCCGGCTTGGACTGCGCGTGCACGACAGCGGCGATTTCGTCGGCCAGCTGTTCGTAAATATCGCGCGCGCCGCCTTCGCGGACATAGATGCCGCTGTAGAGATCCGGCAGCTTCGGCAGCGGCGCGTCTTCCCAGACAACAATGCCATCTTCATCGGCGCGGTGGCGATTGATCGCCATGACGCCAAGCCCCGCTGCCACAGCGCCCTTCAGGCTGGCGAGACTCGGGCCCATGAAGACATCTTCCCAGTCCATGCCGGCAGCCTTCAGCGCGCGCACGACCAGCTTGTGATAGATGCAAGGCGTGCCATAGGACACCAGCGGCACCGGCCCATCCGGATTGAAGCGCGTGTTCTTGCCGCGCACCCAGACGATGTCGCGCGCAACAACGTGGCGTGCATCATGCGGCGGCGTCATCGACAATGCGATCAGCACATCAATCTCGCCACCGCGCAACTGACGCGACAGCGGATCGAGATAATCGGTGCGAACCGAAAAACGCACATCCGGCCAGCGTTCGCGGAACGAGGCCAAGGTCGCGGGCAATATCGATGCAATGTAGTCGCTCGATGTGCCGACGCGGATCGCAAGCTCCGGCATCGGGCCGGGACCGCCGAGATGAACGATCTGGTCGTTGATCGACAGAAGGCGGCGCGCATAATTGAGAACGATTTCGCCGTGTGCAGTCAGGCTGACGCCTTGCGAGCTGCGATCAAAGATGTCGTCACCGAGAAGAAATTGCAGACGCTTGATCTGGGCGCTCACCGCCGGCTGCGTCACGCCGAGCGATGCGGCGGCCTTGGTGAAACTGCGCATATCGACGACAGCGACAAATGTGCGCAGCAAATCGGTCGGAATATTCGTCATTGCTCTTGCCCCGTCTCAGCGACCCCGACGCCGGCTGCCCCCCGACAACCTGTAGTGACATACCATAATTCTGCCATGTGCAAGCGAGCGATCAATTTTGATCTCCCGACCCAGATACCCCTCGAACTATAATTCCCGTTGAGAGATCAGGTTGCAGAAGCCGTCTACTTAATTCTCTCCAGAATACTGACGTAATTTGCGACGGCTGCGCCACCCATATTGAAGATGCCGCCCAATTTGGCGTTCTTGATCTGGAGATCGCCAGCAGTATCCGTGAGTTGCATTGCGGTGAGCGCGTGCATCGAGACGCCCGTGGCTCCGATCGGATGGCCCTTGGCCTTCAAGCCGCCTGACGGATTGACCGGCAGCTTGCCGTCTTTCTGCGTCCAGCCTTCCTTGATGGCGCGGGCGCCTTCGCCTTCCGGCGTCAGACCCATCGCCTCATACTCGATCAATTCGGCGACGGTGAAGCAGTCATGCGTCTCGACGAAGGACAGATCGTCGAGTTCCAGTCCGGAACTTTTCAGCGCGCGCTGCCAGCCGAGGGCACAGCCTTCGAACTTGAGGATGTCGCGCTTCGACATTGGCAGGAAGTCCTGCACATGTTCGGCGGCACGGAAGGCAACCGCCTTGCCGAGCCGCAGCGCGGTCTCGACATCGGCCAGCACGACGGCGGCGGCGCCATCGGACACCAGCGAGCAGTCGGTACGCTTGAGCGGACCGGCGACGAACGGGTTCTTCTCGCTTTCGGTGCGGCAGAAGTCGTAGCCGAGGTCCTTGCGCATTTGCGCATAAGGATTACCGACGCCGTTCTTGTGGTTCTTGGCGGCGATCATGGCCAGCGCGTCGGACTGGTCGCCATATTTCTGGAAATAGCGGCCGGCGATCTGGCCGAACAGACCGGCAAAGCCGCCATCAATGTCGGCTTCCTCACGCACATAGGAGGCTTTCAGCAGGTTGCGGCCGATCTCCGGGCCCGGCGTGGTCGTCATCTGCTCGACGCCGACCGCCAGCACGATGCGCGCCGCCTTGGCGTCGATCGACTTGATGCCCTGATGCACCGCCGCGGAGCCTGTGGCGCAGGCGTTTTCCACCCGCAGCGCCCGCTTGAAACGCAGATCGGGCGAGGCCTGCAGCACCAGCGAGGCGGTAAAATCTTGGGCTGAGAAGCCGGCATTGAAGTGGCCGAGGATGATCTCGTCGACGTCCTTGGCCTCGATGCCGGCATCGGCCAGGGCCTCAGTGGTCACCCGCACGATCAGGCTCTCGACGGTCTCGCCGTTAAGCTTGCCGAAAGGGGTATGGGCCCAGCCAACGATTGCTGCAGTCATCGATTTCCTCCGCCGAATTTTGGTCGTATTGGTTGGTCAGGAACAGCGACCGGTCCGGCCGCTTTGCCACTTGTCGAAAGCTTGTTAGTTTAGCGTCACCGTCCAGGGAACCCAACCGATTCCTAGGGCTCCTCCGCCCAAGTCACGAGAACGGACCGCTATTTTGACCGGTTTTAGCCAATTCAGCCGCCGCGCCCTGATTCTTGCCGTCGCAGCCGCCGCGCTGACGACGCAAAGCTCCGGGACCGCCCGGGCCGAAGCGCAGCTATTGATCGAAGCCGCCACCGGCAAGGTGCTGCACGCCGAGAACGCCACCTACCCGTGGTATCCAGCTTCCGTCACCAAGTTGATGACCGCCTACACGACGTTGCGCGCGATCAAGCAGAAGAAAATCACCTACAACACGCTGCTGACCATGTCGCGCAATGCGGTGGCGCAGCAGCCGACCAAGATGGGCTTCAAGCTCGGCACCACCTTGACCGTCGACAATGCGCTGAAGATGTTGATGGTGAAGTCGGCCAATGACGTCGCGGTGGCCATCGCCGAGGGCGTCGGCGGTTCGCTCGAAGGCTTCGCCGACATGATGAACGCCGATGCGCGCCGGCTCGGCATGTCGCAGAGCCACTTCATCAACCCGAATGGATTGCCGTCCGAAGGTCATGTGTCGTCGGCGCGCGATCTCGGTATGCTGGCGCGCGCGCTGATCCTGGAATTCCCGGAAGCCGACTCGTACTGGCACATCCATTCGATCCGCTATGGCAATCGCATCATGCGCAATTACAATTCGCTGATCGATCGCTATCCCGGTGCCGACGGCATGAAGACCGGCTTCATCTGCGCCTCCGGTTATAACGTCGCCGCTTCGGCCACGCGCAATGGCCGCCGCCTGATCGCGGTCGTGCTCGGCTCCTATTCGGGCGCCGTTCGCGCGCAGAAGGCCGCGCAATTGTTCGAGCGCGGTTTCGGCAGCGGCGGCCTAACCTGGCTGACGCCGGCGCTCGGCACGATCGACGCATTGGCGCCGATTGATGCGCAGCCGCCGAACCTGCGTGAAGAAATGTGCGGCGCTCATCGGCGCAAGCCGCCGTCGGAAGACAACCAGGAAGAAGAAGTCACCGCCGCCGGCCAGAACCCTGAGTCCGGCGAAGCCGGTACCGGGCAAGCGTTCATGTTGTCGAACCTGAAGCCGTCCGCCGGCAAGTTCGTGCTCGGGCCGCCGGTCGATACAACGCCGCCGGTCGTTGTGTTCACCGGATCGCCGGAAAGCCCGGACACCATTCCGGCGGTCGCAGCGCATGGACCGAAGAAGAAGAAAGAGAAGGTCGCCGCGAAGCCTGCGGCAGACGCGAAGCCTTCAGCCGAGGCAAAGCCCGCTGCGGCACCCAAGACTGCCGCCAAGCCTGCGGCGGCGCCGAAGCCGGCAGCAGCGGCTAAACCGGCGGTAGCGGCAAAGCCCGCGGCAGCGCCGGCAGCCGCCAAGCCAGCCGCGGCGGCCAAGCCGAAGGTCAGTTCGGCTCCAGCGCAATGAGCGATCCGGACGCAGCCGCGCGGCGGCGCACGCCGCCTGTGCCAATCCCGCTCACATTGCTCACCGGCTTTCTCGGCGCCGGCAAGACGACGCTGCTCAACAGACTGCTGAAAGACCCGGCGCTGAGCGACACCGCCGTCATCATCAATGAATTCGGCGAAGTATCGCTCGACCATTTGCTGGTCGACTACATCGGCGACAACATGGTCGTGCTGCAATCCGGCTGCCTGTGCTGCACCTTGCGCGGCGACCTGGTCGATGGGCTGGAGAAGCTGCTGCGCGATCTCGACAATGGCCGGGTGAAATTCTCCCGCGTGCTGCTGGAAACCACCGGCCTCGCCGATCCCGCGCCGGTGCTGCACACCGCGATGGCGCATCCCTATCTGGTCAAGCGCTTCCGGCTCGATGGCGTCGTGACGGTCGTCGACGCTGTGAATGGCGAGGCCACGCTCGACGCGCATCCCGAGGCTGTGAAGCAGGCCGCGGTCGCCGACCGCATTGTCGTCAGCAAGACCGATCTGGCCGACCACGCCACGACCGACAGTCTGCTCGCCCGGCTGCGTACGCTCAATCCCGCCGCCGGCGTGCTCGACGCTGCAAAGGGCGAAGCCACCGCCGACCGGCTGCTCAATTGTGGCCTATACGACCCGGCGCGCAAGATCCCCGACGTCAACAAATGGCTCGCCGCGGAAGCCTACGCCGCGGCGCATGATCATGATCATCATCATCATCACGATGTGAACCGGCACGACGACCACATCATTTCGTTCGTCCTGACCACCGACAAGCCGATCGCGGCCGGCACGCTCGACATGTTCCTCGAGCTGCTGCGCGCACAATATGGCGCCCGGCTGCTGCGCATGAAGGGCATCATCAACGTCACCGAAATGCCGGACACGCCGGTCGTCGTGCACGGCGTGCAGCACGTCTTCCACCCGACCGCCCAGCTCGAGCGCTGGCCGGACAGCGACCGCCGCACCCGGCTGGTGTTCATCACCAAGGATTTGCCGCAGCGCACCGTGCAGGAGCTGTTCGAGGCCTTCCTCGGCGCCGCATCACCGGACCGTCCCGACCGCGCCGCCCTGACCGACAATCCCCTCGTCCCGTTTGGCGGGGCAGATAGCCGCGCTTAACGGATTAGAGCGGTCTTGCATGGCAGGCCTATTGGACGGATGCTGAGCCGGTAACCGCCGGCCATCCGGGACAAGAGCCGACGCGCGAGGGGGAACGACATGGACCGTATCTGGCTGAAGAACTATCCGCCCGGCGTGCCGGCCGAGATCGATCCCGCGACCTACCCGTCCCTCGTCGCGATTTTCGAGGAAAGCTTCAAGACCCACCGCGCCAAGAAGGCCTTCATCTGCATGGGGGCGTCGATCACGTTCGACGAACTCGACAAGGCCTCGCTCGCGCTCGGCGCCTGGCTGCAGAGCCGCGGCCTCGAGCCCGGCGCCCGCGTCGCCATCAAGATGCCGAACGTGCTGCAATATCCGATCGCGCTGCTCGGCATCCTCCGCGCCGGCTATACGGTGGTGAACGTCAATCCGCTCTACACGCCGCGCGAACTCGAATTCCAGCTCAAGGATTCCGGTGCCGAAGCCATCATCGTGCTGGAGAATTTCGCGCATACGCTGGCGCATGTCATCGCCAACACCAGCGTCAAACATGTTGTTCTCGCGACGATGGGCGACCTTCTCGGCCTGATCAAAGGCACGATCGTCAATCTGGTCGTCCGCCACAGCAAGAAAATGGTGCCGGCCTTTTCGCTGCCCGGTCACTTCAAGTTCAACGACGTCATCTCCACCGGCCGCGGCATGAACATGCAGGTGCCGAAGCTGACGCTCGATGACATCGCCTTCCTGCAATATACCGGCGGCACGACCGGCGTTTCCAAAGGCGCGACCCTCTCGCACCGCAATGTCGTCGCCAACACCTTGCAGGCCAATGCCTGGCTGCAGCCGGCCTTGATGCGCGAGCCGCGCGTCGATCAATTATTCATGGTCGCGGCGCTGCCGCTGTCGCACATCTTCGCACTGACCGCATGCGCGCTGATTGGGGTGCGGCTCGGCGGCGTCTGCCTGCTCATTCCGAACCCGCGCGACATTCCCGGCCTGCTCAAGGAATTGTCGAAGTACCAGGTCAACTTCCTGCCCGCCGTGAACACATTGTTCAACGCGATGCTGAATCATCCCGACTTCGGCAAGGTCGACTGGAGCATGCTGAAAGCCGCTGTTGGCGGTGGCATGGCTGTGCAACGCTCCGTCGCCGAACGCTGGCTGAAGGCAACCGGCAAGCCGATCATCGAGGCCTATGGCTTGTCGGAAACATCGCCCGGCGTCACCGCCAATCGCTGCGACATCACCGAGTGGACCGGCACGATCGGTTATCCTTTTCCGTCGACCGATGTCAGGATCCTCGACGAGAGCGACAAGGACGTGCCGCTCGGCGAGGCCGGTGAAATCGCCGCCAAGGGTCCGCAGGTCATGGTCGGTTATTGGCAGCGACCCGACGAGACCGCCAAGGTGATGACCGCTGACGGTTTCTTCCGAACCGGCGACATCGGCATCATGACGCCGGAAGGCCAAGTCAAAATCGTTGATCGCAAGAAGGACATGATCTCGGTCTCCGGTTTCAAGGTGTTCCCGAACGAAGTCGAGGACGTCGCCATGATGCAGGGCGAGATCGTTGAGTGCGCCGCTGTCGGCGTGCCCGATCAACATTCCGGCGAAGCCGTGAAACTGTTCGCGGTCAGCAAGTCGCCGACCTTGACCGATGTTGAACTGAAGCGCTTCCTGACCGGCAAGCTGGCAGCGTACAAAATGCCGAAATACATCGAGTTCCGCAAAGAACTGCCGAAGACCAATGTCGGCAAGATTCTGCGCCGGGCGCTACGGGATAATCCATGAGCGAAGACGGAACGGCGCGCGCCGCCGATGTGATTGCGTTCTGGCGCGATGCCGGGCCGGAAGCCTGGTTCAAGAAGGACGAGGCCTTCGACGAGAGCATCCGCCAGCGATTTCTGAAAACGCATGAAGCGGCGGCCGCCGGCAAACTGAGCGACTGGGAGCAGAACGCCGAAGGCACGCTGGCGCTGCTCATTCTGCTCGACCAATTTCCGCGCAACATGTTTCGCGGTTCGCCGCGCATGTTTGCCACCGACCCGCAGGCTTTGTCCCTGGCCGCCGGCGCCATCGTGCGCGGCTTCGATGCGCAGGTCGACAAGATGATGCGCAGCTTTTTCTATCTGCCATTCGAGCACTCCGAGGATATGGCGGACCAGGAGCGCGGCGTGGCCTTCTTCAAGGCGGCTCATGACGCCGACGGCCTGAAATGGGCAGAGATCCACGCCGACATCATCAGGCGCTTCGGCCGCTTTCCGCATCGCAATACCGTGCTCGGCCGCATTACCACGCCGGAGGAGCAGAAGTTCCTCGATGCAGGCGGGTTTGGCGGCTAACAAGAAGCCACTGAATGTTAACGATTCCTTGCTAATCGGTTCCGAATGGCCTCCTTCGGATCCGACGCCGCTCCTTCGCTCGCGCAATCTTTCCTGCGCGCGATTGCGCGTATCAAGGCCATCCTTTCCGAACGCAGTGACTCGCGGCTGGCGCAAATGGTTGCTGGCAAAGTGTTCATGGTGCGTGTCGCCAATGCGATCCTGGCGCTGCTGACCCAGGTGCTGCTCGCCCGCTGGATGGGCTCGTTCGAATTCGGCGTATTCATCTATGTCTGGACCTGGGTGCTGATGATCGGCGCGATCTCCGACATGGGCCTGTCCTCGGCGGCGCGGCGCTTCATTCCGGAATACACCGAGCTCAAGGCCTTCGATAAATTGCGCGGCTTTCTCGCCGGCAGTCTGTGGCTTGCGCTCGGCATCGCCACCGCGATCGGCGCCACAGGCGCGCTCGCCGTGTGGCTCCTGGCGCCGTGGATGGACAACTACCTCGTCATCCCGCTGCTGCTCGCCTGCGTGATGCTGCCGAGCTATGGCCTTGTGCAGGTGCAGTCTGACATTGCGCAGTCCTATGACTGGCCGAACCTCGCCTTCCTGCCGTTCTACATCATCCGCACCTCGGCGATCATCGTGCTGATGGGCATTGCCTGGCTGATCGGCGCGCCGACCGACGCGATGACGGCGATCTATATTTCCATCATCACCATTTACGCCATCACCATCGGGCAATTGCTGGTGCTCAACCGCCGGCTCAAGACCAAAGTGCCGGCCGGGCCGAAGACCTATGAGCCGAAAGTGTGGCTCGGCACGGCGCTGCCGATCTTCGTCGTCGAAGGCTTCTATCTGATGCTGACCTATGTCGACATCATCGCGCTTCAGCATTTCGCCTCGCCGGAAGATGTTGCAGTCTATTATGCCGGCGCGCGATTACTGGCGATTGTTGCCTTCGTCTATTTCGCCATTGCAGGTGCGACGACGCACAAATTCTCGCAATTTCATGTCTCCGGCGATCAGGCGCGCCTCGCTTCGTTCTTCCGCGAAACCATTCGCTGGACGTTCTGGCCATCGCTGCTGGTGTGCGCGGCAATCCTGATTTGCGGCAAGCCGTTGCTTCGGCTGTTCGGGCCGGGGTTTGAAGCCGGATACACGGTGATGTTCATCCTCGCCATCGGCATGATGGCGCGCGCCGCCGTTGGGCCGGCTGAGCGTTTGCTCAACATGCTGGGCGACCGCAAGCAGTGCGCCTCGATTTATGCATTGGCTTTTGTCATTAATCTCGTGCTGTGCATCATCCTCATTCCGCGCATGGGCATTGAGGGGGCGGCGGCGTCGGTGTCGACGGCTTTGGTGGCCGAGTCGATCTTCCTTTATTATTTCGCCAGGCGCCGGCTCGCCATGCCGATCGCCGATATTCGCGGCACAACCAGCGCTTAATCGCGCTCGCGCAATAATCGCCGGATCACTTTGCCCGTTGTCGTCATCGGCATGTCGTCGATGAAGGCGACTTCGCGCGGATATTCGTGGCCGGACAAACGCGTTTTCACAAAGGTCTGAATCTCGGTGGCCAGTTCGGGCGTGGCAGCATGGCCCGGCTTCAACACAATGAACGCCTTGACGATCTCGGTGCGCAACGCATCCGGCTTGCCGACAGCAGCCGCGAGCGCCACCGCCGGGTGGCCGATCAGACAATCCTCGATTTCGCCAGGGCCGATGCGGAAGCCGGATGAGGTGATGACATCGTCGTCGCGACCGATGAAGGTGAGGTAGCCGTCTTCATCCATCGTGCCCTGATCGCCGGTCGTCATCCAGTCGCCGATGAACTTATCGCGCGTTGCTTCCGGGCGTTTCCAGTATTCCAGAAACATCACCGGATCGGGCGCTTTCACAGCGATCTGGCCGATCTCGCCCGGCTTGCGCACCGCGCCGTCCGGCCCGATCACCGCCACCGTATGGCCGGGCACGGCCTTGCCCATCGTGCCGACGCGCATATTGCCGAGTTGCGCGCAGGCGCCGATCATCAAATTGCATTCAGTCTGGCCGTAGAACTCGTTAATGGTCAGACCAAAGGCCGCCCGGCCCCATTCCAAGGCTTCAACGCCAAGCGACTCACCACCGGAGCCCATGGCGCGCAACTTGAAATCATAGCGCCCGGCCGGGTTCGGCCCGGCGCGCATCATGCGCAAGGCCGTCGGCGGGATGAACGCCGTGCGCACGCCGGCCTTCTGCATCAGCGCATAGGCTTCTTCCGGATCGAACTTGTCGAACTTGCGCGCGATCACCGTCACGCCGTGATGCAAAGACGGCAGCAGCACATCGAGCAGGCCGCCGGCCCAGGCCCAGTCCGCCGGCGTCCAGATGTTGTCGCCCGGTTGCGGGAACGGATAATAGGGCAGCTCGGCGCCGGGCAAATGGCCGAGCAGCACGCGATGGCCATGCAGCGCGCCTTTCGGCTGGCCAGTGGTGCCTGATGTGTAGATCATCATCGCCGGATCGTCGGGCGTGGTGATTTCTGGCGTGAACTGGGACGATGCGCGCGTCAGCTCATTTGTGAGATCAACGGCGCCATCGCCCGGACCATCGACCGAGAGCACGCAAGCGAGATCGGTTGCTTCGTTGCGGATTTGGCTGAGCTTGGCGAGGCCGGCGGCGTTGGTGAGCAGCGCCCTGGCGCCGGAGTTCTGCAAGCGATAGGACAGCGCGTCGTGGCCGAACAGCACCGCGATCGGCAATGCCACCGCGGCGAGCTTGTAGATCGCGACATGGGCGACGGCGACATCCGGCGATTGCGGCAGGAAAATCGCGACGCGGTCACCGCGTGTGATGCCATGAGCGCGCAGCACATTAGCGAGACGGTTCGAAGACTCGCGCAGCGCGCCGAAGGTGACGCGGTCTTCGCCGCCGTCCGGATGCACATGAAGGATAGCGAGCCGCGATGGATCGGCATCGGCCCAGCGGTCGCAGACATCGACGCCAATGTTGTACTGCGCCGGAATCTTCCAGCGGAATTGGCGATTGAGTTCGTCGAAATCTTTGGCGTCCGGCAACATGCGGGGGAAGCTAGTCCGTGGATGAGGGGAGGTAAAGCTACTCCACCTTCACATAACTCACATCGACGAACAGCGACATGTCGTGGTCCTTCAGCCGCGGCGGCTTGTCGGCGCCGGGTTCGGGCGAATAGGTGATCTGGACCTTGTTATTGGCCAGCCACTCGATCTTCGGCAAAGCATCGCGGCGGCCGGGCGCGGCGCAAGGGCCGTTATAGACCTGGTAGCCGCTATTGCTGGCCACGAAGCTGTCCGGATAGACGGTGAGGAAGATCGCGATCGTGTCGACACAGAACGGCACCGGCACGTCATTCGACACGGTCAGACGCACGGCCTTGTATTTGTTGTCCGGCGCCGCCACCGCGACCATCGCCTTGTCGGCGCGATCCGTCGTCATGGCGAGATAGATCGAGCCGGCGAGCAAAGCCAGCACGACGCAAAAGAAACCGATGACGAAAGTTTTGGATTTCACGTCTGTCGCCTTACTCGGCCGCGGTGCGGTTGCCGGTGCCGAAGCGGCGCTCGATGTATTCGATCACCATTTTCTGGAAATCGGCGCTGAGCGTCGGGCCGCGCAGCGTGGCGGCCTTCTTGCCGTCGATGAAGACAGGCGCGGTCGGCGTTTCGCCGGTGCCGGGCAATGAGATGCCGATATCGGCATGCTTGCTCTCGCCCGGGCCGTTGACGATGCAGCCCATCACCGCGACGTTGAGCGTCTCGACGCCGGGATAACGCGTTTTCCATTCCGGCATTGAGGTGCGGATGAAGTTCTGGATGTCGCCGGCCAGTTGCTGGAACGTGGTCGAGGTGGTGCGGCCGCAGCCGGGGCACGCGGCGACCAGAGGCACAAAGGTGCGCAGGCCCATGGTCTGCAGCAATTCCTGCGCGACTTGCACTTCGAGCGTGCGATCGCCATTCGGCTCCGGCGTCAGCGAGACGCGCACGGTGTCGCCGATGCCTTGTTGCAGCAGCACGCCCATGGCAGCTGATGAAGCGACAATGCCCTTCGAGCCCATGCCCGCTTCCGTCAGGCCGAGATGCAGCGCGTAATCGCAGCGCTTGGCCAGCTCCGTGTAGCAGGCAATGAGGTCCTGCACCGCCGAAACCTTGACCGACAAGATGATGCGGTTCTGCGGCAGGCCGATCTCGCGCGCGCGTTCGGCGGAGTGCAGCGCCGACTGCACCATCGCTTCATGCGTCACTTCGCGCGCGCCAATCGGTGAGCCGGCCGCTGAGTTCTCGTCCATCAATTTGGTGAGCAGCTCCTGATCGAGCGATCCCCAATTGACACCGATGCGCACCGGCTTGTTGTGCTTGATCGCCATTTCGACGATCTGCGTGAACTGCGGATCGCGCTTGTTCTTGAAGCCGACATTGCCGGGATTGATGCGGTACTTGTCGAGCGCCTCGGCGCAACCGGGATAATCGGTCAGCAGCGTGTGGCCGTTGTAATGAAAGTCGCCGACGATCGGCACCTTCACATTCATCTGCGCCAGCCGCTCCTTGATGCGCGGCACAGCGTCGGCGGCTTCCGGCCGGTCGACGGTGATGCGCACCAGTTCGGAACCGGCGCGGGCCAGCGCGGCGACTTGCCGCGCGGTGCCTTCGACATCGGCGGTGTCGGTGTTGGTCATGGACTGCACGACAATCGGCGCGTTGCCGCCGACGGTGACACCGCCGACGTCCACTGCGACCGTTTTATGACGTGTTTGCGTGCTCATTTGAGGTCCTGACCGGCACCGGAGTGCCAGACAAATATAGCAGGGTCAACGCGCCCTATTCACCAATATAAGCCCGGCGGCGACCATCGCCACTGCGGCCAAAAAGGCCGGCGTCAGAGGGTCGCCGAGCATGAAATGGCCCGCCGCGACGCCGAAAAGCGGCGTCAGCACGGTGAAGGCGGACAGCCGGTTGGCCGAGTATTTCTTGATCAGCGCGAACCAGATGACGAAGGTCACCGCGACCACCCAGACGGTCTGATAAGCCATCCAGCCGATCGCCTGCGCATCCGGCCAGCGCGTGATGGTTTCGCCGGCGGCATAGGCGGCGAGGCCCATGATCGGCGCCGACATCACCAGCTGGTACATCATCACCTTTTCCGGCGAGATCGTATTGAGGCGGCTCGCCTTGATGACGACGGTGGTAATCGCCCAGCCCATGGCAGCAATGACGATCAGCGTATCGCCGAGCATCTGGCGCGGATCGAGCGCCGGCGTCGGCAGGCCGAAGGCGACGATCATGCCGGCAAAGGACAGACAGAGGCCGATCCATTGCCACAGCTTGAATTTGTCGGCCGGCAGGAAGACGCGCGCGAGAATGACGACGAAGAACGGCGCGAGATACATGAACAGCGCGCCGCGCGTGGCTGTCGTGTAGCTGAGCCCTTGATAGATGCAGGCGAACTCGCAACCGAACAACGTGCCGGCGATGACGCCGGGCCACAGCGTGCCGTCACGCGCGAGCAGCGGAATGCCGCGCAGGCGGCAATAGCCGGCAACCAGCAGCGCCGCGATGACGGAGCGAATGGCGCCCTGCAATTGCGGCGGAATGTCGTGCAGCGTCAGCTTCACCGCGACCTGGTTGAAACCCCAGGAAAGGCACAACAGCAGCGCCAGCGCGACGCCGATGGAGTCGAGCGGGCGTGAGTGGTGGTGGTGGGGAGTCGGCGTCGCAGACATTGTTATTGTTTTCCGGCGCGCCTTGCGACGCTACGTCGCCTTCGTTAAGCCGCCTTGCAGTTCACGCACACACCGGAGATCTCGATCACCGGCGTCTTCGGCGTGAAGCCGGCGGCGCGCGACGCGCTCTTGATCGTGTCGGCAACGGCGGCGGAGGCCGACTCGCCAACAGCGCCGCACTTCTCGCAAATCAGAAACACGACCGGGTCGTCGCTTTCATGCTTATGCGCACAGGCGATGAAGGAATTGCGGCTCTCGATGCGATGCACCAGACCCTGCTCGCGCAGGAAATCCAGAGCGCGATAAATCGTGATCGGCGCCGGGCGGGCGCCTTCCTTTTCGCCGTCCTGGGCCAGCCGGTCGATCAGCTCATAGGCGCCGAGCGGCGCGTGGTTGGCCAGCAGCGCCTCCAGCACACGGCGGCGGATCGGCGTCAGCTTTTCCTTGTGCGCGGCGCAGGTCGCCTCGGCATGGGCAATGGCGTCGCTGGCGCAGCGGTCATGGTCGTGCCCCGGCGTCGGAAATACCGCGCGGCCTTCAGATTTCTTGACTGTGGCTTTGACCAATGTCGGCTCCGTCCTGATACTCAAGTCTTAGCTGCTGGCTGCTGAATCGTACATATATATTGCACTGCAACAAGAACAGGGGCAGTTTCCAGCACGCCGCCCACCCGCACGACGAGAGGACTTCCATGCTCAAAGGCAAAACCGCCCTGGTCACCGGTTCCACGTCCGGTATCGGCCTCGCCACCGCGCGGGCGCTGGCCGCCGATGGCGCCAATATCATGCTCAATGGCTTCGGCGACAAGGACGCGATCGAGAAAGAGCGCGCCGCGCTGGAGAAGGAATTCGGCATCAAGGCGCGCTATTCGCCGGCCGATATGTCGAAGCCGGCCGAGATCGCGGCCATGATCGCGGCGACGGAAAAGGAATTCGGCGCGCTCGACATTCTCGTCAACAATGCCGGCATCCAGCATGTCGCGAGCATCGAGGATTTCCCGACAGAGAAGTGGGATGCGGTGATCGCCATCAATCTGTCGTCAGCGTTTCACACCATTCATGCTGCGATCCCAGGCATGAAGAAGCGCAAATGGGGCCGCATCATCAACATCGCTTCGGCGCATGGCTTGGTCGCCAGCGCGCAGAAGGTGGCTTATGTCGCCGCCAAACATGGCATCATCGGCATCACCAAAGTGGTTGCGGTCGAAGCCGCCAATGACGGCATTACCTGCAACGCGATTTGCCCCGGCTGGGTGCTGACGCCGCTGGTGCAGAAGCAGATCGATGCGCGGGCGCAGGCTTCCGGCCAGTCGCCACGCGATGCGGAAATCGCGTTGCTGTCCGAGAAGCAGCCGATGCATTCATTTACCAAGCCGGAGAGTATTGGCGCGCTCGCGGTATTCCTGTGCAGCGACGGAGCGGCAACGATAACCGGTTCGTCCTATTCCATCGATGGCGGATGGACCGCGCAATGATCGGGACTCGATGATCGACAAACCGGCGACGGGCAAGCGTGTCAATCTGGCGCTGCAAGGCGGCGGCGCGCATGGCGCCTTCACATGGGGCGTGATCGATCATCTGCTGGAAGACGGCCGTCTGGCGGTTGAAGGTATTTCCGGCACATCGGCCGGCGCCGTCAATGCGGTGATGCTGGCCGATGGGCTGGCGCGCGGCGGCCCCGATGAAGCGCGCAAGCGGCTCGCCGATTTCTGGCGCGCGGCGAGCCTCGGCGGCGACCTGCCGGCGGTGCAGCGCGCGGTGACGGATCGTTTGTTCTCGCTGATGCCGGCAGCCGGTTCGCCGACGTTCAACTGGCTGACGGCATGGTCGCAATATTTGTCGCCCTATGATCTCAACCCGCTCAACATCAATCCGCTGAAGGATCTGATCGAGCGCTTCGTTGACTTCGACGCACTGCGCGCCGATCCGCGCAACATCTTCATTGCCGCCACCAATGTGCAAACCGGGCGGCTGCATATCTTTCCGCGTGACAGGATCACCGCCGAAGCGGTGATGGCGTCGGCCTGTTTGCCGGCGGTGTTTCGCGCTGTCGAGATTGATGGCGTGCCCTATTGGGACGGCGGCTATCTCGGCAATCCGGTGCTGTATCCGTTCTTTCGCTCGACCGACACCGAGGACGTTATCATCGTCCAGATCAATCCGCTGGAGCGGAAGAAGATTCCGCAAACAACGCGCGACATTATGGGCCGCGTCAATGAGATCACGTTCAATTCGGCGCTGATGGGCGAGTTGCGCGCCATTGAATTCGTCAACCGGCTGATCGAGCAAGGCCGCCTGCCGCATGGCAAGGGGCCGAATGAGTATCGCCGCATCAATGTACATCGCATTGTGCTGGAAGGGCTCGGCGAGCGGTTCTCGTCATCGAGCCGGCTGCGCAATGACTTCAACTCGCTCGACCTGTTGCGCAAGCTCGGCCAGCGCGCCGCGCGCAAGTTCCTGGACCAGAATTTCGACGCCATCGGCGTGAGGTCGAGTATCGATCTCAAGAGTGAGGTTTATGCCGAGCGGGGGTGATAGACTATTGGCATGACCGAACTGTTCGCTGAAGTGGGCCGCGCGCGGCTGGAAGTCGAAATCGCCGACATCACCACGCTGGATGTCGCGGCCATTGTGAATGCCGCCAACTCGTCGCTGCTTGGCGGCGGCGGCGTTGACGGCGCCATTCATCGCGCTGCCGGACCGGAGTTGCTGGAGGAATGCCGCGCGCTCGGCGGCTGCGACGCCGGCGAGGCCAAGATCACGCATGGCTATAGACTGAAAGCCGATGCGGTGATCCACACGGTCGGCCCGGTGTGGATGGGCGGCATTGCCAATGAACCGGCGCTGCTGGCGAACTGCTATCGCAACGCGCTGGGGCTCGCCATAGCGCACGGACTGCCGTCGCTCGCGTTCCCGGCGATCTCAACCGGCATTTACCGCTTTCCGCCCGACCTCGCCGCCCGCATCGCCGTCGGCACTGTGGCATCGGAATTGGCCGGCCAGGCGCATTCGCTCAGCCGCGTCATCTTCTGCTGCTTCTCGGCCGAGAGCGCCGAATTCCACAAGGATGCGTTCGGCGAGCTGGGGCTGGTGTGACGCTGCCGCATGGCAGGCCAGCCAATTATGCTCTGGCTGATATTATAAGCTAGCTTATTATATGGGTACTCCTGAAACGGATACCCCTTATGGCCAAGCTCCCCGCCCGGCGCGAAATCGCCTTTACCATCATGGACGTAGCCCGAATGCTGCGAACCTATGCCGACCAGCGCGCGCGCGAGCACGGCATCTCCCGCGCCCAATGGACCGTGCTGATGCGGATCGACCGCACCGAGGGCCTCAAGCAGTCCGAACTCGCCGACATTCTCGACCTGCAGCCGATTTCGCTGACCCGGCTGCTCGACCGCCTCGCCGAGAACGGCCTGATCGAGCGCCGCCCCGACCCGAACGACCGGCGCGCCAACCGCCTTTACCTCCTGCCCGCGGCGCGGCCGATGCTCGACGAGCTCGCCGGCATCGGCACCGACATGATGAAGACCGTGCTTGAAGGGCTCGACACCAAAGCCGTCGAACGCATGCTCGGCGAACTCGACCTGGTCAAAGACAATTTGCGCGCCGCCATCGGTCGCAACGCCAATCAACCAACCGACAAGAAGCTTGCATCATGAGCGACAAGATCCTGAAAGTCGTGCCCGCCCCGGAAGCCAAAGCCGCACCGGACGCACCCAGCGCAGCGCCAGCCCAAGCCGCCGCGGCACCGGCGGGGCGCAAGCGCCTGCGCAACATTTTGCTGATCGCGATCCCGTCGCTCGCAGTGCTGATCGGCCTCGGCATCTATTTCACCGGCGGCCGCTACATCTCGACCGACAACGCCTATGTCGGCGCGCAGAAGGTGCTGATCACGCCGGACATCTCCGGCAAGATTGTGCATATCGGCGTGCGTGAAGGCCAGCACGTCAATGCCGGCGACGAATTACTGTCGCTCGACGCCGAGCCGTTCAAGCTGGCGCTGGCCTCGGCGCAGGCCAAGCTCAACACCGCGCGCGCCGACTATGCCAAGATCAAGAGCAATTTGAAGTCGCTCGGCACGCTGAACGAACTGGCGCAGAAGAACGTCGACCTCAAGCAGCGCGAGGTTGACCGCAAGAGCCGGCTGGTCGCGTCGCAGGCCGGCTCCGCCGCCGATGTCGATACATCAACCGGTACTTTGGTAACGGCGCAATTGCAGGCGCAGTTTTCCTCGCAGCAGCGCGAGGATTCGCTCAACCAGTTGCTCGGCGATTCGAATCTGCCGGTCGAGAAATTCCCGGCCTTTGCGCAAGCCAAGGCTGCGGCCGACCAGGCGCAACGCGATCTCGACCACACGGTGCTGCGCGCGCCGATCGCCGGCACGGCAACACAGGTCGACAACATCCAGCTCGGCCGCTTTGTCGCCGCCGGTGGCCCGATCCTCAGCGTTATCGACGACAGTGCGCCATGGGTCGACGCCAATCCGAAAGAAACCGACCTGACCTATCTGCGCCTTGGCCAGAAGGTGACGCTCGATGTCGACTCATTCCCCGACCGCACCTTTCATGGCACGGTTGCTTCAGTCAGCCCCGGCACCGGTTCGCAGTTCTCGATCCTGCCGGCGCAGAACGCCAGCGGCAACTGGGTCAAGGTCGTGCAGCGCGTACCGGTCCGCATCGCTTTCGATCAAGGCCAGGACACCAAGCTGCTGCGCATCGGCATGAGCGTCAATATTGAGATCGACACCGGGCATAGCCGCATCCCCGGCATGTCCAAAGAACTGACCAAAGAACTCGCGCAGTGAGCTCGCTCACACCCAACATGACGCCGCGAACGCGGCGCATGCTGATCACGGCATGCGCCATGACCGCGACCATCATGCAGGCGCTGGACACGACCATCGCCAATGTCGCGTTGCCTTTCATGCAAGGCTCGCTATCAGCCTCGCAAGACCAGATCAACTGGGTGCTGACCTCCTATATCGTTGCCGCCGCCATCATGACGGCGCCGGTCGGCTGGCTCGCCGATCGCTTCGGCCGCAAGGCTGTGTTCATCGCCTGCGTCACCGGATTCACCGCCGCGTCGCTGTTGTGCGCGCTGGCGCAGAACATCGAGCAAATGGTCGTGTTCCGCCTGTTGCAGGGCATGGCCGGCGCGGCACTCGTGCCGTTGTCGCAAGCGACACTGCTCGACGCCTATACGGTTGAAGAACGCGGCGGTGCCATGGCGATCTGGGGCATCGGCGTCATGCTCGGTCCGATCATGGGCCCGACCATCGGCGCCTGGCTGACCGACAATTATTCGTGGCACTGGGTGTTCCTGATCAATTTGCCGATCGGCATCATCACCGTCGCCGGCATGGTGTTCTTCATGCAGGAGACAAAGCAGCAGGATCATTTGCGCTTCGACTGGTTCGGCTTTCTCGCGCTGGCCATCGGCATCGGGTCGCTGCAACTGATGCTCGACCGTGGCGAACAGATCGGCTGGTTTGAAGCGCGCGAGATCTGGATCGAGGCAATCATCTCGGTTTCCGGCTTCTATTATTTCTTCGCTCATTCGCTGACGGCGCGCGAGCCTTTCGTGAACTTCGACATGTTCAAGGACCGCAACTTCGTCAGCGGTTGCGTCTTCATGCTGGTGATCGGCGTTGTGCTGTTCGGCACGATGGCGTTGGTGACGCCGTTCATGCAGAATCTGCTTGGCTATCCGATCCAGACCGCGGGCCTGCTGCTCGGCACGCGTGGCCTCGGCACGCTGTTCACGATGATGGCGGCGCCGAAGCTGATGAAGATGGTCGAGCCGCGCTATCTCATCCTCACCGGCCTGTTGCTCACCGCTGCCACCTTGTACGAGATGACCGGATGGTCGCTCGACGTGCAGCAGCAAACCATCGTCTTCACCAACATCGTGCAGGGCGTCGGTCTCGGCCTGCTGTTCGTGCCGGTGACCTCGGTCGCGTTCGGAACGCTGAGCGGGTCGCTGCGCAATGGCGGCACGTCGATGGTGACCTTGATCCGCAATATCGGCTCGTCGATCGGCATTTCGCTGGTGATCGCCAATTTGACCAGCAAGACGACCTTGATGCATGAGCGGATCGGCGATGGCCTCACGCCGTTCAATCACGCGCTGCAAATGCCAGATGTGGCGGCCAACCTGAACGTTGCGACTGACGCGGGCCGCGCAGTGCTCGATGGCATGGTGACGCAGCAGGCGGCGTTGATCGCCTACCTGAACAATTTCACGCTGCTGATGTGGCTGACGCTGCTGACCATTCCCTTGGTCATGCTGATCGGCACGACCAAGAAAGCGCCCGGCGCCGCGAAGGAAGACGAAGTCATCCACGCGATGGATTGATCACTTCGCCGCAAACTCCGCCTTGATCGCGGCGGTATGCGACCCAAGCGCCGGGACGCCGCCATAGGAGCGGCTCTCGCCAACAAAGACCGACGCCGGCGCCGGCGTACTCGCCGGCCCGCTCGGCGTATCGACGGTGATCCGCCGCAGATGCGGATGCGTCGCCAGCAGTGCTGAATCATTAACGCGCGCAAAGGCGATGTCGGCGGCCGCCAGCTTTTTCATCAACGGCTCGACATCCTGCGTCGCGAAGACCTGCGCCACTTCGGTGTCAGTTGCGGCGCGATTGGCTTGCCGCTGCGGATTGGTGGCGAAACGCTCATCCGTGCCGAGCGCAGCGTTGCCGAGCACCTTGTCGGCCAGCATCCGCCACTCGCGGTCGTTCTGAATCGAGATCAGAATGTCGGCGCCATCGCGCGTTTGGAACACGCCATAGGGCGCGATACTCGGATGCTTGAGGCCGACGCGCTTGAACGGATTGCCCCATTCCTGATTGAGCAGCGGGATGGTCATCCACTCGGCCATCGCATCGAACATAGAAATCGAAATCGCCGCGCCCTCGCCGGTGCGCGAGCGGCGGATGATGGCTTCGAGAATCGCCTCATAAGCACTAAGGCCGGCGGCGATATCGACAACCGAGACGCCGACGCGCGCGGGACCTTCCGGGCCACCAGTGACCGACGACAGGCCGGACTCGGCCTGGATCAGCAGGTCATAGGCCTTGCGCTGCGCGAAGGGTCCGCTCTCGCCATAGCCGGAGATCGAGGCGCAAATCAGCTTCGGATAATCTTTCCGTAGCCGCTCGACGGCAAAGCCCAGCTTGGCCAACGCGCCGGGCTTGAGGTTCTGCACAAAGACATCGGCCTTGGCGAGCATCGATTCCAGCAGCTTGGCATCGTCAGGTTTGGTCAGATCGAGGACGACCGACTCCTTGCCGCGATTGAGCCAGACCAGATGCGCGCTCTCGCCATGCACGATGTAATCGTAATGCCGGGCGAAATCGCCCTCTGGCCGTTCGACCTTGATGACGCGGGCCCCGGCATCGGCGAGACGGCAGGTGCACTGCGGCGCGGCGACGGCCTGTTCGACGGAGACGACGAGAATGCCTTCGAGGGGCAGAGACATGTTATTAGCCGCTCCCTCTCGTTTGCTGCGATCAATAAGACCGCGGCAGCCCCAACACATGCTCCGCCAGATACGACAGAATCAAATTCGTCGAGATCGGCGCCACCTGATACAGCCGCGTTTCGCGGAATTTGCGCTCGACGTCATATTCCTCGGCGAAGCCGAAGCCGCCATAGGTCTGCACGCACATATCGGCCGCGGCCCATGACGCATCTGCGGCGAGCATCTTGGCCATGTTGGCTTCCGCGCCCATGTCCTCACCCGCTTCGTATTTGCGCGTCGCTTCATGCACCATCAGCTCGGCGGCGCGCATCTGCGCGTAAGCCTTGGCAATGGGAAACTGCACGCCCTGGTTCTTGCCGATCGGTCGGCCGAACAACTCGCGGCTCTTGGCGTAAGCGGTTGCCTTCTCGATGAACCATTTGGCATCGCCAATGCATTCCGCCGCAATGAGAATGCGCTCGGTGTTCATGCCGGCGAGAATATAGCGGAAACCCTTGCCTTCTTCGCCAACGAGATTGGCCGCCGGCACACGCAGATCGTCGAAGAACACTTCGGTCGTCGCGTGGTTCATCATGGTGCGGATCGGCTTGATGGTCAGGCTCTTGCTCGCCAAAGCCTCGCGCATGTCGACGAGGAACACCGAGAGACCTTCGGTGCGCTTGGCCGCCTGTTCTTTCGGCGTCGTGCGCGCCAGCAGCAACATCAGGTCGGAATGCTCGGCGCGCGAGGTCCAGATCTTCTGGCCGTTAATGACGTAAGCGTCGCCTTCGCGCCGCGCCGTCGTGCGCAGCGACAGAGTATCGGTGCCCGAGGTCGGCTCTGTGACGCCGAAAGCCTGCAGGCGAAGTTCGCCAGAAGCGATGCCGGGCAGATATTGCTTCTTCTGCGCATCAGAGCCATGCCGCAGGATCGTGCCCATCGTGTACATCTGCGCGTGGCAGGCGGCGCCGTTGCAGCCGGCGGCGTGCACTTCTTCCATGATCGCCGCCGCGGCGCCGACGGTGAGGCCGCTGCCGCCGAATTCTTCCGGGATCAAGGCGGCGAGATAGCCCGCTTCAGTCAGTGCATTGACGAATTCCGTCGGATAGGCGCGCTCGCGATCGAGGTCGCGCCAATATTCGCCGGGAAAGCGCGCGCACAAAGCGCGCACGGATTCTCGGATGTCGGCATAGTCTTCGCGTGACGAACTCGTGCTCATTATTCTACCCGTTGATCCCGGCGCGGCCGTTGTTGATCGCAATCACGTCGCGCTCCATAACACGGGCACGGAAGCTTACAACATGACCGTCCTGCCAGATTTCGGTGCGGATGGTTTCGCCGGGGAACACTGGCGCGGAGAAACGCACCGACAGCTCTCTGATCCGCGCCGGATCGTAACCGCATACCATCTTGAGCAGTGCGTGACAGGCGACGCCCATCGTCGCAAGGCCATGCAGGATTGGCCGCGGGAACCCGACCGACCGGGCGGATTCCGGATCGGCATGCAGCGGATTGATATCGCCGGACAGGCGATAGATCAGCGCCATTTCCGGCCGCGTCGCCAGATCGCAAACGAGATCAGGCGCACGGTCGGGAATGGCATGCGGCGGCGTGGCGCCCTTGCGCTCGCGCTGCCCCCCGAAGCCGCCATCGGCGCGGAAGAACGTCGTCTGCTTCAAGGTCGCCAGCAATGTGCCGCTGGCTTTGTCCGTGATCGTGCGCTCGGAATAGACCAGCGCGCCGCGGCCTTCACCCTTGTCGACGACATCGACAACTTTCTCCTGGCCGATGACCGTGCCTTGCGTTGCAACCGGTGCATGCAGCACGACGGTCTGCTCGCCATGCACGCCGTGGTCCCAGGCGAGGCCATAGTCGTTGTCGCGCAGCCAGTAGGGATCGTAGCCCATCTTCAGCGGCCAGGTCGGCAGCGCCTTGAGGTTCTTCTCAAGAACGAATTGCAGCTGGTTCTCGTCGGTCGGGTCCTGGCCGAAGCCGAGGCCCAACGCATAGAGCATGACGTCCCTGGGGCCGTAGCTGTGCTCGACCGGCGGGACTTTGAAGGTGAGGAGTTTTTCGAGATTGAGGGGCATGCGCGGAGGTTAGCGCCCCCACACCTCTTCCGCCAGTTCAACGATCATGCGCAGCTTGGCCCATTGCTGCTCCTCGTCCAGCGTGTTGCCCTCCTCGGTCGAGGCGAAGCCGCACTGCGGCGACAGGCAAAGCTGCTCAAGCGGCGCGAATTTGGCGGCTTCGTCGATGCGGCGGCGGAGATCGTCCTTCGATTCCAGCGTGCCGGTTTTCGATGTGACCAGGCCGAGCACGACTGTCTTGTCCTTGGGCAGCAGACGCAGCGGCTCGAAATTGCCGGCGCGGTCCGAGTCATATTCCATGAAGAAGCCGTGCACCTTGATCTTGTTGAACAGGATCTCCTGCACCGCCTCGTAGCCGCCGGCGCCCTGATAGGTCGAGCGGTAATTGCCGCGGCACATATGCATGGTGATGGTCATGTCATCGGGGATGTCAGACATCGCGACGTTGACGAGATCGGCATAGAGCGTGGCGAGCTTTTCCGGATCGTCACCGCGGTCGTGCATTTGCTGGCGATATTTCTCGTCGCACAGCATCGCGATGAAGACTTCGTCGAGCTGCAAATAGCGGCAGCCGGCATCTGCGAAAGCGCGCACGGCTTTTCTGTAGGCGAGGCCGAGATCCTCGAACATGGCATCGAGTTGCGGATAAATGTTGCTGTCGATCGACGGCTTGTGCGGACGGCCGTAAATGGCCGAAGGCGCCGGAATGGTGATCTTGGGCGTCTGGCGGGTATGCGCGGCGACGAACTTGAAATGCTCGATCATTGGGTGGCTGGAAAAGCCAATCTTGCCAGTGACTTGAATGCTTTCGGCGCGGGTGTTCATGCCGGCGAAGGCGACCCCGGTGTCCATGACCAGCTTTTCAACGCCATCAAGCCCCCAGAGGAAGTCGAGATGCCACCAGGAACGGCGGAACTCGCCGTCGGTGACCGACCGCAGCCCGACCTCTTCCTGCTTCCTGATGATGCGCTGGATCTCGTGGTCCTCGACCGCCTTCAGCGCCGCGGCGTCAATCTTGCCGGCGGCGAACAGGGCGCGCGCCTCTTTCAACGCCGCGGGACGCAGCAGGCTGCCGACATGGTCGGCGCGGAAAGGAGGCTTGGTGCGTGCGTTCATGAACTAACCCCAAACCTCGTCCGCCAATTCAACGATCATGCGCAACTTGGCCCATTGCTCGTCTTCCGCCAGCACATTGCCTTCATCCGTCGAGGCAAAGCCGCACTGCGGCGACAGGCAGAGCTGATCGAGCGGAATGAACTTGGACGCTTCGTCGATGCGGCGCTTCAATTCGTCTTTGGATTCGAGCGTCCCGGTCTTCGACGTCACCAGGCCGAGCACCACCATCTTGCCCTTCGGCACGAAGCGCAGCGGCTCGAATCCGCCGGCGCGCTCCGAGTCATATTCCATGAAATAGGCATGCACATTGATGGTGTTGAACAGCGCATCAGCGACCGGCTCATAGCCGCCCGAGGCAATAAACGTCGAGCGGAAATTGCCGCGGCAGAGATGCATCGAAATCGTCATGTCGTCCGGAATGTCCGACATTGATGCGTTGATCATCGCCGCATAGCCCTTGAGCAAAGCGGCGGGGTCCTCACCGCGCGCCTTGACCTTGGCGATCAAATTGTCGTCGCAAAGGTACGTCAGGTTGACCTCGTCGAGCTGCAAATAGCGGCAACCGGCATCGGCAAAGGCGCGTACCGTCTTGCGATAGGTCTGGCCGAGATCATTGTAGAATTCGTTGATGTCCGGGTACACGGACTCAGGCACCGCGTCGCGGCCATCGCGGAAGTGAACCGCCGATGGCGACGGGATCGTCATCTTGGCGGTCTGTTTGGTATTCGCCTGCACAAATTTGAAATGCTCGATCATCGGATGCGTGTCGAAATCGCGGAGCTTGCGCGCGACGCGGGTCAGCACCTGTTGCGGCTGCACCCCGCCCTGGAATTTGACCTTGCGTTCGAACGGCACCGTCTCGATGCCGGGCAGCGCTGAAATGAAATCCGTCTGCCACGACTTGCGGCGGTTCTCGCCATCGGTGATCGACTTGAGGCCGACCGCTTCCTGCTTGCCGATCAGGATCTTGATCTCGCGGTCCTCGATCTCCTTCAGCGCCGCCGGCGTGATCGCACCGCTGTCGCGATCCGCCCGCGCCTGCTTCAACGCTGCGCTGCGCAGCAAACTGCCGACATGATCGGCACGAAACGGTGGCTTGCTGCGCGCGCTCATTGAATTACCCCCACACTTCTTCTGACAATTCGACAATCATACGCAGCTTGGCCCACTGTTCGCCTTCGGCGAGGATGTTGCCCTCCTCGGTCGAAGCGAAGCCGCATTGCGGTGACAGGCAAAGCTGCTCCAGCGGAATGAACTTGGCGGCTTCAGCAATGCGGCGCTTCAACTCATCTTTCGATTCGAGCTTGCCCGACTTCGACGTGACGAGGCCAAGCACCACGGTCTTTCCCTTCGGCACGAATCGCAGCGGTTCGAAGCCGCCGGCGCGCTCGGAATCGTATTCCATAAAGTAGCCGTGCACATTGATCGTGTTGAACAGGATCTCCGCCACCGGCTCATAGCCGCCGGAGGCGACGAAGGTCGACTGGAAATTACCGCGGCACAGATGCATGGCGATGGTCATGTCATCCGGGATATCCGACATCGCTGCGTTGATCATGTCGGCATAGATCATCGGCAGGCTTGAAGGATCGTCGCCGCGGCGCGCGACCTGCTCGCGCAGCTTCGGATCGCAGAGATAAGTAAAATTCACCTCGTCGAGCTGCAAGTAACGGCAACCGGCATCGGCGAAGCCGCGCACCGCCTTGCGGTAGGTCTGGCCGAGATCGCGGTAGAACTCGCCCATGTCCGGATAGATGCTCCCCGGCACAGCATCGCGGCCATAGCGGAAGTGCAGCGACGACGGCGACGGGATCGTCATCTTCGGCGTCGCGCGCGTGTGCTCTTTGACGAATTTGAAATGCTCCAGCATCGGGTGGCCAGAGAAGCTGCCGAGCTTGCCGGTGACGCGCAGCATCATCGGCTTCGGATTAACGCCTTCGAACTTGATCTTGCGTTCGCCGAGATAGGCCTCGGCGCCGTCGAGTTCGCCAAGAAAATCGTAATTCCAGAAGGCACGGCGGAATTCGCCGTCTGTGACGCTCTTCAGGCCGATATCTTCCTGCTTCTTGATGACGGCGGCGATCTCGCGGTCTTCGATCTGCTTGAGCGCTTCGGCGGTGATCGCGCCGCTTTCGCGCTCGGCGCGGGCCTTCTTCAGGGCCTCAGGGCGGAGCAGACTGCCGACATGGTCGGCGCGGAACGGCGGCTTGGTACGCAAAGTCATTATTTCCAGATTTCCTTTGATAGTTCGACGATCATTTGCAGCTTGGCCCATTGTTCGTCTTCGAACAGCACATTGCCTTCCTCGGTCGAGGAGAAGCCGCATTGCGGCGACAGGCAAAGCTGGTCGAGCGCGACGTATTTCGTCGCTTGGTCGACGCGGCGCTTGATGTCGTCTTTCGACTCCAGCGTGCCGCTCTTCGATGTGACGAGGCCGAGCACGAGCTGCTTGTTGCCCTTGGGGAAGTAGCGCAGCGGCTCGAAGCCGCCGGCGCGATCCGAATCATATTCGAGGAAGTAGCCGTCGAGACTGGTGTTGCCGAGCAATTGCTCGGCGACGAATTCGTAGCCGCCTTGCGCGATCCAGGTCGAGCGGAAATTGCCGCGGCAGGAATGCATGGTCACCGCCATATCGGCGGGCTTGTCCTTGAGCGCGGCATTGGTGACGCGCGCATAGATTTCGGGCAAGGCATCCGGATCATCGCCCCTCGCGCGGGAGCCTTCGCGCTCCTTCGGATCGCAAATCATCGCCCAGGCCGTGTCGTCGAGTTGCAGATAGCGGCAACCGGCATCATAGAAAGCGCGGATCGCCTTCTGCCAGGTCTTGCCGACGTCGTCGAAGAAGGCGTCGAGATCGGGATAGGCATCCGTGCTGATCATCGCCCGGCCCTGCCGGAAGTGAAATGTCGACGGCGCCGGGATCGTCATCTTCGGCGTGACGCTGCAGTGATCCTTGAGGAACTTGAAGTGGTCGAGATGCGGATGGCCGGCGAAGTCGACCTTGCGGTTGATCATGACCGCTTCGCTCCTGGTGACAACGCCATGAAATTTGATCGGCGGCGCTTCAACGAAGTCGACGCCTTGCAAGTGGCGGAAGAAATCGAAATGCCACCAGGAGCGGCGGAATTCGCCATCGGTCGCAAGTCTCAGGCCGATCTCTTCCTGCTTCCGGATGACCTTGATGATCTCGCGGTCTTCGATGTCGGCAAGCGCGGCGGCGGTGATGTCGCCAGCGGCGAATTTGGCGCGCGCTTCTTTCAGCGCGGCGGGACGCAACAGGCTGCCGACATGGTCGGCGCGGAACGGCGGCGACGTGCGCTGGGGCATAGTCACTCCCTATGGCGTTTTTTCTTCACCTCCCCTTGGAGGGGGGAGGTCGACCGTCGGCGCGAAGCGACGATGGTCGGGAGGGGGTGAACTATTTTCCTTAGATCACCCCACCCCGGCGCGCTTCGCGCACCGACCCTCCCCCTCCAGGGGAGGGTGGCAGCGAACCCCTACTTCCCCCAAACATCCTTCGAGATCTCGACGATCTCCTTCAACTTGGCCCACTGTTCGTCATCGGCCAAAACATTGCCTTCCTCGGTCGAGGCGAAGCCGCACTGCGGCGACAGCGCAAGCTGCTCGAGCGCGACGAACTTCTCGGCTTCCTTGATGCGCTTCTTGATGTCGGCGGTCGGCTCAAGCGCGCCAACCTTCGATGAGACGAGGCCGAGCACAACGATCTTGTTGCCCTTCGGCAGGAAGCGCAGCGGCTCGAAACCACCGGCGCGGTCGGTGTCGTATTCGAGGAAGTAGCCGTCGTAATTGCACTTCTCCAGCAGGCTCTGGGCCACCGGCTCATAACCGCCCGACGAGATGAAGGTGGAACGGAAGTTGCCGCGGCAGACATGCGTGGTGATGACCATGTCCTTTGGCTTCGCCTCGAGCGCCTTGTTGATGCACTTGGTGTAGGTGTCCTGCAGATGATCGACGTCGAGGCCGCGCTCGCGCGCCTTCTTCAACTCAGCCTCGGAGCAGAGATAGGCCCAAGCGGTGTCGTCGAACTGCAAGTAACGGCAGCCGGCGGCATAGAACGCCTTGATCGCGTCCTGATAGGCAATGGCGAGATCGTCGAAGATCGCATCGCGGTTCGGATAGGCCGACGGCGCAACCGAACCCGGCTCAAGGCGGAAGTGCATCACGGTCGGCGACGGAATGCACATCTTCGGCGTCTTAGTGACGTGCTTCTTGATGAACTTGAAGTGCTCGAGCATCGGATGATTGGCCGAGAAGCCGATCTTGCCGGTGACCTTCAGCACCTTCATCTGGGTCTGCATGCCCTGGAACTGAATGCCGTGGTCGGCTTTCACGACCTCGACGCCGTCCAGCATGCCGTAGAAATCGTAGTGCCAGAACGAGCGGCGATATTCGCCGTCAGTGATGGCCTCGAGGCCGACTTCTTCCTGCTTCTTGATGACCTTGATGATCTCGGCGTTCTCAACTTCGGTCAGCTGAGCGTCGGTGATCTCGCCCTTCTCATGCTTGGCGCGGGCCTCATGAATGGCCTTGGTGCGCAAGATGCTGCCGACCTGGTCGGCGCGGAATGGCGGGGTGGTTCTCTGGGTCATCAAGTCCTCCGGTGCGTCATCCGCCGTGGCGGCGGGTCATGCGTTATTTGGTGCCATAGCATGGCTAAAGCTGTGCGTCCCGCGAGCGGCATCGCATGCAAAACGCGCGGTTTCAACCACCCCGCCGAACGAAAAATAGTGCGGGGCGATGTCGCCGAGATTGTCGGCCGCGGCCAGCGCCTCGATCATGCGGCCGGGGCCGACATGACCGATCAGCCCGGCGCCGACGCCGGACACCATCCCGCGCAGCGAGGCGGCGACGCCACAGCGTTTGGCATAGCGCAGCAGCGCGGGGACGCTGGTCGGGCCGGCCATGCCGACCTTGACCGGCACGGCGAGGCCGCTGGCGCGCAACTGGCGCAGCCAGGCGAGCACCCGCTCCGGCGAGAAGGAAAACTGGCTCACAATGTGGACGCGCAGGCCCTGCGCCGTGGCGCTGGCGATCTTCTCGTCGAGCGCGCCTTCCAGCCGCCCGGCCGGAATGCGGGCATGACCCTCCGGGTAACCGGCAATGCCGATCTCCTCGAAGCCGAGGTCGCGCAGGCCGCCCTTCTGGATGACAGAGAGCGCATCGGGGAACGGGCCGGTGGCGTCGACATCGCCGCCGATCACCAGCAACTGCCGCATATCGGCCTCGCTGCGCAGCGCGCGCAGCAGCTCATGCAACTGGCTGATGCTAGAAAGCCGCCGCGCGGCGATATGCGCGACCGGGTCGAGGCCAACGCGGCGCAGGCTTGCGGCCAAGGTCACCAGCTCATCCAGCGCCATTGCCGGTACGGCGGAGAGATAGACCGCTGTGCGAGGGGCCAGCACATCGGCCAGCGCCGCGATCTCAGGCTCACTGGGGCGCGTGGCCTCGATGGAGAACGATGCGGCAAAAGCCGACACGGCGCTATTCCCGCCGGCGCGAGATCACGAAGGATTCGTCGTAGAACCAGAGGCCGCCCTGCTCCTTCAGCACATCGCTGGTCGCCTCGATAAAACGCCGGTCGCTGTTGACGTCGGACAGACGATCATCCTCGACCTGCGCCACGTAAACCGCCGCGTTCCACGCCGCCATCAAGGTCGACGTGCCGATCGACGACGACACTTCCGACGGCAGCGTGTGCATCTCGTATTTGAACAGCGAACGCTGGTCGGAATAGGCGTTGAAGTTCAGGTCGCGCGCCGCCGCTCCCAGTTCGACCTTGGTCGCCTTGAGCAAATCGTGGCGGCTATGCGTGAACGGGTTATCCTCCGGCCACACTTTGTGGATGATCTGCATCCCCGGATCATTGCCATATGATTGAATCGCAATCATGCGGCCGCCCGGCCCCAGCGCTTTCGCCAAAGGCGCCAGCACGCGCTTGGCCTTGAACTCCAGCGAGGCGCGCGCGCGATAAGGCTGTGAGGCAATGACGAGATCGTAATCGGCCACGGCGCCGCCGGGCTTTGGGATCACCTGATCGAGCAAAAAGCGGTGATCGTTGCGATAGATCACCAGCACGATCGGCCGCTCGTAAACGGGATTGCCGCTCTTCGGCGACACTTTGGCCTTCCAGCTCTCGGCCAGGAACGGCTCAAGCGCCGTGATCTGCTCCTCAAACGTATGCGAGGTGTTGCCCTCGAGCGCGATTTCCTTCCACACCATGCTGGTGGCGGCGGAGAGCGATTTGGCAGCAAGCCACGGCGCTTCGGCATAAGCGAGATTGGTCAGCACGATGACCGTGGAGGGATGCTCCATGAAACGGTCCGGCATTTTCTCCAGCGTCAGCCGCACGTCTTCGAGGCTGATCTCCTTGCCGACGATGTAATGCGGCATGGTCGGAAACTTGTCGTGCATCGAGCGCATGACGCGCGCCAGCACGCTGCCGTCGCCGACACCGGCATCGAACACGCGCACGGCCGGCGGGCGCGGATGAATGTTGCCGAGCTCGAGGCTGACGCGTTGCGCGACTTCCCACTTCTCGCTGCAGGTATTCACGAACAGCAGATATTTCTGACGGTTGTCGAAGAAACGGAAGTTGCGTTGCGGATCTTCATCCGTCTGGTTCGAGGCCATTGGCGGCGCCTGCATTTTGATGACGGGAAGCGATTGCGCCGATGGCGCGTCGAACAGGACGCGGCGGCGCACGGGCGCGGCGTCGTCGGTTTGCGACATGAAGGAGCGAATGCGCTCCAGCGTGTCCGTGGTGATGCGGCCGCCATTGCGCAGGCGGCTGGCGAGCTTGCCGTCATTGACGGCGCGGCGGCCGAACGTCGACTCGGCCAGACCGCGCTGGCGGCAAAAGTCGCTGATCTCCTGGAGAATGACCTCGTTCATGGGTCTTGTCCTTGGCGTTTCCTCGCGCGTTTTTGTCGGCTCTGATGGCCATCGCGCAGGTATCAGCGAACCAAGGTCAGGAGAGTGGGTCAACCACAAAATGGTAGTGCGGAAGTTGGGCCGGGATAGTGGGCAATGGCCCAATTACTCTAGTCGTGTAATAAAGGCCGGATTGCGTAGGGTGGGCAAAGGCGCGCCTTCGCGCCGTGCCCACCGCGGTATCTAAGGTGGGCACGCTTCGCTTTGCCCACCCTACGGCGTCCCAAACTAAATATCGAAAAACACCGTCTCGTCGCCGCCCTGGACGCGGATGTCGAAGCGGTACACGGCCGGATCGGTGCCGGCCTGCTTCTTCGCGATCAACGTGCCGCGGCGATCAGCGGGCACAATGGTGAGGATCGGATCGGCGGCGTTGCCGACCTCATCGTCGAAATACAGCCGCGTATAGACCTGCCGCAACATGCCGCGCGAGAAGATGCCGAGCATGATATGCGGCGCCTGCGGCCTGCCGCCGGGACCAGCTACCGAACCCGGCTTGATCGTGTCGAACACAAACAATCCGGCTTTGTCGGTCGCCGAGCGGCCGAAGCCCTTGAACTGCGCATTCGACTTGGCGCCTGCGCGCGGATCGGCGTAGCGGCCCTGGCTGTCAGCCTGCCAGATCTCGAGCATGCAATCGTTGATCGGCAGATTGTCGCCGTCATGCACGATGCCTTCGATGCGAATGCGCGTGCCGGACGCGTCCGGCGTGATCAGGTTCGACTCGATCGAGTTCTTCCAGGCGTAGCTGCCGTTCGGGTCCCAGTCGCAGCGGCCCTTCGGCGTGAGGCCATAGGCGAAGAACGGACCGACGGTTTGTGAGGGCGTAATCTCTGACATGTGTTCGGTCCGGTTCTAGTGATCGTGGTCGTCATTATCGAGCGGGGTCGCTTCGCGGCCGCGCAGGACGATGTCGAAGCGGAAGGCCAAGGCCCAATCCGGGACAGTGTTTTCCAGATCGAACGACGCAACCATGCGGTTGCGCGCCTTCTCGTCGGTGACCGAATTGAAGATCGGGTCATAGGGGAACAGATAGTCGCCCGGGAAATACATCTGGGTAACCAGACGCGACAGGAACGAGTGGCCGAACACAGAGAAGTGGATGTGGTTCGGCCGCCAGGCATTGTGGTGGTTGCCCCACGGATAGGCGCCCGGCTTCACGGTGATGAATTTGTAATAGCCCTTGTCGTCGGTGACGGTGCGGCCGGCGCCGGTGAAGTTCGGATCGAGCGGCGCCGGATGCTGGTCGACGTTATGAACATAACGGCCGCAGGCATTGGCCTGCCATAGTTCGACCAGCGCGTTCGGCACTGGGCGCTTGTCTTCGTCGAGCACATGGCCGTGCACGACGATGCGTTCGCCAAGTGGCTCGCCGGCGTGCTGCTTGGTCAGATCATTGTCGCCTTCCTGCACTGTGTCATGGCCGTAAACCGGCCCGCTCAGTTCGGTGAGCGTATACGGCACGATCATCAGCGGCTTCGAGGGCGAGCGCTTGATCGTGCTCTTGTAGCCGGGCGTCAGATGCGCCGGAAAATTCTCGAGGCTCTGTTTGGGATAAATCAGCGACATTGCATCCGTCCTTATTGAACGCGTTCGAGAGCGAGCGACACGCCCTGGCCAACACCGACACACATCGTGGCGAGCGCGAGCTTGCCCTTGTTTTCTTCGAGGCCATTGACCGCCGTCAGCACCAGCCGCGCGCCTGACATGCCGAGCGGATGGCCAAGCGCAATGGCGCCGCCATGCGGATTGACGTGTTCGGCGTCATCGGCGAGTCCGAGCTGCCGCAGCACAGCGAGCGACTGCGAGGCGAAGGCTTCGTTGAGTTCGATCAGGTCGTAGTCGGCGATCTTGTGGCCGAGGCGCGCCATCAGCTTCTGCGTCGACGGCACCGGGCCAATGCCCATGATGCGCGGCGGCACGGCGGCGGACGCCATACCGAGGATGCGGGCGCGCGGCGTCAGGCCGTAAGCCTTTACCGCTTCAGCCGAGGCGAGGATCATCGCGGCAGCACCGTCATTGATGCCGGCGGCGTTGCCGGCGGTGACCGTGCCGGGATCGCGGAAGATGGTCTTGAGCTTGGCGAGGCCTTCGACGGTCGTGTCGCCACGCGGATGTTCATCCGTATCGACCTTGACGACTTCGCCCTTGCGGCCGGCGATGTCGACCGGAACGATCTCTTTCTTGAAGAAGCCCGAGGCAATCGCCTTGCCGGCCTTCTGCTGCGAGCGCACCGCGAAAGCGTCCTGATCGGCGCGCGTCACCTGGAATTGCTCGGCGACGTTCTCGCCGGTTTCGCCCATCGTATCGACGCCATACTGCTTCTTCATCAGCGGGTTGATGAAGCGCCAGCCCAAGGTCGTATCAAACAGTTCGGTGCCGCGGCCGAAGGCTTCCTGCGCCTTGCCTTGAACGTAAGGCGCGCGGGTCATCGACTCGACGCCGCCGGCAATGGCGAATTCCATTTCGCCGGCGCCAATGGCGCGGGCAGCAGTGCCGACCGCATCAAGGCCGGACGCGCACAGACGATTGAGAGTGATGCCCGGCACAGAAACCGGCAGGCCGGCGAGCAGCAACGCCATGCGGGCGACGTTGCGGTTGTCTTCGCCGGACTGGTTGGCGCAGCCGTAGAAGACTTCCTCAAGCTTGTCCCAATCGGCCTTCGGATTGCGCGCCATCAAGGCCTTGATCGGAATCGCGGCAAGATCGTCGGCGCGCACCTTGGCGAGCGAACCGGCATAGCGGCCGATCGGCGTGCGAACGGCATCGCAGATAAATACATCACGCATCGTCTTGTCCTTAAGCTGCCGCGTGCGCGCGGTTGGTGCGCGCGTGCAGTTCGCGCAGCACTTCGAGTTCTTTGGCGGTCGGCGCCGGCGTTTCGCTCACATGCGCGGCGAACTTCACCGGCCAGCCGGTGTTTTCCTGAATCTGCTCGCGAGTAACGCCGGGATGGATCGAAACGACCGTCATTTCCTTGGTCACCGGATCCGGCTCCCACACCGCCATGTCGGTGATCAGCTTGACCGGGCCCTTGGTCTTGACGCCGAGCTTGGCGCGAGAGTCGCCGCCCGTGACGTGGCCGATCGAAGTGACGAAATCGAGCTTCTCAACGAAGGCGCGCTTGCCCTGCGCCATGATGATGAGGATTTCGCCGCATGATGTGGCGATCTCCGGCGCGCCACCGGCGCCGGGCAGACGCACCTTCGGCTTGTCATAAGGGCCGACCACCGTGGTGTTGAGATTGGCGTATTTGTCGATCTGCGCGCCGCCGAGGAAGCCGACCTTGATGCGGCCGCCTTGCAGCCAGTAGCGAAACATTTCCGGCACCGACACCGTGGTCAGCGCGGTCTCGCACAACTCGCCGTCGCCGATCGACAAAGGCAGCACGGTTGGCTTGGTCGCCAGCGTGCCGGATTCATAGATCAACGTGATGTCGGGGGCGTGCGTCAGGCGCGCGAGATTGCAGGCGGCGGACGGCTGGCCGATGCCGACAAAGCAAATGTCGTCATTCTTCAGCGAACGCGCCGCGGCAATGGTCATCATCTCGGCTGGTTTGTAATCGGCCATTGTTATTACTCCGCCGCCGCTTGATGTTTGCGCGCATACTGGGCGAAGGCCTCGGGGCCCTTATCCAGCACGTTTTCTTTCATCCAGGCCGCGAATGTGTCGCGGTCTTTGGCGATGTCGTCCCACTTCTTGTAGAAGCTGTTGTTGCGCGGGTAGTAGCCCGCCGCATAGGAAGGGAACGCGCCGCCCGGCACGGCAACGACGTTGCCGACGGTCCAGTGCGGCAGCACCACGGCGTTCAGGCTGCGCTGCGGCAGCTCGTCGACGATCTCCTCGACCGTCACCACCTGGCGCTTCGAGGCGAGCACGGCTTCTTTCTGCACGCCGAGCACGCCTTCGATCATCACATTGCCGGCACGGTCGGCGCGCTGGGCGTGGATGACGGCAACGTCGGGACGATGCGAAGGAATCGCGGCCAGTTCCTCGCCGGTGAATGGGCAGGTGATGCGTTTGATCTTCGGGTTCACCTTGGGCAGGTCGCCGCCGATGTAACCGCGGAAAACCGCGAGCGGCAGGCCGGCCGCGCCGGCTTCATAGGCATTGGCCATGGCGGCGTGCGAATGCTCTTCCAGCTCCAGTTTGTGCGGCAGGCCGTTTTCGACCGCATCGCGGAACCGGTGCAGCGAGCCGACGCCCGGATTACCACCCCATGAAAACACCAGCTTGGAAACGCAGCCCATGCCGATCATCTGGTCGTACACCAGATCCGGCGTCATGCGGATCAAAGTGAGGTTCTTGCGGCCCTGGCGGATGATCTCGTGGCAGGCGGCATGCGGAATAAGGTGGGTAAAGCCCTCCAGCGCAATCGTATCGCCGTCATGGACAGCGTCGGCGATAGCCTCGGAGAGTGTGGTAATTCGCGCCATAAAGTGTCTTCCCGGTTTGCGGACCGTATTTACGGCCCACGTTGGACAGGGTCAAATGTAGATAGCCGCATCCGCGGCAAATGGTAGGAACTCAAACATTTGGCAGCCATGCTCGGACCGCAGCCGATTTTCACGATCCACGCTGAACTCGCGGGTATTATGAACCTGGGGCAGACGCCCTTGGGCGAGCGGCGCATCATCGACATTCTCGGCGGCACGGTGCGCGGGCCGCGGCTGAACGGTAAAGTGCTGCCCGGCGGCGCCGACTGGCAGATCATCCGCAGCGACGGCGCCGCTGACATCCAGGCGCGCTACACGATCGAAGCGGAGTCCGGCGCGCGCATCCTTGTGTCGAGCGAGGGCCTGCGCCACGGGCCGCCCGACGTGCTGGCCAAGCTGACGCGCGGCGAGGCGGTCGATCCGTCGCTCTATTACTTCCGCACCGTCATGCGGTTCGAGACCTCCGGCGCCGATGTCGACTGGCTTAACCGCATCCTCGCCATCGCCGTTGGGCAGCGCCTGCCCAACGCGGTGCAGCTCGACGTTTACGAGGTCCTCTAAAAAAACCCCGGTTTTACTGCGCCGCAGCATTGCCGAAAGTCGATTGTTGTCCTCGACAACAATCTTGACCGCAAGGGTTGCCGGTGAGAGCATCTGCGCGCGGCCGACAATAAAAACCGAAGCGCGCCGCATGTCTGCAGGGAGGACCACCATGCTCAAATCCGTCACACTCGCGACGGCGCTCGCACTGTTGTCGGCGCCGGCCTTTGCTGAAATGAACGGCACGCTGAAAATCGGCGTCATGAATGACATGTCGAGCGTCTATGCCGACTTCCAGGGGCCGGGCTCGGTGCTCGCCGCGCAAATGGCCGCCGACGATTTCGCCAAGACTTCGAAGCGCAAGGTCGAGATCATCAATGCCGACCATCAGAACAAGCCGGACATCGGCGCCGGCATCGCCAAGCGCTGGTTCGATGTCGAAGGCGTCGACATGGTGGTCGATCTGCCGAACTCCGCCGTGGCGCTTGCCGTGTCCGACATCGCCCGCGAAAAGAATAAGGTTGTGATCGGTTCCGGCGCCGGCACCGCATTGCTGACCGGCGCCAAGTGCTCGCCGAATTTCGTGCACTGGACTTACGACACATGGTCGTTCGGCCACGGCACCGCCAAGGGCCTGCTGGCGCAAGGCGCCAAGACCTTCTTCTTCATCACGGCCGACTACGCTTTCGGCCACGATCTCGAAAAGCAGGCGACCGACGAAATCAATGCGAGCGGCGCCAAAGTGCTCGGTGCCGTGCGCCTGCCGCTCGGCATCAACGATTTCTCCTCGGCTTTGCTGCAGGCACAGGCGTCAAAGGCCGACGTGATCCTGCTCGCCAATGCCGGTGGCGACACGGTCAACACGATCAAGCAGGCCGCCGACTTCAAGATCAGCGCCAACCAGAAAGTCGTGGCGCTGATTTTCGATTTGCAAAGTGTGCCGGCGATCGGCCTGGCCACCGCGCAAGGTCTCGGCGCGATCAACGGCTGGTACTGGGATGAAAGCGATGGCGCGCGCGACTTCGCCAAGCGCTACGCCGCGCTGCATCCGAAGAAGATGTATCCGAACCACATGCAGGCCGGCGTTTATTCGTCGACGCTGCATTATCTCAAGTCGGTCGACAAAGCCGGCGGCCCTGTCGATGGCAAAGCGGTCGTTGACGCCATGAAGGCGACAGCGTCCGACGAGCCGGTCTACGGCAAGGTCGAGATCCGCCCCGACGGCCGCGCCATTCACCCGCTGGTTCTGCTGCAGGTGAAAGCGCCGGCCGAATCGAAGAGCGATTGGGACCTGTTCAAGATCGTCGGCACCATTCCCGCCGACAAGGCGTTCCGTCCGCTGGCCGAAGGCGGCTGCCCGCTGGTCAAATAGCGATTGGTTGCGCGGTCGCGCTTCCAGCGACATGATCGACAAGACGCCGCCGCCTTGCAACGAGGCGGCGGCCCGTAAGGAGATTTGCCCCGTGAGTTCTTCGGAAGCGTTGGATATCAAGCTGCCCTCGTCGCTCGCCGCTGAGCGGCGCGGCAAGGTCGCCATCATAAGATTGGCGCGGCCGCAGAAGCGCAATGCCATCGACGACACCACAGTGCTCGGCCTCGAGACGTTTTTCACCTCGCTGCCGGATGACATTGCATCCGTCGTTCTGCATGGCGAAGGCGATCACTTTTCCGCCGGGCTTGATCTCAGCGAATTGCAGGAACGCGATATCCGCCAGGGCATCGCGCATTCCAGCATGTGGCATCGCGTGTTCGACAAGATTCAGTTCGGCAAGGTGCCGGTCGTTTGCGTCATGCATGGCGCAGTTGTCGGCGGCGGGCTGGAACTGGCCGCGGCAACGCATGTGCGCGTCGCCGAACGATCGACTTATTACGGCCTGCCAGAAGGCAGCCGCGGCATTTATGTCGGCGGCGGCGGCTCGGTGCGCGTGCCGCGCCTGATCGGAGTTGCGCGCATGATGGACATGATGCTGACGGGGCGCACCTATTCCGCCGAGGACGGTCAGGCGATGGGGCTGTCGACGTATTTGACCGAGCCGGGCGAAGGCTTCGCCAAAGGTCTCGCTTTGGCCGAGCGCATTGCCGGCAACACGCCGCTGACCAACTTCGCAATCACCCATATTCTGCCGCGCATCGCCGAGATCGACCCGCGCAGCGGCTATGCGGTGGAGTCTTTGATTTCGTCGATCGCGCAGGCGGATGTTGAGGCGAAGAGCCGATTGACCGCCTTCCTTGAGGGCCGGGCGAATAAGGTGGTGCGGCCGGAGTGATTATTCGGGCACTGGCCGAAACGCCAAGCCATCACCGATCTGCTGCAACGTCAGCATCGCTTTGTTCGGCAATTTGCTCCGCGTCACCTTCTCACCATCGTCAGAGATATGCCCCTTCTTCCGTACCACCTGCCGCGTTGAATAGTTGATGCTTAGGTCACTCATCACACCGCTGTTGCGCTCGACATCGACGCGGTCATAGCCGATCAGTTCAAACCGCTTGTTCTGGAAGCGGAATGTATAAGTCATGCGGCCCATATTGCCGCTGAAGTAAGCGAGCGTCATCCGCAACGTGCCGTTCTTGATCGCCACCTCGCCTTCCTGCACGCCGTTCGGATCGAGCGGATCCTGCTGGAACGGATCGGTGGTGCGCTCGATGAAGGTGTGGTTCTCAAGCGCCAGCGCATAGCCACCTTTATCATCGGCGAAGACAACGGCGAGAATGCGCGGGTTGGTGTCGAAGGGCGACGTGTTCGGCAGATTGCGATCGAGAATTTTATTTCGATCACTGTCGCGCAGGATCAGCACAGCATCCGGGCGGCCATCGCCATTGAGGTCGCCGGTAACGGACTTTTCCAGCCGCCAGCCGGTGGGCACGAAGCCGTCTAGCGTTTCAGCCCGCACCGCGACCTTCGGATAGGTTGCCGGCGGCGGTTCCAGCTCGTTCGCCGCAGCCGGAACGCAGGCGCACAACAACAAAATCGCGCCCCATCTTCCCATTGCAAAAGCCCTTTTAGCTTGAGGCAAACCGCCGCCGCGGGTTATTGTTGTCCAAGACAACAATAATGATCCCAGGGACGAGATGCCGCTGCAAACAAGCATGGCACAACCGACCACCGCGCCGCTACGCCCTGTGCGGCTGGGCGCGTTCGACTCCGTGCTCAACCGGCGCAGCGACGGCACCATTTATATGACGGCGGCGCAGCCGCTGGCCTCCTATCACAGCAAGATAAGCGAACCGCTCGACCACTGGGCCAAGGCCGCGCCGGACCGCATCTTTCTGGCGCAGCGCGACGCAAAGGATCAGTGGCGCACCTATACATATGCGCAGACGCATAACGCCGTGCAACGCATCGGCGCCGCGCTGCTGCGCCGCGGCCTGTCGGCGGAAAGGCCGATCGTCATCATCTCCAGCAACAGCATTGAGCATGCGCTACTCGCGCTCGCCGCGATGGTTGTCGGCATTCCTTATGCGCCGATCTCGCCGGCCTATTCGCTGATTTCGAGTGACTTCGGCAAATTGCGCATGATCGTCGAACTTCTCACGCCCGGCATGGTGTTCGCCGCCGATGGCGGGCCGTTCGCCCGCGCGCTCTATGCCACCGTGCCGGACGACATCGAGCTTGTCGTGGCGCAGAACCCGCTCGGCGACCGGCCGATGACAATGTTCGCCGATCTGCTCGGCGATGAAGATGCCGACAGCGTCGCCGCCGCACACCACAAGGTGACGCCGGACACGATCGCCAAATTCCTTTTCACCTCCGGTTCGACCGGCACGCCGAAGGCGGTGATCAACACGCACCGCATGCTGTGCTCTAACCAGGAGATGATCTCGTCCGGCTTCGCTTTCGTGCGCGACGAGCCGCCCGTTGTCGTCGACTGGCTGCCATGGAGCCATACGTTCGGCAGCAACCACAATTTCAATCTGGTGCTGATGAATGGCGGCTCGCTTTATATCGACGACGGCAATCCGACGCCGCCGGGCGTGCCGAAGACAGCGCGTAACTTGCGCGACATCGCGCCGACGATCTATTTCAACGTGCCGAAAGGCTACGAGGCGCTGATTGCGCATTTCCGCGCCGACGAAGTGTTGCGCAATAACTTCTTCAGCAAACTGAAGGTGCTGTTCTACGCCGGTGCCAGCCTCAACCAGACGACGTGGGATGAACTGACCGCCCTGTCGGTCGAGGCGACCGGCGAGCGCGTCATCTTCCTGTCGTCGCTCGGCTCGACCGAGACGGCGCCGTCCGCGCTCGCCTGCACATGGGACGCCGACCGCGCCGGCAATATCGGCGTGCCGTTCCCCGGCGTCGAGCTGAAGCTGGTGCCGAACGAAGGCAAGCTGGAAGCGCGCCTGCGCGGGCCGCTGATCACGCCGGGCTATTGGCGGCAGGAGCCGCAGACACGCGAGGCTTTTGACAGCGAAGGCTTCTACAAGATCGGCGATGCGCTGAAGTTCGCCGACCCGGACGATCCGGGCAAAGGACTTTTGTTCGATGGCCGTCTGGCCGAAGACTTCAAGCTGACCTCCGGCACATGGGTCAGCACCGGGCCTTTGCGCGCGCGTTTCGTCGATCACTTCGCGCCTTATGTGCGCGACGCCGTTTTTGCCGGCGCCGACAAGGACGATGTGGCGGCGCTGATTTTTCCGGACGTTGAGGCCTGCCGCAAATTGGCCCGGCTTGGCGCCGATGCTTCGGCTGCCGCAATCGTCGAGGCGGGAAGCGTGCGTGCGAAGTTCAAGGAGTTGCTCACCTCATTCGCGCCGGGCCAGGGCTCGTCGATGCGGGTGATACGCGTGTTGCTGATGGCAGAGCCGCCCTCGCTGGACAAAGCCGAGATGACCGACAAGGGTTCGATCAATCAGCGCGCTGTATTGGCCAGCCGCGCTGCGCTCGCCGCGCAGCTTTATGCGACGCCGCTGCCTGACACTGTGATTGCGATGGATAAATGAAAGCAGAAGCCGCCCGCGCCTCGTCCATGCCGCCGCTGCGCAAGGCCGCGCTCGGCCCGCAGGATGTCATCATCGAGAAGCGCGCCGATGGCTGCCTGCTGCTGCGCTCGCCGCAGGCGCTTGGGCCTTACCCGACCAAGATCACCGAACGGCTGGTGCATTGGGCAACCACGACGCCCGATCAAGTGCTGTTCGCGCAGCGTGACAAGACCGGCGGCTGGCGCAAGGTTACTTACGCGCAGGCGCTGCAACAGGCGCGCGCCATCGGTCAGGCTCTGCTGGAGCGCAATCTGTCGCCGGATCGCCCCATCGCCATTTTGTCTGGCAACGACATAGAACACGCGCTGCTTGGCTTGGGCGCCTTATATGCCGGCATTCCTTATGCACCGCTGTCGCCGGCCTATTCGCTCGTCTCCAGCGATCTGTCGCGGCTGCGCTCGATTTTCGAATTGATCACGCCGGGGCTGGTGTTCGCCGCGGATGGCAAAACTTTCAGCCGCGCCCTTGAAACAATCGTGCCTGCTGATGTCGATGTCATCGTGACGCGCAATGCCAGCGGCCGCGCGACATTGTTCGAAGATCTCCACGCCACGCCCACAACAGTCGACGCCGCGCATGACGCCATCACCGGCGATACCATTGCCAAATTCCTGTTCACCTCCGGCTCCACCGGCGTACCGAAATGCGTCATCAACACGCAGCGCATGTGGTGCGCCAACCAGGTGATGCTGCGGCAATCGATCGCCTACATCGCCGACGAGCCGCCGGTCGTTCTGGATTGGGCGCCATGGCATCACACCGCCGGCGGCAATCACGATGTCGGGCTGGTGCTGTTCAACGGTGGGACCTTCTACATCGACGAAGGCAAGCCCATGCCGGGCGCGATCGAGGAGACCGTGCGCAATCTGCGTGAGATCGCGCCCACCTGGTATTTCAACGTGCCGAAAGGCTTCGAGGCGTTGCTGCCCTATTTGCGCGACGACGCCGCGTTGCGCGAAAAGTTTTTCAGCCGCGTCAAGATGCTGTGGTTTGCCGGCGCCGCGCTCGCGCAGCATGTGTTCCAGGAAATCCAGGCGCTGGCGGTGCAGGCTTGCGGCGAACGCATTCTGTTCTCGACCGGCTTCGGCGCGACCGAGACCGCACCCTTCGCATTGGCGCGCACATGGCCGACCGATAATGCCACCAATATGGGCCTGCCCGGCGCCGGGCTTGAACTGAAGCTGGTGCCGAACGAAGGCAAGCTGGAAGCGCGCGTGCGCGGGCCGAACATCACGCCCGGTTACTGGCGGCAGCCGGCCTACACGGCCAACGCTTTCGACGAGGAAGGTTTCTACAAGCTCGGCGATGCTTTCAAATTTGCCGATCCGAACGATCCGAAACAGGGCCTCCTGTTCGACGGCCGCATTGCCGAGAATTTCAAGCTCGCCACCGGCACATGGGTTCATGTCGGGCCGTTGCGCGGCCAGTTCGTCGATCATTGCGCGCCCTATGTGCGCGATGTCGTCATCGCCGGCGAGAGCCGCGATGAAGTCGGCGCGCTGGTTTTTCCGCACATCGATGCTGTGCGCGGCCTGTGCCCTGACCTTGGCGACGCCGCGCCTGACGAGGTGTTGAACGATCCGCGCGTTACGGCGCATTTCGCCGCGCTGCTGGAGAGCATGGGCCGCACCAGCACCGGCTCGTCGACCAAAATCTGCCGCGCATTGCTGATGGCGGAACCGCCCTCGCTCGACCGTGCGGAAATGACCGACAAGGGGTCGATCAACCAGCGCGCCGTGCTGACCCACCGCGCCGCTCTGGTCGGGGAAATTTATGCGACCACGCCGTCGCCGCGGGTGATCCGGATCAAGGGATAGCACTATGACAACTGCAACCTACAGCGATGCCTGGCTGATCGACGGCGTCCGCACCCCGTTTGCCGATTACAACGGTGCGCTGGCCTCGGTGTCGCCGATCGACCTCGGCATCAAGGCCGCCCGCGCCGTCTTCGCCAAAACCGACGCGTCTCCTGACGATGTTGGTACAGTGATTGCTGGCAACATGGCCCAGGCCAGCTTCGACGCTTACATGTTACCGCGTCATGTGGGCCTGTACTCCGGCGTCTCGCAACAGACACCGGCGCATATGGTGCAACGCGTCTGCGGCACCGGCATCGAAGTGCTGGCACAAGCTTCCGACGCCGTATCGCTGCAACGCGCCGAACTGGCCTTGTGCGTCGGCGCTGAAAGCATGAGCCGCAATCCGGTCGCGTCCTACACCAGCCGTGGCGGTTTCCGCATGGGTCAGGTCGAGTTCAAGGATTTTCTCTGGGAGGCCCTGCTCGATCCGTCCTGCGGCATCGGCATGGGCGACACGGCGGAGAACCTCGCCAAGCAATACCAGATCACCCGGCCGGAGGTGGATGCCTTTGCCGCGCGCTCCTTCGCGCGTGCGGTGAAGGCGAGGGACAGTGGATTCCTCGCCGGTGAAATTGCGCCGGTCTCGACTGAGAAATTCAGCGTCGACGGCCTGAAGGATCGCGGCATTCGCATCAAGGACGAAATCTCCGCCGACAGCCACATCCGCGTTTCGACCGAAGAACAATTGGCCAGGATCAAGCCGGCCTTCGGCGGCGTGCAGACCGGCGGCAATTCGTCGGCCATTGTCGATGGCGCAGCGGCTATATTGGTCGGCAGCGCCGAGTATGCCCGCAAATTGGGCAAGCCGCCGCTAGCACGCATCCTGGCCAGTGCGGCGGTCGGCGTGCCGCCGGAAATCATGGGCATCGGCCCGGTGCCGGCCATCAAAGCGGTGCTGGAAACCGCCGGCCTGAAGCTCGATGACATCGGTCGCTTCGAGATCAACGAGGCCTTCGGCGCCCAGGTCATGGCCTGCGCCCGCGAACTCGGCCTCGACGAAGACAAGCTGAACGTCAATGGCGGCGCCATTGCCATTGGTCATCCATTAGGGGCGACCGGCATCCGCCTGACGCTGACACTGGCGCGCGAACTGCAGCGCGCCAATTTGCGCTATGGTATTTCCTCGGCCTGCATTGGCGGCGGCCAAGGCATCGCGATGCTGATTGAGAACGTAGGTTACATGATCCCGAAAAGTGGGGACCGGTTTTCGGATAAGATCATGCGTAAAGAAGGGATCTAGGCGATGGACATCAAGGGACAGGCAGCCATCGTCACCGGCGGTGCATCGGGCTTAGGGGCGGCAACCGCGCGCGCGCTCGCCGCGGCCGGCGCCAAGGTGGCCGTGTTCGATCTGAACGAGGCCGGCGCCGCCAGTGTTGCCCGTGACATCGGCGGTACCGGTGTTGCCTGTGACGTCGGCGACGCCGGCAGCGCCGAGGCCGCCATCGCCAAGGCAAGAGCCGCGCACGGCCCTGCCCGGGTGCTGGTCAATTGCGCCGGTATCGGACCGGCCAAGCGCATTGTCGGCCGCGACGGGCCGATGCCGCTTCAGGATTTCGAGCGGGTCATTCGCGTCAACCTAATCGGCACGTTCAACATGATGCGGTTGGCCGCCGCCGACATGCAGGCCACCGAGCCTTTCGCCGACGGCGAGCGCGGCGTCATTGTCTCGACCGCGTCGATTGCTGCTTTTGAAGGCCAGATCGGCCAGTCGGCTTACGCCGCATCGAAAGGCGGCGTCGCCGCGCTGACACTGCCGGCGGCGCGTGAATTCGCACAGTTCGGCATTCGCGTGCTGGCCATCGCGCCCGGAATTTTTGCGACGCCGATGCTGACCGGCCTGCCGCAGGAAACGCAGGACTCGCTTGGCGCCGCCGTGCCTTTCCCGAAGCGCCTCGGCCAGCCGAGTGAATATGCCGCCATGGTGCTACATTGCATCCACAACGGCTTCCTCAACGGCGAGGTCATCCGCCTCGATGGCGCGCTGCGCATGGCGCCGCGCTGACGCATGACGTCCGACGCCGACAACATCATCGGCCTGTATGAACGCCGCGCGCATGACTGGGCGAACGACCGCAGCCGGTCGGGCGGCTTCATGGAGAAGGCCTGGCTCGACCGGTTTCTCGCAATGGTCAAACCGGGCGGCACGATCCTCGATATCGGCTGCGGTTTCGGCAAACCGATCGCCGCCTACCTGATCGAACAAGGCTTCGATGTCTGCGGCATCGATTCATCGCCGACAATGATCTCGCTGTGCCAACGGGACTTCCCGGAGCACGAATGGCTGGTCGGCGACATGCGGATGGTGTCGCTTGGCCGCCGCTTCGACGGCATCATCGCCTGGGACAGTTTCTTCCATCTCACGCATGCCGATCAACGCGCCATGTTTCCGGTATTCCGCGTTCACGCCGCGCCGTCAGCGCCGCTGATGTTCACCAGCGGCCCGGCGCATGGCGAAGCCATCGGCGAGTTGCATGGTGAAACGCTGTATCATGCCAGCCTCGATCCGGATGAATACCGGTCATTACTCGCCGTCAACAATTTCAGTGTGGTAGACCAGAAGTCGGATGATCCCGATTGCGGCGGCCACACGATCTGGCTCGCGCGCCGTAACGCCAAAGCGGATGAATGACATGCTGACCAACACCCGCAATGTGCGCATCGAATGGGGCGACTGCGACCCGGCCGGCATCATCTTCTTCCCGAACTATTTCCGCATCTTCGATCATTCAACGGCGATGCTGTTCGAAGCCGTGCTCGGCATGAGCAAATTCGAGATGTTCAAGAAACTCGAGTTCACCGGCTGGCCGCTGGTGAAGACGCAGGCGAAGTTCATCAAGCCGACCCGCTTCGGCGATGATGTTATTGTCGAGAGCAAGATCAGCTTCGGTCGATCGAGTTTCGAGATCGAGCACAAGCTGACCTTGAACGGCGAGCTGTGCGCAGAATGTGCGGAGAAGCGCGTATGGACCGTGCGCGACGCCGACGGCAGGCTGAAGTCGCATCCGGTGCCGGAAGCCGTGCTGGCGAAGTTCAACGCCTAGCGCGTCAGAAACCCGCCTGCAGCTTCTTCAACGTCTCCAAAAACCGCGCCCTATCCCGCGCGCCAATAATCTTGTCCAGATTCTTCTCATGCTTGCGGGCGCAACGCATCATCGTCGACAAAGTCTTCTTGCCGTCAGCGGTCACGTTCAAACAATAAGCGCGGCGATCATGATTCAGCCGCTTGCGTTCGACCAGGCCGCGCCGCACCAGATCCTCGATGACCGGCGTCAGGCTGGATTTGTCGCGGCCCGCCGCCTGACTGAGTTCGGTCTGGCTGATGCCCGGGTTGCGCGCGATCAAGGTCAGCGTGGCGAAGCGGCCTGGGCTTTCGCCGATCTCCTGCGACAATCTGGAAAAGGCCTGGAACGCCGACTCCTGCGCCATGCGCAAGTTGAAGCCGATCCACGTCGCCAGTGGGCCGAAGTTGATTGATTCAACGCTGGTTTCGCCGTTCTTGCCGCGCCGCACACGGCTGCCGCCATTGCCGCCCTTCACGCCCACCATTTCGCTCCCTGTCGCCGCCAAAGCGGTCAAGCCTATAGTTTGATATCAAACCATATACATCCCTTTACAACAGCCGCAACATGCGGCTGAATATTGAAAAGTTGGGTTCGCAACCAACACAAAACTCAGGGAGAGAAACAATGAAAGCGCGCCTCGCGACTTGTGTTTCCACGCTCGCTCTTGCCGCCGTCATCGCCGGCGCAACCCCCAGCTTCGCCCAGGACAAATCGTTTGAGTTGAAGCTGTCGCACTGGGTGCCGCCTTCGCATCCTCTGCAGAAGGCGCTCGAGGAATGGGGCGCATCGGTAGAAAAGGAATCCGGCGGCACCATCAAGTCCAAGGTCTACCCGGCGCAGCAGCTCGGCAAGGCCTTCGACCATTACGACATGGCGCGCGACGGCATCGCCGACCTCACTTACATCAATCCCGGCTATCAGCCCGGCCGCTTTCCAATCATCGGTGCCGGCGAATTGCCGTTCCTGATCGCCAACGGCAAGACCGGCTCACAGGCGCTCGACGCCTGGTATCGCAAATACGCCGACAAGGAGATGAAGGACGTCAAGTTCTGCCTCGCCTTCGTGCACGATCCGGGGTCGTTTCACTCCAAGTCGAAGAAGATCTCGGTGCCTGCAGACGTCAAGGGCATGAAGATCCGCCCGGCGCACGCGACGATGGCGACCTTCGTCACGCAACTCGGCGGCACCAATGTGCAATCGAGCGCGCCGGAAGTGCGCGACATTCTCGAGAAGGGCGTCGCCGACGCGGTGACCTTCCCGTGGGGCTCGGTGCCTTTGTTCGGCATCGACAAGGTGACCAAGTATCACATGGAAGTGCCGCTTTACGTCACCACCTTCGCCTTCGTCTTCAACAAGGACAAATACGCGGCGATGTCAGCGGCACAGAAGAAGGTCATCGACAATCACTGCACCAATGACTGGGCGCTGAAAGTGGCGTCGAACTGGGCCGACTTCGAGCATGGCGGCGTCGCCAAGCTGAAGGCCGACGCGGCGCATGAGGTCTACACGATCACGCCGGCGCAAACCGCCGAGTGGAAAGCCGCCGCGCAGCCTTTAGAGAAAACCTGGGTCGACAGCGTCAAGAAAGCCGGCGGCGATGGCGAGGCCATCATGAAAGAGCTGAAGGCCGAGCTAACCAAGTTCAAGGCGGCGTTCTAACGAAACCAACTTCCGCTCATCCCCGCGAAAGCGGGGATCCAGGGCTTCTTTTGACTACTGCAGTCCTAGGTCCCCGCCTACGCGGGGACGAACGGATATAAGATGACCGAACACACCGTCCCGACATCCCCCAACCTGATGGACCGCTTCATCGACACGATCGAATGGATCGCGGCGCTGTTCATCGGCATTGTCGCGGCTACCGTCTTCATCACGGTGATGATGCGCTATTTCTTCAACTATTCGATTCCGGATGCCTATGACTTCGGCATGCTGCTGCTCGGCATTCTCATTTTCTGGGGTATAGCTGCAACGTCCTATCGCGGCACGCACATCACCGTCGATCTGATCTGGGCCAATGTCGGGCCGCGCTGGCAGCGCGCCATCGACATCTTTGCTACTCTCGTTTTGCTCTTTGTCGTCATCGTGCAAACCTACACGCTCTACGACAAGGTGAGCAGCACCTATGACTCCAACATCCTGACTTTCGATCTCCGGCTGCCGGTTTGGCCGTTCTTCGCGGTCGCCTGGATCGGTGATGCCGCCGCCGTGCTGCTCATCATCGTGCGCACCTACCGGCTGATTTTCCATCCCGAACTGATCGCCGCCAACCAACACGCCATCAAGCCGGTTGAGTAAATAATGAGTACCGACGCGGTCGCAGTCATCGGATTTGTCGTGCTGTTCGCGCTGATGCTGCTGCGCGTGCCGATCGGCATGGCGATGGGCCTCGTCGGTGTCGGCGGCTTTGCTTATCTCTCCGGCAGCGGCCCGGCGCTGAAAATCGTCGGCCACACGACGATGCGCACGGTGACCGACTTCAACTTCGCGGTCATTCCGCTGTTCCTGCTGATGGGCTCGCTGGCGACGACCTCCGGCATGAGCCGCGAACTGTTTCGCGCCGCCAATGGCTTCCTCGGCCATTTGCGCGGCGGCCTCGGCATCGCCACGATTGCCGCGTGCGGCGGCTTCGCTGCGATCTGCGGCTCGTCGGTCGCCACCGCGGCGACATTCTCGCGCGTCGCCTATCCGGAAATGCGCCGCTTTGGCTATCCGCAGAGCTTCGCCACCGGCGTCATCGCCGCCGGCGGCACGCTCGGCATCATGATCCCGCCCTCCACCGTGTTCGCCGTCTATGGCCTGATCACCGAGCAGGATGTCGGCAAGCTGTTCGTCGCCGGCATCATTCCCGGCATCCTCGCCGTGTTGATGTATATGGGTACAATCACCGTCATCGGCGCGGTGAAACCTGGCTTCCTGCCCGCGGGCCAGCGCAGCAGTTGGGCAGAGCGGCTCGACGGTCTGAAAGACGTCTGGGCCACCGTGCTGCTGTTTGCCTTCGTCATTGGCGGCATTTACGGCGGCATGTTCACCGCCACTGAAGCGGCCGGCATGGGGGCCGGCGGGGCATTCCTGCTCGGCATCGCCCGGCGGCGGCTGTCGCGCGCCGATATCCTGCGCTCGCTGCTGGAAGCAACGCGCACCACGGCGGCGGTGTTCACGGTATTGATCGGCGCGCTGCTGTTCGGTTACTTCCTGACCATCACGCAGACGCCGCAGAAGCTCGCCGAATTCCTTGGCGCGCTCGGCTTAGGGGCCTACGGCATCCTCGGCATCATCTTGCTGATGTACCTGGTGCTCGGCTGCCTGATGGACGCGCTGGCGATGATCATCCTCACGATCCCGATCATCTTCCCGATCATCACGGCGCTCGGCTTCAACCCGATCTGGTTCGGCGTCGTCGTCGTCATGACGGTCGAGCTCGGCCTCATCCATCCACCGGTCGGCATGAACATCTTCGTCATCAAGAGCGTGGTTGAGGACGTGAAGATATCGACCATCTTCTATGGCGTGCTGCCCTTCATCATCACCGATCTCATTCGCCTCGCCATCCTGATCGCCTTCCCGATGCTGGCGCTCTGGTTGCCCTCGCATATGTGAAGCCGCAGCGGCTTGTCACTTCAGTAAGTCAGGATTCGCGCGTGATCACAGCAGGCACGGCCTTTCTCGAAGCGCTCAAGGAGGCTGGCGTCTCCTATATCTTTGCCAATCTCGGCAGCGATCATCCTGCCATTGTGGAATCTGTCGCCGAAGGCAAGGCGAGTAGCCGCGGGTTCCCGGCAATGCTGACCTGCCCGAATGAAATGGTGGCGCTCTCCGCCGCGCATGGTTACGCGCAGGTGAGCGGGCAAGCGCAGGCTGTCATCGTCCATGTCGAATGCGGCACGCAGGCGCTCGGCGGCGCCGTGCATAATGCGCTGCGTGGCCGCGTGCCGGTTCTGATCTTCGCCGGCGCGACGCCTTACACGCAGGAAGGCGAACTGAAAGGTTCGCGCAATGAATGGATCCAGTGGATTCAGGACATTGCCGACCAGCGCGGCATTGTCCGCAACTACGTCAAGTTCGATTACGAATTCCGCACCGGCCGCAACATCAAGCAGGTGACGCACCGCGCGATGCAATTGGCGAAGAGCGAGCCGCGCGGGCCGGTGTATCTGGTTGGCGCGCGTGAGGTGATGGAGGAGGAAGTCTCTTCCGTTGCGATCGATATGGTGGAATGGCCGGCGATCGCGCCGTTACCGATGCGCGGCAACGACGCCGTTGAGCTGGCGCAGGCCTTGGCTCGCGCGAAGCGGCCGCTGGTCGTGACCAGCGCTGTTGGCCGCAATGCAGCGGCTGTGCCTGAGCTGATCAAGCTCTGTCATCGCCTCGGCATTGGCGTGCTGGAGCAATCGCCGGTCAATTTGAACTATCCGCCGGAAGACCCGCTCTATATGGGCAACCGTTGGAGCGAGCCGCATCAGGAGCCGGTGCTGGCCGACGCCGACGTCATCCTCATCCTCGACAGCGATGCGCCCTGGGTGCCGACCTTGAGCAAGCCCTCGCCCGGCGCGCGCATCTTCCATATCGATGTCGATCCGCTGAAGCAGGACATTCCGCTGTGGTACTTCAAGGCGCAGCGCGTGTTTCAGGCGGACTGCGCCACGGCTTTGGCGCAGATCAATGAAGCGCTTGACGGCATGACAGTCGATGCCGCCAAGGTCCAAGAGCGCACGGCGCATTACAGCAAGCTGCATGACGCGCTGGTCGCGCAATGGCATCAGCGGGAGAAATTAAATGGCGTGATTACGCCGGAGTATTTCACCGCCGCTTTGCGCCAGCAGATCGATCTCGACAACTCGATTATCCTGTCGGAGTCGATCACCAACTATCCGACCGTCATCAATCATTTGCGGCCGTCAAAGCCGGGCTCCTATTTCCTCAGCGGCGGATCGTCGCTCGGCTGGCATGGCGGCGCGGCGATCGGCGCCAAGCTCGCCTGCTCCGATAAGCTTGTGATCGCGCTCAGCGGCGACGGCTCCTACATGTTCTCGGTGCCGTCTTCGGTGCACTGGATGGCGCGCAAATACGAAACGCCATTCCTGCAAGTGATCTACAACAATGGCGGCTGGCGCTCGCCGAAGATGTCGACGCTCGCCGTGCATCCGCAAGGCTATGCCAGCCGCGCCAATGAGATCGGCGTCGAGTTCGATCCCGCGCCGGATCATGCCGCCATCGCCGCTGCCGCCGGCGGCGCCTGGGCGCGCAGATTAGAACGACCCGAAGAAGTAGAGGCCGCTATCACCGAGGCCTTGCGCGTGGTGCGACAAGAAAAACGGTGCGCCGTGCTCGACGTTCGCGTACCGCATCTTTGACAGTGCCTATGTGGGAGAGATGACATGAACGTATCGCTTTTGATCAACGGCGCCGATGTCGCGGCGCTCGACAACCAGACCTTCGACCGCCTCGACCCGTTCACCGGCAGCGTCGCCAGTACTTCTCCTGCCGGCAAGATCGCTGACGTCAATGCCGCCTGTGACGCCGCCGCCGCCGCGTTTCCGGCCTGGTCGGAAACCGGCCCGAATGAGCGCCGCAAGTTGCTCTTGAAGGCCGCCGACCTGCTGGAAGCGAAGACGCCGGAGTTCATCAAGCTGACGATGGAAGAAACCGGCGCCACCGGGCCGTGGTCCGGCTTCAATGTGATGTTCGCCGCCAAGATTTTGCGCGAAGCCGCCTGCATGACGACGATGATCCATGGCGAGGTCATCCCCTCCGACAAGCCTGGTTGCTTCTCGATGGCGATCCGCCAGCCGGCCGGCGTTTGCGTCGGCATGGCGCCGTGGAATGCGCCGGTTATCCTTGGCGTGCGTTCGGTGGCGATGCCGCTGGCTTGCGGCAACACAGTGGTGATGAAGGCGTCCGAGACCTGCCCCGGTACGCATATGCTGATCGGCAAGGTGTTGCAGGAAGCCGGTATTCCAAAGGGCGTCATCAATGTGGTGACGCATGCGCGCGAGGATGCGCCGCAAGTGGTCGAGGCGCTGATCGCGCATCCGGCCGTGCGCCGGATCAACTTCACCGGGTCGAGCCATGTCGGCCGCATCGTTGCGCAGACCGCGGCGAAGTATCTCAAGCCCGTGCTGCTCGAGCTCGGCGGCAAAGCGCCGCTGCTGGTGCTTGACGATGCGCATATTGACGACGCCGTCGATGCCGCGGCTTTCGGCGCCTTCATGCATATGGGCCAGATCTGCATGTCGACCGAACGTATCATCGTCGACAACAAGATCGCCGATACCTTTGTCGGCAAGCTGTCGGCCAAGGCGAACGGCCTTCCTTATGGCGATCCGCGCGGCAAGGTCGTGCTCGGTTCGCTGGTCAGCGAGCACTCCGCCGACCGCATGCAGGAACTGCTCGATGATGCAGTAAGCAAAGGCGCCAAGCTGGTCGCAGGCGGCAAGCGCAGCGGCACGGTGTGGTCCGCGACCCTGCTCGATCACGTCAACCCGCAGATGAAGATCTACCGCGAGGAATCGTTCGGCCCGGTGAAGAGCATCATCCGCGTCGATGGTGACGATGAGGCGGTCAATGTCGCCAATGACACTGAGTACGGTTTGTCGTCCGCGGTGTTCAGCCAGAACATCCAGCGTGCCATGGGCATCGCCAAGCGCATCCAGGCCGGCATCTGCCATATCAACGGCCCGACCGTGAATGACGAAGCGCAAATGCCATTCGGTGGAACCAAGGATTCCGGTTACGGCCGCTTCGGCGGCGTCGCGGCGATTTCGGAATTCACCGAGCTGCGCTGGATTACGATCGAGAGCCACCAGCACTATCCGTTCTAAAATCTTTGTCGTAAAACACCCCGGAAAACAAAGCTCCGCAGCACGCGGGCAGTTTTCCGGGGATGAAATAAATGGCGGCGACACCAGCAACCGAACCTCGTCCTGCAATCGCCGCCGAGGCTTTCCTGCGCGCGCTGGCCGATCACGGCATTGATTATTTCTTCGCCAATCCCGGCACCGATTTTCCGCCGATCGTCGAAGCCTTCAGCCGCGCCAAGAAAACCAACGCCAAGGTTCCGCTGCCGGTGCTGGTGCCACATGAGAACCTCGCCGTGGCGATGGCGCACGGCGCCTATCTGATGAATGGCCGGCCGCAGGCGGTGATGGTGCATGTCAATGTCGGCACCGCCAACACGATCAACAATCTCACCAACCTGTCGCGCGACCGCGTGCCGCTGATCCTCGCCGCCGGGCGAACGCCGATCACAGAGAAAGGCACATTCGGCTCACGCTCGCGGCCGATCCACTGGGCGCAGGAAATGTTCGACCAGGCCGGCATGGTGCGCGAGTTGGTGAAGTGGGATTACGAATTGCGCAACGGCGGCCAGGTCGGCGATGTTATCGCGCGCTCGGTTGAAGTGGCCATGGCGCATCCGCGCGGCCCGATCTATCTGGTGCTGCCGCGCGAGCCTCTGTCGGCACCGGTTGCCGAGCCGATCGAACCAATCACGCCGCGCACGGCGGCGGCGCGCGCGCATCCCGATCCGACAACGATCGCCACCTTGGCCGAATGGATCGCCGGCGCGGAGCGGCCGATGATCATCACGTCGGCGCTGCCGCCGGAGGCTGTGCCGCTGCTGAGCGCGCTGGCCGAGCGCTGCGCCATTCCGGTGATCACCAACAATCCGCGCAGCGTCTGTCTGCCGTCGAGCCATCCAATGCATTTCGGCTATGAGCCCGGCCCGCTACTCAAGGATGCCGATCTCATCATCGCGCTCGATTCCGATGTGCCGTGGATGCCGCATTTGCAACAGCCTGCCGCCGGTGCGCGCATTGTGCATATGGGCGAGGATCCGTTCTTCGTGCGCTATCCGATGCGGTCGTTCCCGAGCGATCTCGCCATCCAGGCCGGCGTCGTCAATTCGCTTGAGGCGCTGCTTGCTGCAATCCAAGAGTCGAAGACCGCTGAACCGCGCCGCACGCGTCTCGCCGAGCGCATGAGCGCGCGCCGCGCGCAGATTGCCAAGGACTCCGCGCCCGGCGACACGATCTCGCCGGCCTATCTGTCGCGCTGCATCGGCGAATGCGTCGGCGACGATGCCGTCATCTTCAATGAATATCCGCTGCGTGCCGATCACTGCCCGCGCGAGAGGCCGGATACTTTGTTCGCGCTCAGCCCGGCCGGTGGACTCGGCTGGGGTCTCGGCGCCGCGCTTGGCGCCAAACTTGCCGCGCCGGACAAGCTGGTCGTCGCAACGCTCGGCGACGGCGCCTACATGTTCTCGAACCCGACCGTCGGCCACTGGGTGTCGCAGAAGCACAACCTGCCGATCCTCACCATCATCTTCAACAACAGCCGCTACGGCGCCGTGCGCAACTCGACGCTGGGCATGTTCAAGGATGGCGTCTCCGGCGAAACCGATGGCCGCGAACTGGCCGATCTCGATCCGTCGCCGCCCTACGACGAACTGGCGAGAGCGCAAGGCGCGCACGCCGAGCGTGTGGAGAAGGCGGCCGATCTGCCCGCTGCATTGGCGCGCGCCCGCGATGCGGTGCTGAACGAAAAACGCCAAGCGCTGCTCAACGTCATCACGCCATATTAAAGCCGCTGGCGGCCCCGCCTTCGGCGCGGTAACACGTCTCAAATCAAGTCAGGGAGAGTTGCATGCGCATCGACGCCTATACCCATTTCATGCCGAGCCGGATGTTCAAGATCCTGGTCGACAGCGGCTATCCGGATATCGGCAAGCGCATGCGCGAAGTTCCGTGCATCCACGATCTCGAGATCCGCAAGAAGATCGTCGACACGTTCCCTGACTATGCGCAGATCCTATCCTTCGCCATGCCGCCGCTCGAAGTCTTCGCCAAAGGCGACGGCGCCAAGGTCGAGGAATATGCGCGGCTGATCAATGACGAACTCGCCGAGATCATCGCCAAGGACAAAGGCCACTTCCCCGGCTGGGTAGCACAAGGCGCGCTCGGCGCGGCCGACGCCGGCGTTGCCGAAGCGCAGCGCGCGATCAAGAACGGCGCGCTCGGCGTGCAGATTTATACGAACGTCGCCGGCGTGCCGCTCGACGATCCGAAGTTCGAGCCGTTCTTCGCCGCGATGGAAAAACTCGACAAGCCGATCTGGCTGCATCCGGCGCGCAACGCCGCGATCGCCGATTACGCCAGCGAGGACAAATCGAAATATGAGATCTGGTGGACCTTCGGCTGGTCCTATGAGACTGCGGCAGCGATGGCGCGTCTGGTGTTCTCGAAGCTGATGGACAAATATCCAAAGCTGAAGATCATCACCCATCATTTCGGCGGCATCGTGCCGATGCTGGAAGGCCGCATCGGCCCCGGATGGGATCAGCTCGGTTCGCGCACCTCGGGCGAAGACCTCGGCAAGCTGCTCGGTGAACTGAAGAAGCGCCCGCTCGATTACTTCAAGCACTCGTTCTATTCCGACACCGCGACCTTCTCGTCGGAAGCCGGCATGACGATGGGCTTGTCGTTTTATGACCGCGACAAGATCGTGTTCGCATCGGATTGCCCGTTCGATCCGGAGAAGGGCACGATGTATACGCGCGATGCCATTCGTTTCCTCGACGCTGCCGACATCACCAAGGCGGAACGCGAAGCGATTGCGCATGGCAATCTCGAGCGCATCACCGGCATGGAGCTCGTCAAGTAAGCAGACTCAATGACCGACCGCCTTCCTGTTATCATCGCTGGTGCCGGCCCAACCGGGCTGATGTGCGCGCTGGCGCTGCGCAAGCAAGGCATTCCGGTCATTCTGTTCGAAGCCGAGCCGGCGCTCACGCACGATCTGCGCGCCGGCTCGTATCATCCGCCGACGCTCGAGATGATGGCGCCCTACGGCATCACCGACAAGATGCACGAGACCGGCCTCACCGTTCGTAAATGGCAGATCCGCAACCGGCCCGGCGATCTGGTTGCCGAGTTCGATCTCGGCCTGCTGAAAGACATCACGCCCTACCCGTATCGCCTGCATCTCGAGCAGCACCGGCTGACGCCAATCCAGCTTGAAATCCTGCAACGCGACAAAGAGGTCGAGATCAATTTCGGCCACCGGCTGGAAAGCTTCACGCAGGACAGCAACGGCGTCACCGTGACTTTTGCTACCAAAGACGGCCAGCGAACCGTCAAAGGTTCATGGCTGATCGGCGCCGATGGTGGCCGCAGCGCGGTGCGCAAAGGCACCGGCGTTGAGTTCGAAGGCTTCACCTGGCCGGAAATGTTCGTCGTCGTCAGCACGCCGTATAATTTCGGCCAGCATGGCTTCGCGCTGAACTGCTACATCGCAGATCCGGTCGAATGGGGCGCTCTGTTCAAGGTGCCGGATGAAGGCCCGCCCGGCCTGTGGCGGCTCGCCTATCCGGTCAATCCGGAAGAGAGCGAAGAGGTGCTGCTGTCGCCGGAGCGCGTCGAGAACGCGTTGCAGCGGCTGGTGCCGACCGGCAAGCCTTACGACATTCGCTACAAGAGCACTTATCGCGTGCATCAGCGCGTCGCTGCGTCGTTCCGCTCCGGCCGCGTGTTGCTCGCCGGCGACGCCGCGCATCTCAACAATCCGCTTGGCGGCTTCGGCCTCAACAGCGGCATCCAGGATGCCATCAATCTCAGCGATAAACTGGCGCGGCATTGGCACGGCGAGAGCGAGGACCTGCTCGACCTCTACTCGCGGCAGCGCCGCTCGGCCACCGTCGAGCAGGTGCAGGCGATGTCGATCCGCAACAAGCAGACGATGGAAGAGCGCGATCCCGCCGTGCAGCGCCAGCGCCTTGAGGGCCTGGTGGCAATTGCCAACGACCCGGAAAAAGCGCGGCAGCATTTGCTGAATACGTCGATGATTTCGGGGCTGAAAAGGGCAAGCGAGGTTCAATAATTCGTCATGGCCGGGCTTGTCCCGGCCATCCACGCCTTGTTTTACTGGAATAAGACGTGGATGCCCGGCACAAGGCCGGGCATGACGGCGGAGGACGGGTTCAAGCCCACATCTAAATGCGCTAACCTCCCCTCATGTCCCTGACCAACCCCATCGGCCTCGACGAGCCGGAAACACCGCCCGAAAACGCCGGCCCGACGCCGACCCATGACGGCAACGGCAAATTGTCGCCGATGCTCGAGCAATATATCGAGATCAAGGCCAACAATCCGGACTCGCTGCTGTTCTACCGGATGGGCGATTTCTACGAGCTGTTCTTCGAGGACGCCGAGAAGGCCGCGCGTGCGCTCGGTATCGTGCTGACCAAGCGCGGCAAGCATCAGGGCCAGGACATCCCGATGTGCGGCGTGCCGGTGTCGCGCTCCGATGAATATCTGCATCGGCTGATCGCGCTCGGCCATCGCGTTGCGGTCTGCGAGCAACTTGAGGATCCGGCCGAGGCGAAGAAGCGCGGCTATAAGAGCGTGGTGCGGCGCGACGTCGTGCGGCTGGTGACGCCGGGCACGCTGACCGAAGACACGCTGCTGGATGCCAAGCGTAACAATTACCTGCTCGCCGTTGCCCGCGCGCGGCTGTCATCGGTCGACAGCGAGGCGCGCTTTGGCCTGGCCTGGATCGACATCTCGACCGGCGAATTCCGCATCACCGAATGCGATCGCGTTTCGCTGTCGGCGGAAATCTCGCGGCTGGAGCCGAGCGAAATCCTCGTTTCCGATGCGCTGTATAGCGACAGCGAACTGGTGCCGATGTGGCGCGAACTGCCAGCGGTGACGCCGCTGACCCGCGACGTGTTCGATGGCGCCACGGCAGAACGGCGGCTGACATCCTTCTTCGCTGTCGCGACCAGTGAAGCCTTCGGCCTGCTGACGCGGCTCGAACTCACGGCTGCCGCGGCCTGCGTCACTTATGTCGAGCGCACGCAGATAGGCCAGCGCCCGCCTTTGTCGCCGCCTTTGCGAGAAGCCGCGTCGGCAACGATGGCTATCGACCAGGCGACGCGCGGCAATTTAGAGCTGATGCGTACATTGTCGGGCGAGCGGCGGGGCTCGCTGCTCGACTGCATTGACCGCACTGTCACCTCGGCCGGCTCGCGCCTGTTGTCGCAACGGCTGGCGGCGCCGCTCACCGATGTGAAGCTCATTGCCGCGCGACTCGATGCTGTCGCCTGCTTTGTCGACGACGTCGCTGTGCGCGCCGATACGCGCTCGCGCCTGCAAGCGGCGCCCGACCTCGCCCGCGCTTTGTCGCGCATTGCCTTGCAGCGCGGCGGCCCGCGCGATCTCGCCGCCATTCGCGACGGTGTCGTTGCCGCGAGCGAACTCGCTAAAGCGCTCGGCGCACTGAAGGACATCCCGGCGGAGATCGCCGAGGCGCTGGCGCTGTGCCGCAAGCCGGACGCCACGCTCGCCACCAAGCTGGCGAGCGCGCTGGCCGACGACTTGCCGCTGATCAAGCGCGACGGCGGCTTTGTCCGCGAAGGCTACGACAAGAGCCTGGATGAGACCCGTGCGCTGCGCGATGAATCGCGCCGCGTCATCGCCGCGTTGCAATCGCGCTATTGCGACGAGACCGGCGTCAAGATGCTCAAGATCCGGCACAATAATGTGCTCGGCTATTTCGTGGAGGTCACGGCGCAGCACGCCGACAAGTTGCTGGCGCCACCGCATAACGCGACGTTCATTCACCGCCAGACCCTTGCCGGCCAGGTACGCTTCACGTCGACCGAACTCGGCGAACTGGAAGCGAAGATCGCCAGTGCCGCCGACCGCTCGCTCGGGCTTGAGCTGGAGATTTTCGAGAAGCTCGCCGGCGCCGTCATCGCGCAAGGCGCGGCGATCAAGCAATGCGCCGAGGCGCTGGCCCGTCTCGATGCCGCCAGCGCGCTTGGCGCGCTCGCCGCCGAACGCAATTATGCGCGGCCTGTGGTCGATGACTCGCCCGCCTTCACCATTGAAGGCGGCCGTCATCCCGTTGTCGAACAAGCGCTGGCGCGCGACGGCACGCCCTTTGTGGCGAACGACAGCGACCTGTCACCGCCGCCAGAGATGGACGCCGGCCGCATCTGGCTGATCACCGGCCCGAACATGGCCGGTAAATCGACCTTCCTGCGGCAGAACGCGCTCATCGCCATCATGGCGCAAATGGGCTCCTATGTGCCGGCGAAGTCGGCGCATGTCGGCATTGTCGACCGGCTGTTCTCGCGCGTCGGCGCCGCGGACGATCTGGCGCGCGGCCGTTCGACTTTCATGGTCGAAATGGTCGAGACCGCGGCCATTCTCAATCAGGCCGGCCCGCGCTCGCTGGTCATCCTCGACGAAATCGGCCGCGGCACCGCGACCTTCGACGGCCTGTCGATTGCCTGGGCGACGGTCGAACATCTGCACGACATCAACAAATGCCGCTCGCTGTTCGCGACGCATTTCCATGAGCTCACCGCGCTGTCGGCGCGCCTCAATCGCCTGCACAATGTCACCGTCAAGGTGAAGGAGTGGAAGGGCGACGTCGTGTTCCTGCACGAAGTTGCGCCCGGCGCTGCCGATCGTTCCTATGGCATTCAGGTCGCCAAGTTGGCCGGCCTGCCCGCCGCTGTGATCGAGCGCGCGCGCGTTGTCCTCGCCAAGCTGGAGCAGGAAGACCGCGCCGCGCCGAAAGGCTTCGAGGATCTGCCGCTGTTCGCCACGCCGTACAAGGCGCCGCCAGCGTTGCAGGACGCTGCGTATGATCTGATGCTGGCTGCGGTCGCTGCGCTCAATCCGGATGAGATGTCGCCGCGCGAAGCGATGGAAGCGATCTATACGCTGAAGGCGAAGCTGCGCGAGACCGAGAAGAAGTAGTTACGCCTTCGCGCGCTGCCGGCGCCACAGCCACAGCGCGCCGTTCCAGGAAATGCCAATGGCAAGGCCCAAGCCATAGGCCCACCAGACACCGATAACTTCCGCCAGCAGGTGCACGGCATAGAGGCCGAGCACCAGCCCGATGAACGGCGCCTGCACATGCGCGGCAACACTGGCTGCGGCCTTTCCGCCGAGGCGCGTGTGCAGGATGATGAAGAACGAACTCATCGCCACCGGGAAGAAGGCGAAAACGCCTGAGAAATAAGAGCCGATCGACGTGCTCAAACCGGTGACGACGAGCACGCAGATTGTCACCACCGCGGCCCGCCAGGCGAGGTCGCGCGCGGTGAATTCGACGCGCGGCTTGACCTTGCCGTCGCCGAGGAATTGCACGGCGGCGTAAATGGTAATGGGGAAGACGACCAGGTTGAGCAGCAACGCGGTGTTGGCGGTCCAGTCGATCAGCCGCGAAGCGAAGGCGCCAGCGAACCAGACAAGCAACGCCGTACCAAGACTGAGCAGCAAGCCGTGGCGCTGCGCCAGCGCGGCGTAAGTCAGCGCGTAAATCGCACAGATCGGCGTGATGATCATGCTGCCGATCACGCTTTGCGCGATGAAGGCCGGCGTATGGTCCATCGCCAGGATGATCATCGCCGCGCCACCGGCGGTCGGCAGAGCCGCGATCAACGCGCCGATGAACGGCCCGCTGCGCTCAACCACCACGGAAGCGATGACAGTGATGCTGACCGTTATCGCGATCTTGAGCGCGAGATTGAACCAGAACGCCGGTTCGACAAGGAGAGCGGTCATGCGGCGACCAGGCGGCGCCGCATGAAGAAGATCACCAGATTGAGACCGATCGAGACAGCGAGCGTCAGCGCCAGCGCGAGCACCGAGCCGAGCCGGTCCGCTGTCAGCGCCAGTGTCAGACAGGCAATGCCGAAGCCGCCCAGGCCGATGATCGCATTGGCCATCACCGCGGCCGTCGGCGGCCCACCGACGCGGCGATGCAAAATAAAAATGATGCTGCTCAGCACGATCGGAAAGACCGCGAGATTGCCGCTCACGGTTGGGCCGATGTGATAGCTGAACGTCACGACCACGCCGACGAGCAGCGCCACCATGACAGCGCGCATGACCAGATCGTGCCAGCGCGCTTTGACCTGCGGCGACCTGACGTGACGCATTGACGCCGTCAACCACAGCGCCACAGCCAGCGCGATGACGTTATAGGCAATGGCCGACGTTAAGGTCCAAGTGATGAGGCTGGCGGCCCAAGCGATGCCTATCCATACGGCGAAGGCAACGGACAGGCTAACCGCCAAGGATCGCTTTTGCGCCATAAGCGCGTAGGTCAGCGCAAAGAAGATATTGGTGACATTGCCGACCAGGCTGCCGAGCGCGCTTTGCCCGACGAAATGCGCGTCGTGATCGATCGCCAGAAAAATATAGATGGGCCCGGCACTGATCGGCAGCGTCGCCACCAGGCCGCCGATCAGCGGGCCTGCGCGTTCGGCTGTCACCGTCGCCGCCAACAGGAAGGCGGCGGTGACAGCCATGCGGATGATCAATGTGACGGTGAAGTAAACGTCCGGCGACAAATTCCTAGACTTTCGCCATCCGGACATCCACCGGCGGGCCACTCTTGATGGTCTGATAAACGACGCAATAGCGCTCGGTCAGCTTGAGCAGTTGATCGAGCTTGTCCTGCGCAGCATCGGTTTCGAGATCGAAACGCAGGCGGATCTGCGCGAAGCCGACCGGTGCATCCTTGGCGACGCCAAGCGTACCGCGGAAATCGAGATCGCCTTCCGCCGAGACCGTGCCGTTGCGCAGCGGAATGTCGAGCGCGGTGGCAACGGCTTTCACCGTGACGCCGGCGCAAGCCACAAGCGCTTCCAGCAACATGTCGCCGGAGCACAGTTCAATGCCGGTGCCGCCGGTGGCCGGATGCAGGCCGGCAATCGCCATGGCACGGCCGGTTTCCAGCTTGCAGGAAATGCCCGGCGCGTCGAGCGTGCCTTTGGCTTTCAATGTAATCATCGCCGCGGCCGGATCGCTCTTGTAGCGCTCCTTGATCGGGGCCTGCATGGCGCGCAGTTCGGTACCGTCCATCATTTGTCTCCTGAATATGTCGCGAAAGGATCAAGCCGGCGTCAGCACGACGCGGCCGATGACCTTGCCGGCCTTGAGGTCATTTAAGGCGTCGTTGACTTCATTCAACGGACGCTCGCGCAGCGGCACTGGCGGCGCGCCGGTGCGGCTGACCAGCTCGAGCAATTCCTTCATGTCCGGCAGTGAGCCGACATACGAACCTTGAATGGTCATCGCATTCATCGGCCAGAACGGCGTCGAGATGGTGATGTCGCCGCCGAACAGGCCGACGATGATGATCTTGCCGCCCTTGACCACGGCATCGACCGCGAGCTTCACCGTATCGGATGAACCGACGAAATCGATGGTCGACCACGCGCCGCCTTTGGTCGCGGCAATGATCTGCTGCGCCGCATCCGGCGCACGGCCGTCGATCGCGGCAATGGCGCCGGCCTTCACCGCGGCATCGCGCTTGGCCTGATCGATGTCGACCATGATGACGCCCTTGCCGCCCATCGCCTTGTGCAGGGCAATCGCCATGAGGCCGAGGCCGCCGGCGCCGATGATGACCACCGGCTCATCCTTGATGTTCTCGGCCACCTTCTTCAGCGCGCTGAACGCAGTGACACCCGAGCACGCGAGCGGCGCGGCTTGCACCGGCGTCAGATTGCCGATGTCGAACAAATGGCGCGGATGCGGTACGACCAGATGGGTGGCATAGCCGCCATCGGAAAACACGCCGAGATTCTTCGGCGTCTTGCAGAGGTTCTCTTCGCCACGACGGCAAACCATGCACTCGCCGCAGCCGATCCAGGGGTTGGCGAGGCGAATATCGCCAAGCTTGACGCCCTTGGCATCGGGGCCGATGGCGACGACTTCGCCGACATTCTCATGGCCCATGGTGAGCGGCAGCTTGATGCCGCGCTCGAGCAGCTGCATGCGCTTGCCGCCGCCCATTTCGTAATAGCCGTCCCAGATGTGCAGGTCGCTATGGCAGACGCCGGCCGCCATCACCTTGAGCAGAACCTCGGTGCCCTGCGGCTCCGGCGTGGCCTTCTCGTTGAGTTGCAGCGGCTGTCCGCACTGGCAGACCTGAAACATGCGCATCGGCGTTCTCTCCCGGCTTAATTTCGGGGAGAGAAACATATTCCGCGCGCTAGGTCACCACCATAAAGCCGCGCCGCTGGGGTCCGTTTCGGCATTGCTGTTGTGCCCGGACCGACTGAGTGAACGGTCCAGCGCCGCCATCACATGCCTCCGGACACGGTCGAAAGCCGAGGACTGGCGGTCGCGCGGCCGCGGCAGGTCGGCCTGGATTTCGTCGAAGATCCGGCCCGGCCGCGGCTTCATCACCATGATCCGGTCGGCCAGCACCACCGCCTCGTCGACGTCGTGCGTCACCAGAATGAGGGTCGGCTTCGTGTCGGCCCACAGGCTGAGCAAATGGTCCTGCAGGTCGACGCGGGTGAAAGCGTCGAGCGCGGAAAACGGTTCGTCGAGCAGCAGCACTTCCGGGCGTGGCACCAGTGCGCGGGCAATGGCCACGCGCTGCGCCTGCCCGCCAGACAGCTCACGCGGCCAGACGCCGGCCTTGTCGGAGAGGCCAACGCGTGTCAGCGCCTCGGCAACGCGCGCATCACGCTCGGCCTTCGGCCGGTCTTCAAGACCGAAGCCGACATTTCCGGCAACACTCAGCCACGGAAGCAGCCGCGGCTCCTGAAAGATGATGCCGATTTTCTCATGCGGCTGCATGACGGCTTCACCATCGAGCACAACACGGCCGGTGCTCGGCGTATCGAGGCCGCTGATGGCGCGCAACAAGGTCGACTTGCCGCAACCGGAGCCGCCGACGATGGCGACGATCTCGCCGGGCCCGACGGAGAAATTGATATCCGCCAGCGCATGCACGCCGTTCGAATAAGTTTTGCCGACGTGTTCGAGGGTCAGCATGGCTTAGTCCTGCGCCGCCGGTGATTTGAAGCGGTCTTCCCAGCGCAGGAACGGCGTCGAGATACCGACGATCAGCCAGTCGGTGACCTTGCCGATCAGCGCGAAGGCGACAATGGCGGCGACGATCTGTGCCGGCTTGCCGAGTTGCTGGCCATCGACCAGCAGGAAGCCCAAACCTTCCGACGCGCCCATGAACTCGGCGGCGACGACGAACATCCAGCCAAGACCAAGGCCGGAGCGCAAAGCAGTAATGTAAGCCGGCAACACAGCGGGCAGCAGAATACGCCGCACCATCTTGAAACCGGACAGGCGGAAGGCGCGGCCGACTTCAACGATCTTGCGATCGACCGACATCACCGCAGCCATGACGCCGAGATAGACTGGAAAAAACACACCGACCGCGATCAACGTCACTTTCGACGCTTCGAAAATACCGAGCCAGAGAATGAACAGCGGCACCCAGGCGATCGATGGAATGGCGCGCAGCGCCTGCAAACTCGGATCGATGAAGCGCCGCACCAGCATGGAATAGCCGGTAATAGCGCCCAGCACGGTGCCGACAATCACGCCGATGCCGAAGCCGGACACAACGCGCGCCAGGGTCGCCGCGGCGTGGCGCTGCAATTCGCCGGTTTTGGCGAGCTCGGCGAAGGTCGCGTAAATCACCGATGGCGGCGGCACCAAACGGCCATTCGACCAGCCGGCGCGCACCGCCAGCTCCCAGCCGACAGCGAGGCCAAGCGGCAACAACAAACCGAGCGCCGGGCTTCCCCAGCGCGACAGACTGCTCTTGCTCTTTCGGCTCGGCTGCGCCGCCGGTTCGCTCGCTAAACTCATGGGCGCAACAGACATTATTTCACCGGCAAAAAGCAAGAGCGCGTTGCACCCCGAACATGATCATGCCCGGCACGAGGCCGGGCATGATGTCGCGTAGCTGACCGCGAAGGGGGAGAACCTAGTTGGTCGGCGTCGCGAGATATTGCGGATCGATCAGGGCATCGACCGTCTTCTTGACGTCGACATCTGCCTTGATGACGCCGGCCTGCTGAAGCGCAATACCGGCGGCGAGGATCGACTCATGCTGCGGTGCGCCGATGACGCTATGCGTCAGTTCGGTGCGCTCCTTGAGCTGCTTGTCGACGACCGTCTCGGGCAGCTTGGTGACGGCGATGAAGCCGCGCTTCACTTCGTCATAGTTCTTCAGCGAATACTTGCGCGCTTCTTCATAGACAGCGAGCACGCGCTTCACCAAGGCGGGATGATCCTTGGCGAATTCCTCACGCACATTGAGGATGCCCCAGGTGTTGGCGGCGGCGTTGCGATAGAACAGCTTGGCGCCGTCTTCCACTTCGGCAGCGGCCGTCATCGGGTCGAGACCGGCCCAGGCATCGACATCGCCACGGGTCAGCGCCGTCTTGCCGTCAGCATGCTGCAACAGAACCGGCGTGATGTCCTTTTCGGTCAGGCCGACCGACTGCAACGAACGCACCAGGAAGATGTGCGGATCGGTGCCGCGCGTCACGGCGACGCGCTTGCCTTTGAGGTCTTCGATCTTGGCGATCTTGCTATCCTTGCCGGTGACCAAAGCGGTCCATTCCGGACGCGAGTAGACATAGATCGACTTGATCGGGTTGCCGTTGATTTTGGCGACCAGCGCGGCGGAGCCTGCGGTCGAGCCGAAGTCGATCGAACCGGCGTTGAGGAATTCGAGCGCCTTGTTGGAGCCGGCCGACTGCACCCAGCGGATCGAAATGTTGTCCTTAGCGAATTCCTTCTCGAGCAGGCCCTTGTCCTTGAGCAGGATCGAGACCGGATTGTAGGTCGCCCAGTCGAGGGTGATGGTGCTCGGCTTGTCAGCGGCGAAAAGCGCGCTCGACGGCAGCAAACCGGCCAAAAGGGCCGAGGCCAAAATCGAACGGCGTGAGAAAAAGCGCATCTAAAAGCTCCTGGCAGTGCCGGGCACTCCGCGCGGCAATAAATTTATTCTAACGGGATGCCAGAATTTCGGTCAAACTAATGTTTTTATCTATTTTAGCGCTATAAGTAGAATTCTATGCTAAATAATGGCCTCCGGCATCCGGCTGAATATCTTTGCCCTGAAACGGTGACTTGCAGCCCCGCCTCCGCTAATCCGATGGCCCTATGGCCTCCCCCCAGATCGAGCGCGATTCGCCCAAAGCTGACGACCTGATCGACGCGCGGGCGATCCTCGCCGACCTCGACAAGCTCGCCAAAGCCAAGCGCGGCAACGAAGCCGAGATGCGCACCGGCCTGGCGCTCAGGCTCAAGACGGCGCTCAACGAAGGCCGCGCCAAGGCCGAGAAGCTGCTGCTGAAGGATCGTCATGGCCGCCGCTGCGCCGAGCGGCTGTGCCGGATGGAAGACGAAGTCATCCGCATTCTCTACGACTTCCTGCGTAAGCATCTCTATCCGTCCGAAAACCCGTCTGAGACTGAGCACATGGCTGTGGTCGCAACCGGCGGCTATGGCCGCGGGCTGCAGGCGCCGGGCTCCGACATCGATCTGCTGTTCCTGCTGCCCTACAAGCAGACCGCCTGGGGCGAGCAGGTCGCCGAAGCCATTCTCTATGCGCTGTGGGACACCGGCCTGAAGGTCGGCCACGCAACGCGCTCGGTCGATGAATGCATTCGTCAGGCCAAAGGCGACATGACCATCCGCACCGCCATTCTCGAAGCGCGCTTCCTGCTCGGCGACCGCAAACTGTTCGATGAACTGGTCACCCGCTTCGATCAGGATGTTGTGCGCGGCACCGGCACTGAATTCGTCGCCGCCAAGCTCGGCGAGCGCGAAGACCGCCACCGCCGCAGCGGCCAGTCACGCTATCTGGTCGAGCCGAACGTCAAGGACGGCAAAGGCGGCCTGCGCGATCTGCATACCTTGTTCTGGATTGCCAAATACGTTTACCGCGTGAAGGAGCCGGCCGAGCTGATCAAGCGCGGCGTCTTCGACAAACAGGAATACGAACTGTTCCGGCGCTGCGAGGATTTCCTCTGGTCGGTGCGCTGCCATTTGCATTTCGTCACCGGCCGCGCCGAAGAACGGCTGTCCTTCGATATCCAGCGCGAGATCGCGGTGCGGCTTGGCTATACCGAGCATCCCGGCCAGCAGGATGTCGAGCGCTTCATGAAGCACTACTTCCTGAACGCCAAGGATGTCGGCGATCTCACGGCCATCGTCTGCGCCGAACTGGAAGAGAGCGAAGCCAAGACCGTGCCTGTGCTGTCGCGCGTCATGGCCAAGCTGCGCCCGGTCAAGCGCAAGGCGATTGCCGGCACGGAAGACTTCATTGCCGAGAACAACCGCATCCGCATCGTCAATGGCAGCGTGTTCCGGCGCGACCCGGTCAATTTGATCCGCATCTTCCATCTGGCGCAGAAGCATAATCTGGCGCTCCACCCGGATGCGATGCGGGCGATGACGCGCTGTCTGAAACTGATCGACGCCAAGCTGCGCGACAATGAGGAAGCCAACCGGCTGTTCCTCGACATCGTTACCTCCGACAATGATCCGGAAACCGTGCTGCGACGCATGAACGAAACCGGCGTGCTCGGCCGTTTCGTGCCGGCCTTCGGCAAGGTCGTGGCGATGATGCAGTTCAATATGTATCACCACTACACGGTGGATGAGCATCTCCTGCGCTGCATCGGCGTGCTGACCGAGATCGAACGCGGCACCAACAAGGAAACGCAGCTCGCCAATGAGCTGATCCACAAGATCACGCCGGCCAGCCGCAAGATCCTGTTCGTCACCATGTTCCTGCACGACATCGCCAAGGGCCGGCCGGAAGACCATTCGACCGCCGGCGCGCGCATCGCGCGGCGCTTCTGCCCGCGGCTTGGTTTCTCCGCCGTCGACACCGAGACGGTTGCCTGGCTGATCGAACAGCATCTGGTCATGTCGAGCGTTGCGCAATCGCGCGACCTGTCCGACCGCAAGACCATCGAGAATTTCGCCGCTGTGGTGCAGTCGGTCGAGCGGCTCAAGCTGCTGACCATTCTCACCACTGCCGATATTCGCGCTGTTGGTCCGGGCGTCTGGAATGGCTGGAAAGCGCAGCTTATTCGCACGCTCTATTTCGAGACCGAGCCGGTGCTGACCGGCGGCTTCTCCGAGGTCAATCGCGCGCAGCGCGTTGCCGCAGCGCAAGCCGAATTCCGCCATGCCATGTCGACAACCGATTGGCCGCCGGAACAGGTTGAGGCCTATATCGCGCGGCTCTATCCGGCGTACTGGCTCAAGGTCGATCTCGAACACAAGATCGAGCACGCCAAGTTCGTGCGAGAGGCCGAGCAAGCCGGCAAGGATCTCGCCACCACGATTAGCTTTGCCGCCGGACGTTCGGTAATGGAGCTGTCGGTGTTTGCGCCGGACCATCCCTGGCTGCTGTCGATCATCGCCGGCGCCTGCTCGATGGCTGGCGGCAATATTGTCGACGCGCAGATCTACACCACCACCGATGGCCGCGCCCTCGACACTATCTCGCTGTCGCGCGAATTCGAGCGTGAAGAAGACGAGGAGCGTCGCGGCAGCCGCATCGCCGATTCGATCCAGAAAGCATTGCGCGGCGAATTGAAGCTGCCCGATGTGGTGGCCAAGCGCGTCGCGCCGAAAGGCCGTATCAAGGCTTTCGCCTTGGAGCCCTCCGTCGCCATCAACAATAACTGGTCGCACCGCTACACGATGGTTGAGGTCACCGGGCTGGACCGCACCGGCCTCCTGTACGAGATGACGGCGACCCTGTCGAAGCTCAATCTCAACATCGCCTCGGCCCATGTCGCCACCTTCGGCGAGCGCGTCGTTGACGTGTTTTATGTGACGGACTTGATGGGCGCGCAGATTACCTCGCCGACCCGTCAGGCGGCGATCAAGCGCGCGCTGATTGCGCTGTTCGCCAAGCAGGAAAAGCCAGGCAAGGCGGCCTGAGGTTGGCCCTAACAACCCGGCGATAAACTGCTTATAATGATTCCATGTTCGGACGGACCCCCGGCGCGGCCCTCACACTGATCGCCTGCCTGGCGCTGCACAGCGGCGCGGCGCAGGCTGATGCGCGCCTAACGGCGCATTTCAAAATCTCCATGACCGGCGTGTCGATCGGCCAGATGTCATGGATCGTGGACATCAGTGCCGGCACCTACACTACCTCGACCAATGGCCGGTCGAGTGGCGCGCTGAGCATGCTGATGAACGGCGAAGGCCGCGTTGCCGCGCGCGGCTTCATCGACACCGACCGCCTGCGCCCGACTTTCTTCTCGTCCAGCGGCACCGAAGATGGCGAAACCGCCGGGGTGCAGATGACGTTCGAGAACAGCAACGTCAAAACATTGCGGCTCGATGCACCGCGCAAGAAGGACGACCGCATTCCGGTGAGCGATGCCGACAAGCGCGGCGTCAGCGATCCGCTATCGGCGATGCTGATCATCGCGCCGCCAAGAGATCCGAGCATCATGGACCCGGCCCATTGCGACCGGACACTTCCGGTCTTTGACGGCCAGCGACGCTACGATTTGTCGCTGACCTACAAGCGCAGCGACACAATCAAGGTCGAAACGGGCTACGCCGGGCCGGCGCTGGTTTGCGCCGTGACCCTGAAACCGATTGCCGGTTATCGCGCCGACAGCATGGTGGTGAAATACGTCGCCGGCCGCCGCGACATGGAAATCTGGTTCGCGCCGATTGCCGGGACCGATATGATCGCGCCGGCGCGGCTGGTCATGCCGACTTTGCTCGGGACGCTGGAGATTGCCGCAGACCGTTTTGAGGCTCTCGCCCTCAAGTCCACGTCACCGGCGATATCGCCGGGGACGCCTTTGCCGCCGGCCATGGGGCCGACTGATCCGCCGAAATAGCCGTTACGAGACGGCCTCGGCTGAGGCTTCTTCCTCGGCCGCTTCAGCGGCGGCCTCTTCGGCCTCCTCAGCTTCAGCCTTGGCAGCTTTGGCGGTCTTCTTCTTGACGGCCTTCTTCTTGGTGACCGGCGGCGCGTCAGCAGCGGCCTTGGCCTCGGCTTCGTCGCGGGCCAGTCTGAGGGCTTTCAGACGCTCGGTCTTCTCGCGCATCTGGCGCAAGCCGGTCTCGTATTCGACCATAGCCTTCTGGCCTTCAACCGCTTGCAGCGCCTTCTTCTTGATGCGCGCTTCGGCACTTTCAGGCGTGCGGGTATCATTCGCCATGGTGAGAACTCCTTTGGTCAGATCGGGCAAAAACGGCGGGAAAGATCAATAAAAACGCAGTATTTACTAGCGGGATTAAGAAATCGCCGTCGGTACTTCCGACATATAGGGATTACCGGCCGCTACCGCTAGATGCAGCCGGCGGAATTAGGGCATCATTCCCATTATTCCTTTGGCGCCGCGCCGCCCGGCTCGCCCGGCGTCGCGGTAATCAGCTGCGTCCGCGCCAGGCTGGCGAAGCGCCCGCCGGCCGCGACCAACTCGTCGAAGGTACCGGCTTCGACAATCCGGCCGGCGTCGAACACCAGGATGCGCGAGGCCTTGCGCACCGTCGACAGGCGATGAGCAATAACGAACGTGGTGCGGTTCTTCATCACCTCGTCGAGCGCCAGCATGACCTTGGCCTCGGTGTCGGCATCGAGCGCGCTGGTCGCTTCGTCGAGAATGAGGATCGGCGGGTCCTTCAACAGCGCGCGCGCAATCGACAGGCGCTGACGCTCGCCGCCGGACAGCGAACGCCCCCGCTCGCCGACGCGTCCCTCGAAACCTTCGAACTTGCGCTCGATGAAATCCAGCGCCTGCGCGCCTTTGACCGCCGCGCGCATTTCCTCCTCGGTCGCATCGGCCTTGCCGACGCGCAAATTCTCGGAGATCGAGCGGTTGAACAGCAGCGCTTCCTGAAACACGACACCGATATTGCGGCGCAGGCCGCCAAGCTTGAAGTGGCGGATATCGGTGCCGTCGATTTCAATCACGCCCGATTGCGGATCGAAGGCGCGATGCAGCAGCGCAATCGCCGTCGACTTGCCGGCGCCCGTCGCGCCGACCAGGGCGATGGTCTCGCCTGGCAACGCGGTGAAGTTTAAATTGGCCGCCGCCGCGCGCTCGCCATCATAGGAGAACGACACGTCCTTGAATTCCACCTGCCCACGCAACCGGCCGGGATCGACCGCATCCGGCGTATCGCGGATCGCCGGCACGGTGTCCCACACCTGAAAGAACTCCCGCAAACGCGGTGCTTCCGACATGATCTTGTTGATGAAACTGACCGATTGCTCCAGCCGCGTAATGATCAGGCCGGCGAAATTCATGAAGGTGACCATTTCACCAATGGTCGCCTGGCCGTTGATGTGCAGGATGGTGCCGACGATGATGATCGACAGCACCGTCAGTGTCGTCGACGTCCGCGTCAGGATGTTGGCCAGCGCCCACCATGACAGCACCGGCATTTGCGCCGCCAGCAGACGCTCGACGATCTGCCGCAACTCAACCACTTCCGATTCAAGCCGCGAGAAGCTTTGTACCAGCGCGATATTGCCAAGCGTATCGGACGCGCGCTCCGCCAGATCCGAATAATGCCGCTCGACCGAGCTCTGCAGCGTCTCGGTCTTGCGCACGATCAATGCCGTCAGCCCGGCAAACACGACGCACAGCACAATCAGCAACAAAGCCAGCCGCCAGTTGATGAACAGCGAGATCGGCAGCAGCACCAGCAGCGAAATGAACGACGCCAGATGATCGCGAAAGAAGCCGACCCACAGGCCCCACAGAGCATCGGTGCCTTGCAGCATCACCTTCATCAGGCGGCCGGAATGCGTGTTGCCGTGATAGGTCAGCGGCAATTGCAGCACGTGCTCGAAATAGTCGGTCAGCACGACGTGCCGGCGGCGATGTGAGAGCCGGTCGGCATAGAGCGCGATTACCGTGCCGCAAATAATGGTGAACACGCCGAAAGCGGCCCAGGCCGCCAACAGGCCGCCCAGTTCGCTCCAGGACGGCGGCGTGCCCTTGCCCTGCGCGGCGGTCAAAGTATCGATGATGCGGCCGAGCAGGACCGGCTCGGCGAACTGGGCGGAGGCCAGCAAGACGTTCGCCAGCGCCAATGACCAGGCCAGCCGGCTCTCCGAGCCGAGCAGGACCAGAACCCGGCCATACAGGCGAAACATGTTCATAGCGATCGCACCCAGCTCCGAAGTCCCACCCTCAGTACCCTAAATGCTTGGATTCGCACAGCAGTTCCCCCTTAACCGCCCCTTAAATCGGCGCCCGTAGCGTGCCCGCGGGGACCTGCGGCCTGTGTGGCTGCGGGCGTGTATGGGTCGCGTCATGGCGAAGGGACCACATTCGGGCGGCCGGCGAGAGCCGGTGTTCGACGCATCGCCAGAGGTGAGAGTCTCGCCGTCCGAGCGCAGCGCGCCGAAGCCTTCGCCGCGCAAACCGAAATCAAAGAAGAGCAAGAAGCGCGCCCCCCGCCGCTCGCGCATTGGCCGCCTGACCTATTGGTCGCTGGTCGCCTGCTTGTGGCTGGTCATTGCCGGTGTCGCCGGCGTTGCCTATGTCGGCGCCCACCTGCCGCCGATTCAGTCGCTGGAAATCCCCAAGCGGCCGCCGACGATCCAGATCGTTGACGTCGAGGGCAAAGCATTCGCCCGGCGCGGCGACATGGCTGGTGAAGTGCTGGCCTTGAAAGAGCTGCCGCCTTACGTGCCGAAGGCCTTCATCGCCATCGAAGACCGGCGCTTCTACGATCATTACGGCGTCGACCCGCTCGGCATTGCCCGCGCCGCCTATGCCAATGTGATGCATCGCGGTGTCGCACAAGGCGGCTCGACGCTGAGCCAGCAGCTCGCCAAGAATCTGTTTCTGACGCAAGAGCGCACGATGAAGCGCAAGCTGCAGGAAGCCATGCTGGCGGTGTGGCTGGAGCGCAAGTTCTCCAAGACGCAAATTCTCGAGCTCTACCTCAACCGGGTTTATTTCGGCGCCGGCGCCTATGGCATTGAGCAGGCGTCGCTGCGTTACTTCGGCAAGTCGGCGCGGCAGATCACTGTGTCGGAAGCGGCGATGCTGGCCGGTCTGGTCAAGTCGCCATCGCGGCTGGCGCCGACCCGTAACTTCAACGCCGCCGAGAAGCGAGCGCGCATCGTGCTCGCCTCGATGGCCGAACTCGGCTTCATCACCACCGCCAACGAAAAGATCGCCATCGCCAAGCCGCCGCGCATCATGGCGCAGTCGAGCAATGGCGCGGTCAACTATGTCGCCGACTGGGTGATGGATGCGCTCAACGACACGCTCGGCCATATCGAGGAAGACGTCATTGTCTACACCACGATTGATGCCAAGCTGCAGGCGAGCGCCGAGCTTTCGCTGGCCGATGAGCTGACCGCCAAGGGCCTCAAGGCCGGCGTCGAGCAAGGCGCGCTGATCGCGATGACACCGGAAGGTGCCGTGCGCGCCATGGTCGGCGGTCGCGATTATGCCGAGAGCCAGTTCAACCGCGCCGTCGCCGCCAAGCGCCAGCCCGGCTCGGCATTCAAGCCTTTCGTCTTCCTCACCGCGCTTGAGCATGGCCTGACGCCGGACACGGTGCGCACTGACGGGCCGATCAAGATCAAGGGCTGGTCGCCGGAAAACTACACGCATGAATATTTCGGCCCGGTGACATTGCAGCGCGCGCTGGCACAATCGCTCAACACCGTGTCGGTGCGGCTGACGCAGGAAGTCACGCCGATGGCGGTGATCCGCACGGCGCATCGCCTCGGCATCGCCTCGAAGCTCGAGCCCAACGCCTCGATCGCGCTCGGCACGTCGGAAGTCTCGCCGCTCGAACTGGTCGGCGCTTTCGCAACATTCGCCAATGGCGGTTATGCGGTGATGCCGCATGTCATTCAGCGTGTCACCACCGCCAGCGGCAAGAAGATCTATGCGCGCAACCCGAAGCCGCTCGGCCGCGTCGTCGAGGCGCGCTACATCGGCATGATGAACACGATGATGCAGGAGACCTTGATCTCCGGCACCGCGCAGAAGGCCGGCCTGCCCGGCTGGCAAGCGGCCGGCAAGACCGGCACGTCGCAGGATTTCCGCGACGCCTGGTTCATCGGCTACACCGCCAATCTCGTCACCGGCGTCTGGCTCGGCAATGACGACAATTCGCCGATGAAGAAGGTCACCGGCGGCAGTTTGCCGGTTGAAGTGTGGAGCCACTTCATGCGCGACAGCCATCAAGGTGTGCCGATGGCCGCGTTGCCGACCGCACCGAGCACGGGCGTGTTCGGCGGACTGTTCGGCGGCGAACAACAGCAGCAGCCACAACAGCCGCAGCCGCAATACTCATCGCAAGCGCCGCGACCGCCCGGTGGCATCGGCGCGCAGCGGCCGGCACCGCAACAGCAAGCGGCGGGGCTCGATGGCTGGCTCCTGAATAATCTGTTCGGCCGCAGCAGAAATTAAATAGCTGATCGCTTCGCTCATCTTTCTTCCTTCACCTCCCCCCTTGCGGGGGAGGTCGACGCGCGAAGCGCGGCGGGAGGGGGGTAATAGCGAGCACTGAACACGTCACACCCCCCTCCCCAACCCTCCCCCGCAAGGGGGGAGGGAGAAGAAAGAGGCTGCCTCATGTTGGTCGAAGGCAACTAAATATGCGCGCTGGCCCTCGCCCGAACATCGCGCGTCAGCAGCCACAACACGCCGGTCGCAACGCCCATGATGGCAACGGCAAGCGCGACCGGCCAGGCATCATGGCCGAGAAACAAACCAACCGTCGCGCCGCAGATCGCGGCGATGCTCTGCTGAACGAAACCGAACAAAGCCGACGCCGCGCCGGCGCGTTCCGGAAACGGCGTCATCGCGCCGGCCATTGACTGCGGCAGCACCATGCCGAGGCCGGCGAGATAAACCGCGACAGGAACGACCAGCGACGCCGCCGTGGTGAAGCCGAAGGCCACCGCGCCGATCAGTCCGAGACCGCCCGCCGCAAGTGCGCAACAGCCGAAGCCAATGGTGCGGTCGAGACCGAGCCGTGTCACCAGCCGCGCCGCCAACATCGTGCCGATGAGATAACCGACCGTGCTGAGCGCGAAGGCAATGCCGAAATTCATCGGCGTCAGGCCATAAAGATTCTGCAGCACGAAGGACGCGCCGGAAATCCAGGCGAACAGGCCGGCGTAGCAAGCGGTGGCCAGCGCCATATACGACAGATAGGCCGGGTTGCGCGCAACGATGGCATAGGAGCGCAACATCGAGGCCGGCGACACCGGCTCGACGGCGCGCTGCTTCAATGTCTCAGGCAGGATCAGCCAGATCGTCGCAATGCCGGCGGCGCCGACAAGCATCAAGGCGACAAAGGATGAGCGCCAGCCGAAAGCGGTTTGCAGCACGCCACCGGCGAGCGGCGCGATCACCGGCGCCAGCGCCATAACCGAACCCATCACCGACAATTCGCGGCCAGCCCGCGCGCCGGAATAAAGATCGCGCACAATGGCCCGCGCCACCATGATCGAGCCGGAGCCACCGAGCGCCTGCAAAAACCGCGCGCCGATCAGCATTTCGATCGATGTCGACAATGCACAGAGCAGGCTCGCCGCCGCGAACAGTCCGAGCGCGGCGAGCAGCACCGGCTTGCGGCCGTGACGATCCGAGATCGGGCCATAAATGATCTGACCGACAGCAAAGCCGATCAGATAGGCCGAGAGCGTGAGTTGCACTTGCGCGATCGGCGCGCTGAGACCGCGGCCGATGTCGGGCAGCGACGCCAGATACATGTCGGTCGATAGCGGCCCGACCGCCGTCAACGCCGCCAGCGTTGCGGTCAGCGCGAAAGTGCCGGGACGTAACATGTCGAATTCCGTCTCTATATTTCGTCATGCCCGGGCTTGTCCCGGGCATCCACGTCTTGCTGTTAATGAAGTCGTGGATGGCCGGGACAAGCCCGGCCATGACGGCTGAGTAACTCAGGATCGTCCGCGGCGCTACTCCGCGCCGTAGCGGTGCAGGTCTGCGCCATGGGCATCGAGCCAGGCCTTGGCCCGCTTGAAATCCGGGCAGATGCGCTCGACCTGCCGCCAGAAGGCGCGCGAGTGGTTCATCTCGACCAGATGCGCCGCTTCATGCGCGGCGAGGTAATCCAGCACGAAGGGCGGTGTCAGGATCAGCCGCCATGAATAAGACAGCACGCCCGTCGTCGAACACGAACCCCAGCGGCTGGTCTGATCGCGGATCGAGACACGCTTGACGGTAACGCCGAGCTTGAGCGCCGCAGCCTTGCTCGCCGCTTCAAGATCGCGCTTGGCTTCGCGCTTGAGGTAATCGCGGATACGGCGCGCGACATGCGGCGCGGCGCCGGCAACGCAAAGGACCGGCGCGCCGTCCTCGCCCACTTCGGTCCACACCGTGCCGCGCGCATTGGGGCGATGAACGATACGATGATCGACGCCGCGCAGCGGCAACATCTTGCCGTCAGTGAAAGGCAATGGCTCCGGCAGGCGCTGCAAGCGCGCCGCCATCCAGGCGCCGTGCTTCTCGGCAAATTCGCGCGCCTGCTTCAGACTGCCGCGCGGCGGCATGGTGAGCACGACTTCGCGGCGCGCCGAATGAATTCGCAACGTGTAGCGCCGCGCCAGACGATTGCGGCGCAGCTGGACGAGATAGACCTCGCCGTCGAAAGCAACGGTAATGACAGACGGCTCACTGGTGCGGCGGGAAAACAGTGCGCGCAGCGCCAGTGTCATCGCTTACTTCCGCTTCTTGCCGCCGCCATGGCCGCCATTATGCGACAGCGCAAAGTCAGCGATGCGCGGCTGAATTTCCGAGCGGAAGCGCGAGCCGTTGAACACGCCGTAATGGCCGACGCCGCTTTGCACGTAATGCACTTTGTCTTCCGCCGGAATGTTCGGGCACAGTCTGTGCGTCGCTTCGGTCTGGCCGAGGCCGGAAATATCGTCGTGCTCGCCTTCCACCGTCATCAAGGCAACGCGGCGGATCTTGCTGGGATCGATCAAACGGCCGCGATGCATCATCTCACCCTTCGGCAGCGAGTGCTTGATGAACACGGTGTCGACCGTCTGCAAATAGAACTCGGCCGACAGGTCCATCACCGCCATGTACTCGTCGTAGAAGTCGCGATGCTTGGTCGCCGAGTCGCCGTCGCCCTTGACCAGATTGCGGAACAGCTCGCGATGCGCCTCCATATGGCGATCGAGGTTCATGCTCATGAAGCCGGTCAACTGCAAAAAGCCCGGATAGACATCGCGCATCACGCCCGGATGCGGGAACGGCACCTTGGTGATGACATGCTGGCGAAACCAGTCGATGCCTTTGGTCATGGCCAGCGTATTCACCGACGTTGAATTGACGCGCGTATCGATCGGCCCGCCCATCAAGGTCATGGTATGCGGCACATTCGGATCGTTGTCGGCTTCCATCAGTGCGACAGCGGCCAGCACTGGCACCGACGGCTGGCACACGGCGACGACATGCGCATCGCCTTGCAACATGTGCAGGATGGAGATGACGTAATCGATATAGTCGTCGAGATCGAAACGGCCCGCCGCAACCGGCACCGCGCTCGCATTGGTCCAGTCGGTTATGTAGACCTCATGGTTCGGCAGGAAGGCTTCGACCGTGCCACGCAGCAGTGTCGCGTAGTGGCCGGACATCGGCGCCACGAGCAAGATCTTCGGCTGCGGCCGGCGCGGCGCATTCTTGAAGGCGCGCTCGAAATGCAGCAGGCGGCAGAACGGCCGCTCCCACACGGTCTTGATGGTGACGGGCACGCGCTCGCCGCCGACCAGCGTATCGGTGATGCCCCATTCCGGCTTGCCGTAAACGCGCGTCGACCGCTCGAACAGCTCCATCGCCGCGGCAACAGATTTGCCATAGGGCGTGTGTGACAGCGGATTGGCCGGGTTTTTAAAGAACAGCTTGGTCGCGTCGGCGAAAATGCGCGACGGATCGAGCGCGGCGTGGCCCATCTCGTAAAGCCAGTACATCGGCGTCGTCATGAACGCGCTGTGGTCGCCGGAAAGCGTCGCCGCTCCGTCGAATTCTCCAATCGCCATCGGCTTGATTTCCGGCTCTTGCTGCGGTGCGGCAGACTGTCGTTTTTTGTCCATACCGTCAACTTAACGCCTGAGTCGTGTGAATCGTCTTACACTCAGAAAAATCGTGTAATAACAGCGGCTTGAAGGGCTAGTCCGCGCCCTGCAGCAGCGAACCCTGCTCCCGGGCGCTCTTCAGCAGCCGCAGAAAAGCGAATACCGCAGCGCCGAAAAGCACGATGTTGAATGCGAAGGCCTGCAGCATTAGGTCGGCGCGGAAAACGTGGTCGATCAGCAGCGCCCGCATGCCCTCGAAAACGTAGGTCGGCGGCAGGCTCCAGGCGACATATTGCAGCCAGCCGGGCAGCACCGCGACCGGGTAATAGACGCAGGTCAGCGGCAGGAACAGGAACATGATGGTCCAGGCCATGCTCTCGGCGCCCAAGCCGTTCCGCAGTAGCAGGCCGGCGACGAAAATGCCGATCGACCAGCTGGTCAGGATCAAGTTGATGAAAAAGGCGACCAGCGCCAGGCCCATCGACCAGACATTGAAGCCGAAGAAGGCAATGGCGAGGAAGGTCACCGGGATCATGCCGATCGACAGCCGGATGATACTCATGATCATCATCGCCACGATGAATTCCGCCGGCCGCAGCGGCGACATCATCAGGTTGCCGAGATTGCGCGCCCACATTTCCTCAAGGAATGACATCGAGAAACCGAGCTGGCCGCGAAACAGAATGTCCCATAGCAACACGGCGCCGATGAACACGCCGGCGGCGTTGGCGAAATAGCCGGAGTTCTGCGAGACATACATCTGCAGAAAGCCCCACATCAGCATCTGCACGGTCGGCCAGTAGATCAAGTCGAGCAGTCGGGGCCACGACGACATCAGCAAATACCAATAGCGCCGCACCATGGCCGCCGTGCGGTTGAAGGAGAATTCGAACGTCACGCCGTCACCTCGCGATCGCGGCCACGGGCGACGTCGAGGAACACGTCCTCCAGCGTTTCGCGGCTGTAGCGCGCCAGCAAACCGGCCGGCGTGTCATCATCCTCAACGCGGCCCTTCTTCATGATGATGACGCGTTCACACATCCGCTCGACTTCGTTCATGTTGTGCGAGGCCAGCAGAATGGTTGCACCGGTCTCGGCGCGATAGCGCTCGAGATGCGTGCGCACCCAGTCCGCCGTATCGGGATCGAGCGAGGCGGTCGGCTCATCGAGCAGCAGCACATCCGGCCTGTTCAGCAAGGACTTGGCCAGCGACACGCGCGTCTTCTGCCCAGCCGATAGTTTGCCGGAAGCCCGATCGAGGAAGTCCTTCAGCTCGAGCGCCTCGGCCAACGACGCAATGCGGCCCTTGATGTCCTCGACGCCGTACAGCTGCGCGAACACCGACAGGTTTTGCCGCACGGTCAGCCGCATCGGCATATCGACATAGGGGCTTTCAAAATTCATGCGGTGAAGCACGTGGTAGCGCTGCTTCGGCATTTGCGCGCCGAGCACCGCAACGGTTCCGGAACTCGGCGTCACCAGCCCCATGATCATGGCGATGGTCGTGGTCTTGCCCGCGCCGTTGCCGCCGAGCAAACCGGTCACCGTGCCGGCCGGCAACTGGAACGAGATACCGTCGACCGCGGTCGCGCTCTTGTAGCGCTTGACCAGATTATCGACAGAAATGGCGGGGATTGGCTTCACGTCCATGGATCAGATGTGCCGCGCCCCAACAAGAATCGCAAGGCCCACGCAAGCGCCAGACGCGACCTTGTGCGCAATTGGTATGGGTCCTGCCAAAGGGCTAGACTGCGCCCATGCCGACCTTCCGCCTTGTAGACAATCCCCCGCGCCGCAATCTGCATCCCCGCCGCAACGTGCGCCTCGACACGCTCGTGCGGCTGCGCTGGCTCGCCGTCGTCGGCCAGAGCACCGCTGTGCTCGTGGTCTATATCGGGCTCGAATTCCCGCTGCCGATCTGGGCCTGTCTCGCCGTCATTGCGCTGTCGGCCTGGCTGAACATTGCACTGCGGCTGCGCTTCCACCTCACCCAACGTCTGGAACCGGATCGCGCCGCCTGGCTGCTGGCCTTCGATATTGCGGAACTGGCGGTGCTGCTGTTCCTGACCGGCGGCTTGCAGAACCCGTTCTCGTTCCTGTTCCTCGGCCCGGTGCTGCTGTCCGCGACTGCGCTGCCGCCGCGCTTCACCATCATGCTCGGCAGCTTTGCGGTCGCCTGCGCCACCGTGCTGGTCTTCGTGCATTACCCGCTGCCGTGGGACAATGAAGACCCGCTTGTTCTGGCGCCGATTTACATGATGGGCGTCTGGCTCTCGATCCTTTTGGCGATCGGCTTCATCGGCGTCTATGCGTGGCAGATTACGGAAGAATCCCGCCAGCTTGCTGATGCGCTCGCCGCCACCGAACTGGTGCTGACGCGCGAGCAACATCTGTCGCAGCTCGATGGTCTCGCCGCCGCCGCCGCGCATGAACTCGGCACGCCGCTGTCGACCATTTCGGTCATCGCCAAAGAGCTGGAAAACGCTATTCCCGCTGACGCGCCGCATGGCGAAGACGTGCGGCTGTTGCGCTCGCAGGCGACGCGCTGCCGCGACATTCTTGCGAAAATCACAGAACTGTCGTCGAGCGGCGAACCGTTCGACCGCACGCCGCTGACCTCACTGATTGAAGAGGTCGTCGCGCCGCACCGCGACTTCGGTGTCGGCATTACAGTCAGCGTGCCTGATGATCGCTCGTCGGAGCCTGTCGGCGCGCGCAACCCGGCGATCCTCTACGGCCTCGGCAATCTGCTGGAGAATGCCGTCGATTTTGCCGCTTATCACGTCGACGTCGTCGCGCAGTGGGACAGCGAGACCATTGAGGTATCGATCAGCGATGACGGGCCGGGCTTTGCGCCCGATATTCTCGACCGCGTCGGCGAGCCTTACGTCACCAGTCGCCGCCGCAAGCCGGGCAAGAACAAGGACGATGAGGACGAGCCGAGCGGCCTCGGCCTCGGCTTCTTCATCGCCAAAACGCTGCTAGAGCGATCCGGCGCAAAATTGACCTTTTCCAACCGCGTAGCTCCGCTGCACGGCGCGATCATCATTTTGCAGTGGAATCGCAAGGAATTCGAGCGGCTGCTGCGTTTTGCCCCGACTTGAAATCGCCGCAGTCGAACCGCATTTGTTTAAGCGCAATATGCACGCTAGAATGGCTCCCGAAACAACAAACAGGCTGTAACAGTGAACCTTGCCGTGAATGAAACTGTCGAACCCCCTGTCGTCATCGATTATGCCGGTGAACGCACTGTGCTCGTGGTCGAGGACGACAAGTCGTTTTTGCAGCGTCTGGCCAAGGCGCTCGAACAGCGCGGCTTCACCGTGACGACTGCTGAATCGGTTGCCGAAGGTTTGTTGCAGGTCGAGAAATCTGCGCCCGCTTTCGCCGTTGTCGACATGCGGCTTGGCGACGGCAACGGCCTCGACGTCATCTCGGCGCTGAAGCGCCATCGTCCGGAAGCGCGCGGCATCATCCTCACCGGCTATGGCAACATCGCCACCGCCGTGAACGCGGTGAAACTCGGCGCGGTCGATTATCTCGCCAAGCCGGTTGATGCAGATGACGTGCTCGCCGCTTTGCTGGCGCATGAGAACACCAAGATCGAACCGCCGGAAAATCCGATGTCGGCCGACCGCGTGCGTTGGGAACACATCCAGCGCATCTATGAACTGTGCGGCCGCAATGTTTCGGAAACCGCGCGCCGGCTGAACATGCATCGCCGCACGTTGCAGCGCATTCTGGCCAAAAGGGCGCCGCGCTAATCCATTCCCTCGTAGGGTCCGGCCGGATCGATAAGCGACTGCAGCCGCATAGCGGCCGCGCGCGCGAATAACAGCATCATTGATTTGCGTGTCGCTGCGGCGAGCCGATGCTCCGGCGCCTCGCAGTGAAATTCGGCGCCGAAGGCATCGGCGACAATCAGGCCGGTGTCGGGCGGAAAAATCTCGCACGGCACATCCTGCGACGTGGCGAAGAACAGCCGGTCGCAATGGGCGCGATAATCCTGCCATTTCTGGTCGGCGCGAAAATCCGCAATCGATGATTTGATTTCGACGATCCAGATCGTGCCGCTTGAGTCGAGCGCGGTCAGATCGGCGCGCCGCCCTGACGGCAACGGTAACTCGCTGACTACCGTGAAACCATGCGCGTGCAACAGCCGCGCCGTGCCCCGCGCGACGGCGAGCGCCGTCTGCGACTGACGGCCGTCGATGGGCACAAGTGTCGGTTTGGTGCTGAACGACATGATGATGTACGCTAGCCGAAGAACATTTCGGCGTCAGCAAGAGATCACCCCCATGACCATCGATTACGAAAAAGAATATGACAACCGCGCCCGCGTGCCGGAACATCCGGAGGTCTTCGCCCGCTGGCAGCGCGAAACCGACGCCTACCGCGCCGCCGCGAAAGGCGCGACGCTCGGCATTTCCTATGGTTCCTCGCCACGCCAGACCATCGATTTCTTTCCCGGCAAGGATGCCGACGCGCCGCTGGCCATGTTCATTCACGGCGGCTGGTGGCGAACGCTCGATCCGAAAATGTTCAGCCATATGGCGCAAGGCGCCAATGCGCATGGAGTCGATGTTGCGGTTGTCGGTTACGATCTCGCGCCGAACGTGTCGATCGCCACGATCATCGAGCAGATGCGCGCAGCCGTGTTGAAGCTGTGGCACACGCACAAGAAGCGCATCACGGTTTATGGCCATTCGGCCGGCGGACATTTGTCGGCCTGCATGGTCGCGACCGAATGGACCACGCTTGATCCGACCGCGCCGAATGATCTTGTGCCCGCCGCCTACGCGATTTCCGGCGTGTTCGATCTGTCGCCGCTGACGCAGACTTCCGTCAATGCCGATCTCAAGCTTGACGAGAAGTCAGCCAACGACGTGTCACCGCTTTATTGGCAAGTGCCGATCGGCCGCACGCTCGACGCCGTTGTTGGCGGCATCGAGTCGTCCGAATTTCTGCGCCAGAGCAAGACGATTGCTGAAGTCTGGCAAGGCTCGGCGCAGACGCGTTACGAAGCCATTGCCGGCGCCAACCACTTCACCGTGCTCGATCCGCTGCCCGATGCCAACAGCGCGATGACATTGCGCGTTGTCGAACTGGCGCGGCAAACGCAGGCCATCGGCTTTTAAAAGAAAGCCTGGATCCCCGTCTGCGCGCGGCCGAGGATCAACGCATGAATGTCATGCGTGCCTTCATACGTATTCACTGTCTCGAGATTGGCGACGTGACGCATGACGTGATACTCGCCGGAGATGCCGTTGCCGCCATGCATGTCGCGGGCGACGCGGGCGATGTCCAAAGCCTTGCCGCAATTGTTGCGCTTCATCAGCGAGATTGACGGCGGGGCGGCGCGGCCCTGCTCCAGCATGCGGCCGAGACGCAGCGCGCCGGCAGTGCCGAGCGCGATCTCGGTCTGCATGTCGGCGAGCTTCTTCTGCACCAGCTGGTTGGCGGCGAGCGGCCGGTTAAACTGCTTGCGGTCGAGCGTGTACTGCCGCGCAGCGTGCCAGCAGAATTCCGCCGCTCCCATCACGCCCCAGGCAATGCCGTAACGCGCATTGTTGAGACAGCCGAACGGACCGGCAAGGCCCTTGGCATTCGGCAGCAAATTCTCTTCCGGCACGACGCAATCGACAAGAACGATTTCGCCAGTGGTCGAGGCGCGCAATGACAGCTTGCCTTCGATCTTCGGCGTCGTGAAACCCTTCATACCGCGTTCGACAACGAAGCCGCGAATGACATTGTCGAGCTTGGCCCAGACGACGGCGATGTCGGCGAAGGGCGCGTTGGAAATCCAGGTCTTGGCGCCGTTCAGCTTGTAGCCGCCGGCGACCTTCTCGGCGCGCGTCACCATCGAGCCCGGATCGGAGCCGTGGTCCGGCTCGGTCAGGCCGAAGCAGCCGACCATTTCGCCGCTGGCGAGCTTGGGCAAATACTTCATGCGCTGCGCTTCAGTGCCGTAGGCGTAGATCGGATACATGACCAGCGACGACTGCACCGACATGGTCGAGCGATAGCCCGAGTCGACGCGCTCGACTTCGCGGGCGATCAGGCCGTAAGCGACATAGCCCAAGCCTGCCCCGCCGTATTCTTCCGGAATCGTCGGGCCAAGCAGCCCAAGCTTGCCCATTTCCTTGAGATTGTTCGGATCGTGGGTTTCGTTGAGATAGGCCTCGGTGACCTTCGGCATCAAATAGTCCTGGGCGAAGCCACGCGCGGTGTCGCGGACCATGCGCTCTTCTTCGGTCAGCTCGAATTCGATGCCGAGCGGATCTTCCCACTGGAAGTCGCGGTCCTTCAGCATTGCGGGTTTCGCTTGGTGCTTTTCGGCCGGCTGCGACATGGACTGACTCCTCGGGAACTTCGCCACGGATATGTGTGGCCGTCATTATAGACCGGATCGGGTGGGGGCAAGAGAGGCTTTAGCCAACGCTCCGCCGCCCGTATTCTTTATGAAGACGCCGGGTGCGTCTGCCTTCTCAAACCTCGCAATAGCGAGGGAGTGGCGCGCCGATCGGCGCGACTTTGTAGCAAGTACCGCATGCCATTCGCGGCATGCGGGCGCCTCTCGGCGCGCCACGGCGGCTTTTCTGTCCCGGGGGCTGTGCTTCCGGGCGTGGACGGGTCCCTCCTGGGTCCCTTCATCCGGCAGGCTTTCGCCCGCCTTCATCCACTCCGCGTCCAGCCATTGAAGGCAGTCCCCCGTAGTGGGGACGGACAGCTACCCCGGGCCTCCCGAGTCCGTGCTTGCGAGGCACAGCCGCGGGCGCCGCGCCCTGCTCCACCATCACGACGCCTCATGAGAGCGCCCCTCGATGAGCAGGACGAGAGAGGGTATATTAGCGTTGGGATTAAATGTCAATATAGATTTTAAGAGGTGCGTCGACTTTCTTATCCCTCCCCGGTCACGGGGAGGGTCGCGAGCGTCAGCAAGCGGGGTGGGGCGATGCTATATGGATAGAGGACCCCACCCCCGTCGCTTCGCGACGGCGCCCTCCCCTTTCAGGGGAGGGATAAGAAAAACAAAAACCCCGCCGGTTTCCCGGCGGGGCTTTGCAACACTAAACGTCAAAGAGCGATTAGATCGCTTCCTTGAGATCCTTGGCGGCGCGGAAGGCAACCTTCTTCGACGCCTTGATCTTGATGGCTTCGCCGGTGGCCGGGTTGCGGCCCATGCGGGCGGCGCGCTTGCGAACTTGGAGAATGCCGAGACCGGCGATCTTGACCCGCTCACCCTTCTTGAGGTGCTTGGTAATCATCGCAATCAGGTCATCGAACATGTCCTGGCTGGCGCGCTTGGTCATTTCGTGCTGTTCCGCGAGCGTCGCCACGAGGTGCTTCGTGGTGATCGGCTTCGTGGCCTTCGGTTTCGCGGGCGCCGCCTTTGCGGTGGCGGCTTTTGCGGCTACTTTTGCCATTCGAAAGTGCTCCTAAAGCGCAAAATGCGCAGTCCATGACCACTATGAGATTCGCCAGCTAATGCAAGCTATCTGGCGCTTGGCGCGGGGCTTACGCACATAAAGCGCACATTTTGCTGCACTTGCGGTGGTTTTGCACCACTTTAGGCCCGTCGAATCGGCCTTCCCGGCGCGTCACTGAGCGACAAATCCTGCTGCGCCGGCGCCTCTTCGATGCGTGATTCGGGTGGCGGCTCGATGCCGAACACCGAACGGCCGCCATAGGAGTGCGACTTCAAGCGCTCATCGGCGATCAATTGCTCGACCGACGGACCGGTCGCGGTGCGCTCCAGTTGACGCGCCTGCGCATCAAGCCGCTGCAGCGCGGCGAGCTCTTCATCGCGGCCGAGCTTCGCCTTCTGCACCGCCGACTTCAGCACACGGATGGTCTCGTCATAGACCTTGATCGGCACCGGATAGGGATGCCGGTCCTTGCCGCCATGCGCGATTGAAAATCGCGCAGGATCGGAGAAGCGGAACGGCGCGCCGTGCACGACCTCCGCCACCATGGCCAAGGCCTGCACGGTGCGGGCGCCGACGCCCGGCGTCAGCAGCAGCGACGGGAAATCCTTCGGGCCGTTGTCGGCAGCAGCGGCAAGATTGCCATGCAGCCGGCGGGCGATGATGTCGGTCGGGCGCACATCGTGATGGCCGGGCATGACGAGAAACGGCAATTGCCCTTGCGGCTCCGGCAGCAAAAGACCGCCGCGCTCCAGCGCTGCAAATTCGCGCGCGATCCGGTCCGGCCCGAGCGATGACAGAATATCGAGCTGGCCGTCGCGCGAGGCCTTGGCGCGGTGATCGGCGAGATTGACGATCTGCCCTTGCGAGTCGCCATCGATGGCCGCGTGCGGATCGTCAACGAAGCTGGTGAGGCCTTCGGACAGCCAGTGATAACGCCGCGCCGATTTGCGCGCATCGTTCATGCCCTGCTGCACCACCGCCCATTTGCCGTCATCGGTGACGAAGAAACCGTGCAGATAGAGATCGAAGCCGTCCTGCACCGCGGCGCTGTCGACCTTGGCGACCAGCCGGCTCGACTGCGCCAGCGCCGCGCCGTCAATGCCGACGCGATCGCCAATGGCGATCAGCTCGCCCGGTGTCTTGCGTGAATGACTGCCACGGCCACCACAGACATGAATGCCAAGCTCGCCCTGCAACGGCGTCAGGCCGCGCTTCAGCGCGCCGATGACGCTCGTCGTGATGCCGGAGGAGTGCCAGTCCATCCCCATCACCGCGCCGAAGGATTGAAACCAGAACGGATTGGCGAGACGGCGCAGCAGTTCATCGCGGCCGTAATGATGCACAATGGCCTGCGACATGACGGCGCCGAGGCGCGTCATGCGGTCGGCCAGCCATTTCGGCACGCTGCCGCCATGCAGCGGCAGATCGGCGCCTCCGGTCCTGCGGGCCATTGTGCGATTTCTCTTCGACGGGTTCGCCTCTTATGTCGGCTGCGACTCATGCGAATGCAAGCGCAGCATGTCGGGTCCCGTACCAAGGAACTGCGCTGGCGCAGCGCCGTTGGTCCGCGCACCCTTGAGGACATGCGCCATGCCGAAAATGCCGATCCCAATGCAAACCACGCCGACACCGCAGCCCAATGGTTCGGGCTCGGAAGAACGCCCGAGCGAGGACGACCGCGCGCGCAACGATCTCGGCGGCACCCGCGGTTCGCCGAATCTGCCGGATGCGCCGATGACCAAGGGCGTGGCCGAACAGACCTTCCCGAACGACGAGCCCGGCCACGTCGCCTGATCGCCACGCGTTTCCCGTGTGTTGCCCCTAACGACGCTCCGTGGTCTCCTGCGGAACTTTTCCGGGAGACACGCCGATGCATGGATCGCGCTGCCGTTCTGCTTTGCTGTGGGCGATGCTTGCGACCATGGGCCTGTGGCACGGCGCGCTGGCCGCGACCGATAATTTCGATCGCATTCCGGAGCCGACCATCAACGATGCCGCGCCTGGCATCGACAACACCGCCAATGCCGATTCACTGCCGGTCGAGTATCGCCACCATCCGGTGTTCTATCGCAGCGCCTACCCGGCCGGCACGATCATCGTGAACACCGCCGACCGCTTCCTTTATCTCATCATGAGCGGCACGACGGCGATGCGCTACGCCATCGGCGTCGGCCGCGACGGTTTCCAGTGGGGCGGCACGCATCGCATCACGCGCAAGGCGGAGTGGCCGGACTGGACGCCGCCTTCGGAGATGATCGTGCGGCAGCCTTACCTGCCGCGCTTCATGGCCGGCGGGCCGGGCAATCCGATGGGCGCCCGCGCGCTTTACATCGGCACCACCGTGTACCGCATCCACGGCACCAATGCGCCGGAGACGATCGGCCATGCGGTGTCGTCAGGCTGCTTCCGCCTGGTCAATGGCGAGATCGAGGATCTTTACGAGCGGGTCAGCGTCGGCAGCGCCGTTATCGTCCAGCACCAGTAAGCGCAGGCGGTCACTTTTTCGCCAGTTTGCGAAGGTGGCGGCGCTTTGTCTTAATTCGGGCGTGCTAGGCCGGTTAAACATCGGAACAAATGATGTGGCCGCCCCTTAGCCGGGTAAGGCCGCCGATCTCCTTTCGTT